>CAUQUO010000028.1:0-32460 GCA_963521335.1 uncultured Capnocytophaga sp.
TAAACATTCGCGCTAAAGAAAACGTAAAAAGCAAAATTGTAGGCACTTTGCCTAACAACACGCTTGTATATACTTTTTTTGATACTACAGATGATGAAACTGGTGAAGAGATATTTTTTAATTGGATTGCTGTAGATAAAGGCTATGTACATAAAAGTCGCCTGAAGAGGATATACGAATTTCCTTCTATAGGTAAAGGTAAAAAGAAAGAGACTGAGAATAGTATCACCATTGCTGAAAAGGGCATTAGTGTTACTCTTACTAGACAGCTATTTGATAAAACTAAACACAAGATTACCAAGAAAAAACATAAAGATTATGAGGAGTTAATCATTGATGGTAAGAGAGCTCAAGGTGCGGACTTTATACCTGAAGACCATTACAAGAGTATCATTGTAACTATCAACGGCAAAAACGTATCTATCCCTAAAAGTGCTTATGATGATTTGTACGAAGTAGCTATGTATACTGAAAATAATGCGGTATATTATGACAAAGAGGAAGATACAATTTACATTATTGCCCATAATGGTAGTGGTGCCTATGCTTACGAAGTGTGTTGGCAAATAGTAAAAGGCGAGTATAAAACCCGTATCATCGGGGAACCACTTTAATAATTGTTAATTATCAAATGAAAAATTTGCTACTATTTCTTTTCTTAGTTGCTAATATATCATTAGCTCAACAGCGATACATCGGACAAATAAATGACCCCGATGGCTATACTAATATCCGGAAATCCCCTAACAGCAAAGCAGAGATTATAGGCAAATTACTGAAGAACGAATATTTTTTCTATACAGAAAATCCAAGTGGTTGGTATGAGGTAAGTACCCAACACAAAGTACAAGGTTTTGTACACAAAAGCAGGATTCAGAAAGTTAATGATAAGGAATTGATTGCCCTGAAAATTGATTTTGAAGACGGTACACCTGAAGCAGAGAACGAAAGATTGCGCGATACAATTGTAAAACTTAACTCATTAAAAGGAACAACTTCTTTCTTTATCATTGGGTACAACTATCCAAAAATACCCCATAAAGTAACAGAAGACAATGAACTATCGGTAAGTAACAAAGATATTAAGTTAGAATTTGTTACTAAAAAAGTAAACAAAAGCGATTATAAGTTCAAGATTAACAAATATGGAGAAGTTTTCGCTAAAAATGGAGAAAGAGTTTGGGGCTATTCAGACACACAGGATTTTCAAGATCATTTAGAAGCAGAAATATTTTATATCCGCATCACTTTTGTAGGTAAAGAACCTTATCTTTTGCCTAAAACCAAATACTTATTTAATCCTACACTCTCATCAGTAAGGGTGTATGATAGGGAAAACGGACAATATATGATTGATTTTGAGGGAGGTGATGGTGCTGAAGGCTACAACGCTCTTTTTGTATTTGATGAAAAAGGATTGATAAAGCGATTTTTGTATAGAAATTTCTAACCATAAAATAAACAACAAAATGAAACACTTACTTATTTTATTCTTCCTCCTTACGACCAACGCCTTTGCGCAAGGTCTTTTTGGAGATTATGCCGTAGTAAAAGACAAAAACGGCTATGTAAACATTCGCGCTAAAGAAAATGTAAAAAGCAAAATCGTAGGCACACTACCTGCAAATACCCTTGTGAATGTTTATTTTTGGGAAGATGAACCTACTCCCCCTAATTGGATTGCTGTAGATAAAGGGTATGTACATAAAAGTCGCCTAAAGATGATAAGCGAATTTCCTTCTATTGGCAAAGGTAAAGAGCAAGGCAATAGTATCACCATTGCTGGTAAAGGCATTAGCGTAACCCTTACTAGACAGCCATTTGATAAAACTAAACACAAGATTACCAAGAAAAAACACAAAGAGTATAGTGAGTATATCATTGACGGGAAACGGGTACAAGGACTATATAATGATGAGTTCCTACCTAAAGACCATTACAAGAGCATTACTGTAACTATCAACGGCAAAAACGTACCTATCCCTAAAAGTGCTTATGATGATTTGTATGAGATTGCTATTTGGAATACTAACAATTTTGCGTATTACGATGAGGAAGATGATATACTTTATATTATTGCACATAATGGAGATGGGTATCTTGTTTATGAAGTATGCTGGCAAATAGTAAAAGGCGAGTATAAAACCCGTATCATCGGGGAACCACTTTAATAATTGTTAATTATCAAATGAAAAATTTGCTACTATTTCTTTTCTTAGTTGCTAATATATCATTAGCTCAACAGCGATACATCGGACAAATAAATGACCCCGATGGCTATACTAATATCCGGAAATCCCCTAACAGCAAAGCAGAGATTATAGGCAAATTACTGAAGAACGAATATTTTTTCTATACAGAAAATCCAAGTGGTTGGTATGAGGTAAGTACCCAACACAAAGTACAAGGTTTTGTACACAAAAGCAGGATTCAGAAAGTTAATGATAAGGAATTGATTGCCCTGAAAATTGATTTTGAAGACGGTACACCTGAAGCAGAGAACGAAAGATTGCGCGATACAATTGTAAAACTTAACTCATTAAAAGGAACAACTTCTTTCTTTATCATTGGGTACAACTATCCAAAAATACCCCATAAAGTAACAGAAGACAATGAACTATCGGTAAGTAACAAAGATATTAAGTTAGAATTTGTTACTAAAAAAGTAAACAAAAGCGATTATAAGTTCAAGATTAACAAATATGGAGAAGTTTTCGCTAAAAATGGAGAAAGAGTTTGGGGCTATTCAGACACACAGGATTTTCAAGATCATTTAGAAGCAGAAATATTTTATATCCGCATCACTTTTGTAGGTAAAGAACCTTATCTTTTGCCTAAAACCAAATACTTATTTAATCCTACACTCTCATCAGTAAGGGTGTATGATAGGGAAAACGGACAATATATGATTGATTTTGAGGGAGGTGATGGTGCTGAAGGCTACAACGCTCTTTTTGTATTTGATGAAAAAGGATTGATAAAGCGATTTTTGTATAGAAATTTCTAACCATAAAATAAACAACAAAATGAAACACTTACTTATTTTATTCTTCCTCCTTACGACCAACGCCTTTGCGCAAGGTCTTTTTGGAGATTATGCCGTAGTAAAAGACAAAAACGGCTATGTAAACATTCGCGCTAAAGAAAATGTAAAAAGCAAAATCGTAGGCACACTACCTGCAAATACCCTTGTGAATGTTTATTTTTGGGAAGATGAACCTACTCCCCCTAATTGGATTGCTGTAGATAAAGGGTATGTACATAAAAGTCGCCTAAAGATGATAAGCGAATTTCCTTCTATTGGCAAAGGTAAAGAGCAAGGCAATAGTATCACCATTGCTGGTAAAGGCATTAGCGTAACCCTTACTAGACAGCCATTTGATAAAACTAAACACAAGATTACCAAGAAAAAACACAAAGAGTATAGTGAGTATATCATTGACGGGAAACGGGTACAAGGACTATATAATGATGAGTTCCTACCTAAAGACCATTACAAGAGCATTACTGTAACTATCAACGGCAAAAACGTACCTATCCCTAAAAGTGCTTATGATGATTTGTATGAGATTGGCATTTGGGACACTAACAATTTTGCTTATTATGATAAGGAAGATGATATCCTTTATATCATTGCACACAATGGTGATGGTGCCAATGCTTACGAAGTGTGCTGGCAAATAGTAAAAGGTAAGTACAAAACCCGTATTATAGGAGAACCTCTTTGGCCTTACATAATTCCCTAATCTGCTAATTTTCTAATTTGCTAATTAACATTATGAATATACAAAACCTTTTTAAAATAGCGTGGCGTGCCCTTTTGCTTAACAAAACAAGGGCTATGCTTACAATGCTGGGCATCATCATTGGGGTGGGCTCAGTGATAACCATGCTTGCCATTGGTGAGGGGTCTAAAAAGAGCATTAAGGAGAATATCTCTAAAATGGGTACTAATATGCTCAATATCCGCCCAGGTGCGGGTATGATGGGCGGCGTGCGTATGAGTATGAGCGATATGCAATCACTCAAAATGACGGATTACGAAGCCCTTAAAAAAGAAGGTACCCTACTGAAATATGTATCGCCCGTAGTAAGTGGCAACGGACAAAGTATAGCGGGCGGCAACAACTGGCCTACCTCTATCTATGGCGTGAATACCGAATACCTGCCCATACGCGAATGGAGTGTGGCTGAGGGGAGTATGTTTGGTGAAGATGAGATTACCAATTTTGCCAAAGTAGCCGTAATAGGGCAAACAGTGGCTAAGAATCTCTTTACTAATGGCGAAAACCCTATTGGGCAAACCATACGCTTTAAGAATATCCCTTTTAAAGTGATTGGCGTACTTACCAAAAAAGGTGAGAGCAACTTTGGTCAGGATCAAGACGATGTGATTATCGCCCCTTATACTACGGTACAAAAGCGTATTTTGGCGCAAACATTCTTGCAGAGTATTGTGGCTTCGGTAATAGACGAAAGTCAGTCGGAGAATGCAGTAAACCAAGTAAAGAAGATTTTGGAGCGCACTCATAATCTTTCGGCTACACAAGAGAATGATTTCAATGTGTTTTCGCAACAAGAACTCATCAGTACGTTTAGCTCTACCAGCGAGATGCTCACTATTTTATTGGTAGCTATTGCCAGCATTTCGCTCATCGTGGGCGGTATAGGCATTATGAACATTATGTACGTATCGGTAAAAGAGCGCACTAAGGAAATAGGTTTGCGTATGGCTATTGGGGCTAAGGGTAAGGATATTTTGGCACAATTCCTCATCGAGTCGGTGCTTATTAGCATTACTGGGGGGGTATTAGGGGTAATTATTGGTTTATTAGCTACTGTAGGTGTATCGCTGTTTATAGGTTGGCCTGTAAGTATCACCTTGTATTCTATCGTAATATCCTTCTTAGTATGTACTATTACAGGGGTGTTCTTCGGTTGGTATCCTGCTCGCAAAGCAGCCGAGTTAGAACCTATTAGCGCCCTCAGATACGAATAGTGTGAGCCACATAGGCAATTAGAAATAATAAAAACAGATGAAAATAAGTTTACCTCCTTATGCTACCGCAGAAGACCTGCAAAAATGTATGGTTATTGTTAGAGAAATATTAGATAGCAAAGCCATCACTATTAATGATGAGCAGTGCCAAGCTATAACTTTAGAAGTTATGGGTATCTCTTATGCCAAAGGAGGAGATTATTCCTCTGAAGTTATCAAGAGTTTTGCCGAAAGTTATTTGAAAATAGTTGGAATATGAAATTGCAAGCAACCCTATACATTCCTGAAGATGAGGATGATTTTCATATAGATATTTATGATGAACAAGCCCCTGATTATCAAATAGCAGAAATATTCAAGAAAGGTGATAAAACAATCATTGATATTTGTAATAATCCTAATGACACCCATAAAGAATTGGATTTGGAAGAGTTTATCAAAGTTCTTACTAAATCATATAATGAACTGAACCCATAAACTCTTACCTTTTACCTCTTATCTCTTACCTAAATTAAATGAAACTTTTAACACACATAGCTTCTTGGGCAGTGGTTTGTATTCTGCCTGCCCTTATCTTTATCTCCGAAGGCAATCAACGCTTTGAGGAGGCGCTTTACCGTTCGCTTATATCATTGCCTTTTTTGATGTTTTTGTTCTACATCAGTTTCTATTGGCTTATTGATAAACTGTGGTTTAAAAAACGATATATACTTTTTATATGGGTGGCAGTGGCTCTCATTTTATGTATTTCGTACAGCAAATACGAGCTTTTTTCGTACTTTGCCCTTCACAAGAGTAAACACAAAATGCCACCTTTCCACGCTTTTGTTTATTTTGATTTCCTCTCAAACCTCTTGCCAGTAGTCTTTGCAATGGCAATACGCTATGCCCAACGCAACTTTTCTTTGGAAATCGCCCAAAAAGAAGCGCAAGCACACAAGCTACAAGCCGACCTTACTCAATTGAGACACCAACTTCAACCGCATTTCTTTTTCAATGCACTCAACAATATCTATTCGCTTATTGCTTTTGATCCTCAAAAGGCACAACAGAGTGTGCATAGCCTTAGCAAACTGATGCGTCACTTTATGCAAAACATCGACCAAAAGCAGATTAGCCTTGCTGAGGAAGTAGATTTCTTGCAACAATACATCAGTTTAATGCAGTTGCGCCTCACCAATAAAACTACGGTAAGGGTAGATTTCCCGAAGCAACTACCCCCACTCACCATAGCGCCTTTGCTGTTTATCAGCTTGGTAGAGAATGCTTTTAAACACGGGGTATCAGCGACGGAGGCTACTGAATTGTCATTTAGTTTGAGAGTGGAAGGCAATAAGGTACTATTTAGAAGTGAGAACACTATAATTCCTAAACAAGAAAGTTTGTATAGTTCGGGCATTGGCATTGAAAACTTAAAGAAACGCCTAACACTTCTTTATCCTAAAAAACATCAATACAACATCGAAGAAAAAGATGGAAAATACATTGCTCAATTGACAATTGAGAATTGATAATAAACAAAAAAGCGACTCAGCTTCACGCTGAGTCGCTTTTTTTATGAGCTTTTTTAGAATACTAAATAGTCAAACCTTTGGTGGCTCTTACATTTTCGCCTTTAGCATCGGCTTTAAATTCAAAGCTGAGATGCCCTTTATCACCTTTGCGTTCTCCGTAGTAGGAGGTAGCGGGGTGTACGGCATCTATTACAAAAGAAACTTCTATTGTACCATCTTCTTGAACTTCATAATTCAACTTATCCATACGGAAAGTATTGAACTTATTGTCTTTTTCAAGAATAAGGCTTTCAGCTTTCTTTATCAAATTAGGTACTATTGATAAATTGACTTCGCTCAAACTAAAAGTGCGACCTTGCTTAGAAGACAAGCCTGTTTCAGTTTCATTTACTTGGTCGTTATAGGTAACATAATTTGCATAGAAGTCTTTTTCACCTTTGTTGAACCTTATAGTGATGATATCTATCACACCTCGGTTAGTTCCGAACGAAACTTCTGTAATATTATTGTACTTAGCAAAGTTTTTTTGCAAAAGCTCTTGGGTTACTTTTAGTCCTTCGGGGGTGTTGAGGTTTGCTCCTTTATCGCCTGGCATACAAGCTACGAGGGTAAGGGCAAATAGTAAAGTGAATATCTTTTTCATATTATCTTGTTACTAATTCCCATTCACCGTTTTCACCGCGGAAAATTCTCACTTCGTAGTAGTTGGTAACGCGTTGTCTTCCTTGACGATAAGAACCTTCACCTTTTTTAGTCATATCGATTTTGAAGACAGTTTTAAGCTTACCATTTTCTTTTTTCATAGAGATTTCGTTTACATTGAAATCTTCATATTCAGCAGTTTCTTTCAAACCACCAAAGAATTTGATAGCATCTTGAGCTTCTGAAACGAGTTTATCAAAAGGGATTTCAGAGACTTTGAAACGTTCTTTATTCTTGTTTAAGCCTATTTTATCTTCAATAGCTGATAGTTGAGAAGTTTCAGGGTCGCTGAGTTTAGAAGTACTGTTGTAAGTTTGTTTCACATCTTTTTGAACAGCAGGATCGTAGTAGCTAGTAGCCACTTCGTCGAATTTGCTATTCAAAGCTTCTTTGGTTTTGAGTTCTACCCAATTGAACTCTTTATTGCCAAAAGGATCTTTGGTAAGCACCTCTTTAGCTTTATCTATTCCTTCTTTACTGATAAGGTCATCTCCAAAAAGAGAACCACCACAAGAGGTCATTACTAAGGCAAGCATAGTGCCTAATAAAATACTAATCTTTTTCATTTTTATAATGGTTTTAAAATAAGTTACTTTTTAAAATATGTAAAGTTTATGGGGCAAAGGTAAATATTTTACCCTCTTTCTATCTGTTAAAGTCAAGTTAATTTTTCGTTAAACTTTTTCTGTTACTTGGTTTAGCGCTTCCAAGATAATGTCACAACCTTCTTTGATTTCTTCATCGGTGAGGGTAAGTGGAGGGGAAAGTCGTACGGCACGGTGTTCAAACAAGAGCCAATAGACTATCAATCCTTTATCCTGACAGTAATTCACCACAAAATTGGCGATTTCTGCAGTTTTCACAATGACTGCCAACATCAATCCGCGACCGTTGATGCTTTCGATAAGTGGATGTTGCAAATACTTGCGGAAGAGTTTTTCTTTTTCCAAAGTTTGAGCCATCAGGTCGGTAGTGAGGAGCTGATTGAGGGTTGCCAACGAGGCTGCTGCTATCACGGGATTACCTCCAAAAGTGGTGATATGTCCCATTTTAGGACTATTTGCCAACAACTGCATACGCTCATACGACGACACAAATGCCCCTACTGGCATACCGCTTGCCATACCCTTGCCTATTGCGATAATATCGGGGGTAAAGCCATAATTTTGGAAACCGAAGAGCTTGCCAGTACGCCCGAAACCAGGTTGTATCTCATCGATAATAAGGAGCGCACCTACTTCTTCACAACGGCGTTTTACCTTGATGAGATAGTCGTTTTGGGGTTCGATAAAGCCCGCTCCCCCTTGGATACTTTCCAAGACTACCCCTGCGGTGCGTTCGGTGATTTTGAGGATATCAGCTTCGTTGTTGAACTCTATAAAATCTACATCAGGGATAAGCGGACGATAAGCGCGTTTGCGTTCTTCATAGCCCATTAAACTCATCGACCCCTGTGTATTGCCGTGATAAGCGTTTTTGGCAGCGATGAGTTGGGTGCGCCCCGTAGCGCGTTTGGCTAATTTTACCGAGCCCTCAATAGCTTCCGTACCGGAGTTTACCAAATAGGTGGTATTGAGTTCAGGTGGCAATTGCTCTGCAAGGAGCTTGCAGAAGTCTACCGCGGGTTTTTGTACGTACTCGCCATAGACCATCACGTGCATATAAGTAGCGCACTGCTCTTGGATAGCCTTCACTACCGCAGGATGACAATGCCCCAAAGTACAAGCCGATACTCCTGCTACAAAATCTAAATATTTCTTACCGTCGGTAGTGTAGATATAGCTACCTTCGGCGCGCTCTACCTCCAACAATCGCGGATAGGGCGAAGTAGGAGCTTGGTATTTTAAAAAATCTTGTTGTTGATTCATTATTTTTCTTCTTTAATGACCTTAATCATTGAGTTTGTTTCTATTTGGTTAGTAGCATTGCCTTTGTAATGAAGTTCAAAAATACCGCTTGGTTTTCCTTGTATAGTACCATCAATTCTCAATTTTGCTTTTACAATACCCGAAGTATTAAAAATAGCATTTTGTATTTTTAGATCGTAAGTTTCTAATTGGATAATTCTGTTAGAAACGAAATTGAGATTTTCTACTTTTCCACTAATAGGCAACTTATCGAGTGAGCCTGCATTGAAAGTGAGATTTCGGCAATTGAGCTGTAAGTTTCCTTCTCTACAACTACCTATTTCTAAGTCCAAATCATTGATATTCATTTTTAAATCAATCTCCGAAAGAAAGTCGAGAAGCATTTTGTAGGAAGGCATATTTATAGGTTCTTCTGAACGAATTTTACCACTTTGCATTTTCAATTCGCTTGTTCCTTTAATTGGGATTTTGAGTTTTATGCCTCCTGTTTGCACAAAATTCACTCCTTTAGGTGTTTCCAAAGATATTTTCAAAGTACCATCTTCAACAGTAGCTTTGATGATAGGGTGAATTGCATTATCAGCATCGATGTAGATATGATCGTTTTTCTCATTTACCAATGTAACCTCCCACCTACTATCAATATCTATTTTAGTGTACTTGGGCAGTTCTGTTCTTAGTACACTTCTTTCGCCAGAAGCTTGGAATACATTTTGGGCTGTTGATAAGGCTGTTGCAAATAGCAAGCCCATTGATAGGATTATATTTTTCATTGTTCAATTATTTATTTCACTTAAGGGGGACAAAGAAGACTTTTCACTATTCACTTCCTCCTAAGAGGCGGTCTAGGCTAACAATGTCTTGCACAAGTACTTGGCGGGCTTTACTACCTTCAAAAGGTCCTACTACACCGGCGTGTTCTAACTGGTCGATGAGGCGACCGGCGCGGTTGTAGCCCAATTTGAGTTTGCGTTGCAAGAGGGAAGCCGAACCTTGTTGTGCATTTACTACCACTTCAGCCGCTTCGCGGAACATAGGGTCGCGTTCTGAAGGGTCGAAGTCTAAATCGGTAGGTTCACTATCGGGGCCTACATACTCAGGGAGCAGATAAGCATTGGGGTAGGCGCGTTGTGATCCTATATACTCATTGATATTTTTCACTTCGTGAGTATCTACGAAGGCACATTGCACACGCACGGGTTCATTTCCTTGGCTAAAGAGCATATCTCCGCGCCCTATGAGCTGTTCGGCACCTGAACCGTCTAAAATTGTTTTAGAGTCTATTTTGGTAGTTACTTTAAAGGCTACCCTAGCAGGGAAGTTAGCTTTGATAATCCCTGTAATTACGTTTACAGAAGGGCGTTGGGTTGCGATGACCAAGTGGATACCAATAGCACGAGCGAGCTGTGCCAATCGGGCGATAGGGAGTTCTACTTCTTTGCCTGCCGTCATAATAAGGTCGGCAAATTCATCTACGACTAACACTATATAAGGCAGGAAGCGGTGGCCTTCGTTAGGGTTTAGCTGGCGAGCCTTAAACTTAGCATTATACTCTTTGATGTTACGCACTTGGGCGTTTTTAAGGAGTTCATAGCGGTTGTCCATTTCTATACAGAGAGAGTTGAGCGTATTGACAACCTTTTTGGTATCGGTGATGATAGCATCTTCGCTATCGGGGAGTTTAGCGAGGAAGTGTCGTTCAATAGTTTCGAAGATAGAAAGCTCTACTTTTTTGGGGTCTACCAATACAAATTTGACTTCTGAGGGATGTTTTTTGTAGAGAAGAGAGCTCAAGAGGACATTTATCCCTACTGATTTACCTTGTCCTGTAGCTCCCGCCATTAAGAGGTGAGGCATTTTGGTAAGGTCTGTTACGAAAGTTTCGTTGCTAATAGTTTTACCAAAGGCGATAGGGAGTTCCATTTCGGCGTGTTGGAACTTAGGAGCTGTAATCATTGTGCGCATATACACCATTGTAGGTTTTTTGTTTGGCACCTCAATACCAATAGTTCCTTTTCCGGGGATTGGTGCGATGATACGGATACCGAGAGCCGCGAGAGAAAGAGCTATATCGTCTTCTAAGTTTTTAATCTTAGCGATTTTCGTTCCTGCTTCTGGTACGATTTCATAGAGGGTAACAGTAGGGCCGATAGTAGCTTTTATTTTAAGGATTTTCACCTTGAAATCATTAAGGGTTTTAACGATCATATTTTTATTTTCTTCCAATTCTTCTTGGTTGATCACAATATTGCTATCTTTAGGTTCATCAAGAAGTTCAATTGTAGGAAAACGGTAGTCGCTGAGGTCTAAACGGGGGTCGTATTCGCCATAGTCGGCTACTAGTTGTTGAGCGAGTAGTTCAGGGTCTATCACCTCTGTAGGTTTTACAGGAGCCACAGCGAAATCGGGTTGTTCATCTTCGGGGACATTGGTAATTTCAAGTCCGCTATCGACTCCATTGAGTGGAGGTATTTCTTTTTTATGGGTGAAAGGGTCGAGTTTTTCGTTCTGCTCTTGTGGAATTATAAAGTCTACTTCTTGCTCATCAAGAGGTTGAGGGGTGGTATTTTCTTCGTTGTCTTGAGATTGCTGATTTTCTTGAGAATCCTCTTCGTCTTCTTCTTTATCGTCTCGATGGAATTTATGGATGGTATTATCAAAGAAAGCGGTTACTTTTTCGGTAGTAAGGTTGAGTTTAAAAATAGCGTAGAACAGGGCAAAGAGCAAGAGCAAGAGCACTGTACCAATTTTGCCGAGGTAGTCTTGAAGGAAGTGATTTAGTTCATAGCCTGAAGCTCCAGCCAGAACAGTAGCTTTACCGTTGAGGAAACCTAAAGTAGTAGCGATGAAGATCATAGAGAGTATGCCCCAAAACCATCGGTTGAGGAAAGATTTTTTGATATTCAGTAAGAGTTTTAGACCTGTTAAGGCGAGCAATCCTGCGGGTATAAAAGAGGCTATGCCAAAGCCTTTATATACGAGGAGGTGGCCTAGATAAGCTCCTATTTTACTACCGATATTATCGGCGGTTTCGTCTCTATTGGCTAAGTCGTTCCAAGTGCTTTGGTCTAACTGCCAAGAGAAGAAAAAGGAGGCGAATACAAACACTAAGTAAAGTGCGAGCAATACTAAGAAGGCTCCGATGGCGAGGCGACGCTGTTTGGGAGCTTGAGAGTTATTTTTTTTTGAAGAATCTTGTTTTTGTTTTTTCTTAGCCATAAGATAAGGGATAGCCCAGAGGCATTAGGCATTATTTTAGGGGGCAAAGGTACGAAATAAATTAGGAAATTAGCAAATTAGATGATTGGGAAATGTGCCTATGGGGCTCCAAGATCGCTCCAAGGTTGCTGTAAGGTTGCTGTAAGGTTGCTGTAAGGTAAGAGGGGATAGGGGTTAGGGGATAGTTATGGGAGGAATGGGAGTAATGGGAGTAATGGGAATAATGGGAATAATGGGAGTAATGGGAATAATGGGAGTAATGGGGGGCGAGCTGCACGGGCGGTTTTTAGGTAAGAGATAAGAGGTAAGAGATGGGGGGCGAGCCGCACGGGCGGTTATGGGAGGAATGGGAATGATGGGAGTAATGGGAGTAATGAGAGTAATGAGAGTAATAGTAAGTAAATCAATATATTATGTGTGTATTAACAAATTAAGCGTGAGAATTAACAAAATATTAACTATTGTGTATGTGGTAAATGTTTATTTTTGCATCGTATTCTCTTTCTTAAATAAGAAACAAAACATTTAAAGATGTGTTTTGTTTTTACAGAACATCCTACATAAGATATTCTAAAAGTAGGTATAGCATTATAATAGAACTATATTTTAATTATAACTTAAATAACTATGAGAAACATTTTATTTATATTATCTGCCTTTATGCTCTTTGCGTGTAAAGATGATGATAATGAAAAGACTGGCGACTCAATCATTGGTGAGTGGCAAGCTGAGAAAATAGTGTCGAGAGGGGTTGATATTCCTATTGACAATTGTAGTAAACAAACAAGGATTATTATCACTAATAGTCGTTTTACTTACTATAAATATTGGAAAAATGGAAGTGATTGTAACTCTGAAATAGATGATTATAATTACATTACTACGGCAGGTGAAAAAGATAATATAAAAAAACAAGGTGAAACGTTACATTATTACACTTGTACTTTAGAGAATGGTGGCTCTCGCCTTCGTGTTGTTTATCTAAACAATACATATGGTATATTTAAACGGAAATAAGATTTTGGCTATCTAAATATAGAAGAGACGAGTATTTCGTCTCTTTTTTTATTTGTTTATTTGTTGATTTATTTCATACCTTTGCACGCCACAAAAAGAACAAGTATGCAAAATATCTATATCTTAGCGATTGAATCGTCGTGTGATGATACCTCGGCGGCTGTGCTTTGCAATGACAAAGTGCTTTCTAACGAGGTGGCTAACCAAGAGGTACACCAACAATACGGTGGGGTGGTGCCTGAGTTGGCTTCGCGTGCGCACCTCCAGAATATAGTGCCTGTAGTAGCGCAAGCCCTCAAAAAATCGGGTATCAATAAGGAAGACATCTCAGCTATTGCTTTCACTCGTGGTCCAGGGCTAATGGGTTCGCTATTGGTAGGTACCTCTTTTGCCAAATCACTTTCGATGGGGTTGCAATGTCCTCTTATTGAGGTAAATCATATGCAAGCGCACATCTTGGCTCATTTTATAGATGAAGGGCAGGCTAAGCCACAATTTCCTTTTCTGGCAATGACCATCAGCGGGGGACATACACAAATTGTGCAAGTAAATAGTTTTTTTGATATGGAGGTATTAGGCGAGACACTTGATGATGCTGTAGGAGAGGCATTTGACAAGACTGCCAAAATATTGGGTCTCCCCTACCCTGGTGGTCCTCTTATTGACAGATATGCCCAAGAAGGAAATCCTAAGGCTTTTAGCTTTTCGCAACCCAATATCCCTGAACTTAACTTCAGCTTTTCTGGGTTAAAAACGGCTATTCTCTATTTTATACAGAAACAAACTGCAGAAAACCCCAACTTCATCAGTGAAAATCTAAAAGATATCTGTGCTTCAGTACAACACACCATCGTAACTATCTTGATGAAAAAACTGAAAAAAGCAGTAAAACAAACAGGTATCAAGCAGATCGCTATTGGGGGAGGAGTATCGGCCAACAGGGGTATACGCACTGCCCTACAAGAGATGGGCAAACAATATGGTTGGGATACCTTTATCCCTAAATTTCAATATTGCACTGATAACGCTGCGATGATAGGTATTGTAGGCTATTATAAATATTTAGAAAGTGATTTTACGGAGCAAGGCATTACGGCACAACCTAGACTTTCTTTTAGATAATAGGCAAGAGTTACGAGAGTTATGTTTTTATTTATCGATTTATCATTTCACCCTTTATTGGAAGTGAATTTACCTACTGCTTATATAGGTAAGGAAGAAAATGGGCATTTGTCTTTTGAGAAAAAAGCTACTGAAGAAGTATTGAAAAGTTTGGAGTTTTTTGTACTTTCAGAAGCCGAAAAAAGTGCTTTAGACATCATAAATAGCCTTCAACCTAATGTTTTATATAACAAATACACTAAAAAGGGAGAAACTTTTGAGAAATTATACCAAAATAAGAATACCAAGAAGATAATTCAGGAGCAAATAGAAGGAAAAACAAATGAATTACTCGGTATTATAGCCAAAAATCAACTGTTTTTAACCCTAAACTACTCGCCTAAATCAGATATTAGCAAAAAGAGATACCTACCTTCTACAACCGTAGCAGCCCCTTTATTGGAATTTGAGAAACGAGAAGACGGCATTGCCTACCGCCTTTTTATAGAAGAAGAGCAAAGGATTTCGCCCCCTTCGGAACACTCTATTGAACTGGTGAACAACCTATATGGGTGGGTAGCTATAGAGAAGAAAGTAGTGCGCATTGCCCATATAAAAGCTTCTCATTTAAAACCCTTTTTAAACAAGAGCGAAACCTTTATTCCTGAGAAAAACTTACAAGAATACTTTGATAAGTTCTTAAAAAAAGTGCTTAGAGAAGCCAATGTGCACACCATAGGGTTTGATATCATAGAAAAGAACAGACTTAGCAAGTGCTATTTAGATATTATACACGATTTTTTCAGCAATCAGTATAAAATAAGGCTACAATACGACTATGAAGGATACTGTTTTTGGAGTCATCAGCACAAAAACACCCATTTGCATTTAGAAATAAAAGAAAACAACGAGATAAACATCTACAAATATCATAGGGACAAGCAGGAAGAAAGAAAAAAAGAAGATATATTGACAGCTCTTGGGTTTAAAAGCGAAGAAGGCAGTTTTTGGGTAGAGAGTGAAGATCCTTTTGCCTCATACTTCAAAGTATTAGCCCACAAAGAGGAGCTGATAGATGCAGGGTTTGAGTTTTGCAACTTTGCAGTAGAAGGCAAGTCTGTGAGCCTAAGCCCTATTGAGCTAGTATTTCGTGAGACCACTACCGAAAACGATTGGTTTGACCTCTCTATTGAAGTAAAACAAGAAGGCAACGTATTCTCTTTTAAAGATTTAATAGGGCATATCAAGAGTGAAAATCCGCTCTATCCCTTAGCTGATGGCAGTGTATTTATCATTCCTAAAGAGTGGTTTAGCAAATTTGGGACTATCGCCAAGCACAGCAAGGTACAAGGAGGAAAGTTGCAACTGCCGCGTAATAATTATGCCCTGCTAGATCACATTCCGCAACTGAAGCCCCATAGTATTGTAGAGGAGGTGAGTTATACCCCTTCGAGCAACCTAAGGGCAACACTTCGCCCTTACCAAAAGGAAGGAGTGGCCTGGCTATTGCAGCACTACCAGAATGGCGTAGGTGCCTGTTTGGCTGACGATATGGGATTGGGGAAGACCCTACAAACCATAGCCTTATTGGTAGCTATTCACGATACTTTACCCCTAAAAGAAAATGATTTTTCCGATCTTTTTTCGGGTAGTGAACCAGAAAAAGAATCCTTGAAAGCATTAGTAATTTTACCTTCATCATTGCTTTTTAACTGGTATGACGAGACCAAACGCTTTGCCCCTCAGTTTAAATGCACTCAATACATAGGCAATAGTAGCGAGCGCAAACAAAAAATACGGCGGCTAACCAATTACGATGTAGTGTTTACCTCCTACCCTATTGTGGAACGCGATGGCAAAGAGTTAGAAAAGTTAGAATTTAGATATATCATATTAGACGAGAGTCAGCGTATAAAGAACAAGAACTCTAAGACCTTCAAAGCCATCAACAGTTTAAAATCTCGGCATAAGATAGCATTAAGTGGTACGCCGATAGAAAATTCGCTAAGTGATTTATGGGCGCAGATGCAGTTTATAAACCCGAATTTGTTAGGAAGTTATCATTTTTTTCAGAAGAACTATGAGGTCGCCATTAGCAAGAAAAAAGACCCACAAGCCTTAGAGAGCTTAAAACAATTGGTAGGGAAGCACATACTGAGGCGTACTAAAGAGCAAGTATTGGACGATCTTCCTGATATAGAATCTCAAATAGTTTATTGCCCAATGACAGAGGAGCAGGCAAAGTATTATGAGCGAGAGAAATCGAAGGTGAGAAACCAACTTTTGGAAGCGAGTACTCCTTTGAATGAATTTAACGCTTTACAGATGCTTACCAAATTGCGCCAAATAAGCAATCATCCGCTATTAGCAGATGCCGAAAGCCCTATAGCTTCGGGGAAATATGAAGAGGTAGTAAACTATATAGAAACGCTTCGCATTTCGGGGCATAAAGCACTTATATTCAGTAGTTTTGTAAAGCATCTAAGTCTATTTGAGGAATGGTGTAAAGCCCATAGAGTTAAATATGTTAGCCTTACAGGGCAAACCCCCACATCTGAACGCAAGACGCGCGTGATGCAATTTCAGGAGGAAGAAGACATTTTGTTTTTCTTTATATCGCTAAAAGCAGGAGAGGTAGGGCTGAACCTTACGGAGGCTTCTTATGTGCTATTGTTAGACCCTTGGTGGAATCCTTTTTCTGAAAAGCAAGCTATTGGAAGGGCTCATAGAATAGGGCAAAAAAACAAAGTGAATGTAGTGCGCTTTGTGAGTAAAGACAGTATAGAGGAGAAAATACTACATTTGCAAAAAACAAAGACAGAACTTTTTGAAAATGTAGTAGATGAAGGTACTTTCATCAAAGAGGTTATCAGCCATATGAGTAGTCTTTTGGAATAATTTTTGTGTAAGGTTGATTGTTTATTACTAATTATTTTTTACCTTTGCACATTATGAAGATTAAGTTATTTCAATTACCAAAGAACAAGCGTTTCAACTATACCCCTCGTTATTATGAAGGGAAAGAGGAAGGGAATGCTTTTGAAATGGGGTCTCGGATACGTAAAGACCGCGAAACAGTATCGAACCATTTTACAGAAGAATGGCGTAGTATTAGGCAAGAAAGTAGGAATAAAAAGAATGCAGGTTTCAATAAAACTTTTTGGATAATACTCATTATATTGGCTTTTTTAGCCTTGTATTTTTTGGACTTTGACTTATCTATTTTTAAAAGATAATGATGAAAAGAAGTATTGTTATAGCAAGTATTGTTTTGCTTGTAGTAGCTGGAATAGGTTACTTTATAAGGGGGCAACAAGAGCGAGAAGAGCAACGAGAAGCTCAAAAGGTTTATAGGGAAGTGAAAGAAAGATTGCTACTGCTATCTAAAGAATACAATAAAGGGGTTGAAAAATTATCTTATCTTAAGCAATATGAAGAGGCTAAAAAGAAAATTATAAAAAAACCCAAATAATATTCGTTATGAAAATAAAAAGACTATTGGTATTCTCAGCTTTGCTTACATTTTTAAATGTTGAGGCACAAGCTAACTTTGAAAAGCTCGAAAGCAATAAGGACATCACTACAGTAGTGGTGTCTCAAAAGATGTTTCAGATGCTTTCTAAAATAGACAGTAAAGATGCCGATGCAAAAGAATTTATGGCCATAGCCAACAAACTCAAAGGGATGAAGATATTTAGTACTGAAAATACAACAGCGGCGACCTTGATAAAAGCAGAAGCCTTGCAGTATGTAAAAACGGCATCACTAACGGAGTTGATGCGGGTAAAAGACAAAGCTCAAAATGTAAAATTCTATACAAAGGGAGGTAACAACAGTAATAATGTATCGGAATTACTGATGCTTGTAGAGCCCTCTCAAACCCATAAACAAACCGTAGTACTATCGCTCACGGGAGATATAGACCTGAGTAAGATAGGTGTATTAACCAAGAATATGAACCTCCCACAAGAGGTGAAAGACATTAAGTAATAAAATGGCAAAATATGAATTAAAATTGCCCTCTATGGGCGAAAGTGTAGCTGAGGGTACTATTACCAATTGGCTAAAAAAAGTAGGAGACCCTATTGAGGCTGAAGAGACTATTGTAGAAGTTGCTACCGACAAAGTAGATACCGAAGTTCCTTGTGAAGTATCAGGTATTGTAGCCGAAATACTAGTAGAAGTAGATGAAGTAGCCAAAGTAGGTCAAGTAATTGCTATTATAGAAACAGAAGCGAGTGAAACAGTTTCTGAGCCTGCGGTGGAGAAGTTGGCCGAGAGTTTAGTTCAAGATATGGTAGAGATAAGAGAGAGAACGCTTAGCTCTGGCTCTGCTATAGACTTTAATAGTGGAGAGCGTTTTTATTCTCCTTTAGTAAAAAATATAGCTAAGAAAGAAGGTATTACTTTAGAAGAGCTCGAAAGTATAAAAGGAAGTGGGTTGAACAACCGCGTTACTAAAGATGATATTTTTAATTATTTGAACCACAGAACAGATAATATAACAAATAGTAATAGTAATAATAGTAAAGAAGAGCGGATTGAGATGAGCCGTATGGGTAAGCTTATCGCTGAACATATGAGTCATAGCAAGCTTACCTCAGCACATGTACAAAGTTTTACAGAAGCTGATGTAACCCGTATATGGCAATGGCGTAATAAAGTAAAGAAAGAATTTGAAGCTAAAGAAGGAGAGAAATTTACTTTTACTCCTATCTTTATGGAAGCAGTTGCGAAGGCACTTATAGACTTCCCTATGATGAATATATCAGTAGAAGGTTCTACTATTATTAAGAAAAAAAATATCAATATAGGAATGGCTACTGCACTTCCTGATGGTAATCTTATAGTACCTGTTATTAAGAATGCTGATTCACTTAGCCTGCGAGGTATGACTAAAATAGTGAACGATCTTGCCCATAGAGCACGTATAGGAGCTCTTAAACCTGACGAAGTAAAAGATGGTACTTATACTGTGACTAATATAGGATCTTTTGGCAATATTTTTGGTACTCCTATTATCAATCAGCCACAAGTAGGTATCTTAGCTATAGGTGCTATTAAGAAAGTTCCCGCTGTGATAGAGACTCCAGAGGGTGATGTAATAGGTATTCGCTATAAAATGATGCTTTCTCATAGTTATGACCACCGTGTAGTAAATGGTGCATTAGGAGGAATGTTTGTACAACGTGTTGCTGAATATTTAGAAAATTGGGATATGAATAGAACTTTATAAAAGCTTCTTACAATTATTCATAAAAATAGGGTGCTAAGATAATCTTAGCACCCTATTTTTTATATTAGGAAAATATGTACTATATATTAGTCTACATTATCGTGTAGAAAAGAATTATTCCTTCTTATTTGTATTTCGCCCGCACTATCTTTTCCTAATGATGTACGAGACTGATTATTACCAAATTTATAGTTATAATCTTGCAAACGATTAGAACGTTTACTCATTACATCCGAAATTCTACAATCAATGGGATTTAAAATTTCATCAGGTTCATCTTCAAACATACGCATTTGTACTGGCTCTGATACATCATTTTCTTCTTTTGTATAGATGGTAAATTCATTACCTCTGTTGGATCTATCTTCTATATATGAAGTAGGCTTTGCATCTGTAAGTACCTTTTCAAATTCACTATATTCTTCAATACTCAAAGTATGACGTATTTCACCTCTTTCATTTTCTATAGGAACTCTTCGGTGGTCTCTCTGCCTATTATCATAAGTATCTTCGCTCAATCTGTGAACAATAGGAGCTTGTTCTTGTCTAAACTGTGGTTGAGATTGTGTTTGAACTTCTTTTCTTACCTCTGGTTCTCTATATAGATTATTGACCACTGCTGTTTTATCTACTATCACAAAAGTATCATCAGCAGTTACCACCTCACAATCCGTCCATATATTAAACATATCAGAAAGTGAAATTTCCTTTTTAATTTCTGGAATTGCTGGTTGAGGATAGCTATTATTAACAGATGATGTATTTACTACTACTGTTTTAGGTTCTGTTAAATCACGTGTAGCCGTTTGGTTTTCTTCAAGAGTATGAATTATTTTCTTTGTTTCTGCATTTACAATTTCTTGTTGCTGATCAGCATCAAATCCTGTAGCAATCACTACTACCGAAATACTTTCTCCCAAAGATTCATCTTTACCTACCCCAAAGATAAGATCTGCCATATTCTCACCTGCTTGTTCTTGAATAACACCTGTGATTATATTCATCTCTCGTTGGGTAGCTTCTCTGTCACCATATGTAATCAAAAGAAGTGCATTTTTAGCCCCTGTAATCTTATTATCATTCAAAAGAGGCGAGTTTAATGCTGCTGAAACAGCTTCATAAGCTCGAGTATCTCCTTCTGCTACTGCCGAACCCATAATTGCTGTACCTCCATTTTCAAGTACAGTACGAGCATCTCTTAAATCTATATTTACAAGATAGTGCTTGCTGATTACCTCAGCCATTCCTTTTGCTCCTTTCAGTAATATTTCATTAGCTTTACCATACCCTTCTTCCACGGTCAAATCTTCATATATTTCACTTATCTTATTATTATTGATAACAATAAGTGAATCTACACATTCACGAAGCTTTTTAATACCTGCTTGTGCTTGCCTACTCCTTTTCAACCCTTCATATGTAAAAGGAGTTGTCACTATAGCTACTGTAAGTATCCCTAAATCTTTTGCTTGCTTAGCGATTACAGGCACTGCTCCTGTCCCTGTTCCTCCTCCCATACCTGCCGTGATGAATACCATTTGTGTATTCCCTTCTAAGGTACTTCTTATTTGTTCTATACTCTCAAGAGCTGCTTTTTCCCCTACATCTGGATTGGCTCCTGCTCCCAAACCTTCTGTAAGCGTAATTCCTAATTGTATTTTATTCGAAATAGGGCTATTTTCAAGTGCTTGTGCATCTGTATTACATACCACATAATCCACACCTTTTATCCCCTCATCATACATAAAATTCACTGCATTACAACCCCCGCCACCTACTCCAATAACCTTAATATAGTTACTGTTATTCTTTGGTAAATTGAATTGGATGTTCTGTTCCATATCTAAATCATAATTATTTGTTCTATGTTTCTTATTATTCTTCTGTTTCTCCTATAAAATCTTTTAATTTCTTATTTATTTTATTCCACCAACTTTCGCTGTTCTTACTCTTTTCATCCTCTTCATCTTCCTCTTCTTTAGCTATAATTACTTTATCTATTGGTGCTTCAAATGGTGTAATAGGGGTATCTTCTATTGGTGCATTAAAAATGATTGAAGCACCATCTTCTTGCTTAGCCAATTGATCTTGTGCTTTCAATTTTTCCACCATCCTCTTTGTTTGTTCTTCCTTCTCATACTCAATAGCACTCATTACCAATCCTATAGCTGTAGAATAAATAGGTGATACTAATTTGCTATCCGAATTTCCTGCTAAATGCTCATCTGGATAGCCTATGCGTGTGTCCATCCCTGTAATATATTCTACCAATTGCACTATATGCTTCAATTGGCTTCCTCCCCCTGTAAGCACGATCCCCGCAAACAACTTCTTCTTAGGCTCTTCATGTCCATAACTCTTAATCACATTAAACACCAAGTTAATAATCTCACTTACTCTCGCATGTATGATTTTTGAAAGATTTTTAAGCGTGATTTCTTTGGGTTCTTTCCCTTTTATACCTGGTATAGAGACAATCTCATTATCACGATTTTCTCCTGGCCAAGCCGATCCGTATTCTACTTTCAACATCTCAGCTTGTCGTGCCAAAATACCACAGCCTTCTTTTATATCATCAGTAATAACATTACCTCCTAAAGGTACCACAGCCGTATGTCTAATAATCCCATCCTTAAAAATAGCTACATCAGTCGTCCCTCCTCCTATATCTACCAACACTACACCTGCATCTTTTTCTTCTTCACTCAATACTGCATTAGCCGATGCTATAGGCTCTAAAGTCAAAGCTATTGGATTTAATTCCGCCATCTCTACACATCGTGAGATACTTTTTATTGCATTTACCTGACCTATCACCAAATGAAATACAGCATCCAAACGTGCCCCCATCATTCCTATAGGATCTTTTATTTCTCCTACATTATCTACCTTATAATCTTGTGGTAAAGCATGTATGATCTTTTGCCCTGGCGAAAGCGCTATTGAAAACACCTGATCTTTAAGCCGCTCCAAATCATCAAAATCTATAAGCTGCTCTGGCTCTGTCCGTGTTATGTAATCAGCATGAGTGCGACTCATTATATTTTGCCCCGCAATCCCCGCTACTACATCCTCTATCTCCAACCCTATTTTTTGCTTAGCATCTTGTACTGCTTCAAGTATTGATTGGGTTGTCTTAGCTATATTTGTTACAACTCCTTTATTAATACCTTCACTCTTAGATTGTCCATATCCTAAGATTTGTATCTTGCCATATTCATTCTTAGCTCCTACCATAGTCACTATCTTGGTAGTCCCTATATCTAGCCCTACATAATATTTCTTATCTTTCATCCTTATATTTTATTTTTTAGTTTTAAACAACCTAGCTGTTGCTCATTTTATAATTTTTTGTTTATTATTTTATAATGAAATATCTTAAAAAAAAATAGGATAAAAACTCCCTAAAAATGCTTGTTGTTTTTCTTAAAAAGACTTCTCTCCTTAAAAAATCCTTCACAAACTTAGTACCTTACATCTCTAAAAAAGAGTTAGTTTTGTCTATAATATTACTTTTTATTAGTTGTTACACGTAGCAAAGATAGATAAAAAACGATATTGCACCATATATTTTCACCAATAAGTTATCAACAATTTTATAAAACGCTGAATGTCATTGTTAAAGAAATTGTTAAAAAATCTGTTAATAACTTTTTACATCTCTACTTCAAGAGCCTTTTGCGCGCTTTTTCCAAATCTTCGGGGGTATCAATTCCTATGGTGGAAATCTCTGTAAGTGCAAGGCGAATTTTAAACCCATTTTCTAAGTAGCGAAGTTGCTCTAATTTTTCAGTCTCTTCTAACAAGGAAGGGGGTAACTGAGTGAATTGTTGCAAAGCGTCTTTGCGATAAGCATAAATACCTATATGCTTGTAGTAAGGCACTTTAGTATTGGTATCCCGTGGAAAAGGAATTACACTTCTAGAAAAGTAGAGGGCTTCATTAAATTTATTTACTACTACCTTCACATTGTTAGGGTTAGCAATATCATCGGGGTGGGTAATGCGTTCCATTAGGCTTGCTACAGCTATATTTTTTTGAGGGTCGTTAGCAAAAATATCTATTACTTTTTGTAGGTTTTCCTTATCGGTGAAAGGTTCATCTCCTTGTACATTTACGATGATATCTACCTCTAAATCCTTCGATGCTTCAGCCAATCGATCACTACCACTATTGTGCTCTTTCTGGCTGCGAATTACCTTACCTCCTACCTCGCGAATAGCATTTTCGATGTGGTCGTCATCAGTTACTACATATACTTGATCAAACAAGTTTGTGTCTGCTACACGTTGGTAAGTATGTACAATCACGGGTTTGCCACAGAGGTCTTGCATCAGTTTGGCTGGAAAACGTGTTGCCCCATAACGGGCGGGTATCATTGCTATGAGTTTCATATTTTATCTTGACAATAAGTATATTACTATAATTTGTAACACTATATTTAGTGGGAGTACCCAAGCTAAAAATTTAGCTTTGCGACGCATCTCTATGCTGTGTTGTATGTATTGTTTTACGCGTGCTACCAATCTATCACTACGTTTCTCATAAGTATCGAGCAGAGGGGTACGATAGATTTCGGCTACAAAACCTACTACGGGCACTTGAGAGAGCAGTAGCCACAATACTTGCTGAAATACAGGAGGTATTTTAGAAATGTATGCATTGAAAACCCCTTTTACTTGGTCGGTAGTTACTATTTTTTCAGTACTTTTTTCAGCTTTATCTACAATGGCTGCGCATATTTTGCGAATAAAAGGTTCAAATTGATTAAAAACATATAGAGTATAATCTAATTGTAAGAGGGAAAGCATACGCTTTACCGCCAAAAACACAAAAAGTCCTCCTAAAAGTACTACAACAGCCAAATAAACTAATTGTTTGTATTCAAATTCACTTGAAAAGCCTATTATACAGCCCGCTATAATGAGAAATAAAAAGTTTAGTAAGAATAGTACTATGATACTCCCTGAGGATTTCATTCCAGAGGTTACCCCTAATAGAGTCATTTCTTTGAGCTTCTCAAAATAGGTAGTAGCTCCTTGTAGCTTTTTGAGCCCAGGGGTAAGTTCAAAAGTAGTGTCGATGGTTTTAATGTTGTTCATTGTGTTATGGTTTTAAAATGAATAATATTACAATGGTTAAAGGCATTAGAAAATCAGGGAGAATAATCCATACGTTCCCTTTGTTGAAATTGTGTTTTTGTTTTATTTCAACGATGTGTAACAAAGCAGCGCCTATCAAAAATACACTAAAAGGGATAGCAGTTGCTAACCAAAAACCATCGCGAAACCAATGGCATACTATTCCACAAATACCTATTCCTAACGACACAAAACCTAATTCTTTTTGAAAGCCATTAGATACCCACCCTATAGTTTTGGCTACTTTTTCACTAAGTATTGAATGTCCTACAAAATTAAACAACCCAAAAAAGCCTACTCCATAAACTAAATGGGTATACAATGCTGTATATACAAAACTCTGATTAAAAGAAAAGTTATACAACACAATAGCTATTACCCAACAGATAAGGTATACAATAAAATATATCATAGTATTGTAATGATATAAAAAGGACTATCTTCCTTGTAAGTTAGACAGTCCCTTTCATTATACATTCATTTTTTTGAATTTTCTATTCTGCCACTTGTGGCTTCATTTGGAAATCCTCCATAAACTTAGTGGTATAGTTGCCAGCTAAGTAATCGGGGTCATCCATCAATTGCAAATGGAACGGAATTGTGGTCTTCACTCCTTCTACCACAAACTCATCTAAGGCGCGCTTCATTTTAGCAATCGCTTCCTCACGCGTTTGCGCTGTAGTGATGAGCTTGGCTATCATAGAATCGTAGTTAGGTGGAATTACATAGCCACTATATACGTGAGTATCAAGGCGCACCCCGTGACCTCCTGGAGCGTGCAAGGTGGTTATTTTACCTGGTGACGGACGGAAATCGTTATAAGGGTCTTCCGCATTGATACGGCACTCAATAGCGTGCAACTTAGGCGTATAGTTCTTGCCTGAAATAGGTACTCCTGCCGCTACCAATATTTGTTCTCGAATAAGGTCGTAATCAATTACTTGTTCAGTGATAGGGTGCTCTACCTGTATACGAGTGTTCATCTCCATAAAGTAGAAATTACGGTCTTTATCTACCAAGAACTCTACTGTTCCTGCTCCTTCGTATTTAATATACTCAGCAGCTTTTACAGCAGCTTCCCCCATACGTTTGCGAAGATCATCGGTCATAAAAGGCGATGGCGTTTCTTCAGTAAGTTTTTGGTGACGGCGCTGGATAGAGCAATCGCGCTCTGAAAGGTGGCAAGCCTTACCGTATTGGTCACCTACAATTTGTATCTCAATGTGGCGAGGGTCTACGATAAGTTTTTCCATATACATCGCATCGTTACCAAAAGCAGCTCCTGCTTCTTGCATGGCACTGTTGAGGGCTTTTTCAAGATCTTCCTCTTTCCACACATCACGCATACCACGACCACCTCCTCCGGCAGTAGCTTTCAGCATCACAGGATAGCCTATCTCTTTCGCTATTTTCTTAGCGTGTTCCAATGACTCTATAAGTCCATCAGACCCCGGTACTGTAGGTACCCCTGCTTCCTTCATAGTCGCTTTAGCCGAGGCCTTATCACCCATACGTTCTATCATCTCAGGAGAAGCTCCTATAAACTTAATACCATGCTCAGCACAAATCTTAGAAAACTTCGCATTCTCCGATAAAAATCCATATCCCGGGTGAATAGCATCTGCATTCGTTATCTCTGCCGCGGCTATAATATTAGGTATCTTTAAATATGAATCCTTACTCGCAGGAGGCCCTATACATACTGCTTCATCGGCAAAACGTACATGCAAACTATCAGCATCCGCTGTAGAATACACCGCTACCGATTTGATACCCATCTCTCTACACGTGCGTATAACACGCAAGGCTATCTCCCCACGGTTGGCTATTAATATCTTTTTAAACATAAATTAGTTCGGTTTATGACGGGTCTACTAAATACAATGGCTGGTCAAACTCTACCGGAGAAGAGTCATCAACCAATATTTTTACTATTTTACCCGATACTTCTGATTCTATTTCATTGAAAAGTTTCATCGCCTCTATTATACAGATTACACTTCCCTTCGCTATCGTAGAGCCTACCTCTACAAATAATGGCTTATCCGGACCAGGACGTCGGTAGAAGGTTCCTATCATTGGCGATTTGATAGTAATATACTTACTCTCTTCAGTGTCAGCTGGTTTAGTATCCGTAGGTTCAGCCGAAACAGGAAGCGTTTGTGCAGGAAGTTGCGCCTGTATAGGCAGTTGTGGCAATTGCTGCGCAACTGGTAATTGTTGTACAAACACTTGCTCCCTACCACTTTCATCAGGATTTGTCTTGATGGTGATTTTTACATCTTCCATCTCCAACTTTACTTCACTTGCCCCCGACTTGGCAACAAACTTAATCAAATTTTGAATGTCTTTTAAATCCATACGTATATTGTATATTGTATTTTGCTCTGTTATTGTTCTTTATTTATAATAAACGGATCCATCATAAGCCCATTTAAGATAAAGGGCTCCCCAAGTAAAACCACCCCCAAAGGCAGCCAATACTATATTATCTCCTTTTTTCAGTTGCTTTTCATAATCATTGAGAGCCAATATGATGGTCGCCGAAGTCGTATTTCCATACTTGTGAATGTTCAACATTACCTTCTCCGCTGGCAACCCCATACGTTCTGCCGTAGCATCTATGATCCGCTTATTTGCCTGATGCGGTGCCAACCATTGCACATCATCACGCGTCAATCCATTGCGTTTAATGAGCTCTTCTGCTACATCTGCCATACCTGTAACGGCATATTTAAATACCGTCTTACCATCTTGAAACACAAAATGTTCCTTGTTCGCTACCGTATCTGCTGTAGTAGGACAAAGAGAACCTCCTGCCTTAATATGCAAATAATTCCTCCCTACTCCATCACTCTTCAATAACTCATCTTGTACCCCTAAACCTTCATAATTAGGCTCAAAAAGCGCCGCGCCACCTCCATCTCCAAAAATGATACACGTAGCTCGGTCTGTATAATCTATAATAGACGACATCTTATCTGCCCCTACTAAAAGTACTTTTTTATAACGACCCGATTCTATGTATTTAGCAGCTACCGATACACCAAATAAAAAACTTGAACAAGCAGCTTGCAAATCAAACGAAAATGCATTCACAGCTCCTATTTGTGAGGCTACATAAGGCCCCGTAAGAGCTACTGGCATATCAGGTGTCGCTGTTGCCAATATCACCAAATCTATCTCCTTAGGATCCAACCCCTTCTTGCGTATCAAATCTTTAGCAGCTTCAATACCCAAAAACGAAGAACCTTTATTAGGATCTTTTAGTATACGTCTTTCTTTGATACCAGTACGCGTGTAAATCCACTCATCGTTAGTATCTACCATCTTTTCCAACATCTCATTCGTCAAAACATCTTCTGGTACATACCCCCCGATAGCCGTAATGGCAGCAGTTATTTTCTCCATTGTAAACAAATTTTGGGCAAAAGTACATAAATATTTTTATTCCATTGCAAATTGATAAAAGTTTTTTTATCAAACCCCTCTAATATATTCACTATATCTACCCTACTCCTACCGCCTAAAAACAAAAACTTCAAAAAAGACCTCCCACAGAAAAATACACCAAATCCCATCACTTTCACCTATTTTTTTCTCCTCACCAATTGAATTTAGAACGGTTTATAATACTGAAATATTTTGTTTAAAAGTTGATAAAGTTAGAAAGTGCAGTATTTGCCCACTATTTTATAAATTAAAAACATACTTAAGCAAGCTAAATATTGGTACTGTTAATACTAATACAATAAAAATATAAATAAAGTAAAAATTATTTTTATTAAACTGTTTCCGCATATAGTATTTTAAAAGATAAAATAATAAAAGATTAATAACTATAAAAACTATAAAAAATCCTATTATCCTCATAATCCCATCAGTAGTATAAAAATACTCTTGGAATTCATCGGGATTTAGAAAAAAATCTTTTATAAAGTTACTATTAAACATTATAGATCGAATAAGAATCAACCAAAACCTTATGCAAAATTTTGTTAGAAATATAACAAGTAATATGTTTTTTAAAAATTTCATTTTAATATGATTTTTTCATCAAAGCAGAACTCAGTAGCAAAAGGTTTATATCCATAAAAATGCTGTAATACTTCCATTATTACTACTTTGCTATGTTTTTCAGCGCAAAGGTAGAGTATAAGTACAGAAAAACTTCTCAGCTGGTAGTCTTTGGCAGTGAGAGGTTAGGGGTGGCTTTAACTTTATTGTTTAGATAAAATCTTCTGGGTATTCTTTTTCATACTCATCCCATTCTTTAAGAATTTCTTTATCTATGATCTCAGATCGTGGCAGATAAGTATTATATCCATATTTATCCATTGTTTTAATAAGTTTTCCCGTATCATCAGAAATAAAATATGAAAATAAATTCTCTTGTTCAAACAATTTTGAAACAGCTATTACTATCCAGCACTGTCGTTCAGTATCATATATAGCTTCCTCTATAGTGTGATTTAGCTTTGTATTATATTCTTTTTCTATACGAGCTTTTATCTGCTTTGCAATATCTGTTATTTCTTGTTCAGTATGTTTCATTATTTTAAATAAAATCTTCTGGGTGTTCTTTTTCATATTCATCCCATTCTTTAAGGTTTTCCTTTTCTTCTTCTGTATATTTTTCAGGGAGATAGGAGTCATATCCATAACCATCTAATGTCCTAATTAGTTCTCCTGTTTTATCTGAAATGTGATAGAAAAAATAATCCTCTTCTCCAAAAAGATCAAACACAGCTGTAACTATCCATACCTTTTCCTCTTGACTATACCTTGCTCGTTTTATAGTATGCTCTAAGTTGATACTATATTTTTTTCTATTTTTTCCTTGATGATTTGGGTTATTTCTAATATTTCTTGTGCTGAATGATTCATAATAATATCTTTTTATTTTAGTTTTTTTGCTTTTAATGCGAAAATTTGCGACCTTTGCGCCAAATTTAAATGCTTATATTCTTTCATTGTCATTTTACAAAGAAAAGCATTTATTTTGAAAGAGAAAAGACTTTTATAGTTTTTTCTCTTTTTTATTTTTCAGAGGGTTTTGCCTCTAAGGGGCAACCCTCTGAAAAATAAAAAGTTTAATCAAAAATTACTACTTAAAATTGCAATTATTAGTGGAACTTGCAATAGGTAGATTTAACCCGCGTAATTTTTACCATTTGCAACCACCTGTTTTGTTGCGTTTTACCAAATCAAGACAGATTTTATGAATGGAATCATTTTGCATTTGTGGAATTTTATCCAATGCTAATACAATGGAATCTATACATACAAAGTCCGTATAGCTCATATCTCCTCTTATAATTCCTAATAGAAATAAATCACCTGATATTGACAAATTATATACAGGAAAAGATTCTGGATCATATTCTCCACTATTTCTGACTTTCAAGTATTTAAATTCTATTAAACGACCTATTATCGTTTTTATCTTATAACTTAAAATATCTTCTATATTTAGTTTAGAAAAATAATAACTTAAACTTTCTTTTCCTTCTTTCTTATCTGCTATCCTCAAATTAACAATCTCTTCTATTTTTTTATAAATCTCTTCTTTACTTAAAATAGTATCTTTTTGGGTTTCTATTTTTTCAGAAAAGACAATACCTTTTTTAGGTGTATTAAAACAACTTAAAAAACATATACCTATTAGTAAGCTATATAGAAATATTTTCTGGATCATAATCTTTTATAATTTTAATTACGTCTATTTTTTTACCTAAATCCGTAACACGAGTTTCTACTATTTCTGTATTAGTGTGGGGTTCACTATTTTCAGGAATGACAGTAATTTTATAGAGTTTTTCTATTTTTTTGAAAACACCATCGGTTTTTACTTTTCCTTTAAAGTATTCTTTATCCCAAAACAAATTGGATAATGCTGTAGCCCCAATAGTGGTTATTTTATAATAATATGTAACTTCATCATCTACGATATCTATTTCTTTATTGATATAATTACCAAAAGCATAAGCAAAACTATCAAATGTATATTTTATTTCATCTATTTCAATTGCAGCAGGTTGCAAAGCTGTTCCACAACTAGCAAAAATAAAGAGGAAATGCTTGTGGGTTTTTATAGTTCGTTGCTTCATATCTTTAAGAAGCTCAAAATCAAAAGAATCACGATGGTTGCCTAATATTTTTTCAATAGTGTCTACATAGAAACCTTCGTTATCTTTCAAATACAATCCTCTATTCCAACTGTGTCCCCAAAAAACAAAAGCACCAATTCGTCCAGCATTTTCCATTGTTTGGAGCAGTTCTTTGCCTGTACTTACTGGCTGGGCATTCACTCCCAATAGTTTAGCACATCCTTCACCAGTTTGTTTTACAAATTTATCATCATTATCTTTGCTTACTATTTTTTGTCCGTAGGTTACCAAAATAGTAGGTGATATTTTTGCTCTTTCTTCTAAGGGGCTGCTAACAACATCACTCCCTACAACTCTTGCTATAATTCTTCTTTCTATAACTTTTTTCTTTTCTTGCGCTAATCCATGGTTTATAGTAGTATTTTTTTCATTGATATTCACCTCAAATAGAGCTGTTCCATCAGCTTCTACTACACTTGACAAAGGTATTAAATAATTTCCATCTTGTATTTTTTCTTGGTTACTTTCTTCTACCTCAATACTAACTGTTTCTCCTTTTGTGTAATTCTGTGTTTGAGCGAGTATATAAAAAACACTTTGTTTTTCATCAAAATAATCAATAGGTCCTCTATTTTTATCTACCCAAGTAAGACTTGTGATTTTCTTACTCACAGAAGAATCAATGCTATCATTTACGAATTTACCGAAATCCATAAAAGGATTGATCATATCCATTTTAATAGGATCAGCATTATGTAGATTGCGGTTTGTTATCTCAGCCACTTGTCCGTGGTTGATAATGTTGATGCAATCCTTACCACCTATGGGACAGGTGGCTTTGCTGTTTTTTTCATTTTTCGTTATTTCTGAATCTATTTACTATAAAAAAGACACAATAATACAGAATCGAAAAAAGTATATAATCAATTACTAACATTACATAATTCCACTCTCTTATAAGGGTTCCACAGTTCTCTCCTATATAGACATTTTTATAATATATATATGGAAGTCCTATATATATATTATATACTGTGTTCTGTAGTGGGAAAGGGAAAAATGTAAATAAAGAGATTGTACAAAATAAAGATATGGGTAAGATAAATATATTAAGTATTTTTTTGAATATCTTCTGTGCTTTCAAGGATATATATATCTTCACTATGTAACTAATAACAAAATAACTTATCCAAAAAATAAATATATTCAATAATAGGGCTTCTCCTCTCCACCCCCAAATGATACTACTACATTCTTTTAATGATGGTGAATAATAGAAAATGATGAATGGAAATCCCATTGTTATCTGATATAAACTTTCTTTGGTAGGAAATAAAAATGTTATAAAAAAACTTGTGAAAAGGAACAAAATCAACGCTAGACCTCCTCTTCCTAATGTATATATTATTTCTTTATTATTCATATTCTATTAATTCTAATGGAATTGTCACGTCCTAAAATTGGTTTACAGTTATTTTGTCAGTTTGAGTGACATTTAGAAGCTGTTTAAACTTTTTTCTATAATAAAGTAAAAGTTCCCGAAAATTAGTAAT
>CAUQUO010000029.1:0-32389 GCA_963521335.1 uncultured Capnocytophaga sp.
TAGCCGAGTAATACTAATCACCCGTAGACTTTTCGCGCGTAGAGATTCTTTTTTATAGATAAGAGTTAAGAGATAAGAAGTAAGAAAGTGTAAAACTACTTATATTTTTCAATCTCTTAGGAAGTTAGTTAAGAATATGTTTTTTATCCCTATATGTTAAAATATGATTAGGAATTGGTATTTTAGGCTAAGATACAATAGGAGTCTGAAAAGCTCTTACCTCTTACCTCTTACCTCTTACCTAAAAAGTTTAAGGTGGTTATAGTCAAAGGTCTCACCTCTTACCATTCCGAACAGAGCAGTTAAACCTTTTAGCGCAGATGGTACTACGCAAGTGGGAGAGTATGTCGCCGCCTTCTTATAAAGAGCAATTCACCAGTGAGTTGCTCTTTTTTTTATTTAATATTTAAGTGATACTTTTTTGCAAAAGGCTTTATAGTGTTTTGTACTTTTGAGTAGGTATAGAGTAGAAAAAAATCTGGTGGCATATTTCTTGTGGGGTATAAGTTGCAAGCTAAATGGGAGATTTTCAGGTAATAAGAGATAGGTTTCAGAGGATAGGGGTGCATAAGGTAAGAATAGGATTTGTCAAAGTCTCAAAACTTCGACAAAACTTATATAATAAGAGTTGTACCGTGACTAATTGTGTAGAGGTAGATGCTTTTAATCAGGGTATGGATAAAATGAAAGGTAGTAAAATTGAACATTTTGAATTTTATGCAATACAAGTTGATAATTTAATGGGAAAATCTGCTTGTGCTAATCCTTCTATATAGGTACCTATAAATTAAAGATAATGATAACTAATCAATTAAAAAAAATATTATTAAAAAATAACATAGAAATTAATTATAAGATTAATTCCCTTGAGTTTAAAGCTAAAAGAGAGATTATAACTAATATATACAAATCGAAGGGGTATGATTATCTTAATGAACAATTAATTGTCTTTTTGTCATACTTTTTGGATAAATGTTTTTTTGTAAGAGGGAATTATATAGATTTCACTTTATCTAAGGTTTTATTAAACAATCACAAAGGTAAATATTCTTACATAGAAAGCTGTTTTGATTTAAAAAATTTAATTCCTTTTGGAGAGACGTACGATGGTTATTATACATTAGTTATAAATGAAGATAACAGAGTATATGCAGAGGGGTTTGAGCTAATTTTATATGGAGGCGATCCTTTTGAAGCTTTTGGAAATTTGTTACAAGGTATTTCAATAGAGAGGTTAGAATTATAGCTCCCATTGGTGCGAGCTGATAATGTATCAAATGTGTTGTCAAAATTCAATACCTTTATAATCAATACAATACAAAAACAACTGCCCTGCTATTTCGTTTTACTCACCATAGAGATAAGCGTTTTTTAAGCCTATAATGTGCTCTAAATACGTGAGTTCGGTATAACAAAAAATCGTCCTCAGAATTTCCCTTATTGGTGTGTTTCTTACAGTTTTTTCCTACTACTCAGTAGAGCCTTTGATTCTTTATGGGAACTATAAGCTCGCACCAGCGGGGTAAATAAACAACGGAACAAATTGCAAAATAATTGTCCGACTAAATAGAATAAAAAAATGGATAGATATAAAATCAAACATACATATAGCTATGAGGAATTAGAGTTAGATTACCTTCGAGCTGAAATTTTTGATGATGGTTCACTTCCTTCGTGGGATAAATGCTTGAACTTACTAAAAGAAAATGAGTTGTATTCTTTTATGGTCTATTCAAATTATGATAAAAAACTTCAAATAGATCTATCTTTTTTGAAAGAATTTTCTTTTTTAAAACGCTTAGAGTGGTTGTGTGCTTTGAAAATGAAGTCAAATATAGAGGGTATGTATTATTTGTCAAACCTTCAATATCTAAGATGGTACCCTGAAAACAATACTATTTTGGATTTATCAAGTTTTCCTTTGCTAAAAGTAGTATTAGCCGAATTTCATAATATAAAAAATATCACCTCTTTATTAAATTTAGACAATCTTTGCTTGCATAAGCTGAATGAGAAAGATTGTAGGGCTATTTCTCCTCTAAAAAATATTACAAAATTAAAACTTACATCTTCAAAAATAGTCTCTCTTGAAGGACTTGAAGAATGTAAACATTTAGAAAGATTAAAAATGCATTATTGTCCTGAAATTTCAGATACATATTCTGTTATCAATCAATGTCCTAATATACATTATATAGAATTTATAAGTTGTAAAAAGATAACAAAAGAAGAAGTAATCCGTTTAGAGAGTATAGGAAAAAGTGTCTGGATAGAATAAAATAGTAATATATCAGTTGTGTTGTTAAAATCCCCTCGCTGGCGCGATTCACATACTCGCTTGCAGGTATTCAGCGACTTTAGCTCGTGCCTACTATACCAAGAGCTTGTAGCTCACCACTTGAATGCCTCTATAATAGCATTAGATAGCAAAAGAAACGAGGTCTTTCCTTAAACAATTCACCGCAAAGGAGATCTATTACCCGAAGTTTTACAAACTAAATAAAGAATAATGAGCTATAGAATATTTATTGGAAATGATATTGATAAATTATCTGATTTCATAGAATTATATGTTTTTAATAAAACAGAACATATCAATTTATTTAAAACCCTGAAGGAGCTAAAATTACTCTTTCCTATGATTAGAGAATTAGAAGATTATAATGAGGATGTCAATTTGTATAAAGAGGAAATTGAACAACTGATAGATGAGATAGAGAAGATACAAAAAAATGACAACCTAAAAAATAATTGTCTTTTACATTCTTTATATATTAGTGCTAAAAAAGCTTTAGATAATGATTTGCAATTAATATGTATAGGTAGTGAAGATTAGATAGTTATGAATATATTAAATGTTATTGATAAGAATTTATTTTTGAAGAAGCTCTATCCTAATGGATTATTTAATTTTTATATAGGAAGAATAGAACTTAATACTTTCAACACATTAACGATAGTATTTCATCTTAGAGAAAAACCGGCAATAGATATTGCAAAATGGGGAGAATGGGGGAAAGAATATAATGTAATTACAGCAGAATTGATAGGAAGTGATATAAAGAAAATTCAAATCAACAATTGGCAAAACAACAATCAAGAGGTATGTAATTGTAAAATAGATAAAGCAACTGATGATTATATTTCTCTCACTTTTAGCAGTTGTGATTGGAGTGTTGAATTAATATTGAAATCACTGATTTTACAAAGAAATACAACCTATTTAGAGAATAATAAGAAAGAGAGATAAAAGTCATACAGATAGTGAATGATCACGGCGTTCGCATTTAAGATAATAGGTTTATACTTTATTAATAAACTACAAAAAATAGTAGGGAATATTAGGTGTTTTCTCTTTAAAAAGTCACTTTTGCGGATTGGGCGCTGTCCCAAAAGTTTCAAAACCACTTTTGCGTCGCTATACTTTGCCAAAGTTTTAATTGCTCGTCGTGCTACGACCTTTGGCAAAGTTGATTACCCTGATAATCAGTTGCTTTTTGAGTATATTGTAGGGGCGTTTTGCAAAACGCCCATATGAATAAAACTTTTCAAACACCCTCAACGAGGGTTAGATTTTTAAATGCGAATGCCTTACATAGTAGCCTCTTCATTTCAAGAATTTTTAAATTTATATATAGAAGGGCGAGGCGAAAAATTTTGGGAGAATGTTTAATGATTTAAACAGAAAATTTTTCTATCAATAGGGTTTTTTGTAGTATTTTATACTTTGGCTTTCGAGGGGGAAGGAGAAAAATTTTCTTGTTAGTTTAAAATTGTTTTGTATCTTTGCACCATTAATAACTTAAAATTAAATTTAATTCGTATGAAAAAAATTGTACTTAGTCTTGCTGTTGTAGCAAGTGTTGCTCTTAGCAGTTGCAACAACACCAATACACAACAAAGCACTGAAACAGCTACACCTACAACAGAAGAAACAGTTGCTACAGAAACGCCTTCTTCAGCTCCTGCTTATGCTTATGTGGTAGCACCTCAATCAGTAGTAGAATGGGTAGGTACTAAACCTGCTGGCAAACACAACGGTACCGTAGAGGTTAAAGGAGGTGTAAATGTAGAAAATGGAGCAATCACCAAGGCAGATTTTGTATTAGATATGAATACAATCACTGTTCTTGACCTTGCTGCTGGTAAAGGAAAAGAAGACCTCGAAGCTCACCTTAAAGGTACTGACCCAGAGAAAGAAGATCATTTCTTCAACGTGAAGGAATATCCTACAGCTAACTTTGTATTTAAGTCTTTCGACGGCAAAAACCTTACAGGAGATCTTACTATTAAAGGAAAAACAAAAGAAGTTTCTTTCCCTGCTACGGTAACAATCACAGATAACGAAGTGAGCATTACCTCTCAATCTTTTAAGATCAATCGTGTAGATTTCGGCGTGAACTATGGCTCTAAATCAGTATTCGACAACTTGAAAGACAAGTTTATCAATGATGATATAGAATTGGTAGTTAAAGTAAAAGCTACTAAGTAAAAAACTAACAAAAAAAAGAGAGGCGGTGGGATGCTACTGCCTCTTTTGTATATATGATAGACACTATTTCCATAATCATTATTCTTACTACACTCATTCTTTCGGCCTTTTTTTCAGGCTTTGAAATTGCTTATGTATCTTCTAACAAAGTACATTTAGAAATTCTTAAAAAACAAGACGGTGTCATAGCTAAGGTGCTCACAGCGCTTACTCGCAAGCCTTCACAACTATTGGCAACCCTTTTGGTAGGGAATAATGTCGCTTTGGTAGTATATGGCTTTGCTATGGGAAAGGTGATGACTGCTTTATTGCCTCCTTTCTTCCAAAATGTCTTATGGCATACCATTATCTCAACTCTTATCATTCTTATTACGGCAGAGTTTATGCCGAAAGTTTTTTTCCAGATATATGCTAATCAAATACTGAAAGTATTTGCTATACCTGCTTATTTTTTCTATTTGCTGTTTTATCCGCTTTCATGTTTTGTAATGTGGATATCAGACTTTGTGCTTAGGGTTTTCTTTAAAACTAAAGGCGACTATGTTCCGCTCTCGTTTAGCAAGGTAGAACTTGTAGATTATATCTCAGAACAGATGGAGAATGCACCCAAAAAGGAGGAAGTAGATTCTGAGGTGCAGATGTTTCAAAATGCGTTGGAGTTTTCGGCAGTTAAAGCGCGCGAAATAATGGTGCCTCGCACTGAAATCATAGCAGTAGAAATAGGAGAGTCTATTGATAAACTTATAGATACCTTTGTATCTTCTGGCTTTTCAAAGATATTGATATACAATGAAAACATAGATGATATTGTAGGTTACGTGCATTCTTTTGATATGTTTAAGAAACCTCAAACGATAAAAGAGGTGCTTATCGGGATAGAGAATATTCCTGAAACGATCCAGATTAATGAGGTGCTTAATATTCTCACGCGTAAGCGCAAGAGTATGGCGGTAGTGCTTGATGAATATGGTGGTACTTCGGGGATCGTAACCTTGGAGGATATCGTAGAAGAACTCTTTGGTGAAATAGAAGATGAACACGACAAAGAGAAGTTTATAGAGCAAGAACTCTCAGAAGGCGAGTATCTTTTCTCCGCGCGTTTAGAGGTCGAGTACCTCAATGAAACGTATCATTTAGAGATACCAGAAAGTGAAGAATATGAAACATTAGGTGGTTTTATAGTGCTTCACAACGAAGAAATACCTGCACAGGGGGAAGTGATAGAAATCCCACCGTTTAAGTTTATTATTGAAGCCTGCTCGCAAACTAAAATAGAAACCGTAAGGTTGATAAAAACAGAATAGCTATATCGATTTACTTCTAATAACACTAAGGGTTTGTTGAGTAATCCCTAATAGAGATGCTATATGCCCTAAGGGGGCTCTAAGCAGTATTTTAGGGTAGTTTTTTAAAAGAAGTTCATATCGCTCTTGCGCAGTTTGAAACTTTACAGCATATAAGCGTTCAGTGAGTGATTTGATAGCCGATATGAGAAGCAATCGCATCAGCCGTTCAAGTTCTTGATGTTCATTAACAACCTTTTCTACTTCATAGAAATCTGCAACCCATATAATACTATCTTCCAAAGTCTCTAATTGTAGAGGCGAGGGTTGACCAAAATAAATATATTCTACAGGAAAATAAAACTGCTGTTCTATAAAGAAGTTGTGGGTAATATCCTTTTTGTTTTTGTAGTAATAACTGCGCAAAAGCCCCTTTTCCACATAGAACAACTGCCCCGAATGGCTCCCTGCTTTCAGTAGGGTACTGTATTTTTTGTAGTCTCGAGCTACAAATAATGCAGCTATTAAAGGGGCAAGTGTTTCTTGTGAAATACCAGTCTCTTGATGAAGATATGTGCCAATAGTCATCAAGAATTATTGCATATTTTTAGCCTCAATGCTCAGGGTAGCGTGAGGTACAGCCATCAAACGACGCTTGTCGATAAGCTTACCCGTAACTCTGCAAATGCCATAGGTCTTATTCTCTATTCGGATAAGGGCATTCTTGAGGTCTCTAATAAACTTCTCTTGGCGTATTGCCAAAGCTGTATTTTCCTCTTTGCTCGTTACTTTAGAACCTTCTTCAAAGGCTTTAAAAGTAGGCGCAGTGTCATCCGTACCATTAGAGGCACTATTCATATACGAACTCTTGATAAGCTCAAGGTCTGTTTGTGCTTTTTTTATCTTCTCTTCTATGAGCGCTTTAAACTCTTCCAATTCCTTATCGGAATAGCGTACTCTGATGCTTTCTTCTTCCATAGTATATGCGTTATTAAATGGGGCGTAAAAGTACTATTATTTTTTAAATTAGCAAAAAAAAGAATATTTTTTTATTCCCTGATGAGGGTCCATACATCGATATCATCTATTTTCGTATGGTTTATTTGCTTAAATTTATGACGACTATAGAAATGAACATTCATAGCGGTATTGGTTACTAAACTCAGCTGTGTAGCTCCTTTTTCTTTGATAAAAGGAATGATTCCTTCTTCCAAGAACTTGCCCCCTATTTTTTTCCCTTGCCATTCGGGGGCTACTACCAAACTCTCTAAAAACCAAGTCCCATCTGGAGGGTTTTGTTTAGCTATTTGACTGCTTTTTTCTAAAAAAGGAATAAAATATTGCGTAGGCTTCACATATCTCCATAGAGAAAAAGCCCCAGAACGCAAGTAGTCAAATAATGAAAAACGGGTGCGTGCCAAGTCTTGCATTATCGCTACACCTATGATTTGGCTTCCTTCAACCGCTATCAAGCAATATCCTTTGCGAATATTCGTCATAGCTTGCACATAGTGGAGTTTGTTGAGATAGTTGATATAAGAACTATCGTTGAAAAAAAAGCGGTTTAAAGCAACCCTATACATCGTATAATTCGCAAAAGCATTTGTAAGAACAGAAGCTACTCCAGCAGCTTCTTTTCGGGTAGCAAGGCGGTATATCATACTATTTTCTAATTTTAGGGCGCAAAGATAACGAAAATTATCAATAGTTTTAAACCAACCAACAAATGAAACATGGCATTCCCATTTAAGATAATAGGTTTATACTTTAAAAAGTCTCAAAACCACTTTTGCGTCACTACACTTTGCCAAAGTTTCAGACTTTGGCAAAGTTGATTACTCTGATAATCAGTTGCTTTTTGAGTATATTATAGGGTGCTGTCCAAAAAGTCTCAAAACCACTTTTGCGTCGCCACATTAATTGCCCGTCGTGCTACGACCTTTGCCAAAGTTTTAATTGCTCGTCGTGCTACGACCTTTGGCAAAGCCTATTTTCTTATCTCTTACCTCTTACCTAAAAACCGCCCGTGCGACTCGCACCCCATTACTCCCATTATTCCCATCATCGCTCATCAATCATCAATTTCTTACCTCTTCCCTCTTCCCTCTTATCTCTTACCTAAAAACCGCCCGTGCGGCTCGCACCCCATTATTCCCATTATTCCCATCATCGCTCATCAATCATCAATCATCAATTTCTTCCCTCTTATCTCTTACCTAAAAACCGCCCGTGCGGCTCGCACCCCATTACTCCCATTATTCCCATCATCGCTCATCAATCATCAATTTCTTACCTCTTACCTCTTATCTCTTACCTAAAAACCGCCCGTGCGGCTCGCACCCCATCTATCCCCTAACCCCTATCCCCTAATCATACCCTAATTACAGAAAGCTTGGACGAAGCTTGGACAAAGCTTGGAGATTGCTATTTGATAAATTATCTTTACCTTTGCCAAAAATAAATCCAATTTCCGATTTCTAATAATGAAATTCAATATAGTTTCCGATTTTGCCCCTACGGGCGACCAACCTCAGGCTATCGACCAGTTAGTAAAAGGCATTGAGCGCGATGATAAATACCAAGTGCTATTAGGCGTTACGGGTTCAGGAAAGACTTTTACTATCGCCAACGTGGTGGAACGCATCCAGCGCCCTACCCTTGTGCTGGCTCATAACAAAACGCTGGCAGCTCAGTTGTATTCTGAATTTAAGGCTTTCTTCCCCAATAACGCGGTCGAATACTTCGTCTCTTACTATGACTACTATCAGCCGGAAGCCTATATCCCCTCTACGGGTACTTATATAGAAAAAGACCTCTCTATCAATGAGGAAATCGAAAAACTGCGCCTTAGCACAACTTCTGCGCTCCTGTCAGGAAGGCGCGATGTGCTAGTCGTGGCTTCGGTGTCGTGCTTGTATGGTATCGGCAACCCTGTGGAATTTCAAAAGAACGTGATTACAATCAAACAAGGCGACGTACTCCCTCGTACCAAGCTGATGCATAGATTGGTACAAAGCCTCTATGCCCGCACAACTGCTGAATTTAGGCACGGCAATTTCCGCATCAAAGGCGATGTGCTCGATGTCTTCCCTGGCTATGACGACAACGCTTTCCGCATCCACTTCTTTGGCGATGAAATTGAAGAAATAGAACAGTTCGACCCTACTACCAATCACGTGTTAGACCGCTACGAAAGCCTTAATATCTACCCCGCCAATATGTTCGTTACCTCCCCCGATGTTCTCCAGAAAGCGATATGGAACATCCAGCAAGATTTGATGAAGCAAGTAGAATTTTTTGAGGCATCAGGCAAACCTTTAGAAGCCAAACGGCTGAAAGAACGCACCGAGTTCGACCTTGAGATGATACGCGAATTAGGCTATTGTTCGGGTATTGAGAACTATTCGCGCTATTTAGACGGTAGAGAGCCCGGCACTCGTCCGTTTTGCCTCATAGATTACTTCCCCGATGATTTCTTGATGGTGATTGACGAAAGCCACGTAACGGTCTCGCAAGTACACGCGATGTATGGGGGCGACCGCAGTCGTAAGGAAAACCTCGTGGAATACGGTTTCCGCTTGCCCGCTGCGATGGATAACCGTCCGCTGAAGTTCGAGGAGTTCGAAGCCCTACAAAACCAAGTGATTTACGTGAGTGCCACCCCTGCCGACTATGAGCTACAGCAAACGCAAGGCGTGTATGTAGAGCAGGTAATACGCCCCACAGGATTACTCGACCCCGAAATAGAAGTGCGCCCCAGTCAAAATCAGATAGATGATTTGGTAGAAGAAATACAACTGCGCACCGAAAAAGACGAGCGTATATTAGTAACCACCCTCACCAAGCGAATGGCCGAAGAGCTTACCAAATACCTCACTCGCATTGGCATTAGGTGCCGTTATATTCACAGTGATGTAGATACATTAGAGCGCGTAGAGATTATGCAAGACCTCCGCAAAGGACTCTTTGATGTGCTCATAGGGGTAAACCTCCTCCGTGAAGGCTTAGACCTGCCCGAAGTGTCACTCGTCGCTATCCTCGATGCCGATAAAGAAGGCTTTTTGCGTTCTACGCGTTCGCTCACTCAAACCGTAGGAAGGGCTGCCCGCAACGTGAATGGCAAGGCGATAATGTACGCCGATAAGATTACCGATAGTATGCAGCGCACCATTGATGACACCAATTACCGTCGCGAAAAACAAATGAACTACAACAAAGCGCACAACATCACGCCTCAGCCTTTGCACAAGAAAATAGAGAACAGCCTCAGCAAAAGCCCTATAACCGAATTTTATTACGATCCTACCTTTGTACATCAGCAGGTAGCAGAGGCCTCCTCAGTATATTTATCAGCCAAAGAGTTGGAAAAGAAAATCAAGGAGACACGCAAATTGATGGAAGCAGCTGCCAAAGACCTCGATTTCGTAAAAGCTGCCCAATACCGTGATGAACTAAAGAAATTACAAGAATTAGCAAATTAGAGAATTAGAGAATGGACAGTTTTTGTTATATTGAACAGAGCCTAAATATAAATGTTAAAAAATTTGTTAATTCAAAAAAAGGCTGTACTTTTGTGGCGTTAAACCATAAAAAAAGCAATTATACAATGAAAAAGACAATTTTGGCCTTAATGGCAACAGTAGCTTTTGTAGCTTGTAACAAAGATGATGGAGATAACAATGACAGCTCTACTAGCAAATATCCCACCAAAATCACTCAAATTACAGGTACAACTCGTGTAGAGCGCACTTTTGAACTACAAGATGCGACTCGCCCCAAAAAAGAAACACAAGAAACCTACACTAATGGCAATTCTTCTATAATAAAAAATGTCAACTTATATGAATATGACGGAGAAGGACGCCTTTCTAAAAAAGAATTTAAAGCCATTGTTGGCAATATGGGCTTTTCTTACTATAACACCTACCACTATAAAGCAGATGGTAAATTGGAAAAAGAAGAAATGCATCTACTCGCAGGAGAGACTACTTACCCTACTAATTATGAGTATAGAGCTGATGGCAAACTTATTAAAAAAGAAAGTAAGCCCTCTAATGGAACAGGAAATTGGGAAGTTAGCACCTACGACTACCCTACTGATAATGTAGTGAGAGTAACTACTGAAAAATATAAAAAAGAGGCTTCAGGTGATATTGTAAGCCGAACTACTAATTGGCACACTTACACTTTAGATGGTAAAAACAACATCGTCAAAGATGAGTATTCTGATGCTACTTACCGCTATGTGATAGTGAGAGACTACAATGATAAAATCAATCCTGAATGGGCAGATTTCTTTATAAAAAGCACCCCAGATTATTTTGTTACCACAAGCAGAAATAATGTAACTCAAGAGGTGATTACTAAAACAGAAATCACTAACTCTTCAAAAGTTGTTAAAGAAGTTAGAAAATACAAATATGAAAACAACGGGGATTATCCTATCAAAAGGATTACTTATTTAGTGTCTACAGATGATAAAGGAGTAGAAACCGAAACAGAAGAAAGTAGAGTAGAATATAGCTACTAAAACCCCTCTAAAACTCCAAATAAAATACACTTTGCCAAAGGTAATAGCCCGTGTGGCTCGCACCTTTGGCAAAGTTTTTTTTATGGCTAAACCGAAGGGTTGATAGCTTTTATAAGAGCTTTCCCCTTCAGTAAGCATTCTTCATATTCAGCCTCGGCAGAGGCAATGGCTGTGATAGCACTCCCTACTGAAAAAGAAAGGTATTGTCGTGTTTCATTATAAAAGATACTGCGTATTACCACATTGAAATCAAAGTCCTCAGTAGGGGTAAAGTATCCGATAGCCCCACTGTATACACTGCGTTGGGTACTTTCCAATTGCTCTATAAGCTGCATTGCCGATAGCTTAGGAGCTCCCGTCATACTACCCATCGGGAAGGTGGTGCGTAGGCTCTCTATGGCGCGAACCCCCTCTTTGAGTTCTGCCGTAATAGAAGTTATGAGCTGATGCACTTGCTTGAATGTGTAGGGGGCACAGAGTTCCCTTACTTCTACACTTCCTTTTTGAGCATAATGAGAGAGATCATTGCGCACTAAGTCCGTTATCATAATGTTTTCACTGCGTTCTTTTGGGTTGGCTACCAAACTCTCTTTGATGCGTAGGTCTTCTTCAGGGTCTTCAGCACGCTTGGCTGTCCCTTTGATAGGCTGAGAGAGAAGCCTGCGCCCTATCTTCTGCAAAAAACGTTCAGGAGAGGCTCCTATCACGTATTTATCATTTATCTTCATAAAACAAGCAAAAGGCGCTTCCGATAGGGCATTCAAGCGATAATAGGTATAGAGAGGGTCTATAGAGCCATTAGCGTAGAACTCCTGACAAAAATTAGCTTCATAAATATCCCCGCGTTGTATATGCGCCTGCATCTGTCTTACTTTCTGTATGTATTCCTCTTTAGAGAGCCTACTATCGACCGATAGTGGTAGGGTATGTTTTTCTTCGGGGAGTGAAAAAGTGTGGATAGCTTCTATATCTCTGTCTCTTTCGTTTGCTACTAAAGGATGATAATAACATTGCACCTCGTCATCTTTAAAAAGCAGTATTTTTAAGGGAAGAAAGAAGTACATTGCAGGGAAGCCTAATTCGTCAATATTAGAAGAGCTAAGCGGGAAAATATCATTTTTGAGGTCGTATGAGAGGTAACCAAAGACCGCAGGAAGGGTAGGAGGGAGGTGTTGATAAAAGGCTTGAGAGCTATCTAAAAAGCGCTGTAGTGCCTCGAAAGCTCCTTTAGGTTGCTCTTGTAATAGCTGGTCGTAGGGTGATAAGGCTAAGATCGCATCAAACTGGCTATAGCGATCGGGGTAATCATTGCTGTCAAGCCATAGGAGGGTATGGCTTTGCAAAGTAGCCCAAGCGAGGGCTTTTTGTTTTAAGAGGGTATTCACAAGTAATTAGCAAATTAGTAAATTAATAGCCATAGCGGTCGCCCCATAGTTTTTTAAGGTAGTCGCGCAGGGCATTCTCACGGGGATTATCAGAGGGGTCGTAGAAAGTTTCTCCTTGTAATTCATCAGGGAGGTAATCCTGAAAGGCAAAATTGCTCTCATAATCGTGAGCGTATTGATAGTCTTTGCCATAGCCGAGCTCTTTCATCAGTTTGGTAGGGGCATTGCGCAAGTGGATAGGCACACTGAGGTCACCCGTTTGCTTTACCACTTGTTGGGCTTTGTTGATTGCCTTATAAGAAGCATTGCTCTTAGGCGAAGAAGCGAGATATATAGCACACTGACTGAGAATAATACGCGCCTCAGGGTAACCAATAGTGGTTACTGCCTGAAAGGTGTTGTTTGCCAAAATCATTGCTGTAGGGTTCGCATTGCCTATATCTTCCGAAGCGAGAATGAGCATACGGCGTGCGATAAACTTCACATCTTCACCACCTTCAATCATTCGTGCCAACCAATAGACTGCGCCATTAGGGTCACTGCCTCGTATCGATTTGATAAAAGCCGAAATGATATCGTAGTGCTGTTCACCCGTTTTGTCGTATAGCACGGTGTTTTTCTGCACGAGGTGCAATACACTATCGTTGGTAATAACAATAGGTTCGCCGTCGGGGGTAGCGTTTATAACTAGTTCGAAAGTGTTGAGCAGTTTGCGACCATCACCGCCTGAGAGTTTTAGTAAGGCTTCGGTTTCTTGCAGTTGGATATCTTTGGTTTTGAGAATGGCATCTCGGGTAATAGCATTGTGGAGCAGTTGTTCTAAATCCTTGCGCTCAAAAGCCTTGAGGATATACACTTGGCAACGAGAGAGCAAGGCGGGAATCACCTCAAAACTGGGGTTTTCGGTAGTTGCTCCAATGAGGGTAATCCACCCCTTTTCGACAGCCTGCAAGAGGGAATCTTGTTGGGTTTTGTTAAATCGGTGAATTTCATCGATGAAAACGATAGGGTTTTGGGTAGTGAAGAGTCCGCCACTTTGCTTGCTTTGGTCAATTACTTCGCGCACTTCTTTAATCCCTGAACTAATGGCACTCAGGGTATAGAAAGCGCGGTTGCTTTGGTGCGCAATGATATTTGCTAGCGTAGTTTTACCCGTACCTGGGGGACCCCAAAAGATAAGCGATGGCAAAAGACCGCGTTCTATCTGTTGGCGCAAAGCCCCTTGAGCCCCTACTAAGTGCTCTTGTCCCACATATTGCGCAAGGGAAGTGGGGCGCATACGTTCTGCTAAAGGAGAAGACATTGATATAATGATTAATGTTTAATGATTAATGAAATCAACTTTGCCAAAGTGTAGTAATGTATAAACGGCTTGTCGTGCTACGACTTATTGAGTGATATTTGCGCCAGAGGCAGAGCCGATACCTACTACTTCGTCATAGAGAGCGCCAGGAGCGCGGTAGTATACAAGCACGAGGTAAGTGTTTTCTGTCTGCTGAAAATTACCACTTATCTCATTAAAATCAACTGTGTTGCCTGATTTGGTGGCAAACTTATAGTTGTAAAACCCTTGTTTGAGGAGTACTTTTCCTTTGAAAAGTCCGTCTTTTTCGTCATAAGTGAGTTTGTACTCATCGCGGAGTTCGTAGTTACTGAACTTGCCATATACATACACTTCTTTATTCCAAAAAGTGGATTTGCCTTCTAAGGCGAAATACACTTGAGTGTAATCGGCTTCGTTGGCAGGGTTCATTCCATTGAGCGTACTAACCAAGAAATCGCCATTGATATCGGGATAATAGGTATAGACATTGCTCGCACGGCTTACATTAGGGAAGAGGTAGCTGTTCACCCATTTGCTACGGTCGATACGCGAAATACCTGACGCTGGCACTCGTATATCCTTGCTATCGAAATAGAAATACTCATTGCCACCCCAAAAAGCTGTTTCGCGGTCGTAGCGATACACGAGGTCGTTGCCCATTACATACTGAGGTTTTACGCCCGTGATAGCCGTATCCCAACGGTAGTTTTGCAGGATAGCTACTTTCACTGCTACATTGGGATTATCAAGTCTGAAATCTTTCTGCCGAATGGTGAACTGCACCACTTGTTGGGTATCGAAGTATTGCAAATCGCGAGCGCGTTTTACTTCGGTGAGTACGTTTACTTGGGGTGTATAAAGCACAAAACGGCGTGAAAAGAGTTCTGTGCCATAACTATCGGTGATAGAGAGCATATAGTTGCCACTAAGAGTGATTTTGGTGAGTTCGTTAGGGAAAGTAAGGCGGTAATGCGAATAGCCTTGCAGGGTGCCGTAGGAGTTGCTCTCGGGCTGTAGCGGTTGGTTATCAATACCTTTGAGGTATTCGCTTTTCAGCAGAGAAGAGGCAGACCAATCGGCATTGCAATGGGTGATTTTATAGTAGTAAGTTTCCTCATTCCCTCCGAGGTCATCGAACTGCAAGCTAAACGACTCATTACGGCGCACGATAGGGAATTGGTTCTTGTCGTTGGCGTCGGCTTTGAAAATAATCGTTTTGATATAGTCGGGTGGAGTTTTCTCCACCAATGCTTGTGCTTGTAAGGCTAATGGGAATAGGAGTAAAAGTATAAGTTTTTTCATAATGTATAATGTTTGTTTTTTGTATGTTTTAAGATTGTATATAGCACATAGAGCATATCAGTTGTAGAACTTAAAAACAACAACAAAACTCATAATAGCATTTACTTTTCTTCTGTTTTTAACAGCAGGAATAAAAAAGTTGTTTGCTAATTGTTTTAAGATGCGACTTACTTCCTTTTCAAATATTTCATCTGTTCCTTTTAAAGTAATAACTTCTAATTTTCCTTCTTTTGATATACGGATATTAAAAATTACTTGTCCTTGTAGATGCTCTTTGTAAGCTTTTATAGGGTATATAAAATTCTGTTTAAAGTATTTTTGTATAGAGACATCAACGCTTGTTATATCGCTATTCATTTTAGGGGGTGTTGATGTTTGATAAACAAAATAATCTCCTTTTTCTTTTTTAATCTTATCTTGTATTTCTTTGAAAATATAAGGCTTAGGATTATCCTTTGTATTCTGAATAGCGTATAAAACTATGTTGTTTTCATATCTTTTAGCACCTTTACAGCTCAGCAAAAAAATAGAAACTATGATAAGGACGAGATATTTCATTTTTCAAATTTTACACCATTTTTGTAATAGATCTTAGTAGGTTGCATATCAGTATCAGGACCTTCAATAATCCAAATGCCATATTCTTTGTCGTGTTTATAATAACCACTTTTTACGATACTTGTATCATAAGAGTACCGCCAAAACCCATGTTTTTTTCCGTTCTTATAATATCCTTGTATTCCTTTTGAAAAAGTAGATTCTGAATAATATCCATCTAGTTTTCCATTCTTATAATTCTCTACTTTTTCTATAATCAATTTTTCATTATATGCTCTGAAAGTAAGTAGTGTATAGGTGTTTTTTCCTGTTACTGTTTTTACGACAAACTCGCTTAGTTTTCCTTGTTTTGTTTTAAAGCCATATTGGTTAGTATGTAGTGTTATAGTATCTCCAGCATCAGGATAATATCTATGATATTGCTCCTTAAAATCTTGTGCAAAGGAATTTAGAGATATTAATAAAAATAAGATGTAACATATTTTACCCTGCATAATATTTTTAGTTATTCTTTCATTGCTCTTTCAATTTTTCGATTACTATTTGGTGGTAGATTTCACCTTTTACAAAAATGGAAAAAACTAAAGCTGTTGCAATTACATTTTTCTTCATATCTAACTTCGTTTTTTTGCACATTTGCTTTATAAAAGAGGCGTTTTTCTTCAAAACAACTGCTGGAAAAGAATCCTTTTCTTGTATAAATAGATAAGCAGTGGTGTCAAGTCCTTTTTTGCGATAATAGTTATGTACTTTCTTCTTTATTTTTTTAGGCAAAAAGCGTGCTATGGTATCTAAAAGGAAAAAATTATCTCCCTTTTGTCCATCTCCACAAGGGTAAAAACTCGCTTTAAATTCTTTTTGAGTATAATGAATACTATCTATTTTGTAAACATTTAAATCTGTATAAGCATAATAATCAGTATAACAAGACTTACAAGCACAGGTGTTATCCGTAAAAGTAATGCAATGTTTTTCTTGTGAATACAAGAAAAAAGAACAAAAGTACACAAAAACAATAATATATTTCACTTTACGAGTCGTCATTTATCGATAGGTTTTGCTTCTTTGATGTAAATCATATCTTTTTGTCCTTCTGTAGAGACAAAGGTGTACTGTATAGCTGAAAAAAGATAAGTGTGATTAGGATGTATCTTTTTGTGCATCAGTTTTAAAGACCGAAAATAAAACTCATTATCTTCTTGACATAAGTGGAAACTTTGTTGTACTTTTCCTGTTATTCTTTGAAATTTCATAATGCCTAATATTTTTATAGCGCCATCATAGTCCTCTATCAGTATGGGGGTAGGTTTGCTTATCACAGGTGCTGTACGGTCGAGAAATTGTTGAGCAGTAGCTATAAAAGAAAATGTTCGGGTGCTATAAGAAAGAATATCTCCTTTTAATTCTAAAGCAGGGTGGTCGCGAAATCTTTCACCATTAGTAGCTGTAACCCATTGTTCCCTTAGACTACGATCGCAATTTTCAGTATCTTGTGCTAAAATACTTGTGCTAAGAAGAAAAAATAGTATTTTTATAGGAAATCTCATTTATCTATTACCATTAAATTATAGTATTCTCCTGTACTGAGTTCTAATATCTTTAAGATTTTAACTTTCAACTCTACATTTAGTTGTTCACCACAGCCAAACTCTTTTGTACTATGGATATAATAGGTCTTTCCATTCTGTTCTAAAACATAAGCAGTACCACAACTCGCAATAGCTCTTTTAAGTTTAGGGTTCATTGAAATGTATTTCACATTGTCATCTACATCCGATTTGCCACAGAATTTTATATCAACTTTAATTTTCGCTGATGAGACTTTCACTACCTTTGCCCTATTTTCATAGAAATGATTTAGATTTTCAATAATAGGGATTGTATCCCCATTAGTGAGTACTATATCCATACGGAAATCCTCAGTTTGATATTGTTTATTCCTTTCTGTAAAGGAAAATAAGCAAGGGAGTAGGAGCAAGAAGAGAAGTTTTTTCATAATGGATAGTGTTTATTTTCTGTCTTTTAAGATTAATTCAAGGAAGGGCAAACCGCCTGTTTCCTGATACCGTAAAAACCAATCTTTCTGGTCACGGTATTCTTCGGGGACTTTTTTGAGAAGTTCCCCCTCTTTTCGTTCGGGATATTCACTTGGAGTCTTAGTCCGTATAAAGGTTTTGCCTTTGGTAGTGTAATCAGGATAGATATATTCTATATCTTCTGTTTCATCGCTTTTATCGCCTACCCATTTCATCTTGTACAAACCTGATATTCCTCCAAAACCAGCCTCTACTCCTCGTATGATTTTTTCTTTGGGGTAAAAAGTAGCGTTTGTAAAATTGTAAGCAGTAGAAAAATTTTCAGTTTTAGGGTCGAATAGATAAATATAGATAATGCTGGAACCAAAAGCACCTGTTGTCCACCAATCTATATTAAAATCATTGATACCATCGCCGTTGGCATCGAAAACAGAATCGTGCACTGCATAAGTGAAGTCATCTATATACGAGAGTTTCTTTCTAAAAGTGCGGTTTTTTTCTATTTTGTACACTTCTACTAATGATTTTATTATCCCATCATCAATATGAACCACTACATACGGTTGGTTATTAAAGAATTTACCTGCTTTAATAGTAGTTTTGGCTATGCTGTCTTGAGAAAAGTAAGTATACTGCCAATTTTCTTCTCCTTTATAAAGAGAATCGACCTTTTGCAGGGCATCTTTCACAATAGCAACAAGCTCAGGGTTAGGATCATCAGTTACCACGTTTTCAAAATCAAGAGGAGTGAGCGTTTTAATGCTATCTTGCAGAATGGTGATGCCTTCTTTTTCTTGTTTATCGCTTGTGGAGGTATTTTTACAGGCGGATAAAGCTAAGAGAGTGAATGTTATGTAAAGAAATTTTTTCATATTTTGTGAATTTACGAATTTATGAATTTGCTAATTAAGTGCGTAGGCAGTCCCATTACGTTGTTATAAGAACCTTCGATAGCGATAACGCCTATATGCCCAATCCATTCTTGGATGCCGTAAGCTCCTGCTTTGTCGAATGGTTGATATTTAGTTATGTAATAGCTGATTTCGTCGTTAGAAAGTTCTTTGAAAGTTACTTTGGTGATGCAGTGTTCAGTAACTTGCTTTTCATCAGTGGTAAAGCATACGGAAGTAATTACCTCGTGGGTCTTGCCAGAGAGCGAATGCAGCATTGCAAAGGCATCGGCGGTGTCTTTGGGTTTGCCCAAGGCTTTACCCTCGTGCCACACGATGGTATCGGAAGTGAGGAGCACGCAGTTAGGAGGTATTTCTCCTGCAAAAGGTGTGGCTTTTAGTTGTGCCAAATAATCAGTGATTTGCTCGCGCTGCAGGTGTGCAGGGTAAGTCTCATCTACGGGTTTGAGAATGACCTCATAGGGGAGGTCTAACTCTTTTAGGAACTGCTGGCGGCGCGGTGAGCCTGAGGCAAGGATTATTTTTTTCATATTTATCGATTTATTGAGGCAAGCAGAATCAAATCAGTAGATAGATTTCTATTAATAATCTATTTTCTTTTTTCCATTGAATCCAGCCTTTCTCATTTGTATTGTTATCACTTTGTATTTCAATCCAATCTTTTTTCACTCCTATTATATTGAATGTCGCATCGGTATCTTTTAATTTAATGATTTTCGACTTTTCAAAAGGTTCTTTTCGCAAGGGATTTTTGCTCCAATCTAAATTGGAAATTCCTGTAGTATTTTTTAAGAAATCTTCCCAAGGTATAAATTTTGTTTGTGTTTTGGATACCAAATATTCTTCACCATTCGCTGATAAAACTTTATAGTATTCTCTTTGGTCATCGAGACAAACGATATAAAAAATATTATATTCAGGTTTGAAGAATATTGGTACTATATATTTAGGAGTGTATATATATTCGTTTAAACTCTTGTTAAGGGTCTGACTGTTAATAGTTATGATATCACTTTCTACTTTCACTAAACCAATTCCGAGGCTCTTTGTTTTATTATAAAACTCATAGCTCGAACTTTTTTGTGCATTTCCTATAAGAGATAAAAAGAAAAATGTACAAAAGAAGAACAAATATATGTGATAGTGATATTTTTTCATTTTTAATATAACAACTAATGAGGCATCAAATCTTTATTAGTATATTTTTGTAAATATTTGAGTTTGTTTTGTAAGAAATAGTCGGCATATCGAGTGTATTGTTCTGTTTCGTAGAAGTATAAGAACCCTGAGCGATAATCGTTGATATCTAGATTGTTAGTAGAGAATATAGGGATGATATCTTCATTCATTAGCACAACGCTTTCAGTAAGGCGAGCAGTTCGTTTGTTGCCATCGATAAAAGGTTGCAACTTGGCTATATTGCAATGCAGATAAACGGCTCTCTCTAATGGATTGGAGAGGTTTGCTTGCTGCGCTATGATATGGTCTAAACTCTCTTCTATTGCTCTAGGTGAAGCCAGTGGAACATAATCGCTACCCGCTATGCGCACGGCTCTTTTTCTAATAATGCCACGCTCGCGGTCGTCTACTAATTCATCGAGGAGTTGTGAGTGCATTTGCATTAAGAACCTCTTGTTTATCACCTCTTTATTACCACTTTTTATATGTTGTAATTCAGCTATAAAGGTGTTGTACAAGTTCTTGAGCATCTTAGCATCTTCAAATTTTTTTGCTGAGGTAATACCGTCTTTTAGCAAGGTTTCAGTTTCTACAAAACTATAGGTATTGCCTTCTATTTTTCCGGAATAATAAGACCACACCACAGCTAACTCTCTTATTTCGTTGGAATAGAGTTCACTCAAAGGTGAGATGGCGTTATTCTCTAAAATAATATCTGATAACTTCTTTTGATAGTCGTTGAATATTGGTTTCATATTTTTAAAAGATAGTCAAAAAGGCATATCTGGATGTTATTTAAAATTATCAGCAGTTTTACGGATGCGTTCCGCTAAGTCGTATAGAGCTCCTCTGAAAGTATCTTTCTCTGTTTCAGTAAAACCATTGTTAGTATCATCTATTTTGTCGTATATCCAAGAAGCGGATTGACCGAAATACTTACGTGCGATTTTAGCCCAAGAAATATCAAGAGCAATGTCTTGTATTTGCTGTTTGGTTGCTATTTTTCTCATAAGGAAATACGCTTATTAATGGTTATGAAATATTTCGGTAGTATCAATTTTTAGATTAGGAAAGGTAACCGATTGCAGGATATCGCCTTCTACTATAGGAGCTAAACCTCTGTACTTGCCGTTGTCTAACACGAATACCGACACGGTTTGGTCGGTAGGTTGTACAATCCAATATTCTTTTACGCCGGCTTCTTCGTAGAGAGAAAACTTGTACTTTAAGTCTTTTTTAGTATTGCCAGGTGAGACGATTTCTATCACCAAATCGGGAGCTCCAATAGCCCCACGTTTATCTAATTTATTAGGGTCACAGATAACACATAGGTCGGGTTGTACTACTGTATCTACCTCATTATCATCATTTCCTTTACGAGGTAAGCGCACATCAAAAGGAGCAATATACACCTTGCAAGTGCCCTCGCAGGGTTGTACTTTAAACGCATTCCTCGTCATAAGGTATAAATCACCTAATATTTCTTGATGCTTTCTGTTAGGGGCTGACATTTTGAATACCTTCCCTTTAAAAAGCTCTACACGCTCTTCAAACTTCCAAAGTAGATAATCGGCATACGAATAGATGCCACTTATGAGGTCTAATTGTTGTAGTTGTGTGATTTCCATAGTTATATTGTTTTTTACTGATTGATATAGAATTTTTGTCCTAAGTAAGGTTTTAGGTATTCGTGTTCGAGGCTTTTTTCAAGCATCTGACGCTCAAAATCGCAACGGAAAACTTCACCTTTAAGGTATTTTTCAATCATTAGAGAGGCGATAGGCCCTGCAACACGAGCTCCGTAATAACCGTTTTCCACAAATACAGCGATAGCTATTTTAGGGTCTTCTACAGGGGCAAAAGCAACGAATATAGAGTGGTCAGTAAGTTGCATACGTTTGCCATTAACCCTAATAAAATTCTCAGCAGTCCCTGTTTTGGCTGCAATATTGATACCATCAATCTGGGTGCGACGTGCGGTACCAGCTAAATAAGCCATATTCATTCCTTTGATAATAGGGTCAAAATATTTAGCGTCTATAGAAGTGCGTTTAGGTACTGTATATTCTTTAAAAGGAGTTACTTTATTGTCTATTTGTTTTACGATATGAGGGGTATAGAAGTAACCTTTGTTAGCAATAGCAGCCATTACATTAGCAAGCTGTATAGGGGTGGTAAGTATTTCTCCCTGCCCAATAGCGTTAGAAATGTTAGAAGTGCCATTCCAACGGCCTTTGCCATATTGCTTGTTGTAGAGATTGATATCGGGCACTTTACCGGGGGTTCCTGTCGGAAGGTCTGAACCCAAGAAGTCACCAAGACCAAAACTCTTCAAGTGGGCAGTCCATTTTTCCATCCCTACTTCTGAGGTAGTTTTCATATCAATAGCGCGCTTATAGGTATTAGCAAAATAAGCATTACAAGAGAGTGCAATACCGTGCAAGAGGTCGTTAGAACCACGCCCGCAGTGGCAACGCATTATATGGCCACCATAGCGATAGCCACCACCACAGCTGAATACACTTTCAGGGGTGATAACCCCTTCTTGTAGTCCTACCAATGCATTCACTACTTTAAAAGGCGACCCAGGAGGGTATTGAGCCAATAAAGTTCGGTCATAAAGTGGTTTCCCGATAGAATCGTTGTAGAGCATGGTATAGTTTTTAGAGCGGTCGCGCCCTACCAAAAGAGCAGGATCAAAAGAAGGAGCCGATACCAAAGCTAATATTTCACCTGTTTTAGGTTCTATAGCTACAATCCCACCGTGTTTATGTTGCATCAGGAGTTCCCCATAGGCTTGCAAACCTATGTCAATAGTGAGTTGTAGAGGTTGCCCCATAATAGGCAATGTATCCATTGCACCTCCTTTATAGCGCTCTATAGCCGCATTGTGTTTGTCTTTCTGGAAGTATTGTACCCCTTTTTTACCGCGCAAAAACTCTTCGTATTGTTTCTCAACCCCACTGCGCCCAATGAGTTCTCCAGCTAGATAATAAGGATTTTTCTTTAGCTCCCATTCGTTTACTTCACTGATGTAGCCCAATACATTCCCTGCATTGTGGGTGAGATAACTTCGAAGCATGCGTTTCTGTATATAAAAACCTTCAAACTTTCGAAGTTTTTCTTGGAGCACAGCATAGTCGTCTTTAGAAAGTTGATGAACAATTACTGATGGTTTTTTACGTGAATACTCACGTGCTTTTTGAAGTCGATTTTTAAAATCATCTTTGGCGAGTTCTAGCAAACTACAAAGTTCTAATGTGTCTAAAGCTTTTACTTCGCTCGGCACTACCATAACATCATAAGCAGGCTGGTTAGAGACCAATAGCTCACCATTGCGATCGTAAATATAACCGCGCTCTGGGTAGTCATATACGGTTTCTATTGCAATATTATCTATTCCCGAATCATTTTCATTATGAAAAACTATCTGAAGAAAAAACAAACGCAATAAAATAACTACAGCTGCAAATATGATAACAATAGGTAGTAGGTATTTTCTCATTTCTTATTTTTACTAAACAGATAAATAGCGAGCAAACATACCGCAATAGTGAATAAGCTTGCCCCTATAATTTTAACAGTGGTTAGCAGCAAATGATTAAAATTGAATACCTCTAAAAAGTAAAATAGGGTGTGATGCAAAACCACCATTAGTGTGGTATAACTAAATATTTTTGTAAACGGATAGCCCACCAAATCCATCTCTTGATACTCAAAATTCTTGCCAAAAACAATTAGCAAGATACTTTTTCTGCAATAAGCAATAAAAACACTGCTGGCTGCGTGCAATCCTCCTGTGTTAGAAAATATATCAACACACAAGCCTAATAAAAAAGCTGTGCATAAATAAGGTACTCGGTTTTCTCTGTAAGGAGATAGTAACAAATAAACTATGTAAATCATAGGGTTTACATAGCCCCAATAGTCTACATTGTTGAAGATAAGCACTTGTAGCAATACCAACAACACAAAAAGGAATGTATTTTTTACAAGCGGATGCGTCATCTTGGATTCTGTTTTTCTAAAGCTCTTACAGCTTCTTTGTCTTTATCTTCAATAATATATATATAGTCAAGATTAGACATATCGCTGAAAAGCCATACATCTATGATATAAGTACTGTCGTGCTTGCTTTTCTCAAAATGCACAATCTTCCCAATTGGAATACCTTTCGGAAAAATGTGTGACATCCCCCCTGTTACAACAGTATCTCCTAATTGTATGGGGGCTATGTTGGGCACCTCAAGCAATTGCACTTTGTTCAGTTCTTTTGCATTCCAGTGTAGCGAACCAAAGTGCTGTGTGCGTTTTATCATTGCATTAAGTGCCGATTGAGTGTTTAATACACTTTGCACAGTTGCAAAACGCCCAGAGGTATTCTCTACTATCCCTACTACTCCTCGAGGCGAAAGTACTCCCATGTCTTGTTTTATACCATCGTTAGAGCCCTTGTCAATTGTGAAATAATTTTTGCCAAGCCTGAAACTATTTTTGATAACATTGGCCTTAAAAACCTTGTATTTAAGAGAATCTGTATTAGGGAACATCAAGCTATCTACTGAACTTATTTGTCGCAATTGGGTTTGCAAACGCAACAACTCACTACGCAACCATTTGTTCTCTTCAGTAAGCGCTTGGTTTTCTGAACGTAAATGAAAATACTGTGTCCAAGAGTTGGTTACCTTATAGAGCTCTCCCGAAATAGCATTCGCAGAATTGATATAGACGCTCTGAGGATAATAATTGCTTCTAAAAACCAAACCAATAGAAAATGCAAACAGCAGGAGGAATACAAAAAAGTTCCTCGTCCTGATGAAAAATTGAATAATTTGGTTCATATTCTTACCTCTTACCTCTTATCTCCTATTTAAGTAAGATACTTCTGAATTTATTGATATTTTTTAGAGTGATACCAGTACCGCGTACTACAGCGCGTAACGGATCTTCTGCTACATATACGGGGAGGTCAGTTTTCATAGAAATACGCTTGTCTAACCCGCGTAACATAGATCCTCCACCTGCCATATAAATACCTGTGTTATAGATATCAGCGGCAAGTTCAGGAGGTGTTTGCGAAAGTGTTTCCATAATAGCGTCTTCAATACGCAAGATTGATTTATCAAGAGCTTTTACCATCTCGCGATAAGACACTTGCACTTGTTTAGGTTTACCAGTAAGCAAGTCACGCCCTTGTACCATAATATCATCTGGTGGAGCTTCAAGGTCATCGGTAGCTGCTCCTACTGTTATTTTGATGTTCTCAGCAGTACTTTCTCCTACATAGAGGTTGTGCTGAGTACGCATATAGTGAACGATATCGGAGTTGAAGATGTCCCCCGCGATTTTCACTGATTTGTCGCATACAATACCCCCAAGAGCAATTACAGCAATCTCGGTAGTACCCCCACCTATGTCGATAATCATATTTCCTTTAGGCTGCATAATATCAAGGCCAATCCCAATAGCCGCCGCCATTGGCTCGTGTACAAGATAAATATCTTTACCATTTACACGTTCACACGATTCCCGAACAGCACGAGTTTCTACCTCAGTAATCCCTGATGGTATACACACCACCATACGCAAAGAAGGCGAAAAAAAACGTTTTTTGAGAGCTGGTATACTCTTGATAAGCATTCCTATCATTTGCTCCGAAGCATCAAAGTCGGCAATAACCCCATCTTTTAGAGGGCGCACCGTCGTGATATTAGGGTGCGTTTTCCCTTGCATCAATCGGGCTTCCTGTCCTACAGCTATAATCTTTTTGTTAGTCCTGTCTAACGCTACTATCGACGGACTGTCTACTACTACTTTTTCATTGTGAATGATAAGGGTGTTGGCTGTACCCAAATCAATAGCAATTTCTTCGGTTAAGAAATCAAAAAAACCCATATTATTTTTCTTTCTATACTGTGTTTATCTTATAAATCAATTAATTAATTGCTTAATAAGCAATATTTTTTGCGGGTGCAATTTTACGATTTTTTTTTTAAACACACAAATAATTCGCACTTTTTTAACATTTTCACACTTCTTACCTATGAAAAAAAGGGGACTGCCCCTAAAGTTCTCTAACAATAGCCTTTTAACCCCCTTTTTTGACAAAGGCTACTATCAAAAAAACTTTTTAGCAATCCCCTTTTAATAAAGGTATACTATTGTTTTTTTATTTTAATCCTTATGTTTTTTTGTAATAACGAACCCAATCTATATACATCTTGATAGGTTTTTCAAAAGGTTTTACTTCTCCTACCCATTTGCCTCCAAGTTGCATATCAATAAGTAGGTAAAAAGGCTCATTGATAAATGGATATTGCCCCTCAGCTACTTTTTTAGGTTTGCATTTGTAGGTGTATGATAGCTCGTTATTTACATAAAATCGTATTGCTTTACTATCCCATTCTACCCCATATACATTATACTCATCCACTTTTATTTTATGTGTCGAAGAGTGTTTTTGCTCTTTGTTTTTCTGAGTATAAAGACTATGTACTGTCTGATATACAAAATCGTCGTTGTTTAGGCGTTCTAAGATGTCAATCTCTCCACCAGTAGGCCATTGGGCGCTTCTGGGCAACATCCAGATTGCAGGCCAAGAGCCTTGAGTGCCTTCCAATTTGCAACGCACTTCTATCTTGCCACTTTCAAAATACTTCTTGCCTTTTGTAAAAACACCTCCTGTAATATAAGCAGAAGAATCTTTCACCAGCTCAGTATTCATTTTGCCTACAAGTATCAAATTGCCATTCTCGATTTCGTATAAATGCTCTTCATCGCTCATCGTGTTGCACCAATCAATTTTGCTGTTGCGTGGTATCTTGCTCCATATATTTGTAGTAAAGATATCTTCGCGGTCAAAATCGTCAGTCCAAACAAGTTGCCATTTAGGGGGTGTATTCCCTAAAAGCACCAAAAAGACAGCTAAACATAAAATGGGTCTCATCGTTTACTCAGTAGGAATACCATCGGCTTGCACTGGCCAATAAGGATTTTGATAAACAGTTGAAGAACCTATATTTCCACCTTTCGAAGTGCGCAAAAAGTTTTCAAAACCAATAGGCCATAAATAGTGCGCTTTCGTCCAAGTAATACCGTCGTAATACAAGTTGTTTTGTTGTATAATTTGATATGGACGTATATAGTTGCTCAACGTTCTTGAAGACATATTAGGGTTTGCTGCAGGTAGGGTTCTTAGTTTAGAACTACCATCGTTATTTTTATAAGCATCTTTTTGATACATACTTGTCCAAAGGTTCATTCCTTCTATTTGGTAGTTTCTTAACTGATCCATAGCACGCCAGCGACGAAGATCGCTAAAGCGCATTCCTTCAGCGATAAACTCACAACGGCGCTCACGGCGAATGTTGTAGAGGGTTTTATCTACTTTTTGTCCTGCAGAATATACAGCCCAGTCGTTTTCTTGGTCTAAGTCGGTTGCAGCTATAGTAGCGTTATAATCTTCACTCACTCCAGCACGAGCGCGCAAAGCTTTCCAATAACGGCTAGCATCACTGTCAAGACTGTTATTTTTCACATAGCAAGCCTCAATATAGTTGAGGTAAGCTTCAGCAGCACGGAAAACGATAGAACCAGCCTCAGTAAGAACAGCATCTGTAAGATATTTGGCATCTCCATTCAATCCTTTCTTTACATTATAACCTGTAACAGCTTTTCTTTCAGTAATTGAGTTAATAATGTCAGGATAGCTATTATCTTGTTGAGTAACAGCTAAATAATCACCCGGTACACGCATAAAGAGTTGCAAGCGTTCATCGCGATTATTTTTCACTACAGTTAAATCGGCATCTCCTTGGTATCCAGAACCATTAGCGTAGATAGGCAATCCGTTTTTCATCAAGAAAGCATCTACATAACCACGTGTGTAACCACTATTAGCACCACCAGTTAAAAAACCATTGGTATAATGTCCTACACTTTTATCAGCACTGTACTGTCTCCATAATAACACTTCTGAATAGCCTGCCTGATTGTTGTCGCCATACATCTTATAATAAGGATTGTTAAACACAGCAGCTCCTGTGGTGGTGTGGTTATTAGTTACCAACGGGAAAGCATCGGCTACTGCTTTGGCTGAACTCATAGCTTCAGTCAAGAAGTAATTGATTTCATCGTCAATATTGATAGAGAAACCTGATAGGTAAGACATTCTAGCTCCTGGCCATCCAGGACCTCCTGGCACGTGTGCTGTACCCTTGTGATATTTGAGCCAAGTGCCTTCAAAAAGAGCTACACGAGAGCGGAAAAGCTGTGCTACCTGCTTGCTGATGCGGTTCTTCCCTTCTACAGGACTTGATTTTAGCAAGTTGATAGCCTTGTCTAAATCTTCTAAGATAAAACGAGCTACCTCATTGCTTGGGCGACGTTTAGAAGCCTCTATAAGTTCGTCTTCATTATCAGAAAGCACTGTTTTTACAATAGGAAAGTCTCCGTACGATTGTAAACGGCTAAAATACTGATAAGCTCTTAAAAAATAAGCTTCACCTAAATAATGATTGATGTTAGCAGGCACGCCAACAATCTTCCCTGCTTCTACTTTTGGGGTTACTTCTGCTAAAAAATAGTTGATAGCTCTGATGTTCCCAAGGTCATAGCCATCGGTTCCTGTAGGCACGTGCCATTGGCCTTTTAGCCAAGCTACATTAGGACTATTTTCTACTTGGTTATCAGTGCCATTATCACTTTTGAAAATTCCTATATTATATCCGCCATGAGTAGAAAAATTATAGTAAGTGATAGTATAAGCAGCCAAATCAGCCTCAGTATTGAAATACTGCTTAGTGGTGATGTTTGACAGAGGTTCTCGGTCTAAAAAATCATTACACCCTACAAGCCCTACCATAATAAGGGTAGCAGCTATTATATTTCTATATATCTTTTTCATCGTGTTATTCTTTTAGAAGGTTAAACTTAATCCTGTTGAAATCACTCTTGAAAGAGGGTATAGTTTCCCTTGTCCCCAAGAACCTCCATTGGCTTCAGGGTCAAATACTTTTGAGAGTTTGGTAAAGGTAAATACGTTATCTGCTGAAATATAAATGCGCAAATTATCTATACCTATAGTTTTCATGATATCTTTAGGGAATGTATATCCTAATTGTATGTTTTTCAAACGTACATAAGCAGCGTTTTGTACCCAACGTGTTTGGCTATGGAAGTTCTTTCCTCCAGCATCCATAGTTGGGCGTGGATAGTAAGAATCTACATTAGGTCCAAAAGGACTATCTGTATTTTCAGGACGGAAGTAATCTAAGTGTTCTTTAAATCCTGCTGATTGCCATACGTTTAGGTTAGCCCCTTTGAAATAAGGTGAGTCGTTGAATATTAAATCGCGTTTGCCTGTTCCTTGCCAGAACATACTGAAATCTACATTTTTGTATTTCAATTCTACTTGCACCCCAAAGTTATAACGTGGGGTAGTATTACCAATCACTTTTCTATCACCAGGGTCATCAGCAGTATTAGAACCTCCATTGATTTTGCCATCGCCGTTCAGGTCTCTATACATAATATCACCAGCTGCCCAGTTGTTACCCAAAGAACTTTGGTTGTGAGTGCGCAACCATTCGTTCATTTCAGCATCGGTCTTGGCGATTCCTTCGGTTTCATAACCCCATATTTCACCTAAATATTGCCCTTCGCGGTAAGTGCCTAATGAATTGTTTTTGTTAGGATATTTGGTGATCTTTTGGCGGCTATCAGTCAAGTTGGCTGAAATGCCATAAGAGAAGTCTTCACCTATTTTGTCTTTCCAGCTTGTTACGATTTCAAACCCGTTAGATACCATATCAGTATTGTTGATACGGGCAGGAGAAGTACCTAATACTGGAGGCAATTCAGGAGCAGGTCCCACCATATTATAAGTTTTACGGCTGAACAATTCAAAAGTAAATTTAAAACGGTTTTTAAAAGCAGTTAGGTCAAAACCAGCATTCCAAGAAGCTACCTTTTCCCAAGTGAGGGTAGAAGCCACCAAGCCAGGCATTCTCGCTGTATTGGTTTTATCTCCATTGAGAAGCCAGTTACCATTGTTAGCACCTATATTCATTGTTTGATAGAATGGATACCAGCTATCAGTGTTTTGGTTACCCAATTCGCCGTAAGAACCTCTAAATTTGAATTCGCTTACTTGCTCTCCAAACTTGCCTAACTTTTTCCAAAAACCTTCTTTAGCTATATTCCAACCTACAGAAGCTGAGGTAAACAAATTCCAACGTTGGTCGCGCAAGAAACGGCTACTTCCGTCATAACGAGCGTTTACTTCCAATAAATACTTGCTATCATAATTGTAGTTGATCCTACCGAAGAAACCAGCAGTAGACCAGTGTTGGTAATCGCCTCCTACATCGTCGTTTTTACCACCTGTGGTATTGAGAGAAAGAGAGTTTTTGCTATAGATTTCATCTCTTGAAGCCCAGAAAGAACGAGTCTTTTGCAATTCAGATTGGAAACCACCCAATACAGTAGCAGTGTGTTTCTTTATCTGTTTGGTATAAGAAGAGTAGATATTCGTATTAAAAAAGTTATAACGTGATGCCGATTCACTTATTTTTGAATGTCCTGCAGGAGCTGATCCGTCACGTGAGATAGCGATAGGTTCCCCGTGTAAGCCATATTTGTAGATAGGCAAGTAATACCAATTGTTAAAAGAAGTAGAAGTGCGGTAGTTCAATTCTACATTGGTTACCCATCCTTTTATAGGGGTGAATATCAAAGCCAATTGTTGAGTGAGTTCATCGCTTTGTGTTTTATCACGCCCTTCATTGAGCTGAGCTATCTCATTACCATTCATATAATGCCCATTAGGGTCTTTAAGCGGTAATGTAGGCCAACGTCTTGCTATGTTGTGGAAAAACAAACCTCCTAAATAAGAAGAACGTGAAAAATCTTGGCGACTGAAACGAGAGTTATAATCTAATTTCAAATAAGGAAGTAATTGTGCTGATATTTTTCCTTGAGCTGAATAACGAGACATTTTATCGGTGTTATAACGGCTAAGTCCTTCAACATCAAGCCAGCCTAATGATACATAATATTTTATTTTTTCAGTACCACCACGCGCTGTGAAATTGTGTTCTTGTGAAGGGGCTGCAGTTCTATAAAATTCTTTAAACCAATCTACATTCGCCCAGCTTTGTTTGTAGTCATTCCAAGCTCCGTGTCCATCTTTGGTAGGGTTCCAGTCAGTAGCATCTTTAATTTGTCCTGCTTTGTATGCTTTTATTTTCTCAACGATACGAGGTTCAAATACAGGAGCACCACCATTGTTCTTTTGGGCTTCGTTGAAATAAGTAGCAAATTCTTCCGAATCAAGCATCTCAGGAATACCAACTGGAGAAGAAAGACGATAATTAGTGCTGTAATTCATCACCATCCGGCCATCTTTACCAGATTTGGTTGTTACTAAAATAACCCCAAAAGCAGCGCGAGACCCATAGATAGAAGCTGAAGCAGCATCTTTTAGTACTGAAATACTTTCGATATCTTGAGGATTAAGAGTATTAATATTACCTTCCATACCGTCGATAAGTACTAAGGGGCTCGCACTAGAACCACTTCCTATAGTACCTGTACCACGAATGTTAAACGAAAGGTTGCTGTCTAACTGACCCCCTCCGTTTCCTACAGAAAAGTTCAACCCCGAAACATTCCCTTGCAAGGCTTGCGTTACGTTGTTTACAGGTCGGTTTTCTAAAGCCTTAGAATCTACAGAGGCTACGGCTCCAGTAAGGTTTTCTTTCTTTTGGGTAGCAAACCCTACCACCACTACTTCGCCGAGTTGTTGCGTATTTTCCTTCAGCTGTACGTTCAAGACTACATTTCCGCTACCTGACACTTTTTTGTCAACAGTGCTAAAGCCTACTGAACTAAATTCAATGACCTCCCCTACTTTGGCTTGCAACTGATAGTTACCATCCATATCGGTAGAAGTACCTCGGGTTGTACCCTTGATAACTACCGAAACTCCTGGCATCGGTAGCTTGCTATCATCAGTAACTTTTCCTTTTACTGATACCGTTTGCGCTATAATTGCAGTAAAACAACTTGCTAACACAAACATAATAAGTGTTAAAAACTTTCTTTTCATAAAATTGGTTATTGAATGAATATCACGGCACAAATGTACGCCAGCTTTTAATATTATGCAAATTTTTTTATAAATATTTTATAACTTTTTTTATTTATATCTTACCTTTTCTTTTTAATTCGATGAAATACAAAAGAAATAGATAAAAATCAACTTCCTCATCACCCCCCCCCATATTCATCACCCCTCTCATCACCCCATTACTCTCACCACCCCATTATTCCCATTACTCCCATTACTCCCATCCCTGCCCGTGTGGCTCACACCCCATTATTCCCAT
>CAUQUO010000030.1:0-31518 GCA_963521335.1 uncultured Capnocytophaga sp.
ACTCCCATCCCTGCCCGTGTGGCTCACACCCCATTATTCCCATTACTCCCATTACTCCCATAATCGCCCGTGTGGCTCACACCTCATAACACCCTGATAGTCAATTCTATTTAAAAAACTATTTAATATTTCCTGAAAAAAATCCTTAAAATATTTGCAGATTAGAAAAATAGCACTACCTTTGCACCGCAAAAATGAGAAGATTGGTCTATGGTGTAATGGTAACACAGCAGATTTTGGTTCTGTTATTCTAGGTTCGAGTCCTAGTAGACCAACAAAAAAAGCTTCCTAAATCAGGAAGCTTTTTTTATTTTAATACGTTATTTTCTTCTGTTATTTTATCTGTAAATAGAGGTCTTGCCCTTTCTCTATTGCTTTTTTACTGTAAAAATACACCCTCCCCTCTCTTGAAGTCGCTTCAATAAGATACTGCGCCCCTTGATAGTAAGAATGTTGTACCTCTACCCCCCAATCCGAATGGGCTACAATCTGCAACTGATGTGGCTTGTAAAGTTTCCCTTTATGCCAACTTACCTCCCCAAAAAGAGAAGCGGTATACTCATCTGTATCCTGATTATAAACAGCTAAAGTGTCTCCAAAATGAAGAAGCTCCCCAGCACGCATGATCAAAGTTTTGTCCGAAAAAGAAAGTGCATCTTTGCCATCGTGGGTCGCCACCACACAACTGATATGTCGCTCTCTTAAATAAGCAAAAAGAGTGCGTTGCAAAGCATTCTTCCTGAAATTATCTACTTGGCTAAATGGCTCGTCTAATAATAATAATCGAGGCTCTTGTGCCAAGGCTAGTGCCAAGGCTACACGCTGTTTTTCTCCTCCACTGAGGTCTAAAGCCTTACGACTCGCAAAAGCTTCCATCCCTACCAACTGAAGTAGTTCTGCTACTCGATGTCGCTTGTATTCCAAATCGAGATTCGAGATAAACTTCCCTACATTCTCTGCTACAGTATGATAAGGCCCCAACCCAAAGTCTTGAGCTAAGTATTTCATCGCTTTAAAACCAGGTACTAGTTGCCGTGAAGGCCCCCATACGCGCTCTTCACCAAAGTATACTTCGCCTTCTATATCTATAAGCCCATAGATGGCTTTCAGCAGGGTGCTCTTGCCACATCCACTCTCCCCCATTACCGAGAGGTGTTCTCCTTGGGGTAAGTGAAAACTAACGTTCTTTAGTATCGCTTTCTCTGCTTCATAGCGATATGAAATATTATGTAGCTTTAGCATCTTTATTTAAAATCAAAGCGCACTTTTAAACTGTTCCAAGAATCTCATATCGTTTTCATAGAACATACGAATATCTCCTATTTGGTATAAAAGCATCGCTATGCGTTCTATACCCATACCAAAAGCAAAACCACTGTATACTTCATTGTCAATACCACAGTTTTTTAGCACATTAGGGTCTGTCATTCCACAACCCATAATTTCAAGCCAACCTGTCCCTTTGGTAATCCGATAATCTACCTCATTGTTTAGCCCCCAATAAATATCCACTTCTGCACTGGGCTCTGTAAAAGGAAAATATGACGGACGTAAGCGTATACGCGACTTCCCAAACATCTCTTTAGTAAAGTAAAGCAATGTCTGTTTCAAGTCCGCAAACGATACATTTTTATCTATATACAACCCCTCTACTTGATGAAATAAACAGTGTGAGCGCGCCGAGATAGCTTCATTCCTGAATACTCTCCCTGGCGATATGGTACGTATAGGCGGCTGATGCTCCTCCATATATCGTATTTGTACCGAACTGGTGTGCGTACGCAAGAGTATGTCTGGGTCTGTTTGTATAAAAAAAGTGTCTTGCATATCGCGAGCTGGATGGTATTCCGGAAGATTCAGCGCCGTGAAGTTATGCCAATCATCTTCCATCTCTGGCCCGTCCGAAACATCAAATCCTATATTGGCAAAAATACGCAAGATCTCGTTTTTTACCAGAGAAATAGGATGACGAGCTCCTACCTCATTAGGAGTCGCAGGGCGAGTGAGATCTCCATAAGACCCTTTCTTTTCCTTGCGCTCTTCAAGAAGTTCTCGCAACTCCTGCACCTTGTTTTCTGCTTTTTGTTTGAGCTCATTGATTACCTGCCCAAAAGCTTTCTTCTCTTCATTGGGCACTTCTTTAAAAGCTGCAAAAAAATCATTCAGCAACCCTTTTTTACCGAGATACTGAATTCTGAACTGCTCGAGTTCTTCTTTTGTCTTCGCTTTAAAATCCTCAATTTTAGCAATATGCTCTTTTATTTTATCAATCATCATAACAGCAGTGAGATTCGTTTAGTTTTTTTCTAAGAGGCAAAAGTAGTATAAAATTATGAATATGCAAAATAAACTTTTTAATGAGACACGAGTTTCAACCCTATAATAGAACTGATAAGGGTAAACAAAAAGAAGATACGCCATACAGTTACCGTTTCTTTGAAAAATAACATCCCAATAATTACAGAACCTACAGCTCCTATACCTGTCCAAACAGCATAAGCCGTACCTAAGGGAATTTGTTTAGTAGCTTTCATCATCAACCACATACTCAGGCTGATAGCTACCGCAAAAAGCAAATACCATATAAAAGCCTGCTTGCCCGACGATTCCCGCGCTTTCCCCATACTGAATACAAAAAGAACTTCAAATAGCCCTGCTACTATAAGATATATCCAAGACATAAACCTGTTTCCTAGTTTGCTAATTTATACCCTCTCCACTTTTCAATGCACTGTTGCATATCTTCCGGAAGCTTACTGTCAAAACTGAGATACTCGTGTGTGATAGGATGCTCAAACCCCAAGGTTTTAGCGTGCAAGGCTTGACGTGGCAATACTGTAAAGCAATTTTCTACAAATTGTTTGTACTTCGCAAAGGTCGTGCCTTTCAGTATTTTATCCCCCCCATACCGCTCATCGTTGAAAAGCGTATGCCCTATGTGTTTCATATGTACTCTTATTTGGTGTGTCCTCCCAGTTTCAAGTTTGCAAGAAACAAGGGTTACATAACCAAATCGCTCTAATACTTTGTAATGTGTTACAGCTTCTTTCCCGTGAGAACCGTCAGGGAAAACATCCATTTGCAAGCGATCTTTTAGGTGCCTACCGATATGCCCTCTCACAGTCCCTTCATCTTCCTGTATATTACCCCATACAAGAGCAATATACTCTCGCTGTGTTGTTTTATGAAAAAACTGCTGGGTGAGGTGTAGCATCGCCTCTTCTGTTTTAGCTATCACCAAAAGACCACTGGTATCTTTGTCTATGCGGTGTACCAAACCTGGGCGGTTACTACTGTTCTGCGGAAGATTTTCAAAATGGTATACCAAAGCGTTGATAAGGGTGCCACTGTAGTTCCCATGCCCTGGGTGTACTACCATACCCGCTGGTTTATTGACCACCAGTAGCGCTTCGTCTTCATAAATAATGTCAAGGGGAATATTTTCAGGTACTAATAAGTCTTCGTGAGGTGGGTGCGCAAAAAGAACTTTTACCTCGTCATTCGCTTTCACACGGTGGTTTGACTTTACAGCTATGCCATTCACAAAGATATTTCCTTCTTTGGCCGCTTGCTGAATTTTGTTCCGTGTCGCGTTTTCTACAAAATTCATCAAGAATTTATCTACGCGCAAAGGCTCTTGGCCTTTCCCTGCTTTAAAAGAATAATGCTCGTACATCGAGGGCGCATCCTCCTCGTCCAAACCGTCTATATCGTCTATGTTTTCTTCTTCTGTAATCATATTTTTCCTTACGCTCCTCTCCCTATTACAATACCTCCTTAATCTCCTATCAGCTCTTCAATAGGTATTTCAGAAGGAATACTATCACGGGTCTCCAATCCGTTGCCACATACAAGGTCTATTCTAGAGGTTTTGATAAGTTTATCACCAGGTTGCACAGGCTTGCCGTTATGAGACATCTCCAATACCATATCTTTCCCTATATTGTCTACATAAGTAATAGTACCTATGCTCAACCCTACCGATTGTAGCGTTGCTTCAGCATTGCGTCGCGTTACTTGTATCACTTTCGGAACGGTTACTTTATGATAACCTCGTGGGTTCAAAGTAAGGTATATCTTGCGGTTTTTCTTCACTCGCTCATTGGCTTCAGGGCTTTGCCCCAAAACAGATAGAGGCGGATATTTGGGGTCGTATTCAGTAGAGTCTATCACTTCATAGCGCAAGTCGTTTTGCTCCAATATAATCTGGGCTTCTGTAAGTGTTTTATTGTTCAAGTTGGGCACTACTATATAGGTGCCATGCCCTGTGTAGAGTTGCAACGCTTGCAAAATCCCCCATATCAGTATGACCATTACTACTACGGCAAAAGCTAATTGCCAAGCCAATTTACGCCCTACTTTTTTAAGTATGTCTGTTGTCTTTGTCATTTTTAAATATCTGCTAATCTGCTATTTCTTCTTTTTTTATCAGTAACCTAAAGGCAAGCGTTTGGGCTAAAGCAAAGCAAGTGCCAAACATCAGCGCTCCTAAAAAACCGTGTACCGAAAATCCTGAAACTATATATCCTGTAACCAACACAAAAACACTGTTGATTAAAAAGGAAAAAAGTCCAAAGGTGAGTAGGTTTAAAGGTAGTGAGATAAACTCTAAGATAGGCCTTACAAATCCATTCAAAATAGCCATTACCAAAGCTACTAATATGGCTGAGTAATAGTTCTCTATATAAGCCCCTACATTTAAACTCCCTAACAGGAAGACAAGGGTCGCCGAGGTGAAGAAGGCTATAAAGTATCGCATAAAAATCGTATGGTTTTATCGTAAAATTCTACTGGGTTTTGGGCATGTAGCCAATGTCCTGCATTGCTAACTACCTCTATCGTAGCATGAGGGAAATGTGTGAAAATCAGAGCTTCATCTTCCGGCATTACATACTCAGAGTGCTCTCCTTTTAGAAATAGTGTTTTGCCTTCATATACATTGTTGTCAGGCAATTCTGCCCCTATCTCACTTTCATTCTCTATAAGTGCGGGCAGGTTCAGGCGCAAACCTAAACGCTCCGGAGTTTGCCAATATAAGTTTTTTAGTAAGAACTGACGCACACTTTCGTTCGGTACATAGGCGCTGAGGGCTTTATCAGCTTGAGCTCGCGTGTGGATTTCATCAAAATTTAGCGAAGCAAGTCCACGCAAAAACTGCTCGTGATGAGGAGGAAAGAACTTCGGCGACATGTCAGCTACTATAAGAGATTTAACGTTATTAGGGTGCAGTGTAGCAAACAACATCGCTGTCTTCCCACCCATAGAATGACCCATCAGATGAAAGCTCTCAAGACCTTTTGCCTGCCCGTATTCTTGCAAATCCTGTGCCATTAGAGGGTAGCTAAAATCCTTGCTATGAAAGCTATGCCCGTGGTTCCGCTGGTCTACCAAATGCACTTCAAAACCCGCCTCTGCATATTTGATGCCTAAAGTACGCCAATTGTCAAGCATCCCTAAGAACCCGTGCAAGATAACCAATGGAGTTCCCTCTCCTATGATTTGTGAATGTAACATAATGCTATCTCTTTCCTTTTTTTCAAATGGCAAAGATACAGCTTTTTTTGAATATACAAAGTGGTGTAGGCGAGGTTTTTTTTAAACATTTCTTCCTTTTTCTTCAGGATAAAGGGTGTAGACAGGGTCGCTTTGCCAGTAACTCCCCGTGTCTATGTCCATAATAGTAATACGCCCTTTAAAAGCTGCTCCTGTATCTACGTTAGTAACACCGTTGAAAGTGAGAGGTTTATCAGTGCCTAAGCGCGTTGTAGGTGTATGCCCTATATAAATATGCGTGTAGATAGAAAGCCTATGAGGATATTGAGGTGACGAAGGCGGAAGAGTTACACTCTGAGCAAGTTCCCAGAGGGTCCTATCCCAGTAAAACATCTCTTGAAAGTGTTCATAGGCAATACCTCGCAGATTAGTAAAACCAGCGTGCAAAAAAAGCCTATTTTTGCTGTCTATATAATAATTCTGAAGGTCAGAAAGAAAAGCTATGTGTTTTTCTTTTCGTTGCGAACTTACTGTTTCATAAGCTTTTTCTGTAGCTTTCCCTCCGTGAAGACGCCACATGCTATCCATCAGTTTACCCAAAAGAAAGTCAAGACACAAAGCATCGTGATTTCCTCTGAGAAAAAGACAATGATGCTTTTCTTTATATTCTATTAAAAAATCCAATAGTTCTGGAGTCTGACTCCATCCATCGGCATAGTCACCTAAGAAGATTAGAAAATCATCGTCTTGTATCATAGCCCTTTGCAACACCTGTTCAAGAGCCAATAGAGCACCGTGTATATCTCCTACAATCAGCGTACGCATTTTTATATTTTTTTGCAAAGATACAAAATAATGACAAATAACCTCAGTTCATATAACAAAAATACCCCCACTTTACCCCACTTTACCAAAGTTTTGGACTTTGGCAAAGTTGATATTTCTTCCCTCTTTCTCCCAACAACCACTTTCCCCATTACTCCCATAATCGCCCGTGCGGCTCGCACCTCCCATTACTCCTATCACCCCCCATAAATCCCTCTTACCTCTTATCTCTTACCTAAAATTATCGTCCGTGTGGCTCGCATCCCCCCATAAATCCTTCTTACCTCTTATCTCTTACCTAAAATTATCGCCCTTGCGGCTCGCATCCCCCACTTTGCCAAAGTTTTGGACTTTGGCAAAGTTGATATTTCTTCCCTCTTCCCCCAACAACCACTTTCCCCATTACTCCCATAATCGCCCGTGCGGCTCGCACCTCCCATTACTCCCAACACCCCCCATAAATCCCTCTTACCTCTTATCTCTTACCTAAAATCATCGCCCTTGCGACTCACACTCCCTATGCTTAAAAAAAATAAAATTTTGAGTATTAGTATTTATTTTGTACTTTTGCCTCATCTTTATATAAGTACTATTTTAAAATTATTATTTATGCAAGAAACATTGAAACGCGATTTGGTAGCATTAGCTACTGAGATTATAGTAAACGAAGAAAATCTTCCACTAGATGAACTCAAGAAAAAAGCTCGTAGTATTACAGAGAAAATCACTATTTTAAGCTTTATAGAAAAGTATTACCAAACCTTGGGAGGTACAGAAGAACGTCTTCAGCACACCATCCAAAAGGTAACTTCCTTTATGGATAAACACCAAGATCAAGACGACGATATTTTTAATATAGCCGTAGAAACCACTCCAGTTGCTCCCATTCAGTTTAAGCAAGAGGAAAACGTTACAGAAAAGAGTTCATTTGTAGCGATGGAACCAGCACCTATTCAGAAAAAAGAAACAACACCAGTAGCAAAAGAAGAGGTCGCTATAGAAAAAGAAGTAACAATACCTATTCATAAAGTAGAGCCTATGCGCACCTCAGTTTCAGAACCTACCTATGAATGGGCAGTGCCTACAAGCAAACCAAAAGAAGAAAATTCAGTACCTGTACCTCCTGCCGAGCCAGTATCAGAACCCATAGATTTCGCTATAGAACAACCACAAATGGTGTCGCAAGCGCAGTTCACAGATGAGGAACGAATTTTGAAACAAACCCCTTCGTTAGAAGAGTTTATTAGCAAGTCTAAAAATACAGTTTTTGATAAAAAAGATGTATCAGAAGATATAAAACCTGCACAATCTCTCAATGATAAGTTAGGCAAGAATGTGCAAATAGGCCTTAATGACAAGTTAGCTTTCGTACAAAAACTTTTCTTCGGTAGCGAAAGTGAATATAACAAAGTGATAAAACACGTTGCTGAACTACCTACAATGCAACAAGCCGCCTTGTATATTGAACAAGAAGTGAAGCCTACATACAATTATTGGAAAGGCAAAGAGGAATATGAAGAGCGATTTTTATCTCTTCTTTTGAAGCGCTTTGAGGTCTAATGAGCAAGCTATATCTTATACCTACACCCATTGGCAATTTAGAAGATATCACCTTGAGAGCATTGCGATTGCTCAAAGAGGTAGATATACTCTTGGCTGAAGATACGCGCACAAGTAGTAAACTCCTGAAACATTATGACATCCATACCCCTATGCAATCTTATCATCTTTTTAATGAACATAAGGTTGTAGAGGGGTGGGTGCAACGCATCAAAGGAGGTACAGTAGTTGGCCTTATCACAGATGCAGGTACACCTGCAATTTCAGACCCTGGCTTTTTATTAGCCCGAGAATGTATTATACAAGGTGTGCCAGTAGAATGCTTGCCAGGGGCTACGGCTTTTGTGCCTGCTTTGGTAAACAGCGGATTGCCTTCTGAACGTTTTACCTTTGAAGGGTTTTTACCAGATAAAAAAGGACGACAAACGCGCTTACAAGCTCTTGCCCAAGAAACTCGAACAATGATTTTTTATGTTTCTCCTCATAAACTCCTCAAAACTCTTACCGATTTTATCACTGTTTTTGGCGCTGATAGACTTGCAAGCCTTTCACGTGAGCTCACTAAACTGCACGAAGAAACACAACGAGGAACTTTAGAAGAGTTAATGACATATTACAAAGATAAAAATATCAAAGGAGAAATAGTACTGATAATTTCAGGTAAAAGGTGATAGAAATGAAAATTCTTCATATAGAAACATCAGGGGTGAATTGCTCCGTTGCACTCTCAGAAGGAGAGGTATTACTCAACGAAAAAGCGGAGAATGCAGGACACTTCACACATTCCGAAAACCTACATTTGTTTATAGAAGAGCTAATGGCAACTACAAGTCTGCCTCTTTCAGCACTCGATGCTATCGCAGTCAGTGCAGGCGCCGGTTCTTATACGGGCTTGCGCATAGGGGTGGCCACAGCCAAAGGCCTTTGTTTTGCACTCGACAAACCCCTGATTGCAATTCCTACATTGCAGATTTTAGCTCACCAAGTGAAAGATAATAACTGTATCATCCCGATGATAGATGCCCGTCGAATGGAAGTATATAGCGCCGTATTTGATAATAATTACCGCTTTATCTCTCCTACAGAAGCAAAAATATTAGAGGTCGACAGTTATAAAACATATTTAGAACAGGGGAAAGTAGTATTTTTAGGAGATGGAAGTGCAAAGTTTGCTACTATTTGCACCCATACTAATGCAGTCTTTGTAGAAAATGCTTTCCCTCAAGCCAAAGATATGATTCCTTTTGCCGTAGAACGCTATAAAAAGGGTGCTTTTGAAAATATTGCTTACTTTGAACCTCAATATTTGAAATAAAACATTTAAACGATAAGAATTTCGTCTTCTTCTAAAAGAGGCTCATTGCGAAAACGAAGCAGAATTTGAGCTACTGCAATAGTATCTTTTTCACAATAGGTAGCGATGCGATGTATGTCATTTTCTTTATAAAATACATCGCGTACTTGACTCCCATCAATATCGTCTTTGGGCGATGGAATACCTAAAATATGAGTTAAAAGTTTGAGAGAAGTATAGTGTTTATAGTCGCCGAACTTCCAGAGCTCAAGAGTGTCAAGGTGCGGTATTTCCCAAGGTTTTTTACCGAAAAGTTGTAGTTTTTGAGGGATAGCAATCCCTTTAATAATCATACGGCGAGAGAGGAAAGGAAAATCAAATTCTTTGCCGTTATGAGCACAAAAGAGTTTGTTAGGATGCGAAAAATGCGTTTCTACTAAACGTGTAAAATCTTTTAGTAGAGCTACTTCATCTCCTATAAAAGAGGTAACTCTAAAAGTGCGTTGTTGATGTTTAAACGAGAAAAATCCAACAGATATACATACAATTTTACCAAATTCCGCCCAAATACCTGCCCGATCATAAAATTCTTCTGCAGAATACTCGTCTTTGCGCTGGTATAGCGTCTTTTCTTCCCATAAAACTTGAGTTGTAGAAGAAAGCAGATTATAATCAGGGTGTTCTGGCACCGTTTCAATGTCTAAAAACAAGATATCTTCGAGGTTTATTCTGTGTAGCATTAGGTTTTAGGCGTTAGGCATTAGAGAGTTTGTAATAAAAAGCAGTTTTCTTCACGATAGTAGTATGTTACATTGATATTTTAGGCAAAGGTATAAATAAATAGTGAATTAACAAAATAAGAAACTTACAACAGAAAATTTTTCTCCCAAACATCCCCTACATCTCACCTATACCTACAGTATACCCACAGTATACCTACCCCCTATCAATCTTAAAAGTAAAAAATACTACAAAAACGAATATCTACAGAAAAAAATACTACAAAAACCCTAAAATTTAGAAATCAGAAATCAGTAAAGCAGATTCAACTCATTACCTAATTTGCTAATTCAATTAATTATTTGTATTTTTGCAGTTCATAATTCTCAAATCAAAAAAGTGGAAAATATTCAAGCTATAAAACAACGTTTCAGTATCATAGGGAATGATATGAAACTCAATCGAGCACTCGAAAAAGCTATACAAGTAGCTCCTACTGATATTTCAGTACTTATCACAGGGGAGAGTGGAGTAGGAAAAGAGGCCATTCCACGCATCATTCACTCGCTCTCGTTGCGCAAACACGGCAAGTACATTGCAGTAAACTGCGGAGCAATCCCCGAAGGAACTATCGATTCTGAGCTTTTTGGCCACGAAAAAGGAGCTTTTACAGGAGCTACAGCAACGCGTAGTGGTTATTTCGAAGAAGCCGATGGAGGTACTATTTTCTTAGACGAGGTCGGCGAACTGCCTCTCACTACCCAAGTGCGCCTCTTGCGCGTGCTCGAGAATGGCGAGTTCATCAAAGTTGGATCCTCAGTAGTACAAAAAACAAATGTGCGCATCGTCGCCGCTACCAATGTACAAATGCAAGAAGCAATTAAAAAGGGGCGTTTCCGCGAAGACCTCTATTACCGACTCAGTACGGTGGAAATACATTTGCCTCCTTTACGCGAACGCAAAGAAGATATCCATCTGCTCTTTCGCAAGTTCGCTTCCGATTTTGCCGAGAAATACAAAATGCCTCCTATTAGGCTTACAGAGGAAGCAGTACAGCTTTTAGTAAATTATCGGTGGAGTGGGAATATACGCCAGTTGCGTAATGTAGCAGAACAGATTTCAGTATTAGAGCAGAAACGAGAGATTAATTCAGCAATATTGCGTTCATATCTTCCTGATGAAGGAAATCCATTGCCTTCGGTAGTGCCACAAACATCGCATAAAGAAGGGGATTTCAGCAACGAACGAGAGTTGCTTTACAAGGTGCTTTTTGATATGAAAAACGACTTAAATGACTTGAAGAAGCTTACATTTGAGTTGTTGCAACACGGCAATTCCGCAAAAGTTCAACAGGAAAATGAGGGGCTTATTCATCGTATTTATGGTGATAATCGAAAAGCAGAGACAGCTCCAGCGTCATATTCCATTATTCCGGTTTCTTCTGTCGAACAAGAATCACATCCTCACGAGGTAGTGTATGATTATGAGGAAGCAACAGAAGAGACGCGTTTTTCACTCCAAGAACAAGAGCGTGAGATGATACGCAAATCTTTAGAACACAATGATGGCAAACGTAAAGAAGCAGCAAAGGCTTTAGGAATCTCCGAACGTACTCTATATAGAAAGTTGAAGCAGTATGATATGATTTAGAGGATAGATCTCAAGTCTCAGGAATCAAGAGTTAGCCCTATCTACTTCTCTCACCTATCATTTGAACTCATATGCCCCTGAGAAAACAAATGAGATGATATACGAATAGGTTTTAAAATTAATTATCAATTGTTAATTGTTTAGATGAAAATAGGTATTATAGGCCTCGGCTATGTGGGCTTGCCTTTAGCTTGCCTCTTTGCTAAAAAATATCCCACCGTGGGTTACGACCCTTACAAAGTGCGTATAGAAAGCCTCAACACTGGGGTAGATACTACCGGCGAAATCAGTAGTGAAACGCTTAAAGAGCGTTTGGCTACTCACCTCATTTGTACTACAAACCCTGCAGATGCCACCGATTGCAATGTGTATATCGTGGCTGTCCCTACCCCTATCGACCTCTATCAGCAACCTGACCTTACTGCACTCCGCAAAGCAAGTGAAACAGTAGGGGCATTGCTCAAAAAAGGTGATATTGTGATTTACGAATCAACGGTTTACCCAGGAGTAACCGAAGAGGTATGTGTACCTATCTTAGAAAAGGTATCAAACCTTGTGTTCAACTGTGATTTCTTTGTAGGTTACTCACCCGAACGTATCAACCCTGGCGACAAACAGCACACAGTAGAGAATATTTGCAAAATAACTTCAGGTTCTACTCCTGAGATAGCAGCTAAGGTCGATGCGCTTTACAATTCAGTACTCACAGGGGGTACTTATCTCGCCTCCTCTATCAAAGTAGCTGAAGCTGCTAAAGTGATAGAAAACGCTCAGCGCGATGTGAATATCGCTTTTATGAACGAAATCGCCAAAATATTCAACATTCTTGATATCGATACTAATGCTGTGATAGATGCCGCAAGTAGCAAGTGGAACTTTTTGCCTTTCCGCCCTGGATTGGTAGGCGGACATTGCATAGGGGTAGACCCTTATTATCTCATACAAAAAGCCAAACTTCACGGTGTATCACCCCGCTTAATGATGGAAGCCCGAAAAACTAATGATTCTATGGGGGGCTATATCGCTTACCAGATTATCAACCGCTTGTGTTTGCAAGGAACTCCTGTGAAAGACAGCAAAATTCTGCTATTGGGCTTTACTTTTAAAGAAAACTGTCCAGACACTCGTAACACCAAGGTTATTGATATCTACCGCACGCTCGAAAATTTCACTTCTGATATAGTGATATACGATACTTGGGCTGACCCTCATCACGCTTGTGAAGAATATGGCGTTGAGGTGCTGACTCAACGGGAGAAACTTCCTAAAAACAATGATGTGGTAGTGCTTTGTGTGGCACACAATGAGTTTTTGCAGATGGATATAGGGAGTTATTTGAATGAGGAGGGGATTATATATGATGTGAAAGGAAAGTTACCCGTAGGGGAGAAAATCTTTAGGTTATAGATAAAATAAGAAAAGCGCGTTACTATCACAGCAACGCGCTTTTTAAAATATATAATATAATAGCGATTTAAAAGTATGTCAGAAGGGGATTAACAAAAACTATGCCAAAGTTAGAGAATAGGGGATAGTTTTCAGGTTTTAGGGGATAAAGAACAGAGAATAGAAGAATTAGGGATTAGCAGATGAGTGGTTGCTGATTCCTATTTTTTATTTTCTTTATTTTCTAATAAATCGGTATTTTGTAGTATATTTTTCTGTGGATATTTGTTTTTGTAGTATTTTATACTTTTGGCTTGGGTAGGGGGTAGGTATAGTGTGGGTATACTGTAGGTATAGGTGAGGTGTAGGGGAGGGGCAAGAGAAAATTTTTCTGTTTTAAATATGTGAAATGTTAATTTGTTTTTTTTGTTTGTGTAATTCAGAAAAATAATATATTTTTGCTACATCAGTCATAAAAAATAGAGGGAGAAAGTAGAATATTTAGATGGTGTGGTGTGTAAAACACTGAGGATGGAATATGGATATGATGACGGCTGGGGGAAAACTTTATGTTGAAGAATAGAGCTTCTATAATGTTTATCGGATTGTAGGAAAAGAAATCTTTAAGGATGTTGGGGGCTAAAGAAATACTTCATTTAGTGTGAAGTTATAAAGCTAATGGGCGTAAGTGCAGAAATGATGAGATAGATTGGTAATTATTAATTATTTTGTATCTTTGCACCCAAAATAGGATGTTATGGCAGTACTTAAATTATCAAGTGACCTATTTTGTGATTATAAGTTGATAGCAGTTCACACGGGTTTGGAGGACTATCGATTGGCTTATTTTTTGAACAAGAGACTTCATATTTTTTTAAAGAAGAAGGCTGAGGAAGCTTGTTTTGCAGATGTGGAGACGGGGAAGTTTTTTTCTTGTTATGAATGGGAAGATAAAAATTCGCAAGTGAGATGGTTTTGTATTGCTAATAAGGTATTTGTAGATGATTTATCGGTAGCTTATTTATTGAATACGCATAAGAAGGTAGATTTTTTTTTAAAGATAGATACAGAAGGGCGTGTAGATATGGTTAATTTGTTGCGAGAGATAGGGAAGATACCGAGCACTACGGCTTATGAGATAGATATTGATACACTAAATAAAAAATATAAACTGATTTTTCAAGAATGTTAAATACAAAGAAGACCAAGATAGTAGCGACCTTAGGGCCAGCTACAGAAAGTCCCGAAGTGATAAAAGATATGATGGCTGCGGGCGTAAGTGTGTTTCGGATAAACTTTTCGCATGCGGACTATGACGATGTGAGGGCTCGTGTGGAGATGATACGCAAAATCAATCAAGAGCATGGGTTTCATACGGCTATATTGGCTGATTTGCAAGGGCCGAAGTTGCGTGTAGGGGTAATGGAAGACGATGTTGTAGTGTTTCCGGGAGACCGAGTAACCTTTGTTACAGGGGAGCCTTTTGTGGGGACGAAGGAGCGTGTATATATGAACTACAAGGAGTTTCCGATGGATGTAAACCCTGGTGAGCGCATATTGCTGGATGATGGGAAGCTTATTTTTGAGGTGGAGTCTACGAACCGAGCTGATGAAGTAGTAGCAGTAGTAGTGCAAGGGGGTCCGCTAAAGTCTAAGAAAGGGGTGAACTTACCAAACACGAAGGTATCGTTGCCAGCTCTTACAGAGAAGGATGTGCGAGATGCGCTTTTTGCGATTACACAAGAGGTAGATTGGTTTGCGTTATCGTTTGTGCGCAATCCTAAAGATATTCAAGACTTGAAAGACCTCATAGAGGAAAATGCGGGGCATAAGATACCTATTATAGCGAAGATAGAGAAGCCTGAGGCGCTTGAGAATATAGATAAGATTATGGCGAATTGCGATGGTATAATGGTAGCGCGAGGGGATCTCGGTGTAGAAATACCGGCAGAAGAGGTACCACTTATTCAGAAAGAGTTGGTACGGAAGGCGAAGTCGCATCATATACCGGTAATCATAGCGACGCAGATGATGGAGAGTATGATATCGAGTCTTACGCCTACACGTGCAGAGGTGAATGACGTAGGGAACTCGGTGCTTGATGGAGCTGATGCGGTGATGCTATCTGGGGAGACTTCGGTAGGGAAATATCCTGTACAGGTAATCCAACAGATGACGCGTATTATTAAGAGTGTGGAGGACTCGGATCTTATACAAGTGCCATTGATCACGCCGTTTATTCGTTCGTTGCGTTATGTAACTAATACGATTTGTTTTCACGCGGCAAAGATGGCGAATGACACGAATGCAAAGGTGATAACATCGCTTACAAACAGTGGGTATGCGGCATTTAGGATATCGTCATACCGCCCTAATTCACATATTCTTATTTTTACTTCTAACAAGCGTTTGCTCACGCAGTTGAATCTTTTGTGGGGAGTAACTACTTTTTATTATGATCGTTTTGTATCTACGGACGAGCTTATAGAAGATATCAATCATATAGCGAATGAGAAAGGTTATGTGAATATGGGAGATATAATGATAAGTCTTGTATCGATGCCAATGCAAGGCAAGGGGATGGTGAACACTTTGCGCGTATCGGAAATAGATTCTTGTGCTGTAAATTTTGAGAAAAGGAAATAATACATAAGATATAGTTTTTGATAAAAAAAGGCTGTTTGGTAGATTTACTAAACAGCCTTTTTTAATGGAAGTTAAATGCAATAAAAAAAGGCTCTCCTTTCGGAAGAGCCTTCTTTCACAATGCATATAAATACTACTACTAACTCCAAAATGAATACTTTTAAGTTGATAAAATTTTATGAACTTAAAAGTATTTGTTTTTTCTCATAAAATTTTGTTCTAAATAGAAAAATAATTGTCTTTAAATAGTTTAATAAATGATGTTTAGTAATTTAATTTTTCTCAATACTTGTTTTAATGATAAGAATGTTTCTTATAATAATTTTGATTAACAATGTTTATTTTAGCAATCTCTGTTTTCTCAAAAATATTGTTTCAATGAAATAATTTTTATCTAACAATGTTTCTTATAGCAATTTTTCAGTAATTTTGTTTAATTCAGTTTTTTCAAGCAATTTTAATGTATCATTTATTATGATTTAAATGCACTTGCAAGTTTTACTAACATCCCGTCTGTCAAACTTACATTATCTATATAGAAAATAGTGTGCCAAAAATAGAAATCTGCAGAAGAATATACTTAAGTGGCTTATTATCAATATCTAATACTATTTTAGATTCTTTACTTCAATATCCCTAAAATCTTCATTTTGTGTATACGCTACACGATTAACCTATATAATATTCTCATTTTACACGGCTCATATTCAGTTTTCTCCCGCACGAAAAAGAAGCAGTATCAAAATTCACACTAAACAAGATAATTGATATTATTCTATTTCTTCAGTTCTTAATACCATCGTCTTACCGCCCTTTTAATTTTCCTTATATGTCGATTTATTTTCCTCAAAAATCCGCTTTATTTTTCATTTTTAGTTATTCATTATCAACTGTTTATATACCCTTTCTATACCAATCGTCCGAGATTCGTATAAGCTTCCTATGAGCTCTCTATAAGCTAAGCATACCCATTTTACCTTTCATCTTTCACCTTTTACCTAACTCACCTCCTTCGGACTTCTTCGCTATCTTCCGGAAGTTCAAATCCATTTCTGATACCTCAAAGTTTTTCTGATATTTTCTAAGTCTCTCTGAGATTCCTCAAGTCTAAAATTTAAAAATCTTCTTGCTTTTCAGGAAAGAATCAGTATCTTTGTAAAAAAAATAATAGAATTATGAGTATTGCAGTATTAACACAGAATCCAAATATCCAGTTTATAACCGATAGTAATGGAAGAACAGTATCAGCTATAGTTCCTATAAATGAATATAATACTATGTTGAAAATCATAAAACAATATGATTCCGATGATGAGTTTACAGAAGAAGAATTAAAAAGAATAGCCTTATCGCATCAGCAAGCTAAAGAGGGAAAAATGGTAAAGAGTGAAGAAGTTTTTAAAATGCTAAGGGCTGAGTATGGAAATTAATTGGACTAATGAGGCTATTGAAAGCTTTAGAGATACACTTCGCTATTGGAGTAAACGGAATTGTAATAACGATTATTCCAATAAAATTATTGATGAGGTAGAAAAAACAGAAGTTTTTCTAAAAGAAAATCCTATGTTACTTTCAAAATTTGTAGAAGAGGTTAAATTATATAAAATACTAATTATGAAAGGGAAGTTTGCTTTGTATTACGATTTTATAGAAGAAGAAAATCTAATTGTAATAAAATTTTTTAGAAGCACCAAGCAAAAACCTTTAGAGTAGTTTTTTAAGGTGCAAAAAGAAATGATTACCACAGAATTTAGCTAATCACTACAATGTAGGTGCCCATTCGTTAGCTGACAGCATTAACACTCCTAATATAAAGAAGTCCTTTTAAAATCGGTAGATTAACAAAACTTATGACGGAATCCTTACTTTTTACTTCTGAAGAAATAGATCTCAACCCTCGCGCATATTGGGGAGAGCTTTTGCAAATAGCTTTTGTAAATAAGGAGCAATATTTTTCTATAAGTAGATTAGCTTATGAAGAAGAACTTTATTTTGAATACAATGAGCAAACTCATTATATTTATGCCTTGTGCCAAGATGTAGTGTTTGAATTGAAAGCCAATGCCTTGCATATTCATATCACAAAGAAGCTAAAAGGTAATTGCCCTTTCAGTACTATTACAATACAATTACCTTCTTTTTCTGTTGATTTAGAAGAAGTGTTGCAAGAATTAAAAAAGAAAGTCCGATAAAAGGATTTTTACCGGACTTCTTCATTAACCAACCAAAACTTTAAATTATGAAAACTATTATTTGAAGTTTACAATGAGCTACCACCCTCATTGCGATGCAAATGTACGAATAAAGTAGTATTTGTCAAGTGTATTTTTAAGTTTAACAAAAGTTTAATACAAAAGGGGTTCTATAAACCCCTTTTAGCGTAATTTTAATACTTGTAATACTTGTTTATTAAGATTTTGTTTGCCATTTTTATTCGGCATTACGAGCTTCAATCCACTTTCGGGCATTGATAAACGCCTCTAACCAAGGGCTAACCGCTGTTTTTTCACTCGGATAGTACGCCCATTGCCAAGGAAAAACTGAACGCTCTATGTGAGGCATCGTTACCAAATGGCGCCCTGTTTTGTCACATAGCATAGCCGTGTTGTAATCAGAGCCATTAGGGTTGGCAGGGTACTCCTGATAAGCGTATTTACCTACGATATTGTACTGATTTTCTGCTAATGGCAAGTGGAATTTTCCTTCGCCGTGTGATATCCATACCCCTAAAGTACTGCCTGCAAGGGTGGAGAGCATCACTGAGTTGTTCTCTGGAATGCTTACCGATACAAAACCACTTTCGTGCTTGCCACTATCGTTATGCCACATTTTACCGTGCTCTGCGTGCTCAGGATTGATGACTTCTAACTCCATAAACAACTGACAGCCATTGCAGATACCTACTGAAAGGGTGTTGGGACGGGCAAAGAAGTTGTCTAACGCTTTTTTAGCTTGCTCGTTGTAAAGCAAAGCCCCTGCCCAACCTTTGGCACTGCCTAACACATCGGAGTTAGAGAAACCACCTACAGCCCCTATAAATTGTACATCTTCTAAGGTTTCACGTCCGCTGATAAGGTCGGTGGTATGCACATCTTTCACATCAAAGCCTGCTAAGTATAGGGCATTTGCCATTTCGCGCTCGGAGTTGCTACCCTTTTCGCGTATCACTGCTGCTATAGGGCGTTTGCCTGCAGGGCGTGCGGGTTTTTCGCCCGTGAAATGCGCTGGGAAAGTGTATTGCAGAGGCTGCTCAGAGTAGTTTTGATAACGCTCGGTCGCCTTGTCATTTTTCGTTTGTTGTTTGTCTAACAGGTAAGAAGTGAGATACCACACATCGCGTAGTTCGGGGATGTTGAAATGGTACGATTTCTCGAAATGGTGAATAGTAAGTTCTTCAGAAGTAGTTACTTCACCTATATTAGCCCATTCTAAGAAGTGTTCTTCCAAAGTAGCTTCAACACTGCTATCGGCTTGAATTACTACCCCTGCATTTTCAGCAAAAAGGGTTTTGATAAGGTCTTCATCGGCTGAAAGTCCGCTTAAATCGATAGTAGCTCCTAAGTCGTTTTCGGCAAAACACATCTCTAAAAGCGTTGTGATAAGTCCGCCACTACCAATGTCGTGTCCTGCTTGTATTTTCCCTTCTTTTATCAGTGATTGTAATACATTGAAAGCTATTTTAAAGCCTTCAGCATCTTTTATAGTAGGAGCTTTGTCGCCTATTTTGTTTAATACTTGGGCAAAAGCCGAACCTCCTAATTCAAATTGAGCGCCCGAGAAGTTGATATAATAAATGTTACCTCCATTGCGTTTGAGTACAGGCTCTACCACTTTTTGCACGTCGGTACAATGGGCAGCCGCCGAAATAATCACCGTACCTGGGGCAATCACATCACCACCGTCGGGGTATTTTTGTTTCATTGATAGAGAATCTTTACCGGTAGGGATATTGATACCCAATTCAATCGCAAAATCAGAAGCGGCTTCTACAGCTTCGTACAAACGCGCATCTTCTCCTTTATTGCGACACGCCCACATCCAGTTGGCAGATAGCGATACACTTTGCAAGCCGTCTTTTAGTGGCGCCCAAACAATGTTAGTCAGTGCTTCGGCAATAGCATTGCGACTGCCTGCGGTAGGGCTGATGAGTGCCGTAAGAGGTGAATGACCTATGCTAGTAGCGATTCCTTCTTTGCCATTGTAGTCCAAAGCCATCACCCCAACATTGTTCAAAGGGAGTTGTAGTGCGCCTGCACATTGTTGTTTGGCGACTTTGCCCCCTACACAACGGTCTACCTTATTGGTAAGCCAGTCTTTACAAGCCACACTTTCTAATTGCAGTACTTGTACCAAATAGTTCTGTAACTGACTTGCATAGTAGTGTAACTCTTCGTAGTTAGTAACTACTGTTTCATCAGTCATTACTGTTTTTGGCGAACTGCCAAAGAGCGCGCTTAGGTCTAAATCCATTGGGTGGGTACCTTTCTTTGCAGAGGCAATGCTGAAATGCTTGTCGCTGGTAACTACGCCCACCTCGTACATAGGCGCACGCTCACGGTCGGCAATGGTTTTTAGTTTGGCAATAGCCTTTTCGGGCAATACCAATCCCATACGCTCTTGTGATTCATTACCTATAATTTCCTTATCCGATAGGGTAGGGTCGCCTACGGGTAGTTTGTCTAAGTCGATTTTACCGCCGGTTTCCTCTATGAGTTCTGAAAGACAGTTGAGGTGTCCGCCAGCTCCGTGGTCGTGTATAGAAACGATAGGATTCTCGTCCGATTCTACCATTGCGCGAATCGCGTTAGCAGCGCGTTTTTGCATTTCGGGGTTAGAACGTTGTACGGCATTGAGCTCGATACCTGCGCCAAAAGCCCCAGTATTAGCCGATGATACGGCAGCCCCTCCCATACCTATGCGGTAGTTTTCACCGCCTAAGATAACGATTTTGTCGCCTTCTTGAGGGGTGTGCTTTATGGCTTGTGAGGCTTTGGCATACCCCACGCCTCCTGCTTGCATAATCACTTTGTCAAAGCCTAATTTGCGTCCGCCTTCTTCGTGTTCAAAAGTGAAGAGTGAACCTATAATGAGCGGTTGCCCGAATTTATTACCAAAATCACTTGCCCCGTTAGAGGCTTTGATGAGGATATCCATTGGCGTTTGGTACAACCATTGGCGTTCAGCCATTCCTTTTTCCCAAGGGCGGTCTTCTTCTAAGCGAGGGTAAGCCGTCATATATACCGCTGTACCTGCCAAAGGCAAAGAGCCTTGTCCGCCTGCGAGACGGTCGCGTATTTCACCTCCCGAACCTGTAGCAGCGCCGTTGAAAGGCTCTACTGTAGTGGGGAAGTTGTGGGTTTCGGCTTTGAGTGAGAGTACTGCCTCAAAAGGTTTTACCTCGTAGAAATCGGGTTTATCGGCACTTTTGGGTGCGAACTGGTCGACAGTAGCCCCTTTTATGAAAGCTACATTGTCCTTATAAGCCGAAACAATGCTATTAGGGTGTTCTTGTGATGTCTTTTTAATGAGTTTGAAGAGGGTAGAAGGTTTTTCCTCACCATTGATAACAAAAGTACCGTTGAAGATTTTATGGCGACAGTGTTCGGAGTTGATTTGTGAGAAACCAAACACTTCCGAGTCGGTGAGTTTGCGCCCCAGTTCTTTAGAAAGATTTTGCAAATAGGCAACTTCTTCAGCGCTTAACGCAAGCCCTTCTTGCTGGTTATATGCCTCGATATCATCGATTTCGAGTGTTGTTTGCGGTTGCATATCGATAGTAAAACTCTCTTGGGTAAGACCGTTGTATCGCTCAAAGAGCATAGGGTCGAAAGGGGTATTAGGGTCGGTTACCTCGTGGAACTCCTCGATACGAGTAATCCCGTGAATGTCCATATTTTGGGTGATTTCCACCGCATTGGTACTCCAAGGGGTAATCATCGCCGCACGGGGTCCGATGAAAGTACCGCTAAGGGTAGGGGAGGGGAGTTGCTGGGCATTGCCAAACAGCCATTTCAGTTTGTTGAGGTCGGTCTCAGTAAGAGTAGCTTCGGTAGCTACCACATAGATAGTGTTTTTGGGGTTTTTAAAGAAGAGAAGCATCTTTTTCAATTAACAATTCGTAAAACGTGGCAAAGGTATGAAATAATTAACAAATGGCAAATTTATCGGTGAGTAGATTTACGATGTGTTCGCTCAATTTTCTTTCTTACTTTAGTGGCTTCTTTTGTTTTACCGTTGGCTTGCAAGAGCTTTTCCAAGGTATCCAGTACAACAGGGTTATTGGGAATAATGCAATTAGCTGTTTCAGCCCAATGCAAGGCAGAAGCTAACATTCTTTTATCGTTTTGGTAGTGAGTGAGTGCCGAAAAGGCAAGATTGTTAGCACTTACAGCAAAGTTGTAGCTAAAACGCTGGGTATATTTCTTTAGGCTTTGTTGTATTTCTTCAAAGTTTTTATCAAAATAAGCAATGGCTTCTACAGGAAAGAAATCTTCTAAAAACGAAAGGTAATCTTTTGCTTCAAAAATGCCTTCTAGCACTGCTTTTTCAAATAATTGTTGTACAGACCTACTCTCTACGCTTTTGTTGTGAACTATCCGTCTCATCACACTTATTAGGGCGGTTGTCTTGCGTATAAAATGCTTTATTTTTTCGTCGGTAATTTGAGGGTAGAAGTTAAAAAGATATTGCAATGCGACATAATCAGTAGCGTTAAAATCGTTATCAATACCATACACTCTATTCAGAAGGTTTTTGTTAGTAAATTGATACTGCCATAGCAAGAAAAAGATATATGCACTCTCTGGTAAAAGGTCGGCTTTATGGCTTTCAACTAATCGTTGCCAATGGGCGTTTAATTGTTCGGGGGTGATGAGTAGTCGTTCGTTTTGTAATTGTTCAGGATATTTGAGTTTAGAGAGGTAATAAGTATGCGCGTCTTCTATAATTTCAGGGGTTGCGAAAGGGGTAAAATACACTAAATCTCTATCAATAGATTTCAATTCTTGTAGCAGAGAGAAAACACAACTGATAGGAATATTAGGGTCAGAAAGGTATTTGTTCATTTGGCGTACCAAAGCCATTTCTCGCATAAAGTCATCAACATTACCATAGGTGAATAAACTTTGAAATCGCATATCGTTTATACTGCAATTATTCCGATACAAGAGTTGCCCTTCATAGTCAAAAATCAGCGTTTGCGTGTGCATACCACCTTGTGCAATAAGCCAATCACTATCTTTTTCACAGCTGAGGTAGTACTGATAAGAAGATTTATTTCTATTAAAGGTAAAGAAATAAAAGTCATTTTCTACCTCAGTGGTATCTGTTTGATGAAATACTACCAACATACGATGTGCTTCCATTGCTTTTTGTAGTGCTTCGGCAACGGGTTGTGCACAGAGAGATTGGAGAGTAAAGAATAAAAATAGGGTTCTGAGCATAAGAACGTACAGTATAAAAACTCCCCTTTATTTTTTCTCTCCCTTGTACGCGACTTTACCATCGATAGAAAGTTCTTGCGTTTTAGGGTTATAAACGTACTTGCCATTCTTGTAAGTGCCGTCTTTTTCTTGTTTTAAAAGAGGATTGGTCTCTTCCGTAGTGATGAATAGCTCTACTTGGCTGTTATCCCCTTCTTTGGCTACAATAAAGGCACTAATTATGGCATCATTCATATTTACCTCTACAGGATTGAGGCGTGTGCCTACTTCAAATACTTGTACGCACTCTTGCAGGAGCTCACTCCACGATTGTCCTGCACTGCCTATACAGCCGTGTGCGTCTCTATCACCTCCTACGGGTGGCATCTCTTCTGTAGTAGCAGAGGTTACCTCAGTGGTTTCTGTTTGGGTAGTTTGCGTTGAATTGCTGTTGTTGCAAGCTACTATTGCCATTGCCATTACGGCTACAATACTTAATTTTTTCATTTTTCTTTTCTTGATTAAATTCTTGATAAACATACAAATATTATACCAGTTAATAATTTTATCTACTTGCTGATTATACTTCTCTTCCTCTGAAAACATTATAAAAAAGTCTGTTGTATCTCACAACAGACTTTATAATCTAAAACTAACTAACTCTCTTATGCAAGGATAATGACCACTATAAAAACACTAAAAAAGATCTCTCCCCCATAAGGAATAGCAAACGAAATATAAAAACACTACCATATATTTCTTTACTAACAACGGGGCAAAGATACATACTATTTTGAATATATCCAAATAATATGTAGAACTATTTTAAATAGTGTAGTCGTTTTCTATCCAACTAGCATATTTAGGATAGTTAGTAGCCGTCCTGCGTATCAGCATTTTTTGGGCTTCTGTAACCTCTTTGAGTTTCTTGGCGGGCACTCCTGCATAGAGGCTCCCTTTTTCTATATGCGTGTTAGGAGCTACTACAGCTCCTGCAGCCACAATACTATCGCTCTCTACGACACAACCGTCCATTACAATGCTACCCATCCCTATCAATACGTTGTCTTCTATAGTACAACCGTGAACGATAGCATTGTGTCCAATTGAAACATTGTTGCCTATAGTAGTAGGGTGTGTTTGATAGGTAGCGTGAATTACTACTCCGTCTTGAATATTGGTGTCATCTCCAATCCGAATACTGTTTACATCGCCACGAATAACGGCATTATACCACACACTACAGCGGTCTCCTAACAGCACATCTCCTGTCAGTGTTGCATTTTCAGCAAAAAAGCAACCTTCCCCATAGGTCGGTTGCTTTCCGTTTACTTTTTTTAGTAACATTTGTAATTCTTTTTTTAGGAATTATTCTTGAGAAGGAGTTTCAGCTTTCTTCCCTGCAAACCATAATAGTCCTCCTACTACAATTAAAGCTATTTTGATAGCCCAAGCTACACCATCACCCCATTCATAAATCCAGAAAAGAAGTTTAGGTACATAGCCAAAAAATTCTAATACAATAGCTAATATGCCCAATATGAGCAAAGTTTGTCCAATACTTTTCATATATTACTTGTTTTTTAATTATTTACACTTTTGTTTCTAAATCTTTTAAGCGGTCTATGATCTCTTGCAATCCATTTGTCTTGATTTCAAAAGTCGTAGCCAATAGCATCCCTAATTTTCCTTTGGGAAATCCTTGTGTGCTGAACCACTCAAGATAATGAGAGGGCAAATCTGCAATCAAAACTCCTTTATACTTGCCATAAGGCATTTGGGTTGTGATGATTTCTTTGAGAATTTCAGGATTCATATCTTTAATCAGCAACTTAGCATAAGGATTTCTTTTCTATTCTCTCAACCGCCTTAATGGGCTATTTTTACCATTTTCCGCTTCTCTTCATTGCGCTCTATCTTGTGGTTAGGGCGCGTCCATTTAGGGTTTTCTCCTAAAGAATGATACTGAGAGTCCACAGCTTCTACTGTCTCAGGCTGTGGATGTGTTTCAAAAGGCTTTTGGATGCGCATGCCCAGTACCCCTAGCATCTCCATATCCTCATTGATATCAGGGTTAGGAGTCGTCAGAAGTTTATCACCTGCAAAGATAGAGTTAGCCCCTGCGAAAAAACAGAGCGCTTGCCCCTCTTGGCTCATCTGTGTACGACCTGCCGAGAGACGCACTTGCGACTGTGGCATCACAATACGTGCAGTGGCTACCATTCGCACCATTTCCCATATAGCTACAGGCTTACAGTCTTCTAATGGCGTGCCTTCTACTGGCACCAACGCATTGATAGGTACTGACTCTGGTTGGGGGTCAAGTGTAGAAAGCGCTACAAGCATTCCCGCACGGTCTTCAAGCGATTCACCCATACCGATAATTCCTCCACTACACACCGTGATATTGGTTTTACGTACGTTGTCAATTGTCTTGAGGCGGTCGTCATAACTGCGAGTTGAGATAATTTCCTTGTAGTATTCTTCTGAGGTATCAAGATTGTGATTGTAAGCGTACAAGCCTGCTTCTGCAAGACGTTTTGCTTGGTTCTCAGTAAGCATACCCAGAGTACAACATACTTCCATATCTAGCTTGTTGATAGTACGTACCATTTCAAGCACTTGTTCAAACTCAGGTCCGTCTTTCACATTCCGCCATGCTGCTCCCATACACACACGTGAAGCTCCTGCTGATTTGGCGCGTAGGGCTTGCGCTTTTACGTGAGAAACGGTCATCATATCTGCATTATCTATCTTTACTTCCGTCTCATATCGCGCTGATTGCGGGCAATAAGCACAGTCTTCAGAACAGCCTCCCGTCTTTATAGAGAGAAGCGTAGAAACCTGAACTGTATTAGGGTCGTGATACTTGCGGTGTATAGTAGCTGCCTCATAAAGCAACTCCATCAAAGGTTTGTTATAGATAGCAATGATTTCTTCTTTCGTCCAGTTGTGGCGTGTCGAGCCGCAAGTGCAATTGTGTTCACACATAGTCCTTTTCTTTATTTTTTAGGGTGCAAAGATACAAAACTATTAGCAATTCACAAGTGATAATATTTTCTCTACTTGCTCATCAATGCTAAGTTCTGTATTATCAATAACAATCGCATCATTGGCTTTCTTAAGAGGAGATTCTTTACGAGTTGTATCTACGTGATCTCGATGCCGAATGTTTGCTAGCACTTCCTCCAGAGATACCTTCTCCCCTTTGCTTTGCAATTCCTTATACCTGCGCTCTGCGCGTACTTGTTCACTTGCAGTCATAAATATCTTGAGCTCTGCTTCTGGGAAAACAGTAGTACCAATATCTCGTCCGTCCATAACAATACCTTTGTCTTTGCCCATTTTGCGTTGGAGGTCTACTAAAAAGGAGCGCACTTCGGGTTGTTTGGCGACTTCGCTCACCCAGTTAGCAATCTCAATACCACGAATAGCATGCTCTATATTCTTTCCATTCAAGAATATTTCAGAATAACCCAACTCAGGATTGTATTCAAATTTTATTTCAGACTTGCGAAGAACTTTCATTAAAGATTTTACCTCTATACCTGAAGTAGATACCAAGCCTTCTTCAAGAGCCAAATAGGTAACGGCACGATACATTGCTCCTGTATCAATATATACATAACCTAACGCTTTTGCTACAGCTTTTGCAGTTGTACTTTTACCCGTAGAAGAATAACCATCAATGGCGATAATGATTTTCATTATTGAAGATCTTTAGGGGTTATTTTGATTTCGCTTACGAGTTTGTGGTTCATATCGTAATAGTAATAGTGTATTTGCAATTGACTTGCTATGAAGTCTTTTATAGCGTTTTGGTCGCCTTTTAAACCTTCGATGATAGAGGTTTTGGCACTTTCGGTATCAAAAGGAGCTTTATCGGCATCGAAGTTGGTCATTGTGAAATAATAAGAGATAGTTTCTTCTCCCTTTAGCTCTACTTTGTCCAACTGTATTCCTGGCGCAACCATAGTAGGTGTTTTTTTGCTGACAGTCTCTACGTCCTTTTTAATCTTTTCAAGGGCGACTTTTTTTTCTCCGCCAGAAGAGCAAGCGGTGGTGTAGCAGGCTACGAAGAGGCCTATGGCTACTAAAAGAGTGTTTAACAGGTTTTTGAAGATGTGTTTTGACATATGATTTATTATTTTAGTGTTTGTTATTGATGTTGCTATAAGGTTGCTCCAAGATTGCCCCAAGGTTGTTCCAAGGTGGAGGTAATGAGGAGCAAGGGTTTGTAAATCAGAAAGCTGTGTGCTGGTTTTTGAGTTATTAATGGGACAAAGATACGAAACTATTTAGGATTAGCAATACTAAAAGGCAAAAAATAATAATAATTTCCTAATTATTCTTATCTTTGTCGCCTAAAATTAAACATTATGGCTACCTACAAATTACCTTATTTTGGGAAGGTTACCCTTTCTGAAGATGACGATTACCACGAAATAGAAGATGTGGATATCAACGGTTCCTCCGTGTCAATCACTATTGACTGTATGGGGGAAACACCCTCTAAAGCTCAGGGGACAGCTATTGAGCAATTGTTAGCACACTTGCCTGAACTCGACCAGCAGATTCGCAACGAATTTATAAAAGTCTATCGCTCTGGCGAGGAATCTATGGTGAAAGATTATGTGCAAATAGTAGAAGAAATGGCTGATGAGCAAGGGGAAGAATTGCTTACAGCACTTGAGCTTACCAATCTCGATATCTCCCTTTTTGCGACAGAGTTTGCAGGTTTTGACTATACGTTGCCTGAAGTTACCGATGAAATTCTTGTAGTAATGGTAGATGAAGAGAGAAAAATCATACGCTTTACGATTGAGTCGTAAATGATTAACAAGAGGCTATCCGAATGACTACCTACGAATTACCTTATTTCGGAAAAATTACACTTTCTGAAGATGACTATTACGAAATAGTAAATATAGATATCAATAATTCCTCCGTGTCAATCTCTATTGATTGTATGGGAGGAACACCTACTAAAGCTCAAGGAACGGCTATACAACAATTGTTAGCATACTTGCCTGAACTCGACCAGCAGATTCGCAAAGAATTTATAAAAGAGTATCGTTCAGACAAGGAATCTGTTGTGAAAGATTATGTGCAAATAGTAGAAGAAATGGCTGATGAGCAAGGGGAAGAATTGCTCACAGCACTTGAGCTTACCAATCTGAATATCCTAACTTCAGGTACAGAGTTTGCTATTTTTGACTATGCCTTACCAGAAATTACCGATGAAATTCTTGTGGTACGGATGGATAAAGAAAGAAAAATCAAAAGTTTTATGATTTATTTGTTGTAGTATACTGATAAGAAATCCAAATATTTAAAAAATAATCATTTTTTTGTTGAATATGAATTTTATTACCGAAAACCAAACTGAGTATCAAGCCCTCTTTACCTTTTGGGGTGACGAAGAGGCTGAAGTTGTGGTCTGTTTTGATGCCAAACGCCACTTTACAGAAGAAGAAAAGCAAGAAGTATTTAAACAAGTAGCAACCAAAGTACAATGGTTGGAGGGCAACAAGGAAACTGTTCTGCAGTTTCTGCTCAAAAATGAAGAGATAAGAGAACTCTTTGAAGTAGCCCAAGAAGACCTTGAAGAAGAAATTACTGAAGAGCAATTTTGCGAAGCCGTGTATTTCTATGATTTGTATTGTGAAGTAGGTGAAGACCTCGTCTGCACTTTTGATGTGGATACTGACCCAGATTACTTTTTTGGGCATCTGGTGAATATCAGGCTCGATAATAACTATCAACTTCATTTAGAAACGATTAGTGGATAATAAACCTATGAAAAAACTTACTTTTGAGAAATATGGCTTGAGTCCTGAGAAAGTGGAACAGCTCAGGGCTTATAAGATTTTGCCCGATAAACAAACCCTAAAAAACCTCATCAAAGCCTACGAAACGGACAAGGCGGAAGAAACAGAAATTGCTGATTTTCAGAGAGAGCTGAGCCAGCCTATCGATGAGGAATATATTCGTTTTCTGTTGGAGCACAACGGAGGCATTCCTTCTAAAAACAGGGTGAAAGGCAGTAAGGTGGTAATAGACCGCTTTTTGGCTTTTCGGTCGGCTTATAAGTTTCATTCGCTGATAGACTTGTATACTGACTTTCAGAAACAGGGAATACCGATTGCGCGCACTCCTGCGGGCGATACGCTTCTATTAGCAGAAGACCAGCAGATTTATCTTTTTAATCATAATATACAAGACATAGAGCCCTCTCCTATTGCTACTTCTTTTGCCGATTTACTAATGAAACTTTATTAATTTGCAATGATTGATTACACTCCCAAAGAACACGGCTGGGCAATGGTAACTATTAGCAATGGCACTGCCGAAATAGCCTTTGTAGCCTCTCACTTGCACGATAGTAGGCAGGATTTGATACGCTCGGTAGCAACCTTAGAAAACTACAAAGAAGCAATCGTTGTTTTTCAAGACGAACCCGATGGTTATGTACTTCACTTAGAGCGCGAGGACAAGCATTGCCATTATACCCTTCATTCCTTTAAAGGTTATGACCCAACAGCCCTCTGCGAGTTGGTTTTAGAAGGAAACATCAGTTTTGTGAGTTATAAAAACGATATAGCAAAGATTAAATGCCAATCAAGGGTTAAATTAACTTGTTGATTTAAAACCTCCCCCCTTAACACATACCCAGCTGTGAGCTCTCGCTACACACATACTCCGCTACGCCAACTCGCGGACTTTCTCCAAAGGGGGAGATGCGATGTGAAAGCGATAACATATTGTTAATCAAGTATTATTATTTTTCAACTCTTGATTCATATTATTAGTTTGCAGGAATTTTGTATCTTTGCCCCATATATTAAAATGTAGCATATTATGCCTTATACAATTACAATCACCAATGATAGTCCACAAGCCTTAGATTTTGTGAAGTTTATAAAGAATCTTGATTTTGTAAAAGTTACAAAAATTAAAGAGAATAAAAGAGTATCACTTCCTGCGGAAGAAGTATTAGAAGAAGACGAGAATGGAATACCTCTTAAATTTAAGGATAAGATAATGGCTATGTCTAAGCAAGCTAATCGCAATATGACAAAGCGTTGGGAATCAGCTATTGCTGAAGAAGAGCAACAGAATATATGATAGTTATTTCAGATACAAATATTATATTCAGTTGTTTTTATACTCCTAATGGGGTAATGGCTTCTATTCTTAAAGACAAAAAGAATAAGTTACAGTTTATAGCTCCGTCTTTTCTTTTAGAGGAAGTAAAAGAGCATTTACCTGAAATTATGAAAGACAATCACCTCACTAAAAGAAAAGCGACTGCATTATTGAAAGAAATTACACAAAACATCACTTTTTATGATCTAAAAGATATAAAACGTGAGAATAGAGATAAAGCAAGAGAAATAGCAAAAAATATAGACCCCGACGACTATCTTTTTATAGCCTTACACTTTGAAAAAGGGCATAGGATATGGACTTGTGATACTATTCTTTCTAAAGGATTAAAGGAAATGGGATATGACATATGTATCTCTACTAAAGAGCTAAAAGCTCATATTTACAAGAAGGTATTACCAAAGGCTAAAACTTCTCGAGATAGAAAACAATAATTTATTCTTCTTTCTTTAATGATTGATTACACCCCCAAAGAACACGGCTGGGCAATGGTAACTATTAGCAATGGCACTGCCGAAATAGCCTTTGTAGCCTCTCACTTGCACGATAGTAGGCAGGATTTGATACGCTCGGTAGCAACCTTAGAAAACTACAAAGAAGCAATCGTTGTTTTTCAAGACGAACCCGATGGTTATGTACTTCACTTAGAGCGCGAGGACAAGCATTGCCATTATACCCTTCATTCCTTTAAAGGTTATGACCCAACAGCCCTCTGCGAGTTGGTTTTAGAAGGAAACATCAGTTTTGCAAGTTATAAAAACGATATAGCAAAGATTAAATAACACTATATGGAAATCACACAAGCCCTTAAAACAGAAATATATTACACTCTTGCGGACTTTTTAGAAGCCTATAAAGCCGAAGATACCCAAATATTAGCTGAAAAGTTTGATATTTCGGGAGAATTTTTAGAAGAAATCTATGAAATGCTTGATTTTGTAGAGGATAAAAGCGTATTGCACCTCTTCCCGATAGAAGAAATGGACAAAGAAGAAGGTGGAGGGGTGAATTTAGAGGTGTATAACTTCAACAATGATGATACCGCTGTAGGAGTAGAAGCCCACTTGTGGGATGATCAAGAATATTTTGCCATCATCAAAGGATATTACAACCTTAGAGACCAATTTCCTAAGTTTGTATTTCACTATTTTAGTTGTTAATGCCAATCAAAGATTGAATTAACTTATTGATTTAAAACCTCCCCCCCCTTAACACATACCCAGCTGTGAGCTCTCGCTGCACACATACTCCGCTACGCCAACTCGCGGACTTTCTCCAAAGGGATAACCTCCCCCCGTCCCCCTCCAAAGGCAGGGCTGTTATATAAATTTACAATTGTTTGATTTGTAATAT
>CAUQUO010000031.1:0-30297 GCA_963521335.1 uncultured Capnocytophaga sp.
GCCTACGTGGAGAAATTGGTAGACTCGCCATCTTGAGGGGGTGGTGCTCGTTAGGGCGTGCTGGTTCGAATCCAGTCGTAGGCACAGAGGTAATAATAAGATTTAACAAAAAGAGACTATTCAAAATATTGAGTAGTCTCTTTTTGTTGTTTTTATTTGTAATGTTTTACTTTGTCAAAGCACAAAGGCTTTGACAAAGTATGTGATGGGTATTACTCGAAATTATCGATTTCTACTTTTAGGTTATTGATGATAAATTCTTGTCGGTCGGGGGTATTTTTGCCCATATAGAATTCTAAGAGTTGTTCTATATGGATAGATTTATCCATCATTACGGGGTCTAATCGGATATTTTCTCCGATAAAGTCTTTAAACTCATCAGGGGAGATTTCACCTAATCCTTTAAAGCGTGTAATTTCGGGTTTACCTTTGAGTTTTTCTATAGCGGCTTGTTTTTCTTCTTCGCTATAGCAGTAAATCTTCTGTTGCTTATTACGCACACGGAATAAAGGAGTTTGCAATATATATAGGTGTCCTTCTTTGATAATTTCTGGGAAGAATTGTAAAAAGAAAGTGATAAGTAGCAAGCGGATGTGCATACCATCTACATCGGCATCGGTGGCGACTACGATATTGTTATAACGGAGGTCGTCCATAGAGTCTTCGATATTTAGGGCTGCTTGCAACAGGTTGAATTCCTCATTTTCATACACTATTTTCTTAGTCATTCCATAGGTATTGAGAGGTTTACCGCGCAGTGAAAAAACAGCTTGGGTAGTTACATCACGCGACTTGGTGATAGACCCCGAAGCTGAATCTCCTTCGGTGATAAACAAGGTACTTTGAAGAGCGCGTTCATCCTTGGTATCAGTAAGGTGCACACGGCAATCGCGGAGTTTACGATTGTGTAGGTTGGCTTTTTTAGCTCTGTCTTTAGCTAGTTTACGAATACCAGCAAGTTCTTCGCGTTCGTGTTGTGCTTGTATAATTTTGCGTAAGATAGCATCGGCTATTTCGGTATTTTTATGTAAGAAATCATCTAAATTTCGGCTTATAAAGTCGTTGATATAAGTACGTACAGTAGGCATTCCTTCTCCCATTTCGGTAGAACCTAATTTGGTTTTTGTTTGGCTCTCGAACACAGGTTCCATTACTTTGATAGAGAGGCCTGCGATGATAGATTTACGTACATCCGAAGGGTCGAAATTCTTTTTATAGAAATCGCGGATGGTTTTCACATACGCTTCTTTGAAAGCGTTGAGGTGCGTACCTCCTTGTGTGGTGTTTTGTCCGTTTACAAATGAGTAATACTCTTCGCTATATTGGGTTTTGCTATGAGAGATAGCTACTTCTATATCTTCTCCTTTGAGGTGGATGATAGGGTATAGGAAGTCTTCTTCGTTATTATTTTCGGCGAGGAGGTCTTTGAGTCCGTTTTCAGAATAGAATTTTTCTCCGTTGTAATGAATGGTAAGTCCGGGGTTGAGATATACGTAGTTTTTGAGCATACGCACTACATATTCATTTCGGAATTTAAAGTTTTTAAATATGGTATCATCAGGGATGAAGGAAACGGCAGTTCCACGTCTTTTTTGACTTTCTTCAATAGGACTTTCTTCGATGAGAATTCCTCTTTCGAAAGAAGCAGATTTGGACTGGTTGTCGCGTACAGATTCTACTCTGAAATAAGCAGAGAGGGCGTTGACAGCCTTAGTACCGACACCATTGAGTCCGATAGATTTTTTGAAAGCTCGAGAGTCATATTTTCCTCCTGTATTCATTTTGGAGACAACATCTACGACTTTACCTAAGGGAATACCCCTTCCATAATCGCGAACATCAACTTTGTTATCATTGATTTTCACTTCAATAGTTTTTCCTGCCCCCATAATGAATTCATCGATACTGTTATCTAGCACTTCTTTGAGGAGTACATAGATACCGTCATCAGCAGATGATCCGTCGCCTAGTTTTCCGATGTACATACCAGGACGTAGACGCACGTGTTCTAAGGGGTCAAGCGAGCGAATACTATCTTCATCATATCTTATTTCGTCCATAACAATCTTATAAAATTAGGGGACAAAGGTAGGAAGTAATTTGGAAATTAGCAAATTTGGAAATTAGCAAATTGGGAAATTAGCGAATTGGGAAATTAGCGAATTGGGAAATTAAGAAAATACTAGGAAAATAAGAAATCATAGTATATTTTTCTACGAAAAAGTTTTTTTTGTAGTTTTCAGCTGTTAAGGGATTAAATTTAGTTGTGTATAGGATAGGTGTATCGTAGGTATAAGGAAGGTATAGGGGAGGAGGTGAGAAAAAAACTGTTTTAATAAGCTGTGTAGATTGTAAATTATTATTATTTTTGCCCCCTGATTTATGACAATACAGAAACTCATATCTTTCTTTTATTCCACCAAGCTAATGGCAATTCTCTTCATTACTTTTGCCATAGCTATGGCAGTGGGTACTTTCGTAGAAAACGACTACGATACCGATACCGCCCGCATTTGGGTGTATAACACTTGGTGGTTTGAGGCGATAATGGGGCTTTTTGTGGTAAATTTTATAGGGAATATCTTTCGCTATCAATTGCTCAAAAAAGAGAATTGGGCAGTACTAGTATTACACCTCTCGTGGGTGTTTATCATTGTAGGGGCTGGGGTTACGCGCTACTTTGGCAATGAAGGTATGATTTCTCTACGCGAAGGAGAAACTATAAATACTTACCTTTCCGACCGCACTTATATCACTGCAATGGTAGACGGTAATTATCAAGGAGCTCCCTTGCGCAAAAAGAAACAAAAAGAGGTGCTTTTTTCTTCACATACCTCTAATCATTATCAGTGGTCGTCCGATTTTAAAGGCAAACCTTTTAGCATTACCTATAAATCGTTTAAACGTATAGGCAAGGAGATGAATGCCTTGGTATTGGAAGTTGTTTCAGCTAATCAGCGCAAAGAAGTAACAGTAATGGGCAAACGTGGCGTACAGCACCCTCCTACCACAATCACTTTGAACGGCTTGCAGTTTCACCTAAGCTACGGAGCACGCGAAGAAAAATTGCCTTTTAGTCTCACCCTCAACGATTTTATAGCCGAAAAATACCCTGGTACTGAGAATAGTTATGCTTCCTTTAAAAGCAAAGTAACCGTGAGTAGGGGAGGGGAGAGTTTCCTTTATGATATTGAGATGAACCATATCCTCAATTATCAAGGTTATCGCTTGTTCCAATCTTCTTTTCACCCCGATGAACAAGGTACTATACTCTCGGTAAATCGTGACTTTTGGGGTACTCTTATCACTTACATAGGTTATATACTGCTCTTTGGTAGTCTGCTGGCATTTATGTTTGTAGGCAAATCCCGATTTAGGAAACTCAATCAGCAACTTAAAGACCTCCAAGCCAAAAGGGTTGCAATAGTTTTAGCATTATGTTTTGGCTCTTTGGCTACTGCCCAAACTCCTATGGTAGTACCCAACAAAACGCACGCTGAAAAGTTTGGTGCAATGCTCATTCAAGATGATGGGCGCTTTAAGCCTGTGAATACCTTCTCTTCAGAACTCTTACGAAAACTTAGCAAACACGATACTTATAAAGGGCTCACTTCCGATCAAGTCTTGCTTTCTATGCTCCTCAGTCCGCAAGCGTGGTATGAGTCGGACATTATCTATGTAAAGAAAGCTAATGATAGTTTGCATCGTTTTTTGGGAGTCCCTGAAGGAACCAAATGGGTAAAACCTAAAGATTTTTTTGATGCAAATGGGCAGTACAAGCTCGCCCCTTTATTGAAAGATATTTACAACACGAATACACCTAACCAATTTCAAAAAGATTTTAAGGAAGTAGATCAACGTATTGGGTTACTCAACAGAGCACTACAAGGCGATATTTTTAAGGTCTTCCCTGTGCCTAATGAACCTAATTATAAGTGGATTTCGCACTTAGATTACGTAAACGATACCCTCCAAATCACCGACCCACTGTATAAACAATTTGTAAAAAACGCATTACCAGCTTACCTTATCTTGCTACAACAAGCCACTAAAACAGGCGATTATAGCAAAGCTGATAAGGTGCTCAACAATATCAAACTACAACAAGAATTTTACTCGGCTGAGGTATTGCCCTCACCTGCCAAAATACAAACCGAATTATGGTACAATCGCATCAACATTTTTGAACAACTCTTTCAAGCGTATTTGTATCTTGGTACAGTGTTATTTATAGTATTACTATGGCATATTTTTATACCAAAACAAATTTTTAGAAGACTTACCCAAATAGGTATAGTCTTACTGTGGCTCTGTTTTATCCTGCATACTGTAGGACTTGCCGTTCGTTGGTATCTTTCAGGTCACGCACCTTTTAGCGATGCTTATGAGAGTATGATATATGTAGGATGGTCGGCTATTGGGGTAGGACTTTTCTTTTCGCGACGTTCCCCCCTCACGGTTGCTGCCACCGCTTTTGTAACCGCTATGATACTGATGATCGCCCACTGGAATTGGATGGATCCTGCTATTGGAACTCTTCAACCCGTGCTCAATAGCTATTGGCTGATGCTACACGTTGCCGTGATTGTAGGTAGTTATGGACCTTTTGCCTTAGGAATGCTTTTAGGTGTAATCAACCTCCTACTGATGATAGTCACTACCCCAAAGAATGCTCATAAAATCAATCTTATACAACAAGAACTCACTATTGTAAACGAATTAGCTCTTACAGTAGGACTCGTAATGCTCACTATAGGCAACTTTTTGGGTGGTATGTGGGCAAACGAAAGTTGGGGACGTTATTGGGGCTGGGATCCCAAAGAAACTTGGGCATTGATTAGCATTATGATTTACGCCTTGGTGATACACCTGCGCTTGATACCCCATTGGCGTGGACGATGGGCGTTCAACTTTATGAGCATTGTTGCCTTTGGCAGTATCCTAATGACTTATTTTGGCGTGAATTTCTACCTTACAGGTATGCACAGTTATGCCACAGGCGATAAAATTATCACCCCTGCCTTTGTGTATTATGCTGTGGGCATAGTGCTGTTGTTAGGACTGGTATCGTATTTGAGAGTGAAAAATGAAAAATGAAAAGACTTTGGTCTAAAAAAATAATATGAGATATCTAATAATCGTATTCTTATTTCTTTTCTTTGCTTGCGTTCAAAAACAACAATCCAAGCAAGCTCCTCAGGAGAGTGTTCTCTTTGAAGAAGAGGATAATATCAAATGCTATCAAGATGAAAAAGGAAAGTATCAGTTGCAATATTTAGGGAAATCCTATCCTATTCCATACTATTTTATAGTAGGAAAGGATACAATAGCTATTACTGATATGAACTTTGAAAAAGAAGCAAATACACTAAAACTTCATATATTTCAAGGTAATGCAGGGCATTATCAGTATGATTTTAGTTTGGCAGAAAAACCTTTTTTAAAGAGTGTTTATGTGATTGAGGAAAACAATAAAAAAGCAGATAGTTTACTTATCAATAGAACACTTCCTATAGAACCTGAATTACAACAAAAGATAAATGTTTTTATCAATAAGTAGTTGTTAATTATTAATTGTAAATTGTTAATTGAATGAAGTCTTATATCAACGGAATAGCCTGTATATCGGCTCAACCTACTTTCTTAACACCTCATTTCCTTGATGAAGCCATAAAGGTTACTCCAGAGGAAGTGTGTTACGCTCAAGAACCTTCTTATAAAGAATATATTGCCCCTAATGCCAGTCGTCGTATGGCTAAAGGCGTAAAAATGGGTATAGCTACAGCTACCGAAGCCTTGAAAGAAGCGCATATCTCTACTCCTGATGCTATTTTGGTGGGTACCGGTATGGGATGCCTGCAAGATTCTGAAAAATTTCTTACAGCACTTATCAACGACAACGAGGAGCACCTCACCCCCACGGCTTTTATACAATCTACCCACAATACTGTTGCGGGGCAGATAGCTCTTTTGTTGCAGTGCAAAGGAGAAAACTTTACCTATGTAAATGGGGCTGTATCATTTGAATCGGCTTTGTTAGATGCTAAAATGCAAATGGAGCAAGATGCTATCAATACGGCTTTGGTAGGAGGTGTAGATGAACATAGTCCGCACACTTTGTATTTATATGATTTAGTAGGACTTGATCAAAAAGGGGAAGGAGCGAGTTTTTTTGCTTTATCATCAGAGGCTACCCCCAATACCTATGGAGAACTTGTAGATGTAGCTTTGTACAATGAACTCACCCCCGAGCAACAACAAACAGCCCTAAACGACTTTCTTTCTCGCCACCATCTTACCCTCTCTAATATAGATTTGATACTTACTGGTGAATCAGAAAACCGTTTTTGGCAACGCTCTACCTTGCACTATAAAACCCTGAGTAGCGAGTATTACACAGCTTCAGCTTTCGGATTTTGGTTTGCTTGCCAAGTACTACAAAAGCAAACCCTTCCTGCCATTTGCGAGCTCACTCTCTCCACCCCTATACAATATATTTTATTAGTAAATTCATATAGAGGCAAAGATTTTAGTTTTGTACTGTTGAAGAAAGAAAAGTTTTAGACATTTTTTATTTATAGTTGTCTTCCTCGTGCAAGAAAAAGCCCGAAACAAGCCCCATACATTTTAAAAAGTTAGGCGTAATTAGTTTGATAATCAACTAATTACGCCTATTTTGTAGCGGGAACTGGACTCGAACCAGTGACCTTCGGGTTATGAGCCCGACGAGCTACCTACTGCTCTATCCCGCGATTTCTGGGTGCAAAAGTACAACCTTTTTTTTAAATACCAAACTTTTGGAAAACTTTTTTTGTACTTTTTTAATCTTCTAAATATATTCTCTTGATTCTGTGTGCCATAGAGGTGATCAATTCATAAGAAATAGTACCTGCTGATTCGGCTAAAGTTTCAGCTGTATGAGTTTTATCAAATACAATTACTTCATCACCTTCTTGGCAAGAAATTTCAGTGACATCTACTAAGATCATATCCATACATACATTACCTATGATAGGAGCTTTTTTTCCATTGATAAATACGAAACCTTTCCCTTTGCCATAAATACGATTGATACCATCTGCGTGACCTACTGGAATTGTAGCAGTTCTGGTAATATGATCGGCAATGTATCCTCGATTATAGCCCAAACTTTCACCTATTTGCAAAGTGTGTAGTTGTGAAATAACACTTTTCAGCGTCATAATAGGTGTAAGATATTGCTGCAATTCGACATCATTAGCGAAACCATACATACCTATACCACAACGCACCATATCAAATTGTGCTTGAGGATAGTTTAGTATACCTGAAGTATTGCATTGATGATAGAGTACTTTATGAGTAAATGTTTTGTTTATTTTTTCTTGAAAAGCTATAAAAGTATTGATTTGATTTTCTGTAAATTCTTTCTCATTCATATCTTCGGAAGCAGCTAAATGAGAATAAGCAGTTTTCACTTTTACAGTAGTATTGTTTTTTAACAGAGTAAGAGTTTCTTCTATTTCACTTAAGTCAAAACCTAAACGATTGAGTCCTGTATTACATTTAAGGTGTACCGGATAATTTGCTAACTGTTGAATTTTAGCATAGTCTAAAAATAATTGGGCAATACGCTGTGAATATAAAGTAGGTTCTAAGTTATATTTTACAATATCATTAAAGTTTACAGGTTGTGGATGTAATACTAAAATAGGAAGAGTAATTCCAGCTTTTCTAAGAGCAATTCCTTCAGAAGTATAAGCTACTGAAAAATAATTAACTAATCCTTTTTTTTGCAAATGAGAAGCTATAGCTACAGAATTATTTCCATAGGAAGAGGCTTTCACTACAGCTAAGAACAAAGTTGTAGGTTTAAGTCGGTTTTTTAGGTAATGAATATTTTTTTCTAAGGCAGTAAGGTTGATTTCTAAAGTGGTTTCTTCTGTTTTCATTTTTTCTTTAATTTTTCTAACATTAATTTTGTTTGTTCTGAAAGTACTAATCTACCTGAAATAGCAGCATTATCAATTAGTTCTTTTTCCCAATGTTCAGTGTGTTGCCAAGTAATACGTTTCATTTCAGACAAAGCTATAGGATTAGATTTTAGCAAGGTGGTTATGAAGTGGTCTATAGCTTCATCCATATCTTTTGTATTTTCAAATACGCGAGCTACCAGTCCTTTTTGTTGAGCCCAGTATGCACTTTTCCATTGATCAGGAGACATAAATAGTTCATTGAGAGTTGATTGTCCTGTTTTTCGAAGAATGGCAGGAGCTATTACAAAAGGACCTATACCTAATGATAGTTCAGAGAGTTTGATACTTAAAGCTTCGGTAGCAAATACATAATCTAAGGAAGCAATTAGTCCAACTCCTCCCCCGACAGCTTTGCCTTGTACACGACCAATGATGAGTTTTTTACAACGACGTATTGCTAGAAAAAGGTGAGCGAATCCTTCAAAAAACCGTTTACCTTCATCTTCATTTGTAATTGCTAAAAGTTCATCAAAAGAAGCTCCTGCGCAAAAAGCTTTATCCCCTTCACTCTTGAGAAGTATAATATTTATAGTTTCATTTTCTGAAAGGTTATCAATTTCTTTTGTAAGTCTATCTAATAAAATTAGAGGAAAAGAATTAGCATTTGGATGTCCAAAAGTTATGGTAGCCAATTGTTTATCTATTTTTGTATAGAGTGAGCCTTGTTGTCTATCAGTCATTGTAAATATAAATTTTAGGCAAAAGTATAACTTTTTTTATAAATAGATTTGCTAATTGTAAAAAATATTTTACCTTTGCCTCGCAAATGGGGATGTAGCTCAGTTGGCTAGAGCGTTTGGCTGGCAGCCAAAAGGTCGTGGGTTCGAGCCCCATCTTCTCCACAATAAAAAAAGCTATCCTAAAAAAGGTAGCTTTTTTATTTTTTAATTCATTTTAATTAGTGAAATTTGGTTTCTAATTTGATATATTCTAAAAATTCCTTTCTAACTTCAGGATCTTTAAATTTACCTCCAAACTCAGCTGTAACTGTACTACTTTCTATATCTTCTATACCTCTAGAATTTACGCATAAATGTTTAGCATCTATGATACAAGCTACATCTTCAGTGCCAAGAGCGCGTTGCATTTCTTGTACAATTTGCATTGTAAGGCGTTCTTGCACTTGTGGACGTTTGGCGTAATACTCTACTATACGATTCATTTTGGAAAGTCCTAACACTTTGCCATTAGAGATATAACCTACATGAGCACGTCCTACTATAGGTAATAAATGGTGTTCACAAGTGGAATATACTACTATATTTTTTTCAACTAACATTTCTCCATAATGATAGGAGTTATCAAAAGTAGACATTGAAGGTTTACGTTCAGGAAGTAGACCACCAAAAATTTCTTTTACAAACATTTTAGCAACACGTTTTGGAGTGCCTTTTAAACTATCATCAGTTAGGTCCATACCTAAAGTATGGAGGATAGCACGTACGTGTGTTTCTATTTCAGCTATTTTTTCAGTTTCGCTTAGTTGAAAAGCATCAGCTCTAAGAGGCGTAATTGCTGAAGTAGCAATATGATTATCGCCTAATATATCTTCTTCTTGATTTTTATTCATTTGTGTTATTGTTTTATTTATTACTCGAAAGTTAAGACTTTTTTATGTTTAGCGTCTTCTTTGGTGATTGCTAAACGTATTACTTCCTCCATATCAGTTACATAGTGGAATACGAGTCCTTTTAGGTATTCTTGTTTTATTTCTAAGATATCTTTTTTGTTTTCTTTACATAAAATATATTCTTTAATGCCTGCACGTTTGCCGGCTAATATTTTTTCTTTGAGACCGCCTACAGGGAGAACTTTCCCGCGCAAGGTAATCTCACCTGTCATAGCAAGGTGCTTTTTCACACGTTTTTGTGTAAAGAGAGACATTAGAGAGGTGAGCATTGCAATACCAGCACTAGGACCATCTTTAGGAGTAGCGCCTTCGGGGACGTGTATATGTACATCATAAGTTTCAAATAGTTTAGGGTTCAGTTTGTATCGTTCGGCATTTGCTTTTAAGTATTCTAAAGCTATGGTAGCTGATTCTTTCATTACCTGACCTAAATTACCTGTTATATTTAAAACTCCTTTTCCTTTAGAGAGGGCTGATTCTATAAAGAGAATATCACCTCCTACACTTGTCCAAGCCAATCCTGTAACGACGCCAGCTACTTCATTATCTTCGTATTTATCACGTTCTAAACGAGCAGGACCTAATATTTTTTCGATAGTAGGAATGTTGAGTTTAGAGTCATAAGGTTCATCCATAGCGAGGTTTTTAGCTCCATAGCGAACTATTTTAGCTATTTCTTTTTCTAAGGCACGTACTCCTGATTCGCGTGTATAACCTTCTATAATACGTTCTATTTCTTTTTTACCTAACTGAATATCGGTAGGTTTCATTCCATGTTCTTCTAATTGCTTAGGTAATAAGTGTCGTTTGGTTATTTCAGTTTTTTCTTCAATGGTATAACCTGTTACATTGATGATTTCCATACGGTCGAGCAAGGCAGGCTGTATGGTAGAAAGGTCATTGGCAGTAGCAATAAACATCACTTTGGAAAGGTCGTATCCCATTTCGAGGAAGTTGTCATAGAACTCTTTATTTTGTTCAGGGTCGAGTACTTCGAGCATAGCAGATGAAGGGTTGCCATGATAGCTATTACTTCCCAATTTATCAATTTCGTCTAATACAAATACAGGATTAGAAGTTTTTGCTTTTTTCAGTTGTTGCAAGATACGTCCAGGCATAGCTCCTATATAGGTTTTGCGATGCCCACGTATTTCAGCTTCATCGTGTAGCCCGCCAAGAGACATACGTACATATTCTCTGTTTAAGGCTTTGGCTATGGAACGGCCTAGTGATGTTTTACCTACTCCTGGGGGGCCATAGAAGCATAGTATAGGAGATTTCATATCACTACGGAGTTTAAGAACAGCCAAGTATTCTATGATACGGCGTTTTACTTCTTCTAAACCATAATGTTCTTTGTCGAGTATTTTTTGAGCGCGTTTTAGGTCGAAGTTATCTTTAGAATACTCATTCCAAGGTAACTCTAAAAGAACATCTAAGTAGTTGCGTTGGATGCCATAATCAGGGCTATTAGGATTGGTACGCTGTAGTTTGCTAAGTTCTTTTTCGAAGAGTTCTTTTATTTTATCGTCCCATTTTTTTGTAGAGGCTTTTTTCTTGAGTTCTTCGATTTCTTGTTCATATGACACACCACCTAATTCTTCTTGAATAGTACGCATTTGCTGATGCAAGAAGTATTCACGTTGTTGTTGGTCTATATCATTACGTGTTTTAGACTGGACTTCATTGCGAAGGGTAAGTCGTTGGAGGTCTATATGTAGGTATTTTAAGATTGCGGTGGCGCGTTCTTTAAGGTGGTCAATTTCTAATACGGCTTGTTTTTCCCTCACAGTTGCATTCATATTAGAGGATATGAAGTTGATGAGGAAAGAGGTACTTTCTATATTTCGGATAGCGAAGCTAGCTTCGGAGGGAAGGTTAGGGTTTTCTTGTATAATTTTAATAGAAAGGTCTCTTACGGCGTCGATAGTAGCTTCAAATTCTTTATCATCGGGGTCGGGTTTGATATCTGCGACTTCTTTGATAACGGCTTTGATATAGGGCTTATCTTCTACAATACTTTCTATTTCGAAACGTTTTTTACCTTGTATGATAATAGTAACATTTCCGTCGGGCATTTTAAGTACTCTCAAGATACGGGCTACGGTACCGAAACGATATACATCTTTACCTTCTGGGATTTCGGTATTTTCGTCTAATTGAGCTACTACTCCAATAGTTTTTGAGGAGTTATAAGCTTCATTTATAAGGCGAATGGAGGCGTCTCGACCTGCAGAAATAGGGACAACTACTCCGGGGAAGAGAACAGTATTCTTCAAGGGGAGTATAGGTAATACGTGAGGAACTCGTTCACGTTCTATTTCTTCTTCGTCTTCTAAGGTGAGAAGCGGGATAAATTCAGCATCTTCGTCTATATGTTCAGCCATTAAACTGTCAAAATTTCCTATGTTCATCTTTATAATACTATTATATGCCATTTTGTCAGTAGTAGGAGGTATGTAATAGAGATTAATTTTATATCTATAAAACTGAAATACCGTATACTAAGTGTTAAAATAGCATTAATTACCACTATATATAGCAAGAGGTGTGCCAATGGTTTAATGTTCTTTTATAAGGCGTTTGTTAATTCGTTTTACGAGGCTAGCTCCTTCATAGATAAAGCCAGTATAAAGCTGTATTAGGCAGGCACCTGCGTTGATTTTTTCGAGAGCATCTTCTTCATTAAATATTCCTCCTACACCTATGATAGGGAAGGCTTTGTCGCTTTTTTCGCTCAAGAAGCGTATGACTTCGGTGGAGCGTTTTTTGAGAGGTTTTCCACTGAGTCCTCCTGTTTCTTTTTGGTTAGGGGAGAGCAAGTTGTTGCGAGCGATGGTGGTATTGGTAGCAATGACACCTGCTATATGAGTTTCTTTTACTATTTCAATAATATCTAATAGTTGTTCATCGGTAAGGTCGGGGGCTATTTTTAATAGAATAGGTTTTGGGTGGTTGTAGGTATTGTTTTTATTTTGCAAGGCATTGAGGAGTTGTTTTAGCGGTTCTTTTTCTTGCAAGGAGCGCAAGTTTGGGGTATTAGGGGAGCTTACATTAACTACGAAGTAATCTACATAGTTAAAAAGGCTTTCGAAGCAAATGAGATAGTCGTTTGTAGCCTCTTCGTTTGGGGTAAGTTTATTTTTGCCTATGTTACCGCCAATGAGTACATTTTTATTATTTTTAAGGCGTTTAATAGTCGCTTCAACCCCCTCATTATTAAATCCCATACGGTTGATGATACCTTGGTCGTCGATTAATCTAAAGAGGCGTTTTTTAGGGTTGCCGGGTTGAGGTTTAGGGGTGATAGTACCTATTTCTATAAAGCCGAATCCGAGGTTGTCGAGTTCTTTATAGAGTTTAGCATCTTTGTCGAGTCCAGCCGCCAGTCCTACGGGGTTTTTGAAGTGTAAACCAAAGACCTCTCGGTGTAAAGAGGGATGCTCTACCTTGTATATAGCACGTATAAGGGCAGGTATAAGAGGTATTTTGTGGATAAGTTTTAAGTATTTAAAAGTAAAATGGTGAGCCTTTTCGGGGTCGAGGCTAAATAAGAAAGGGCGAATAAGAAATTTATACATTTTGAAAAGTAAAGTTTGAAAAAAGAGGTTAGCAAACCTATATGTTTATCTAACCTCTACACAATAAAATTACTACTATAGTGGGGAGAACAGGATTCGAACCTGTGAAGGTAAAACCAGCAGATTTACAGTCTGCCCTCGTTGGCCACTTGAGTATCTCCCCTTTGGGAAACTGGGGCAAAGGTACATCTTTTTTTTGATTAAACAATTTTCTGATAGGAAAAAGGTTTGAATTTAGGAAGGGGGTGTCTGTAAGGTTGCTCCAAGCTGTCTCCAAGGTGTCTCCAAGGTGTCTATAAGGTTGCTCTAAGATGTCTGTAAGATAAGAGGTAAGAGATAAGGGAGAACAAGAGGTGTGTGGATTTAATTTATGGTTGAAATATTTGTATATATAAATAAAAAGTTCTACTTTTGCGGGGTATATTATAATATATTTAACTATGAAAAAAAATATGCAATGGTTTGTATGCTTGGTACTGTTATGGGCAGGAGGGCTACAGGCGCAAGTAAAGACAATTACAGGAGTAGTGAAAGATATAGAGGATGGGATGCCTCTTATGGGAGTTTCGATAGTGGTGAAAAATGCAAATTCTACATCTAAAGCTAAAGAGATAACTACAGATTTGGATGGTAATTTTGAATTTAAAGCAAAAGTGGGCGATGTAGTTGAATTTAGCTATTTAGGATATCAATCTCAGCAAAGGGAGATAGTAGGAGGGGTACATAAAACTATTTATTTCAACGTTCTTATGAAGGAGGAGAAGGCGGAGATTACGTTTTGTGGTCCCAGTTATGTTGTAAAAAAGAAAAGTGCCTTTGACATTTTAAAAAAGAAAAGTGCTATATCTTATGGAGATGCCACTTATAGCAATCTAAATGAGGTGAAGCAAGCTAATTTTGTAAATAGCCTTGACGGTAGGATAGCGGGATTACACATCCAACGCAGTGCTACAGGAGTAGGGGGGGCGACTAAAGCTACAATGCGTGGAGCTCGTTCGCTCTTTGGCGATAACAATGTGCTTTATGTGGTAGATGGGATGCCTATTGCCAACCAAGCCGAAAGAGGTTTCGGAGGCAATGGCAGAGATACTAGTGAGGGTATATCAGACCTTAACCCCGAGGATATTGACAAGGTAATTGTATTGCAAGGGGCACAAGCATCTGCTCTATATGGAGCTTCGGGGGCGAATGGAGTGGTGCTTATCAATACTAAAAGAGCTACTGATTATGGTTTAAAAATAAATCTTTCTTCTTCGGTGGAATTTGTGACCCCGCTAACTTTACCTATGTTTCAGGATAGTTATGGCAATGCTTTTGGGCAATACACTTCGTGGGGTAATAGACTACCTAAGGGAAGCTCGCATAATGTAAGAGATTTTTATAAGGCAGGGCATATCTACCAGAATGCTGTAAGTGTTTCAGGAGGATGGTATAAGTATAACCGTATTTACGCTTCGTTGGGGTCTTTGCAATCAGGAGGTATAGTGCCTTATAGTGCTTACAATCGCTATAATGGCTATGTACGCAATGTAACTAAGCTACTGGGGGACGATCTAGAAATAGATTTATCGGGGAATTATATTCGTCAGTATGAAAGAAATCAAGTGGCTTCTGGGATAGCTTTTAACCCTATAGTAGGAGCTTATCTGTACCCTAGAGGAGAGCAATTTGGTAGGGAGCGTTATTTTGAACGTTATGATGCTAATTCAGGCTATGCAAAGCAGTATTGGATTGCAGGTTCAGGGACTGCTAATACGCCAGCTAATTTAGGAGAACATATTCAGAATCCTTATTGGATAGCATATCGCAATTTACGTCCTGCAACTAAAGACCGTTATATATTTTCGGGGAAGGTGCGTTATGAGGTAGGAGGAAATTTTGATATAGTAGCACGGTTCCGTATGGATAATACCAGCTCTATAATGGATGACAAGCGTTATGCTTCAACACTTCCTGTTTATGCAGGTGTTAATGGTTATTACGCTCATTGGAAAGAAACCTTCCAACAGCAATATGCCGATGTGTTGCTTCATTACAGGAAAAGAGTATGGCGATTTGATTTGGAAACTCATTTGGGAGCTTCTTATGAAGGTTATGACACACAAGTAGAGGGCTACAGAGGCGATTTGCTAACGGCTAATAATTTCAGTAGGAACAACATAGGAACTCCTACTGCTATAGAGAATAGTTTATGGGGAAAAAGAAGTAATACAGCCGCTTTTGCAATGGCAGAGATAGGCTGGTGGGATAAGTTTTATCTCACCCTTACGGGTCGTGCAGATATGCCTTCGGATTATCCTTACACAGAGAAAAAAGCCGTATTTAGTCCATCGATAGGAGTAGCGGTGCTATTACATAATCTTTTTGATATAGATACCAATATACTAAGATATGCCAAGCTAAGAGGAGGCTATACCCAAGTAGCTAACCCAATGAGTTATGCAGGTTTGGGAGTAGGAGCAACCTCGCGTGCTTGGACAGATGGTTATATGCCCTATACGTATACAGTACCTACCGACTTGCAATTGGAACGCACCCAATCTTATGAGGTAGGCTTCAGTAGTGTATGGTTGAATAGAGATCTTAGTTTAGATGCCACATTTTATCACACCCGTACTAATAACCAACTGATACCTACTCTGATTTCTCCAAATCACTATCAGTGGGAGCAAGCAGGGGCAGTACAAAATCAAGGGGTAGAAGTAGCCTTGGGATACCAAAGAGATGATTTATTAAAAAACACAAATATAGCTACAAAACTTATAGCTTCTACTAATAAAAATAAGATAGTGAGTCTGCCGAGAGAAATAGCAAATGGTATTTACACCTTACGTGAGGGAGGAGAAATAGGAGATGTATATGATACAGAAGGAAATAAATTAGGCTCTACTAATCCTGATTGGTTATTGGGCTGGCAGAACAATATCACTTATAAGAACTTTGATTTGAACTTTTTGTTTAAAGCTCGTTTAGGAGGTATTGTATTTTCGGATACAGAAAAGTATTTTGATCGTTATGGGGTTTCAGAAGCTTCAGCAGGAAGAGGAACGAATGATTATACAACCTTCTTGGCAAATAGAACAGCGACTGATTATCGATATTCAGCAAGCAACATACGTTTGCAAGAGGTGAGTTTGACCTATCATTTTAGGGAAGGATATATAGTGAAAGGCTTGAAAGACTTGAGTGTTTCATTGATAGGTAACAATTTATTGATGCTCTATAACAAAGCGCCTTTTGACCCAGAAATAGTACCTTCGGTAGGTACTTATGGCAGTGGTTATGATAAGTTTATGTTGCCTTCTATAAGGAGTTATGGACTCAGTGTAAAAATGCAATTCTAACACTAAAAACCTTTTGTAAAAATGAAAAAGATACTTTTGATATGTAGCTTACTAAGTGTAGTAGCTTGTAAAGATGAAACAACCGACCAAACGCCTCAAGCCCCCAATATAGAACAAAGGGTTTATTTTGAAGGTAATACGACCAAAGAAATATACATACAAGAATACCAAGAGAACAAGTTGCAGAACATAAAAGCAAAACTCGTTTATCCTACTGAGAAGAACTTGTTTGCAGAGCTTCGTACGGGAGACGCGCAAGAATTGGCAGACTATAATGCGCAATATGGAGTGAATTATAAACTTCTTCCAACAAATAAATACACTGTTGATGACATTGTAGTATTTGGGAAAGGAGAGAAAGAGACCTCTGTAAGTATTACGCTTAAAGAAATTATTTTTGAAGGAGATGAAGTGTATGCTCTTCCTTTGCATATTTTGAATCGAAAAAGCATAAAGAGTATTGAGGGAGAAGAACAGATTGTTTTGGTTATACGCCCTGATTTACACAGTAAAGTATTGAAGATGGGGACAGAAGGAGTTACTACGGGGCAGGTATTTTCTTCTACTACAACTTTTGATAAATGGACATTTGAGATGATTGTGCGTGTAGATACTTTTTCGGCTACTACAGCTATTATAGGGCTTAATAGAGGGAGTAGTGCGGTGAATGTAGGTTTTGTCTCTCAACAATTGAATCTACAAGTGGGTACAACTACTTTGAGAGTGCCGGCTGACACTTTTGGAGCAGAGGTAGCTAAATGGTATGCTTTATCTTTTAGTTATGATGGTTATACTTTACGAGCTTATGTGAATGGTAGAGAAGTTGCGACAAAAGAACTATCAGGAGTAAAAATACCATTAAACACTTTATCAATAGAAGGAAGTCAGCAATTGATGAGAGAGGTACGTTTTTGGAAACGAGCTCTTAGTCAGCAAGAAATACAATCTAAAATGTGGCGGACTTTGTCGGAGGATAAGGATTTGCAAGTTTATCTTCCGTTGAATGGCAAAAAAAGAGATATATCTTCAAAGGCCATTACGAATGATGAAAATAGGTTGTGGAATTGGACATCATATTGGGAATCAGATATTGTATTGCCTACAGGAGCTATTTTTGACAATTATAGAGGGGGAGGTTATAGATTTCCTCCGCAATAAGATATATAAGAAAGTGATATGAAATAAAAACATTGTTTTTCTGTTGAAAAATAGTTTTTTAAAATAAATGATGTTTAATGTAGTATTTAAAATATTAGAAATAGGGCGAAGAAAATTTTTCTATTTTTAAATTTTGGTAGTTAGAAAAATAATTACTACTTTTGCGCCCGAAAAAAAAAATTGTACATAATAATCATTAAATTAATATTGGAATGTATTTAACTAAAGAAGTAAAAGCGGAAATTTTTAAAAAGTACGCAGGTTCAGAAACCAATACTGGTTCAGCAGAAGGGCAAATCGCTCTTTTTACCCTTAGAATCAATCACCTTACAGAACACTTGAAAGTAAATCGCAAAGATTTCAATACCGAGCGTTCATTGGTGAAATTGGTAGGTAAACGCAGAAGTTTGCTCGATTATTTGAAAAACAACGATATCGAGAGATACCGTGCGATTATCAAAGAACTAAACATCAGAAAATAAGCAATACTAAGGAGGCTTTGTGCCTCCTTTTGTTTATTACAGCAGTTTTTCATTGGTTAAAAACCCTAAAGCCCACAACACAACTAATAAAAAAATTATTAATTTACAATTAACAATTCACAATGATTCCAGAAGTAAAAAAAGAAATCATCGAATTAGGTGATGGTCGTACCATCACTATCGAAACTGGCAAGTTGGCTAAACAAGCCGACGGTGCTGTTGTGGTGCAAATGGGAAATGCAATGCTATTGGCTACTGTAGTATCTGCAAAAGAAATCAATCCTGAAACTGACTTTTTACCTCTTACTGTAGACTATCGTGAGAAGTTTGCAGCAGCAGGTCGTTTCCCTGGAGGCTTCTTCAAACGCGAAGCTCGCCCTAGCGATCAAGAAATCTTGACAATGCGCTTGGTTGACCGCGTATTGCGCCCTTTATTCCCTAAAGATTATCACGCTGAAACACAAGTGATGATCCAGCTTATCTCTCACGACGAGAATGTAATGCCCGATGCTTTAGCAGGTCTTGCTGCTTCTGCTTGTTTGGCAGTTTCAGACATTCCGTTTGATGGTCCTATTTCCGAAGTACGCGTAGGTCGTGTAAACGGTCAGTTTATCGTAAACCCAAGCCGTGAACAATTAGAAGCCTCTGATATTGATATTATGGTAGGTGCTTCTAAAGACTTTGTGGCAATGGTAGAAGGTGAAATGGACGAAGTGAGCGAAAAAGATATGGCTGAAGCTATCAAATTTGCACACGAAGCTATCAAACCTCATATCGAAGCACAATTGCGTTTGGCTGAAAAAGTAGGTAAAACAGAAAAACGTAGCTACGAGCCTGAAGTAGAAAACGAAGAAGTAAAAGCAAAAGTTTACGATTTTGCTTACAATAAATGTTATGCTATAGCCAAAGAAAACACTACTAAACAAGAGCGCGGTGAGAAATTCGCGGCTGTAAAAGAAGAGTGTTTGGCACTTTTTACTGAAGAGGAATTAGAAGAGCTTACTCCTATCATCACTCGTTATTTCGGAGATGCAGAAAAAGAAGCTGTCCGTAATCTTATCTTAAACGAAAATATCCGTTTAGATGGTCGTAACACTACTCAAATACGCCCTATTTGGTGTGAAGTAGGCTACTTGCCGTCAGCACACGGTTCATCTATCTTTACACGCGGTGAAACCCAATCACTTACTACTGTTACCTTGGGAACTTCACGCGAAGCAAACGTAATCGATTTGCCTTCAGAACAAGGTGAAGAACGTTTCTACTTGCATTACAACTTCCCTCCTTTCTCAACAGGTGAAGCACGCCCATTGCGTGGAACATCACGCCGTGAGATAGGTCACGGTAACTTAGCACAACGCGCCCTCAAACGTATGATTCCTGAGGATTGCCCTTATACCGTTCGTGTAGTTTCTGAAATCTTGGAATCTAACGGTTCATCTTCAATGGCAACTGTGTGTGCAGGTACTTTAGCCTTGATGGATGCAGGGGTACAAATGGTAAAACCTGTATCGGGTATTGCTATGGGACTCATCACCGATGGCGAACGTTATGCAGTACTTTCTGATATCTTAGGTGATGAAGACCACTTAGGTGATATGGACTTCAAAGTAACCGGTACTGCCGATGGTATTACCGCTTGCCAAATGGATATCAAAATCAAAGGTCTTTCTTACGAAATACTCGAAAAAGCCTTAAATCAAGCCCGCGAAGGACGTATGCACATTTTGGGTAAAATCACCGATACGATTGCTCAACCTAACCCAACTGTGAAACCTCACGCTCCTAAAATCGTTAAGATGGATATGCCTAAAGAGTACATCGGAGCATTCATCGGTACAGGTGGTAAGAATATTCAAGACTTGCAAGCACGCACCAATACTACCATTGTGGTGGAAGAAGTGGGCGAATTGGGTATCGTAGAAATCTTAGGTACTGATGAAGCAGGTATCCAAGAAGCTATTGAGGCAGTAAACGCAGTGAAATTTGAACCTGTAGAAGGCGAAACTTACACTGTGAAAGTAGTGCGCTTGGTAGAGTTTGGTGCTTTTGTAGAATTTGTTCCTGGTAAAGATTCATTGCTCCACATCTCTGAAGTATCTTGGGATAGAATCGAAAAAATAGAAGATGCTCTTAAAGAAGGTGATATCATAGAAGTGAAATACCTTGGTATCGACCCTAAAACCAAGAAAACAAGAGTATCACGCAAAGCCTTGTTGCCACGTCCACCACGCGAAGAGCGCCCTGACCGTCCTGCGAGAGAAGACCGTCCAAAATCGGATAAACCATACAATGGTAAACCTCGTAACGACCGCTCTAAAGGACACAATAATAACCAAAAACCACGTCAAGAATAGGCGTATGTTTTAAGAATTTTTGTATTCATAATATTTTTTAAACCGAAGATTTAGTACTTTTATAGTATAAAGTTTTCGGTTTTTCTTTTTTTTAGTATCTTTGCCTTCAGATAAAAGATTTCAAAAATGAAGCCCTTTCTAATTTCAATAATAACTGATGTGATTGATGCGCCTGTAACATTGGTATATAATATTGTTACTGATAACAAGAACTTTCATTGGCGAAAGGAAGTGGAGAATATTGAATTATTGGAAGACGGATTTATTGAATATTACAAAGGTGGAGGACACACGCTTTTTAAGAATATTCAAAAGAAAGAAAATGAGTATTATGCCTTTACAATGCAACACAAACTATTCTATGGAGAATGGGAAGGAAAGTTTGAATTGTATAACGGAGGTACTAAAGTTTGCTTTCAAGAGAAAATACATATCAAAAACTTCTTTTTAAGACTCATAGCTCCTCTCTTTTGGAATTTAAAACGGATACAACAAAACTATATTACCGCATTAAAAGCAGAAGTATATGCAAACCAATAGATACATACATTTGTGGCTACCCATAATGGGATTACACGCTTTACATCAAGTAGAAGAAAGCATTTCATTCTGGCAATGGTATATTGACTTTGTAGATAAGATACCCCAATGGTTGCAACTCCCCAGAATTGCTGAGAATGCTCATTTAGCTAATGAACACCCTGAATATTTTATAGGAGCTTCTATTGGGCAACTTACTTTGGTAGCAGTCTTTGCTTTTTTATGTCTAAAGAGCGAAAAAGCTACAAGAATTGCTCTTGGGATATACCTCACAGGATTGACTTTCTTCTTGGTATGGCATATCTTAGTAAGCTATTTCACCCATTCCTATTCACCCGTAATGGTAACCTGCCTCATAGGCGTTTATCTTATCCCAAAATGGGGAGTTCAGGTATTAAAAAGTAAAGTCTAATGATGGTATCAGAAATTATACAAACTTACAGAGCACTTGGTTTAGAATCCTCGTTGAATTATAATGAGTTCAACAAGATTCTCATTACCAGTCACTCTACCCGTATAGAAGGCTCTACATTAACTTTAAACGAAACTCGTGTACTGATTGAAGATGGCAACACTCCTAATGGCAAGCCTCTATTGTTTGCCAATCAAACCAAAGATCATTACGAGGCTTTGGACTTTGTACTAAAAGAAGCTACACAACACCGACTTCTATCAGTAGCTTTTATTCAGGAAATAGCTGCCAAAGTGATGAAAACTACAGGAGAAGTGCTCACTAATGCCTTAGGTTCTGTAGATGCCAGCAAAGGCGAATTGCGTAAGGTGAGAGTAACCGCAGGAGGAGTATCGTTTATGAGTTTTGAAAAAGTACCAACAGCGTTAGAGCAGTTAGTAAAAAAACTAAATGGACTACTCCCTGAACAAACTACCGAAGAAGCTCAATTAGCACTATCATTTTATGCTCATTATGAGTTAGTGAACATTCACCCTTTTCTCGATGGCAATGGCAGAACCTCACGCCTGCTGATGAACTTTATTCAGCAGTGGTATGGTTTGCCTTTGGGTATTGTATTTGCAGAGGATAAAGCAGCTTATTACGAGGCTTTGAACTCTGTGCGAACAAACGAAAACTTTGAAGCGTACAACACTTTTATGTTCAGTCAGTACACTAAACATTTGCAAAATGAGATTGCTAAAGAAAAGGAATTTCGAGAAAAAGAAGACAAAACCATAGAATGGAAATTTTAAAATAAAACAACTATGAAAAAATGGATTATAGGAGCGGTTATAGCCGCTGTAGCCGTAGTAGGCTTCTTTATTTATCGTGCTGTATTAGTAGGCAATACAGCCTTTCAAACCAAAGAAGAAATAGTATATATCCCTACAGGAGCTGATTTTAACGAGGTATTACACGTGATGAGTCCGCTACTGAAAGACCCTACCTCTTTTACTCAAGTAGCCAAGCGTATGGGCTATGCCGATAAAGTAAAAGCAGGTAAATACATCATCAAAAAAGGGGCTACCAATATAGATATTGTGCGCACACTCCGCAATCGCAATACTCCTGTAAAACTCAAATTCAACAATCAGGAGCGATTAGAAGATTTTGCTGGGCGCATTGCTACTCAAATAGAACCCGATAGCGCTACTCTAATGCGTGCTTTCTTAAACCCTAACTTCCTCAAGGAAAACGGCTTCACCGATGCTACTGCATTAGCGATGTACATCCCTAATACCTATGAGTTTTATTGGAATACGTCAGCCGAAGACTTTCGCGACCGTATGCTCAAAGAGTATGAGCGTTTTTGGACACCTGAACGCAAAGCTCAAGCCCAAAAGCAAGACCTTACGCCTATAGGGGTCAGTATATTGGCTTCTATCGTACAAAAAGAAACTGCTAAAGTTGATGAGCGCCCACGTATTGCCGGAGTTTACCTCAACCGCTTGCATAGCAATATGATGTTACAAGCCGACCCTACTGCTATTTTTGGCTATAAAAACCATTTAAATGACTATACTCTTGTGGTTAAACGCGTTACAGGGTTGCATACAAGTTTAGAAAATCCTTATAATACTTATAAAAATTATGGTTTGCCTATAGGTCTTATCTCTATGCCCGATATTTCGTCTATCGAGGCAGTACTCAATCCCGAACAACACGATTATTTCTTCTTTGCCGCCGATACCGAAAATTTTGGTTATCACAAGTTCTCACGCACCTTTTTGCAACATTCTCAAGAAGCTAAAAAATATCACAAATGGGCTGATGAAAAAGGTGTTAAATAAAAATAATTATGAAACAGAAATTACGCAAATTAGTTCATAAAGGTCAAGAGTATTTATATCGTGTAAATACTGCTTACAACACTAAAGGAGATAATACCTCATTACTTTATGTGCGTATTTTCTTAAGTGGAGAGAAAAATACGCCCTTGTGTATTGATTTTATTACCATTGAAAATGAGTTTATGGGACAACCCCTCAATGGCAATATCAATTTATTGAATAAAAATACACAAACCGAGGATACTATCAACCTTAATGAACCTAAATACATCCCCAAACTTATTGATTGGGCAGAAACACAAGGTTGGACAGGTAGTAACAAAATATCTCCTTTAAATGGCTTGCTTTTTTTGCAATCATTGGGTTATGATACCTCTCCTTTACAAAAATAAGACAAATAATGATACAAAAAGCCTTTCCTTCTTATCTGCAGAAAGATGCTGATAAAATTGCAGATTTCCTACAGCAAAATGCCCCTAAGAACTTCAAAACTATAGGAACGGAAGTCGTTTGCCTCAATGGGGAAGTTTTAGAGTTACCTCAAAGAGTCTATTTTGGAGAATTCAACACTCAAAACCTGACTTTGGTTCAAGAGCAAATGCTTAATTGCTTGTATTTGTGTCATAGTAATGGTCATTTAAGAGAATTTTATCTAAGAGAATTGTTAGCAGTAAAAGAAGATTTTGCCTTGCCTTTTATAGCCAAACTTTTTGGTGATTATGTGATAGAAATATTAGAAGTGCTTCACCGCGAACTTCCTAATAACACACGTGATCGATTGAAGGTTTTCTTTCGTGCCAATCCTCTCTACCAAAAGCGTATAGAAAGCCGTATTGCCAGTTATTGGGATTGTTTCTATAAAAATACACACCCCAATTTCAAAAAATATATAGGATATAAGTTGATGAAAAGTTTTTTTTAATTATTTGTTTATTAAAATAATAGCTATAATAGTAAATACAAAAGATTTAATTTTCTTGTAAAATTATAAGTTATTTTTTACTTTTGCAGAATAATATAGAATTATGAATACAAAGATACTTTTATTAGTTTTTATTATAGGTTTATTTATAGTAGCTTGTAATGATGGGAATTTAGAAGTAGAAACTATATCATTTGAAAACACAGATGTTCTTTCATGTTCAACTAATGATACTACAGCTACTTTTTTATTTAAGTACAACCAAAAACAAGCTCTTATACTGACTTTACCTACAGGAGTTTTAGAGAACAAAGAAAAAACAGTAACAGGTAGTATACCGAGCAACTATAAGCTCTATTATCGTACATTTTCAGAAGCTGTAAGCACAGCCTATTTTTGTGCAACCTATCCTCCAGCTACGCCGAATGTTATATCAGAAATACAGGCTACAGGAGGAACTATTACTATAGCAACTCGGCCTATATATGATGAAACTACTGGAGCTTTATTACGTTATGACCATCAAATAAGTATATCGAACTTAGTATTAGTAAATACAGAAGGCAATAAGGTAGTAGATTCCAATTTTATTTTTGGTACTTATCGAACTGTTAAACCTTAAAAATTAGTCATTTTGAATCATTTTGTAGTATCAGCACGTAAATATCGTCCACAATCTTTTCGGGATGTCGTGGGGCAACAAGCGATAACCAACACACTTCTTAATGCAATAGAGAACAATCACTTGGCGCAAGCTCTTTTATTCACTGGACCTCGTGGAGTAGGTAAGACTACTTGTGCACGTATTTTAGCGAAAAAGATCAATGAGCAAACCTCAGGGATAGAAGATGAGAATGACTTTGCTTTTAATGTTTTTGAACTTGACGCTGCTTCAAATAATAGTGTTGATGATATTCGAAAACTTATTGAGCAAGTACGTATACCACCTCAAGTAGGCAAATATAAAGTATATATTATAGATGAGGTGCATATGCTGTCGACAGCAGCTTTTAATGCATTTCTTAAGACATTAGAAGAGCCACCCAAACATGCTATTTTTATTTTAGCAACAACAGAAAAGCACAAAATAATTCCAACTATACTTTCTCGTTGTCAAATATTTGATTTCAAAAGAATAACAATCAATGATATTAGAGAGTATTTAAAATATATAGCTCAACAACAAGGAATAGAAGCTGAAGATGAAGCTTTACAAATTATAGCGCAAAAAGCAGATGGAGCTATGAGAGATGCTTTATCTATTTTTGATCGTGTAGTGAGTTTCTCAGGAGAGAAAATAACTCGGCAAGCTACATCTGAAATATTGAATGTATTAGATTATGAAATATATTTTAAAGTAACAGATCTTATATTAGATAACAAACTTCCTGAATTATTAGTAGAGTTCAATAATGTTATTGCGCAGGGTTTTGATGGTAATCATTTTATAGCTGGTTTAGCAAGTCATTTTCGTGATTTAACGGTGAGTAAAAACTCTGCTACAATAAGTTTAATGGAAGTAGGAGATGAAACTAAAAAGAAATATATAGAACAGAGTGAACGAGCTACATTACCATTTCTTATGGAAGCTGTAACTATAGCGAATGAATGTGATCTAAAATATCGTACTAGTAAAAATCAGCGATTATTGGTAGAAATAGCTCTTATGCAACTTGCTTCATTAACATATGAAGGGGATAAAAAAAAAATGATGGATATTTTATAATTCCAGCCTATAGTTATAATGAGCAAGAGGTAATTCCTATAGTTGTAAATAACAATACAAAAGCATCTTCAAACACTCTAATTCCTACTATTTCTAGAGATGAGCGTTCTAATGTAGTATCTAATTTTTCTATAAAGAGTGTTTATTTAAAGAGTGAACATAAAAAAAGTATTAAAGAAGTAACAATAGATTCTAATTCTCTTCCTAAAAAAGATTTTACTCAAGAGGTTTTTCAACAATATTGGAATGCTTATATTGAAAAGTTACTAAATAAAGGAGAACGTATACAAGCTTCTATTTTGAAAATTGCGACTATACAATTAGAAGGAACTATAGTTCATTTAGAAGTATCGAGTTTGACAGCACAATCAGGTATTTTAAGCATAGAACATCATTTAACAGATTATTTACGTAAAGCTTTACAAAATTATGATATAACAATTCAGGTAATAGTAAATGAAGAAATTGCAAAAAAAATGATAGTTACACCTGATGAAAAATATGATTTTCTACTAAAAGAAAACACATTTTTACAAGAATTTCGAAAGGTTTTTAATCTTACATTAAAGTCTTAAAACACAATAAATTAATTTTTTTTAAATTCATATTTTGAAAGATAAAAATATATTTTATTTCTAAAACTTTTGTTTTTCCAACATAATGTCTAATTTTGCCGAAAATAATGTTAATATAAGGAGTTTGATGAATAAGGTATGTGCTTTTGCTCCAGCTACAATTGCTAATGTGAATGTAGGTTTTGATGTTTTGGGGCTATCACTAGCTTCTTTGGGGGATAAGGTAGAGGTGAGTATAAATAATTTGGGATATAATCGTATTGTTGAAATTATTAGTGAAACATTACTACCTTTAGATCCAGAGAGGAATTCTTGTACTTATGTAATAAAAAAAATGCAAGAGTATTTAAAGAGTGATATTACAGTAGATGTAAAAATTAAGAAAGGTTTTGCTTCTGGGAGTGGATTAGGTTCAAGTAGTGCTAGTAGTGCTGCAGCGGCTTTTGCATTTAATGCATTATTAGATTCTCCTTTTACAAGAGAAGAACTTTTACCTTTTGCGGCAGAAGGAGAGCGTATAGCTTGTGGAACAGCTCATTATGATAATATAGCTCCAGCTTTATTAGGAGGAATCGTGTTATTATATGATAATAAACCTATATGTTTGCCTTTACCAGAAAGTTTATATGCAATATCTTTTTTTCCTTCCATAGAAATAAAAACTTCTTCATCAAGGAGTATTGTAGCACAACAAGCGCCTTTGAGTGTGATAGCTAAGCAAGTATCTGCCATGGGAGCGTTTGTAGCAGGATTTTATCGAGGAGATTATGAACTTATTAAAAGAGCTTCAAAGGATTATATAGTAGAGCCTTCACGTAAGATATTAATTCCTTATTTTGATGAAATGAGAGAAAAGACTTTAGCAAAGGGAGGAATAGCTTTTGGCATATCAGGTTCAGGGCCTTCAGTATTTGCTTTGTCAGCTACTCAAGAAGTAGCCCAAGAGATACGTCTTATATTAGAAAATTTTTATAAAGAGAGTGGTATAAAAACAATTTCATTTATAGAAAATCTAAAAGATGGGACAGGAGCTAAACTATGTGAATATTGATAAAATTAATAATATATGAAAGTACTTAATGAACGGCAGTCTAAGATCTTAGAGAGCTTAGAAACTAAAAAATACATCAGCGTAAATGAGCTGAGTGATAAATTAAAAGTTTCAGTAGTTACTATTCGGAAGGATTTAACACTGTTAGAACAAGAGGGTTACTTACATCGTACACATGGAGGTGCTAGTAAACAAATGCGTTATGTATTTGATCAGACGGTGACAGAGAAAGAAACCCAAAATGTAGAGGAGAAAACACGTATTATCAACAAAGCATTAGATTACATTAAGGAGAATGAATTTATTATACTTTCTTCTGGGTCTACAGCTCACTTATTAGCACAAAAAATATATGGAGTACGTAATCTTACTGTATTGACACCTTCTTTACGAGTAGCACTTGAAGTATGTAAAAATCCAAATGTAAATACTATTCACTTAGGGGGGGAAGTACGAAAAAACTCAACTTCAACCATAGGAGTTCTTGCAGAAGAAACGCTTAACAATTTTTCTTGTACAACATTGTTTTTAGGAGTAGAGGGGATTGATCTTGATTACGGATTAAGTTCAACAAATGTAGGAGAAGCACACTTAAATAGAAAGATGATGGAACGCGTAGATAAGACTATAGTACTTGCAGATTCATCAAAAATACATAAACGTGGTTTTGGTTTTATTTGTTATGTAGAAAAGATAGATATGCTTATTACAGATAGTAATGCTGATCATGAATTTGTTGAAGAGCTTGAAAAACGAGGAGTGGAGGTTGTTATTTGTTAGATAAAAAAAATATAAATTTTTATAATGATTACAATATATCACAATCCTAAATGTTCTAAATCACGTTGTGCTTTAGAGTTTTTAAAAGATAGTAAAAAGGAATATGAGGTAATAGATTATCTTAGAAAAGGGATAACTAAGGAAGAACTAAAAGCAATACTTGTAAAACTACAAATAAAAGCTATTGACTTAGTACGAACTAATGAAGCAATATGGAAAGAGCAATTTAAAGATAAAACACTAACAGAGGATGAAATAATAGCTACAATGGTACAATACCCTCAGCTTATTCAACGTCCTATTGTAATGGTAGGAGATAAGGCTCTAATAGGTAGACCTATTGAAAAAATTAATGAAATTATATAATTATGAAAAAAAGATTATTATGTGCAATAGCTTTAGCTTTAGGAGTATTAGATGTATACTCACAGGCTTATATATCAGTGAGTGGAGGCTATGGTTTTCAAATTAATCAAAAAGTATTAGGAAGAAATGCTACTGATGTGGCGAATGTTAATGAATTAAAAGGGAGTTATGGAGAGGGGTATCAAGCTCAATTGCGTGGAGGTTACTTTTTTCATAAAAGATGGGGAGGAGAACTAGCTATTGGGTATTTATATGGAGAGGATATGCCTACCAATAAAAATCAAATTTTGAATATGAAAGCACGAGGTCGTGCTTTTGGAAGTTCTCTTTCAGTAGTATTTAACATTACTGATAATATCTATGTACGCGCAGGAGGGGTAACTAAAATAGGAGGGAAAACAGAAACTCTTACTGAGCTAAATGCAGTTTTACCTTTACAATTATTTAACCCTATGGCTCCTGCAAATGTTACAACAAACTTAAAAGCTGATTTTCAAACAGATTTTCATGGAAAGTTACCTTTTGGTTTCATAGGAGGGGTAGGATATCGTTTTAGAGTAGTTGATAAAATAGCTTTCTTTATAGAAGGAGAATATCTCAATATCAATGTACCACGTAAGGAATCAGAATTAAAAAGTTTTTCCGCTACTCGTACTATAGGAGGAAGTACTATTCCTCTTACACTTCAAGAATTTAAAGGGTATATGAATAGTCTTAAAAATCAAACTCCTAATGCTCGAACTGAGAAACTGATACAATTAGCAAACCAAATTTCGCCTCTTCTAGAAGACAAATATAGTTGGGAAGATAAAGGAGCTCCTGACGCACCTTATTCTTCTTTTGGATTTCATTTTGGAGTTACTTATACTTTTTAGAAATAATAAAAAAAGCTATTCAATATAAAATATTTGGATAGCTTTTTTGATATAGCTATTTTAAACTTATTAAAAGCCAGTATTATATATTTTTATAAAAATTCTATTCGATATATGTTAAATAAAAAATAAAAAACACTTTTAAATGTTAAATAAATGTTATATATTTGCAATCTCAAAAAAGCCTAAAATATATACATATGAAAAGACGGATTTTATTAATGAAAGTGTTTTTTATTTTTTGTTTATTTATATATAGTGAAAATGAAGCTCAAACAATAAACTTATTAGTTCAAGACGATGTTTTTACAGTTACACTCACAAGCGATACTAAGTCTATAACAACAGATAGTGTTTTAGATAATGACCGATTAGGCACCGATACTCCCACTATACAAACTGTCTTTCTCTCTGAAGTAAGTAAAAGCGAAAAAAGTTTTAGTTTTAATGCTTTAGGGAAAGTCGTAATCCCATCCACAACACCTGTAGGTATCTATACCCTTACTTATAAACTATGTGAGAGGGCGAATAGGAATAACTGTGCTCAGGCTCAGGTTACAATTTATGTAAAGCCACAACCTTCTAAAACCCTCTTGGTTCAAGAGGATGTTTTTACAGTTACACTCACAAGCGATAGTAAATCTATAACAA
>CAUQUO010000032.1:0-29723 GCA_963521335.1 uncultured Capnocytophaga sp.
ATCAACAACCTTAAAAAGAGTACTCTGGCAAGTTACCGGCAAGTTAAAATAACCTAAAAACTCAATCAGACTATACTCTTTAATAATAAGTTCTTCTTAAAAAAGAGTGATATTATCATCTGTTACTAACATAGTAAATGCAAGTTAAAAATCTGGTACAAAAGTAATAAAATAAATCGATTACGAAAAAACTTCCTCTAAATCTATACAACAAACATACTGATTTTTCCCTCCCCACCGGTAGAGAATACTATAAGTGGGGAGGGTTTTATCAATCATCAATTGTGTATTATCAATTGTTTTGTATTTTTGTAGTCTCAAAAACTATTTATACTATTTTCTATTATGCCATTGGATATTGTTATTTTTAAGCAAGGAAAGGAGAAGGAATATGTGTCAATTGATGAAAAACTGCATCAATTGATGTTTTCTCAAGATGCTATAAAACAAGGTAGATGCAGAGAGCTCTCTAAAATCAAGGATTATTACCTTACAGATGTTATTTTTATGGGGAATACACTCACAAACTTTGTTGAAGACCTTAAAATACTTTCACTTTCTGAACTTTCTTCTATAATAAAGCTATTAAAGCAAGCTGAAATAGAGAAAATACGTATAAGTGGAGACTAAAATAAATAGATGATGACGGTTATTGATATAGTGATCTATTCAATAGAAATACAAAAGAAATTCCCCAGTGGTAAAAAATACTACGAGTGGGGAGGGTTTTATTCTTCGTTTTCTTAATCCAAACACCATTCAAAATATAAATAGGGGTGCGACTTAATTGTTTCATACCAATCACTATCGTGTGTTATAATAAATTCATTGTTATTTTTATAACTTGAGATAAGAACGTGATTATCTATTTCTTTCCAAACAAGTATTCCATCTTCTGCACCTACAATACCTTTCCTATATTCTCCTAAGTAACATTTCCACTTTTTAAATGGCAACATCTTGTCCATAATTAGTACAAATTCGTCTATAGTATCGGGTAGATAAAACGTAGCTGGATTAGGATCTTTCACATCATCAGCAGCACATACACTGTCTCTGCTTAGGTATACCTTTACTTGTTTATTTTCTACATCTTTCATTTTCTAATTCTCTAATTGAGTCATTTTCTCAATGCGTTTGTTGAGCTTTTTCAATTTCTTTTTGATTTGTTTTTCTTGGCGTTTGGCACCTCGTTCGACAGTCTTAGCGAACTTTCTTTGCTTTTTGCTGATATGTCTATTAAAGGCAAACGCTACATCCGCGTATTTACCTGCTAAAGAATTTTTTGCGTTTTCTTTGTCTTCGAGGACTTTGGCGAGCTTGGCTTCCAATCTTTCTTTTTCGGCTTGTAGCTCGGCAAGGGTTGAGGGTTGCTCTTGAGATTGCGCCACGGCAATACCGCCTAAAAATAGCGTGAATAACGCTACTATCAAAAATCTTTTCTTCATTTTTTTACGAACTTTTTTAAAGGGTGCAAAGATAGTGATAATTTGTTTATTTACTAATTGGTTAATTAGTTGTACTTTTGTTTTCTGAATGAGAATGTTATGAATCGTATTCTTCTTTTGATAGCCCGTGTGGCTCGTACTTGGACGCTTCCTATCTCGATGAGCATAGGAGCGGGGGTGTATTTGTTGTTTTATTATACGCCTGCTTTAGAGGGACTTTCGCAGTGGTTTGCTCCTATATTCGAGGCTATTTTACCACTTTTTATGTTCCTTATTCTATATGTTACTTTCTGCAAAGTAGACTTTAAAAAGTTGACGCCTGTTCCGTGGCATTGGTGGATGATAGCGGTGCAGTGTATTTTGGTAGGAAGTATTACGGGGGCAATTCTCTTCTTTGGCATTCGGGGGAAAGAACTAATCCTCTTGGAGAGTGTGTTGGCTTGTATTATAAGTCCGTGTGCAGCTGCGGCCGCGGTGGTAACTCTCAAGCTCGGTGGCAATTTGGAGCAGATGACTACTTATACTTTTCTCTCGAACCTGCTTTGTGCATTGCTCATCCCTGTGTGTTTTCCGCTGATAGAACCAGCCTCGCAGATGACCTTCTGGGGAGCTTTCTCGCTGATAATGCAGAAGGTATGTTTGGTGCTGGTCGTACCGATGTTATTGGCACTTCTTACTAAGAGTTTGCCACAATTACGCCGGTTTCATCAGTGGCTTATTCATATTCCAGACCTCTCTTTTTATCTCTGGGGTTGCTCGCTAATGATAGTTACCGGCACTACGCTGAGGAACATTTTCCACGCAGGGACAAGTGTATTATTTCTATCCCTTATAGGGATTTCTGGATTGGTATTATGCTTGTTCCAATATGCTATGGGATGGCGTATTGGAAGGTTTTTCAATTCGTTGATAGAGTCTGGTCAGGCTTTAGGTCAGAAGAACACGGCTTTTGCTATCTGGATAGCGGCTACTTACTTGCATCCGCTTTCTACTGTAGGGCCAGGTTGTTATATTCTTTGGCAGAATACCATCAATTCTATAGAGATATGGCGAGCGAGGAAGAGGTAGAGAAGTAGGAAGCTCCAAGATTGCTCCAAGCAGTCTCCAAGGTTGCTGTAAGGTTGCTGTAAGACAGGGGGTAGGAAATCCGGAGATTGAAGAAATGGGAGGGGTGAGCTACACGGGTGATGCGACACGGCGTTCGCATTTAAAAGCCTAACCCTCATTGAGGGTGTCTGAAAAAATTTTATTTATGTGGGCGTTTTGCAAAACACCCCTACAATATACCCAAAAAGCAACTGATTATCAGAGTAATCAACTTTGCCAAAGGTCGTAGCACGACGAGCAATTAAAACTTTGGCAAAGTGTAGCGACGCAAAAGTAGTTTTGAAACTTTTGGGACAGCACCCAATCCGCAAAAGTGACTTTTTAAAGAGAAAACACCTAATATTCCCTACTATTTTTTGTAGTTTATTAATAAAGCATAAACCTATTATCTTAAATGCGAATGCCATGGTGATGTGAGAGGTTTTTTGTAAGATTGGTAATAGATTTGTACATTTGCAAAATATTAGCAAACGATATATGATGGTTTGCGTGAAAAAATTAATGGTATGGGAAGTAAAAATAAACTTAAACGATTTAAAGAGAATGAGACTTTTGGCAATGTAATTCAGCCTTCGCGAGATAATCTTCTGAGCGATGCTTTTATATATAAGGGGCGATGGAATGAGCTTTATTTTAAGAATGAACACCCTATTGTTTTGGAGTTGGGATGTGGAAAGGGGGAATATACGGTAGGGTTGGCTAAGCGTCATCCGGATAAGAATTTTATAGGGATTGATATAAAAGGGGCGCGTTTTTGGCGAGGAGCTAAAACGGCGACTGAAGAGGAGATAGGGAATGTAGCTTTTTTGCGTACGCAGATAGAGCTTATAGAGAAGTGTTTTGCTGAGGGGGAAGTGAGTGAAATCTGGATTACATTTCCTGACCCGCAGATTAAGTATAAGCGTACGAAGCATCGGCTTACGAATGCTACTTTTCTTGAGCGTTATAGGCGAATTTTGAAGTCAGATGGGTATATTCACCTTAAAACAGATAGTGAGTTTATGCACGGTTATACCTTAGGGTTGCTACACGGAGCGGGGCATAAGGTGCTTTATGCAAATCACAATATCTACAACAGTGATGGGGTTCCGGCAGAGGTAACAGAAATCAAGACTTTTTATGAGCAATATTACTTGGAGCAAGGTAAGCCTATCACTTATATCAGGTTTCAAGTAGACGGAGCTAAGGGCGTATAAGGTTGAAGAGGTTATTAAAAATAGGGAGTTACATTCATTATGCGGTAGGGATAGGCTTGCTGCTGTGCTTGGGGGTAGTTTATCTTCCTCCTGTACATTTTGGTTATCTTTCGATATTAGGGCTTTTCACCCCAGTTTTTCTTCTGCTTACTATTCTTTCGTTACTTTATGGGCTTATCAGGCGTAGGCGCTGGGCAATCTTCTCGGGGGTTGTACTCTGCTTGAGCTGGGGTTCTTTAGGGCGCTGGGTGCAGTTATTTGCTCATAGGGGTGATGGGAGGGAGCAGCTCAGCTTATTATCATTCAATGTGCGTTTGTTTAATCATTATCATTGGCATCCGAACGGTAAATTATACGAACAAATAGGAGAATTTTTCAAGAAAGAAGGTAGAGATGTGATCGTGTTGCAGGAGTTTTATAACGATAAGCGTTATTATCCTGAAGGTTATCCATATAAAGCTATTGTGATAAAAGGAAGTCGAAATCACATAGGTTTGGCCATTTTCAGCAAAAAGAAGATTTTGCGTTTTGGGTCTTTACAATTTAGTCATACAACGAATAACGGTATGTATGCCGATGTATTGGTGGGGAAGGATACGGTGCGTTTTTATAACCTGCATTTGGAGTCGTTGCATTTGAGTGCTAAAGAGGAGGATTTGATAAAGGAAGACAAGGAGGAGCTAGTGGGGAATATCAGCAGGCGTTTTGGAAGGCAACAAGAGCAGGTAGAAGTATTTTTGGCGCATAAGGCGCAATGCCGTTACAAGATGATTGTATGTGGAGACTTCAACAATACTGCTTTTTCTTATGTATATAGGAAGATAAAAGGCGAAGACCTGAACGATGCTTTTGTAGAGGGAGGTAGAGGTTTTGGGCGTACTTTTAACTTCAAGCGTTATCCTTTACGCATTGACTTTATATTGCCAGACAAACGTTTGGAGGTAGGTGAATTTCAGACGCATTACGTTTCTCTATCAGATCATTATCCTCTTAGTGCTAAAATAGTATTCCCCTAAGATTTTTAAGCCTTTACCTTTATGATGTTCTTCACTTTTTCGGCGGTATCGCGGGCTTTATCAATATCTTTATTTACGATAGTAACGTGTCCCATCTTTCGGAAGGGGCGCGTTTGTTTTTTGCCATAGATATGAGGGGTTACGCCTTCGATAGCGAGTATTTGCTCGATATTTTCATAGATAACATCGCCTTGGTATCCTTCGGCTCCTACGAGGTTGACCATTACTCCAGCTACTTTGCTATCGGTATTGCCTAAGGGCAGGTGTAGGATAGCGCGCAGGTGCTGTTCGAACTGGTTGGTATAGGCCGCTTCTATACTGTAATGACCAGAGTTGTGAGGTCTTGGGGCTACTTCGTTTACGATAATCTCGTCGTTTTGAGTTAGGAAGAGTTCTACGGCTAGAAGGCCTACTACTTCAAAGGCTTCGGCTACTTGTACAGCGATAGTGCGTGCTTTTTGGGCTACAGTTTCCTCTATACGGGCAGGACACAAGACATATTCTACTTGATTGGCTTCGGGGTGGAACTCCATCTCGACTACGGGATAGGTACGAACCTCACCGCTTTCATTGCGTGCTACAATGACTGCGAGTTCTTTTTTGAAGGGGATGAGGTCTTCGGCGATACAGGGTTCTTGTGGGAGGTTGTTGAGGTCGGATGGGTGGCGTATAATTTTCACTCCGTTGCCATCATATCCGAAGCGAGTGGCTTTCCATACAAAGGGAAGGGAAATTGTATTATCATCGACTGAGCATCGCAAATCGTCGAGGTTATCATATACTTTGAAGGGGGCTGTGGGGATATTGTGGGAGGCGTAGAAGCATTTTTGGGTTGCTTTATTTTGTATTAGTCGGATAGTTTGAGGTGTAGGGAATACTTTTACGCCTTCGCTTTGTAGTTTTTCGAGGGCTTCTACATTTACGTTTTCAATTTCGATAGTGAGTACTTGCACTTCTTTTCCGAAGTTATAGACGGTATCGAAGTCGGTGAGGCTTCCTTGTATGAAAGAGTTGCATGCTATGCGAGAGGGGGCATCGGGGGAAGGGTCGAGGACTTTGGTATTGATATCGAACTTACGGGTTTCGGTAAGGAGCATTTTGCCGAGCTGTCCTCCGCCGAGGATGCCGAGGGTAAAGGAAGATGAAAAGTAATGTGCCATAGTTTGATGATATTGATGGGACAAAAGTATTATTTTTTTGGGAATTGCGCAAATAGCTCTGTTTTAGATAAGAGAGGGGATTTAGGTAAGAGATAAGAGGTAAGAGGGAGTAATGGGAGTAATGGGAGTAATGGGAGTAATGGGAGTAATGGGAGTAATGGGAATAATGGGGGGTGAGGCACACGGGCAATGATGGGAGTAATGGGGGTGGCGATAAGATTGAGGTAGTGAGGGAGAAAAATTTTCTTTTTTGAAATAAAAATGCTATCTTTGTGGCGTAATTATAAAATTCATTATTTGTAATGATAGGCATTCTAACTATTGCGGGGCACCAAAGGAAGCTTCTTAGCCTTACTGCTTCTTATAGTAAGACTGTTTGTAAAAGGGGTATGGTAACTACCCTTGAAATCTTTGCTCGCGAGCGTGTGTATGACCATAAGTTTATTATTAACTCTGAGTATTATGCTATTACATTTGACTATGTGAAGACTAAATAGTAAGTTTTAAAGAAAAAATTGAAGGAAAATCTTTAATTTTTGGAGTTGAAGATGTAGGACATACTTTTTCTATATTGTAAAAAAATAATGTTATGATTACTAGAATAATATTTATATTATATGCTATTCTCATTGTAGTTTTCTGGATTTGGTCATTTTCTTGGCAATCTAAAAAGAAACTTTTACGGTTAGTTCTCTATGGAGATAGTATTATTATGTCTTTGGCGATTTTGATGTACTTGCCTGAAGATTTTTTATCTGAAATGATAGGAAAACAAGTGAATGTGGGCTATACAATTGTTATTCTATTATTATATTTATTGATCGCTATCCCTAAGGTATATGAACTTTGGTTATTACTTAAAAAAAGAGCATTTAGATTACTGTTATTAGACTGTTTATTGCTTATAATAACCATACTTTATATATGTATACAACGATCTATTCTCATCTCTTATTATGACATTAATAATTTATAATATTAGTATTTTAAAATGGTAAAAGTAGGTTTAGAGATTCTTTTTAAAACATTCCCGTTTTTCATTGTATTTTTATGGTTTTGGATATTTAAATGGAAAAACCATAGTTCTTTGGTTGGAGCTATTATTTATGAGTATTTGCTCATTGCTATTCTATTCTATTTTGATTCATTACCTATAGAATTTTATCAAGAAATGGAAGGAAACCACAGTAAACTTGCAGGAGTTTTCCAAGGATTACTCCATTTACTACTTATGTTTATAGCAAAGATATCTTTATCTGTTTCATTATACAAAAATAAGGAATTTAAACTTCTTATAATAGATAGCACCCTACTTGTATTATTGATAGTGTTTGTTTGTTTATTTATATAACTCTTAAAAATAAATATAAAAATCTATGCTAATCTTCACAATACTAAGGAAACGATCTTTAAATGGCAATGGGATATTTTACGTAGTTCTCAATATGTAAAGTTATTAGTTTTGTCATTCATATCATTCCTTTTCTATTGTAAGACAATAAGTTGTAGAGAAATAGAAGAGGTATCTTGTGCTTGTAATGATAGTTTCAAAAACAAAAGAATATACAAAGTATATTGATTATTTAAAAACTAATCAACGAAGAGTAATTGAGTATGATTTAGAAGGAAATGTTTGTAGGGAATTAGACAGAAGGGGTGCGAGCTCTATTTTAGGTAAGAGATAAGAGAGGGGATTTAGATAAGAGATAAGAGGTAAGAGATGGGGTGCGAGGCGCTCGGGCGGTTATGGGAGGTGAGAATAATGGGAGTAATGGGAATAATGGGAGTAATGGGAATAATGGGAATAATGGGAGTAATGGGAATAATGGGGGGTGAGCTCTATTTTAGATAAGAGGTAAGAGATAAGAGAGGGGATTTAGATAAGAGGTAAGAGAGGATAATGGGAGTAATGGGGGGTGAGCCACACGGGCGGTTATGAAGTGTGGGAGTAATGGGGTGCGAGCCGCACGGGCAATGATGGGAGTAATGGGGGTGGCGATAAGATTGAGGTAGTGAGAGAGAAAAATTTTGTTTTTTGAAGGAAAATAAAAAGCAATCTAACACTAACAATAAGTTTATGAAAAAAGTAACTATAACAAGTATTCTATTAAGTTTTATACTTATCATATTAATAAATACACTCCCATCGAAAAATTCTTTTGGAATAGGTTTTTCAGATATTTATATATTCCCACTGCTATCTGTCATACAAATAGCTTTGTTGTGCTTTGTAAAAAAGTATAGTATCACTATTATTTTCATAAATATACTCATTCTTATATTATACTTGTTTCTAGCAATGAAACTTATTTATGTTTTTTAATTGCCTATTGAACTTATGAAGCATAGAAGAATTATAGTTAGAAATAACAAAGAACTAAAGGAGTACAAGATTTATTTTTTTCATTGGCAATGAGAAGAAGTGAAAAAATACTATAGTTAGTTATGAAAATAAAAATTATAATAGTTATCTTATCTATTTTTTTTAGTTCTTGTAAAACACTAAAAAATATAAGTAATGAACAAAGTTCAAAAAGTACTATTACAAAAACAATTAGAGTAGTAGATGAAGAACACAATCCAATCAAAGTTATTTTTGCGATAGCTGTTTTAGCAAATTATGACGAAACACATTGTGATCTTAGCTTTTCTGGTATGGATGCAATTTTTCAGATAGACATTGATACAACACTTATTAAACCAGAAAGTTATATTGAAATTGTAGCTTGGGAATACGACAAGAAGAAAATACCATTACTCCAGTTTTTTAAAAATAAAAGACGAACTCATTCTTACAAAAACAGCTAATAAGGTTGAAAAGGAGGAATACGATTTGTTTGTTTCAAAAATACGAGGTTGTAAATATGTAAGTGATATAGATTTTGATGATTAAAAAAATGAAAAAATGTTTGCTTTTTTATAAAGAAATCAAATTGCTTATGATTTTAGCAGAGCAGTTACTTAGCAGATAATTTGGGGTTATTCAATAAATGACAATATATATGGAAAATAAATTATTTTTGTTTTTATTTCTAATTTCTTTAAAATCTTTTGGACAAGAATTTAAGGAACAATACGAGCGGTTTTTTTCTAATAGCCAAAGTATCTCATCGAAAATATCTAATGAATATGGTATTAAACAAGGGGATGGAAAAGTAAAAGAGCTTATTGTAAAGACTATAAAAAGAAAAGATTGTTATGAGGTTCTTACTTTTAAGATTTCTTCTTCAGACAAGAGTATTGGAATGGTGCAGTTAACAAAAGTAGAAAACTATAAAAATGGCAAACTGCACGGCTACTATATGGATGCAGGAATGTCGTGGAGTAAACAAGGTTATTATAAAAATGGTAAAAAACATGGTTTTTGGGCTGAAGCTCTCGACACTGGTATAGGAGAAAGTGGGTATTATAAAAATGACGAAAAACACGGAATGTGGGAAGAATATACAGGTTTTAGCTCAGCAAAAGGAAAATACAAACATGGCAAAATGCATGGGCTTTGGATAATGATAAATGAAGATTTGAAAATTATCAATGAAAAAGGAGAAGAAGAACAACTTGTTAATAAAATCTATTACAAAAACGGTGTAGAAGTAAAAAAATAAAAACTTGTATTATAATAGCACCGTGATTTACAATTATAAATTAGCAATATACCATTACAATTCAGATGGGGCAGCCAAGTCCGTCTTGTCCTATAACTAATAATAATCCTAAAAAGTGTCTCAATTTCGTGAAAATTCGTATTCACATACCCAGCTACGCCAACTTGCTAGCTTTGTAGGAGATTAAAAATGTTTTGCTGATTGTTAACGCTTAACTCACGTTAAATATAGCAGAAGAATGGGAATAAGATATTTTATGGCAATATGCGTTTTACTCTTGACTCATCTTGTATATTCACAAAAAGATACGATTACTATAAATCAAATTGCACATTATTTTAGCAGAACAGTTACTTAACAGGTAATTTGGGATTATTTGACAAATGACAATATAATGGAAAAAGATAATAATGTTCCTCAAAAATCTTTTTGGAAATGGCAATGGTTAAAAATGCAAGAAGAAATAAAACTTTATCACAATGAAAAATAAAATATTTAAAATACTTTTTCTCCTTTTTACTCTAAACCTTTTCTCTCAGGATTTTAAAGATGAGTACCTACGTGTTTCAGCAGAAGAACCTATAAGAAAAAATCAATATACTGTTAAATCAATACACCAAGATGTAAACTACATTTGGATTAAGAGATTTATGGGTAATAAAACAGAAGTGCTCACATTTGAAAAATGCCTTAGCGGATTAGATTTAGTAAAGGTAGAAAATTATAAAAATGAATTATTAGATGGTTTTTATCTCGAAACAGATAACCATTCCTTTGTAAGGAAAGGATATTATAAAAAAGGAAAAAGAAATGGGTATTGGCAAATAAAAGAAGAAGAAAAAGTGTTAGAAGGTCATTATAAAAATGATAAAAAAATAGGTGTATGGGAAGAACGAGTGTTTAGTAATGTAGCAAAAGGAAGATACAAACACGGCAATAAACATGGGCTTTGGACAATAGAAGATATAGATTTGAAAATTATCAATGAAAAAGGGGAAGAAGAACGAGTTGTTGATAAAGTCTATTACAAAAACGGTGTAGAAGTAAAGAAATAGAACAAGCTATTTTTTACATCTAAAAGAAGCATATGAAAATTATAATTATCATACTATCATTGGTATTACTATCGTGTGGTAGAGAATATTCTTCTAAGAGAATAGAAGAAAGAGAATTTTTGGAGTATCATTTCAAAAAAGGAAATGCAGAGGAGATAATAACAAAATATGTTAATAAATATATAGAAGAAGATTTTTTTATAATCTTAGGCTATGAAAAAGATATGTATAAAGTTGGTATCGTTCCTACGAAAGATATAAATCAAGTTGTATTATTTTCGATGAGAATTAATCAAACAAATAGAAAAGTAAAAATAGATAAGAAGAGTTATTATATATTATTTGATTTTGATTATGAACTTTCTGGAGAGACAGATAAAATTGTTGAAGACAATGGTAAGGAATACAATATCATAAGAAGAAAAGCATATTTATATGATAGAATGCATATCTTGCATTTCGACAAAAATTGGAATTTCATTGAAGAAACAATGTAATCTTTATAAAAAGAGACGAACAAGTGAAAAAAAACATAAAGTAGATTTTATAGATTTTGTGAGTATCTATTAAACTTACTTTTTTCTAAGAAATTTGTCTTTGTAGGGAGATTGGGGTTGTTTTACTTTTTTTGAACTTTTGAACTAACAAGTTGAATTATTTAGTAATATTGACAAAATAGCAGAACAGTTAGTACAAGGTTTATTGTATAACATTGAAAAATATTTCTAATTATGAAAGTAATTTTATTAATATTATTGTCTATTTTATTTAGTTGTCATTTTAGACAAACAGTATCTGAAACACAGACTGAAAATATAAAAAACGACACAATTTATAGTAATAGTGGAAATGAGTGGAAAATAAAAGCTATTAAAATAGATACATTAATTATTCGAGGGAAAGATACTGCCATAGTTAATAGGTTAGAAACTTATGGCTTTAAAGATGATAACTCGGTATATTATACCTATTGGGGTTACTATGAAAAAGATATTAATCCCGAATTTCCTGATAGCAAAAATATAATTCCTGTGCGAAAGTATATTTATAAAAAAGGTAAACTTATATACGAAAGTTTTCATTTCCCAGAAAAAGATAGTATGATTTATGGGAGAGACATAGAACAATGTGATGAATTAGAAATTCGTTATGATGAAAAAGGAAATGTTACACAACGATCTTGTAATGGTATTGCATCAAATGAAGATGTTAATACAGGTTTTGCTGTAGGAACGTGTTACGTTTATAAAGATAATAAACTTGTAGAAGAACTTTATTTTCATAATGCCAAAATAGGCGACGATTATATTCTCCATAAGATATATGATGGCAAAGGAGGGTATAAGGAAATCTATACCAATAACTATATGCTATATGAGAGTGATAGCGTTACTCTTTCTCCTAAAGAAATAAAAAGACGTATAAGGACTAAAATAAGATGAGAGTATTTTTAATTTTAATAGGTATTTTGCTTTTTTCTTGCCAAGAGAGAAGGGCAAAATTAAATTTTACTGAAAGTAAAAGAACAACAGTTAATGATTCTTTACCTCTTTTAAAAGACTTTCTACTTCTTGAAGATAGATTTCTACAAAAAGATCTCTTCAAAAAAATAGATTCAATATCTGCTATTCATTATCCTAAGCATAAAAAGAAGGACATTGTGAATATAACCCCTAAGATATTAAATAGATACTTATACGATATCAATCAAGCAGATTTGAAAGATAGTATTCCCTCTTATGATATAACAAAAAGAGAATACCATCATAAAATGCTCCATAGTGAGATGCAAAAATATAAGACTTCTGATTATGAAAACATTATTTATATAGAATCTTATCCTAACAAGACTTTTCGACTGGTTATTAATTATTCTTATACTGTTCAGTTTGAAAAAGGAGAGGAGCCTATTAGAGTAGAATCTTCAATATCGTATTCTTTCAAAATAATTAATAAAAAGATAGTAGCATTTGATATGCAAGAATCGGGATAGGAGGGTTTTGGTTAATTTGCTAATTCGGCAATTATCCTTACCTTTGCCCCCGAAAAAAAATTATATATTTTCTTACAGATGAAAAAATGGATAGGCTCATTTGCCTTATGGGTTATGGGCTGGAAAATAGTACTTCAGGGAGATTCTAAGAACCTCAATCGGTGTGTGCTCGTGGTGGCACCACATACGACAAACTGGGAGTTTGTATTGGGTATATTGGCTTATTGGAAGCTTGAAAAGCCTATTAAACTCATCATCAAAGATGCACATACGAAGGCTTGGTATGGGTGGCTTGTACGCAAGTTGGGGGGGATAGGTATTGATCGTTCGCAACGCAATAACTTGGTAGCTTTTGTTACCGAGTTGTTTAAAAAAGAGGATTTTAGTTTGGTAGTAACACCTGAAGGGACGCGCTCGAGAGTGAACAAGTGGCGTATGGGGTTCTATCATATGGCACTTTCGGCAGAGGTGCCTCTTGTATTGGGGGCTGGAGATTTTAAAGATAAGAAAATCTATATTGGGCGAAGTATTTCTTTAGAGGATTTGAAGACGCGAAGCCAAGAGAGCATTATGGCAGAAATACAAGAATACTATCAAACGATTACGCCTAAATATCCAGAACAGTGGAATCCGAAAATATATTAGAATGAAGATATCGTTTAAGAATGATTATGCTGAGGGAGCGCATCCTGCTATTTTGGAAGCGCTTGTAAAGACGAATCTTAGCCAACAAGCCGGTTATGGGCTTGATGTTTATTCGCTACGGGCAAAAGAGCTTATCAGGGAGAAGATAAGGAACCCTAGTGCCTCTGTATATTTTGTAGATGGGGGTACACAAGCTAATTTGCTAGTGATAGGTGCATTATTGCGTGCTTATGAAAGTGTTATAGCGGCTGATACTGCGCATATTGCGGATAGTGAGACGGGAGCTATAGAGGCGATGGGGCACAAGATACATCTGTGTGCTAGCGTAGAAGGGAAGATAAGCCCTAAGGAGATTGCTGATTATGCTACACGTTATACGAATTTTCCACATCAAGTAAAGCCTCGATTGGTATACATTACTAATGCTACTGAGGTGGGTTCTATCTATCGTCTTTCGGAACTAAAAGCTATCTATGAGTGTTGTCAAGCGCATCAGCTTTTGCTTTTCATAGATGGGGCGCGATTAGGGTCGGCTTTAAACGCTGAGAGCAATGATATAGGCTGGGAAGATTTGGCTAAATACAGTGATGTTTTTTATATTGGAGCTACTAAAAATGGTGGTTTGCTAGGAGAAGCAATTGTTTTCAACAATCCTTTGCTGGGAGAAGGTTTTGACTATCATCTAAAGCAAAAAGGAGCTTTATTGGCCAAAGGGAGGTTATTAGGTTTGCAGTTTCAGACATTGTTTGAAAGCAATCTTTACGATAGTTTGGCTCGTTATGCGAATGAGTGTATGTGCTTGATTAAAGAAGCTTTTAAAGCAAAAGGTTACGGATTTTTATCGGATACTGATACCAATCAGTTATTTCCTATTTTGCCTAATGAAGTTGTCTCTATTCTGGCTAAGAATTTTGCTTTCTATGAGTGGAAAAAGATAGATGAGCATCATACTGCTATTCGGCTAATCTGCTCGTGGGCTACTACTGAGGAACAGGTGAATACACTTATAGAAGCTATCCCATAGACTAAAGAAATGACTGTTTTATGATATTTACTAATTTGGTAAATTGGTAATTACACCGTACCTTTGTCGGCTGAAAAACTTAAAAAAAGAATATTATGGACTTTCTACAATTAGCACAAAATCGTTATACTACTAAACATTACAGCAATAAATGCATCAGCGATAGTGATATCGCTAAACTCAAAGAGATATTACGCCTCGCTCCTTCATCTATCAATTCTCAACCTTGGCAATTTGTTTTCATAAGCGATGAAGCTACTAAAGAGGCTTTCGCCAAAGCGTCGTTCATCAATGAAGAACGCGTGAAGCAAGCCAGCCATTTGGTGGTGTTTATGGCGAATAGTGCCTTGCCTTCATTTGAGAAAAAGCTCGCTAAAGCTGCTACCGAAACAGGACTTAACTTTTATCATAAAGTACAAAAACCCAAAGGTGATGTAGGACTCTATGCGTGGATGAACAACCAAGTGTATATCTCATTAGGATTTTTCCTCAGTGCGTGTGCTTCTATGGGCATTGATAGCACCCCTATGGAAGGCATCGTCAATACTGAGTACGACCGACTTTTAAACGAACCTGAATACACTACGCTCTTTGCGGTGGCAATAGGCTATCGCGACCCTGAGGACAGCAATCAGTTGCACTTGCGCCCTAAATCGCGCTTGCCTTTAGAAGACGTAGTAAAGGATTTTAAATTATGATGCAAAAACGCGACATACGCGCTCTTACCAAGGAAGAACTCCGCACTTTTTTTGAGAGTAATGGCGACAAGGCTTTCCGCGGCAACCAAGTGTACGAATGGTTGTGGCAGAAAGGCGTACATACCTTTGAGGCGATGACCTCACTGCCGAAAGCTACACGCGAGATGCTTGCTGAACACTTCAGTATCAACCACATCAAAGTGGATGTGATGCAACGCAGTAACGATGGTACCATCAAAAACGCTGTGCGCCTGCATGATGGTTTGCTGGTAGAATCGGTATTGATTCCTACCGATACCCGCACGACAGCCTGTGTATCAAGTCAGGTGGGGTGTAGTCTCAATTGTTCGTTTTGTGCGACAGCGCGCTTAAAACGTATGCGCAATCTCCTGCCCGATGAGATATTCGACCAAGTGAAAGTAATCGATGAGCAGAGTCGCGCCTTCTTTGGTCGTCCGCTTTCTAACATAGTGTTTATGGGAATGGGCGAACCGCTGATGAACTACAACAATGTACTGAAGGCAATCGACAAAATTACTTCGCCTGAAGGCTTAGGAATGTCGCCCAAACGCATCACGCTATCTACTTCGGGTATCCCCAAATTGATAAAAAAGATGGCTGATGATGAGGTAAAATTCAAATTGGCAGTATCTTTGCATTCAGCCATTAGCAATGTGCGCACAGGCATTATGCCTTTCAATGAACAATTCCCGTTAGAAGAACTACGCGACGCTTTGGCATATTGGTATCAAAAAACTAAAAACCGCATCACCTACGAGTATGTGGTGTGGAAGGGTATCAACGACCAGAAAAAGGATGTAGAGGCGCTGATAAAATTCTGTAAGTTTGCTCCTTCTAAAGTGAATCTCATTGAGTACAACCCCATAGATGATGGTGATTTTCAACAAGCCGACCCTAAAGCACTTGAACTTTACCAAACGATGCTTGAAGCAGCAGGCATCACTGTTACCGTTCGCCACTCACGTGGCAAAGACATCGATGCTGCCTGTGGACAATTAGCGAATAAGAAGGCTTAGGAGTCAGGTGTTAGGTGTCAGGTGTCAGGGGATAGGTATAGAGCCCTAACAATAGTATAAAAAATAATTAAAAAACCAACAAAATGAATAAAATAAAAGACTTTAAAGATTTGATTGTTTGGCAAAAAGCAATGGATCTTGCTGTTGAAGTTTACCAGTTAGTTAAAAAACTACCTAAAGAAGAACTTTTTGCTTTAAGTGACCAAAAGTTCTAATGCCGAATTAGAAACACAATTATTACTTTGTGTTAAGATTAATTATTTAAACAATTCAGATATTGAAAAAGCTTTGGGTTTAATAAAAGAAGTAGGAAAAATGCTTAATTCTTTACAAAAGAGTCTAATTTCTCCCACCCTGAAACCTGAAGCCTGAGACCTAAAACCTGAACATGGAAGTATTTTTAATAAAAGCGGCTCAGCTAATTCTGAGTCTTTCAATTTTAGTAGTCCTACACGAATTAGGACATTTTATCCCTGCTAAACTCTTCAAAACAAGAGTAGAAAAGTTTTTTCTTTTCTTTGATGTGAAGTTTTCTCTCTTCAAAAAGAAGATAGGTGAAACTGTATACGGCATTGGTTGGCTACCACTGGGTGGCTATGTGAAGATTGCCGGTATGATTGATGAGAGTATGGACAAAGAGCAAATGGCGCAACCTCCACAGCCGTGGGAGTTCCGCTCTAAACCTGCGTGGCAACGCCTTATCATTATGATAGGCGGGGTAACTGTGAATTTGCTCTTAGGATTCTTTATCTACTCAATGATTCTCTTCGCTTGGGGACAAGATTACCTCAAACCCGAAGGGGTGAAAGATGGTTTTGCCGTTACTCGCACTATGCGTGCTTATGGTTTCCAAAATGGCGATATTGTAACCGCTATCGATGGCAAACCTTTGGAGAATGTGTTGGAAGCCAGCAAACACATTTTGTTGCGCGACCCCAAACAGATTACCGTGCAAGGTATCGACGGCAATACACGCACCCTTTCTCTCCCCGAAAACATAGGTAAAACCCTTTATTTACGCGGTGAAACAGCTCCTTTTAGCATCAAAACAAAAGCTATTATCGATACCGTTATCCCAGAATCACCAGCAGCTAAAGCAGGCTTGCAAAAAGGCGATAAGCTGGTAAGTATTGGCGGAGAACCTATCTATTATTTTTCGGACGTACCTCCTGCCCTTACAATGGCTCCTGAGGGTACTCCCGTGAGTGTGATGATAGAACGCGACGGAGTAGCCAAAGAACTAAAAATAGTCCTCGGTGAAGAGAAAAAAATGGGAATTTCGGCAGGACAACGAGAAGGCGAAATACAGCTTTCGCATAAAAACTACTCTTTAGGAGCTGCCTTAAGTCACGGAACTGCTTATGGTTACAATGTGTTGCGCGACTATGTTTCGCAATTTAAATTTGTATTCACCAAAAAAGGAGCAAGTGAAGTAGGAGGCTTTGGCTCTATAGGCAAACTTTTCCAAGATAATTGGAACTGGCTTTCTTTCTGGCAAATCACTGCCTTCCTCTCTATCGCTTTAGCCTTTATGAATATCTTGCCTATACCTGCTTTAGACGGCGGACACGTGGTATTCCTCCTCTACGAAATGGTAACCGGCAGAGCGCCTAATCAAAAAGTATTAGAATACGCTCAAATGGTAGGATTTGTAATCCTCATAGCTATCTTGCTATATGCCAATGGTAGCGACTTGTATAGAGCAATATTTAACAGGTAAGAGATAAGAGGTAAGACTTATAGACTAAATGAAACACATCTACTTCATCATATTATTCTTGAGTTTTGGGGCTCTGCAAGCGCAGAGCCTTGAAAAGGTGCGCGTTGCCTATATTACAGCTTCCGATAGCAAAGAGAACGCCACAGCTTTTGCAGAACTGATAGCCAATGCTCCTACTACCGATGTGGTGCTAAGTGCCTATAAAGGGGCGAGCAAAATGATATTAGCAAAATTCGGAGGTGGCAGAGTTGCCCTACTCAAAGAGGGCAAACCGCTGTTAGAAAACGCCCTCAAACAGCAACCTCAAAATACTGAACTTCACCTCATACGCCTCAGTGTACAAGAACACTTGCCCAAAGTAGTGCCTTATCGCAACAACATCACTGCCGATAAGGATTTTATACTCGCACACTACGCTCAGCAATCCCCTGAACTACAAAAACATATAGCAGGATTTGTGAAGAAGTCGAAAGTGTTTAACGATGAAGAGAAAAAGAAAATGGGACTATGAACTATTGCGTTTTAATTCCTACTTATAACAATGCTAAAACCCTCGCTCGCGTGATTGATGGGGTGTTGCGCTATACCTCTCATATTATCATAGTGAATGATGGCGCAACCGATGCTACTCCCGATATACTCGCTCGTTACCCCCAACTCACTATTATTCATCTCCCTAAAAACAAAGGCAAAGGCAATGCCCTGCGCATAGGCTTTGACAAAGCCCGCAATTTAGGCTACGACTACGCCCTTACCATCGACTCCGACGGACAACATTACCCCGAAGATATACCTGTATTTATAGCTACTATCGAAGCGGAAAGTGAACCTACTCTATTGGTAGGCAGTCGTAATATGACCCAAGACGGCGTACCTAAGAAAAGTAGCTTCGGACATAAATTTTCTAACTTCTGGTTTCACCTCGAAACGGGTGTCAATCTCCCCGATACACAATCGGGATATAGGTTATATCCTTTGCAGTACATTCCTAAGAAATATTATACCGAAAAGTTTGAATTTGAGATAGAAATATTGGTGCGTAGCAGTTGGAATGGAGTACAACTAAAAAATGTACCTATACAAGTGTTGTACGACCCTGAAGAACGAGTTTCGCATTTTCGACCTTTCCGCGACTTTATGCGTATCAGCTTGCTCAACAGCGTGTTGGTACTCATCGCGCTTTTCTATATCAAGCCACGTAATTTCTTTAGAGATGCTAAAAAAAAGAGTCTCAAACGCTTCATCAAAGAGGATATTTTAGAAAGTAACAGTAGCGACAGTGTGAAAGCTGGTTCTGTAGCATTAGGTGTATTCTTTGGCATCGCGCCTTTTTGGGGTTTTCAAACCATACTTACTATCACTTTGGCGGTATTCTTCAATTTGAACAAAACTTTAGCTTTTATCTGCTCTAATGTGAGTATCCCCCCGATGATACCTTTGCTTGTCCTCTCTTCTCTTAAAGTAGGTAGTTTCTTTATAGGTGGCGAAGTATTCCCTCGTGCTGATTTTACTACAGAATATGCTCAAACTTTTATAAGAGAACACCTCTTGCAATATCTTATCGGCAGTTTTATTCTAGCCTTTTCTGTAGCTTCTCTATTAGGGGGGATTACCTATCTCTTCCTAAAAATAAAAAGGTAGCCTAAGCTACCCTTTCATCTTATTCTGTTTCTTTTATTTTTTCCCACGTGTCTTTCAAACCCACTGTCTTATTGAAAACTAACTTCCCTTCTGTACTATCTGGGTCTACACAGAAGTATCCAAGTCGCTGAAACTGCATTGTCTCTCCTTCTTGAACTCCTTGTAGAGAAGGCTCTACATAGGCTGTTATTACTTTTAACGAATTAGCGTTGATATAATTTAAAAAACTATCCTCTTGGCGGTCTGGTTCAGGCACTGTAAAAAGACGGTCATAAAGACGCGTTTCTGCCTCTATCGCATGTGCTATTGATACCCAATGTAGCGTACCTTTCACCTTGCGCATACTCGCCTCTGTACCACTACCACTCTTGCTCTCAGGGTCATAAGTGCAATGAATTTCTATAATGTTGCCCATAGCATCTTTCACTACGCGCTCTGCCTTGATGATATAAGCATTCTTCAAACGCACTTCTCCCCCTATTTTCAACCTAAAATACTTCTTGTCTGCCTCTTCCCTAAAGTCTTCTCTCTCTATATAAATCTCTCTACTGAAAGGCACCTTTCGATAGGTCATAGGGCTTACCTCTGGGTTGTTCTCTGCTTCAAGCCACTCTTCTTGCCCTTCCGGATAGTTAGTTATCACCACCTTCACTGGGTCGAGCACTGCCATCACTCGGTTCGCTTTCTTGTTCAGGTCTTCGCGTACACAAAACTCCAAAAGCGATACATCTATAAGGTTCTCTCGCTTGGCTATCCCTATCGTATCCGCAAATTTGCGTATCGCCTCAGGGGTATAACCACGCCTGCGCATCCCCGAGATTGTAGGCATACGAGGGTCATCCCAGCCAGCTACATATTTCTCATTTACTAGCTGCAACAGCTTGCGCTTGCTCACAATTGTATGACTCAAATTCCTCCTTGCAAACTCTCTCTGCTTGGGTCGCACACTCCTCTTCTTTCCTTCACTAGCTATTACTTGGTCTAAAAACCAATCATATAGCTCTCTATGAGGTAAAAACTCTAATGTACAAAGTGAGTGCGACACCTGTTCAAGATAATCGCTCTCTCCGTGCGCCCAGTCATACATAGGGTAGATATGCCATTTGTCTCCTGTGCGATGGTGAGGCGCATTCATAATACGATAAATAATAGGGTCACGCATCAACATATTCGGCGATGCCATATCTATCTTTGCTCGCAATACATAGGTGCCATTCTCAAACTCTCCATTCTTCATTCGTTCAAAAAGAGCCAGATTTTCCTCTACCGAGGTATTCCTATAAGGACTCTCACTCCCTGCTGTCGTAGGCGTACCTTTCTGTGCCGCTATCTCTTCTGAAGTCTGTTTGTCTACATATGCTTTCCCTTGTTTGATAAGCATTACTGCCCAATCATAAAGTTCCTGAAAATAATCTGAAGCATAACACTCCTTATCCCATTGATAGCCTAACCACGCTACATCTCGGCGAATAGCATCTACATATTCCTGCTCTTCTTTAGAAGGATTCGTATCGTCAAAACGCAAGTTTACAGGAGCGTTATAGCGCAAACCTAAACCAAAATTAAGGCAAATAGAACTTGCGTGACCAAGATGCAAATACCCATTGGGCTCTGGCGGAAAACGAAAACGCAAAGCTTCCACCGGAAAACCTCCTGATAGGTCTTCCTCTATAATATTCTCTATAAAATTATTCGCCCGTTGTTCTTTCAATTCTTCTGACATCTTTTCGTATTTTGTGTTTTTATCGTTAGGGATTATCATCAAATCAAGGAAATTCTACCTCCTCTCTCGATTTTCTTCATTCTACTTTCTTCCCAAAGCGCAAAAGTAATAATATTTTTCTTTACTGAAAAATTATATCTGAAATCTTAAATCTGTTTTTCCTCTATCCCCTGACCTCTATCAACATCCCTCGCCTTGTCTCTGCCGTTATCTTAAACCTCTCGTCCAATCGCTTCCCTACTACCCATACTATATCCTCTCCATTGCATAATAACCACTGGTTTTCTCGGTCTAACTGACTGTATTTCTCATCGATAAAATATTTGCTGAGTTTCTTTTTCACCCCCAATCCTATAGGGTAAAAATAATCTCCCGATTGCTTCTTCCGAACTACCAAAGGGGCTGTCAGCTTTTCTGCATCTACAAGCACCTCATTAGGGTTGTCTTTAATAAATTTAAAAGGGGGTAAAACTTCTTGATATACAAGGTCTGGAGGTAAATTCTCTCTTCCTCGCTCTTTTAGCCACGCGCCTTGGCTATCTTTCACAAGAGTATGAGTGGCCGAAAGGAGTTGTTTGCCTGCTTCAGCATTGAAGAGGAGATTTTTTAAGTCTTTTATATTGCCAAATCCATAAGGATAGAAGAGTTTGTGAAGTACCAAATCTATCTCAGGGGCTGTTTGTAGTTTCTGGGTATCTATGGCTATAGCTACGGATAGTCCTCCTTCACTATTAAAACATGTTCTTTTCCATTCTTCTATATAAAAATCGATAAATCGCGCCGATTGATGTAAATATTCCTGCGTCTGATTGAAATTCTCTAAATAATTAGGGTGTACCAGAGCCATTTGTGGGATGATCTCGTGCCGAATAACATTCCGTACGTATTTATTGCTCGCATTACTGCTGTCTTCATGCCATTGCAGTTGATGAGCCTCTGCATAATCGTATATCTGTTGGCGTGACCATTGTAGTAGCGGACGCACTATTTTATCGGTTTGCTGCGGGATGCCCAACAGTCCGTCCAAACCACTGCCTCGTGAGAGGTTTATCAAAAAAGTCTCGAGATTATCGTTCGCGTGATGTGCCGTAGCAAGGGCTTCACAATGATGTGTTTCCAATAGCTCATAAAACCACTCATAACGCAACTCACGGGCTGCCAGTTGGGTGTTGAGCTGGTGTGCTTTCGCATATTCTTTGGTGTCAAAGCGCTTTACTTCCAGCGGGATGCCGAGTTCTTTGGCAAAGTTGCGCACAAATGCTTCATCACCATCACTTTCCTCTCCACGAAGTTGAAAATTGCAGTGGGCTAACAATATTTTAGTACCGTGAGCGTGTAACAAATGCGTGAGTACCACACTGTCAATACCTCCACTAATAGCTACGAGTAGCTTCTTCATAATCATCTAACAATTAAAAATTAACATCTCTATTCCTTTTTCCTAAAATACAATCCAATATATTTTTTTATATCCACTGAGAAATACATTCCAATGCCGAGCACTTTTGAAAACTGCTTCCAATTGTATCTCATTATCACTCGAAATTTCTTCTTCTGGCAAATATTGATAAACATTTATAGGGTTCCCTATAGGGGTAAGACTTTCTTTGTCAAATACCTGCATTCTCACCCCTATAAACAAAGGATCTATAAATTCATAAAAAACATTGAGATGCTTTCCTTCTATTCTTTCTATTCCCTGTACATAGTTTTTGTCCAAAAGTTTACCCGTTACTGATTTCGAATCAGCAGGAAGTAATTCTTTTTTCACTAACTTACCTTCTTTAAAAGCCAACTCATAAATGTCTTTCTCTGTTTTCATTCTCAGGGTCAAGACTGCACTATCTGAGGCTTTTGTATATACATAAGCTAATGTTTGTGTATTGGGGAAAAGTGTTTTGAGGACAATGTTTTGCAGGAGTTTTCCTGTACGTGTGTCAATACACATCACAAAGAAATCCTCTGTATGTCGCTTTTGATAGAATAGCTGTGTATGTGTAGGGGTGTTGTGTATGTCTATTATGCGATAAATATCGCTTACTTTTTCTTTTTCAGCACTGGGTAATAGGCTGTTTATAGCGAGTTGTTTGTAGAAAGGCAAGCTATCGGTAGCTGTAGGAAAATATTTAGCCCATTGCATCGATTTATTGAGCGTATAGAGAGTGTCATTTTGGGCGTATACGTTCACAAAATCAGTTGCTTCTCGCTGTGTTTTATGATAGATATAAGCACGTGTTACTTTGTTATTTAGCGTGTTAAATATCAATAACTCTCGATCGTGGTAGTTATTAACTATAGGGGAACAATGTAGTGCATACACTTTTTGCTTTTGCTCGTCAAAACCAAAAATCTGGTCTCTATCAGCCTCTTTAAAAGTTTCAATATGTGCGTTGTTCTTTACAGTCTCGATTTTAAATTCTTGTAATTTCTTCCACCACTGTTGCCAATCTTCCTTAGTAGGTTTTTCGGGCAAGGGGATTACATCTTTAAGAAAATATGCTACATCATCCATTTTTTCTTTCGCCAAATCTGAAAGAGCTATTGAGTCTGGCACCTCATCTGTTCTTTCAGTACCATTGGTGAGATATACCCTTCGGAAGTTCATAAAAGGCACTTTTTTATCATTGTCTAAAGCTCCTATCCACTCAGGAAGATTGCGAAAATCTGCTCTTCTTTCTTGTAAAAGGTCTGTTTTTCCCGCTTTGATTTTACTCATTTTTGAAAGTGGTAAGTTCTCAGGATAAGTAGAAGAAACTTGAGCACAAGAAGCCTTTTTGCTGTAGTAGCAATCTGGTAGATTGGGGATAGAAATTAATTCCAAAGTGATGGGAGTGTCGTATATATAAGTGATTTTTGTATCAAAAAAAGGATAAACTAAAATCACTTCTGTATCCAATCTTTTGGCATCTTTAGCTGAAAGTTTTAAGAAATACATTTGGTCAAATAGCCCTCCCTCAGGGAAGCATATATCCCCTTTTTCCAATATAAAAAGAGCTCTTTGCAATTGTTTTGTAGGGTTTACAGTGCGGTAATTTTTCTTAAACTTCCCCGTAACAGTAATAGTTTTTTGAGCTGACACACTAAACGTTAAAATACTACAGAATATCAATACTATATTTTTCATATACAACTCTCAATTAAATTCATTTTCTTACCTCTTACCTTCTTATCTCTTACCTTCTTATCTCTTATCTCTTATCTCTTACCTTCTTATCTCTTACCTTCTTACCTCTTATCTCTTACCTCTTACCTAAAAATCGCCCGTGCGACTCGCACCTCGCACCTCTTAACTAACCCCAAACCTCGCACTGGTATTGAGTTTCCCTATCAAACTCTTCGCTACCTCATATGTATATGATTTTTTCCTGTATTGGCGGATAGGCTGTATCCCCACAATACTATTGGTAATAAATAGCTCGTCAGCTTTTTGAAGTTCAAAAGGCGAAATAGAAGCCTCTATCACCTCATAATCTTGCGTCTTGGCAAGCGTCTTCATTAGTACCTTTCGCGTAATACCATTCAGAGCCCCATCACTAAGCGGAGGTGTCTTAAGTGTTCGCCCATTTACCATAAAAAGATTTCCGTTCAAAGCGCCCGCTATATTCTTATTACTATTCAACAACAAGCAATTTTGATAATCGTTCTCTTCGGCAAATATACTCCCCAATATATTGATTGTCCGGTTCGTATGCTTGATATTTGCCAACAAATCTGCCTGCACAAAAAAATCTTTAAAAAGCTCTACTTCATAAGCCGACTCGTCAAGCACATAAAAAGGCGCACTCAAAGCCTGCACCTCTATCACATAATCTATCTCATTGCTCAAAGGTGTATATTTCCCTCCATCTTTCCTAAATACACTTATGCGCACCCTCACAGCTTTATGTTCTAGCTCATTAGCCTTGATAAGTGTCAAGATTTCTTCCTCCAGATACTCCATCGAAAAAACCATCGGAATCTGCATCCGCAATACTCGCATCCCTGCCATCAAGCGCAAATAATGCTCCTCCCAAAAAAGTACCTTGTCATAACTGTATTTACATGTGTCAAACACCCCGTCTCCATACTTAAAAGCACGGTTGTTGATGGTGAAAATAGTATCTTCCTCACCAATAATATTGCCGTTATAATTAATCTTCATTATTATTTATTGCTAAAGCCTCTATGCTGCCCCTATCTTTGTCTTTAAATCCAATATCTGTTGTTCCCACAATTGTTTCGCATCCGCTATCTCATCTGATGGAGCAAAATCTGTAATCACAAGGGATACTTCCTGTGTAAGCTCATTCACCCTTATCCTAATCTCAAAATAAGTTGATAAATCCTCATCTTCTACCCAATGAAAGCGAATTGCCTCGTCCAACTTTTTACGCAACAACTGCGCCTTCTCCTCTACCCCATCCCATTCAAATGTATAGGTATCCGAGGTGGTTCGCACATCATCAGCATACCAAGACGACAAACCCGCAGGTGTCGATATATATTGGTAAAGCAATTGAGGTGAGGCATTTAGAGATACTTCCAACTGAAATTTTTCTTTGTTCTCCATATATGCACTTCTTTATTTGGGCGCAATATACAGCATTTTTTCTAAACTAACAAATTTTTTAAAACAAACTTCATTAACCACCCTTTCCTCTACGGCATTCGAATTTAAGATAATTTATTAATATGAATCAAGAGTTGAAAAATAATAATCCTTGATTAACAGAATGTTATCGCTTTTGCATCACATCTCCCCCTTTGGAGGAGGTTTTAAATCAACAAGTTAATTTAACCCTTGATTGGCATTATTAATAAACTACAAAAAATAGTAGCGAATATTAGGTGTTTTCTCTTTAAAAAGTCTCAAAACTACTTTTGCGCCACTACACTTTGCCAAAGTTTTAATTGCTCGTCGTGCTACGACCTTTGGCAAAGTTAACTATTCTGATTATCAATAATTTTCAGATACCCTCAACGGGGGTTGGGCTTTTAAATGCGAACACCGTGCCTTTCCTCTATCAATCATTATTCATTAAAAAAGTGATTAGTTTTTAGTCGTTTGCTAACAACTGAAAACTAACCACTAATAGCTATTTATTCAACTACTAAAACCCAAACTTGCCGTTTTGGTTTTGCCACGTTTCTTTTTTAGCAATAGGCTCGATAGTGTCCCAATGTTCTGCTATTTTGCCGTTCTCTACGCGGAAAAGGTCGTAGAATGAAGAATGTACACCGCCCAAATGTCCTTCGCTTACTACAAGTACAAAGTTACCTTCGCCTAGTACTTTGTGAATGGTGTCGTACTTCATCGTGATACCTTGTTTAGCCATAGCCTCCAGCGCACTGCCCAAGCCTGAAAGGTTATCAGGTATTTGCGGGTTGTGTTGCAAATAATTGTCGCCATCGAAATACCCTGCGAGTTTTTCCATTTTCCCATTGACCAAAATATCCTCTACAAAGTTGCGGACAAGAGTTTTATTAGCTTCAGTCTTATCCAAATCTTTTACTTCAGTAGTACCGTCGGTCATTGTGCGACCGCTGGGGTTAGGTTGGGTAGGTTTCTCTTGTAAGTTATCCCAGTGCTCTACGATTTTGCCATTCTCGAAGCGGAGGATATCAAAGCCTATCTTATCGCCAAAGAAGTTGTAATCGGTGTGGGCGAATACATAGTCGCCATCTTGGAATACACGTACGGTATTCACGCGGGCAGAGCCAGCAGGTAGTGCTTGTAAGGCAGCTCCGAAGCCAGCCAAACCATCGGCAATAGCGAGGTTGTGTTGTTTGTAATGCTCGGCATTGATATAGCCTACTGGCTCAGTGGCACCTGTTTCGATAGCTTTTAAAAGCTCGGTTACTTGTTGTTTTTGAGATTTCTGTGTCATCATTTCTTCTGTTTTTTTTGATTATTAAATTTCCTAATTGATTTCGGGTGCAAAAGTATGGCGGGTTAGGGGCGAAAAACATTGAAGTAGTTCAATAAATTAGCCAATGAGCAAATATGCCCATTGGCTAATTAATAATGGTTGAAAAAAAATCTATTCTCTTTACTAATCGACAGATTGATTATTTAACCAATTGCCTTGCTTCTTCTAAAGTAACAGTTTTGCCTACAGCTCCTGCTTCGTGTAGGTCGCCGAATACTTCTATACGGATAGACTGATTGAGACCGCCTACACGTACGGGTTCAAAACCTGTGTCTTTGATAAGTTGTTCCACCACTGGGTTGATACTTACTTCATCGGTAGCGTAGAAAAGCACCTTGCGTGGGGTTGCAAAGGCATCTGCACTGAGTGACCCTGCCATTAGCGTACCTAAGGCTTTTGCTAAGTGCGCTCCTTGTGGCAAGTGTGAGGCGTTGATTTCACCTGCTGAAGCTTCAGCAGCAATTACTTTCTTAAAGCCTCCGTTTTCATCGGGAGCGATAGGGTTAGATACATCTACAATTACTTTCCCTTTGAGTGCCTCAGCGTGTTCTTTTAAAAACTCGCCTACAAGTGGAAAATAAATAGCAGGGATTACGATGTCGGCTTCTTTTACCGCAGTAGCAATGTCGGCTACTTGTGCGTTTTGCCAAGCTTTAGCTACTTCTTGTACTTTGGCAGTATCTCTACCTGCTACTATAAATTTGCGACCTGATTTGTTAAGGTTTTCGGCTACTGCCTTACCAATGTTTCCTAAGCCTATAACGGCAATTTTTTCTGTGTTTTTCATTGTAATAATACGTTTAAAATTCTGGTGCAAAGGTACGGCGATACGGCAGGCGAAAGCAATAAAGTATTTTAAGAAATACCCTTAAACTATTTTAATCTTAACAATTCAGCTTTTACATTGCTAAGCGATACGGGAGTAATCCCCAAAAAAGCAGCAATTTGCGTTTGTGGTAGTCGTTGTAGTAGGTGAGGATAGGCTTGGGTGAAGTATCGGTATTTTTCTTGTGCCGAAGCGCTGATACTCAATAGGAAGCGTTGTTGAAGCTGGGCATAAGCTTCCTCTATTAGCACACGGAAGATGCGGTTAAACTTAGGCGAATAGCCGTAGAGCTGGAATAAATTCTCTCGTTTTATCTGTAGTACAGTAGTATTTTCGAGTGCATCAATACTAAACTCTGAAGGTATTTCTTTATAGAGGCTCATTAGGTTGGATATCCACTCGTTTTCAGCAGCGAAATGTACAATATGCTGGGTGCCTTTCTCGTTGATGGTGTACATCCGCAGGCAACCGCTCACTACAAAATTGAGCACGTGGCACACATCGCCTTCCTGCAGTATGTATTGCTTCTTGCGGTACAAACGAGGTTGAAATGCCTCAGTTACATAGGCTTTTTCTTGGGTATTAAGCGGAATAATCTTCTCAAAATGATTGATAATTGGGGTGATATAGGGTTCCATAGTATTCTTTTAGAAGACAAAGATATAAATAATTACCCAAATTGCCAATCGCTAAAGATTATCTACTGAATAACATATGGGTTTATTTTTTCAAATTCTTCAATACTTATAGGCTCGGTACAGCGAATAAGATAGATATAGGTTTCGTAGCGGAATATTTTTAGGGTTGTTTCTTCATAACAAAAGATGTTATACGAAAAGTCGTATAGGTCGTATTTGTACTGCGAAAAACCTTTGCGCTTGGTGAGTTCGTACACCAACTGAAAAAGGTAATACACGGTTTCTTGCGAAGCCCCAAAAGAGGCTTGTTCGTAGATAAAGGTACGACCGCCTTGCTTGAATTTTCGCAAAATATGGTCTTTACCAAAAGGAAGCCAGTGCTCTTCGCGTTTGCGAAAGAGTACACTAAAGAGGATAATGCTGAGTATTAATATAAAAACTGCCATACTTTTACAACGTTTATTTCACGGTGCAAAGGTATGGCAGTGATGAGGGGTTTTGCATTGAAGTAGTTCAATAAGTGCAAGCCACATGGACAATTATTTCTTATCTACTATTTTTCTACGGATTTTGCTCACAAACTCGTGGGTAACGCCCAGATAAGCAGCAATTTGTATATTAGTAAGCCGGTAAGCAATCTTAGGGTATTGATTCAGGAAGTCGTGGTAACGCTCTTCGGCGGTTTTGCTAAGGGCATCAATCATACGGCGCTGTAGGGCGATATGGGTGCGGAGGGTCATCAGTCTAAAAAGTCGCTCGGTAATAGGGATATGCTCAAAGGCATACCCCTTGTCTTCGGGAGTGATGATGAGTAGTTCACTATCTTCTAAGGCTTGGATATAAAGCCGAGAGGGCGTTTGGTGCATAAAGCTATCAAAATCGGTTACCCACCAATCTTCAGCGCCAAAGAAAAGCACTTGCTCATTGCCGTTGCGGTCAATATGGTAAGTGCGCAAGAGTCCTTTGGTGATAAAAGCCTCAAACTTACAAGTTTCTCCTTCTCGCAAAAGATATTCTTTCTTTTTAAGAGTACGCTCACTAAAAAGCGCACAAAGGGCTTCTATTTGTTCAGTTTCTCCAAAAATGTATTTAGCAAAGTGTTGTTGTAAGGACATAAAAATCAGTTAATAATTTGCTTATATGGTGCAAAGATACAAAAAATGGGCATACAAATATCCTTTGATACTTATATGCCCAAATTATTAGGAGTTTATCAGTTATTTTTTCAGTTCTTTGACGATTGCTTCACCTACACTCTTTGCCGATTGTGGGTTTTGCCCTG
>CAUQUO010000033.1:0-29694 GCA_963521335.1 uncultured Capnocytophaga sp.
GCTCCTAATTCGCGCGCACTTTTTTCGTGACTAAACCGCGTGCAATCGTATTCATCTTCAATGCCTTTTACACTAGCACGGCTCAGTAAAATAGGCTTTTTAGTGAGAAAGTGATAGAACTCATTTAGGTAAGCAATCGTCCATAGCAAGGCGTTAGGAATTTTTCGTGTAGGCATCGGAACGCCACTCACTTGGGCTAGCGTTGCCATAATCTCTCGCATTTCCATATGTCGCCCTGCAGCTAAGTAACGCTCGCCTCGCCTTCCTTTTTCCATTGCTAAAATTTGATGTTCTGCCACATCTCTTGCATCTACCGGACTAAAACTTGCTTTCATTACCCCTGGTAATTTTTTCTGTAAGAAGTCTAAAATGAACTGTCCTGAAGATGTAGGTCCCATATCGGCAGGGGCAAACATCCATCCTGGTAGCACGAAACAAGCAAACATATCGGGGTGTGTGTCCAAAAAAGACAAAACAGCTTCATCACTTAAGATTTTACTGCGATAGTAATCATTGCTCGTGTTAGAACTGCGCAACATCGTCTCATCTATCACTTGCCCTCGCTTGCCTTCGAGTACACCGATACTTGAGGTGTGTACCACTCGGCGAACTCCTTGCTCATAAGCTACTTGTAATAGATTTTTTGTGCCAACGACATTGGTGTCGTATAAGGTTTGCCAGTGCTTGCCTCCTTTGAGAGCATCACGGAAGAATGCCGCCGTATGAAACAAGGCATCGCACCCCTTCAAGCCTGCACGGTAGCTTTCAGGTTGCAAAATATCACCTTCTACAAAATTAATTTTTAAGTTGCCAAACATTTTAGCAGCCTTCTCTCTACTGCGTACCAATGCCGATACTTCAATATTACGTGCTACCAAAGCGCGAACGATTTGTCCACCCAATAACCCTGTAGCACCTGTTACAAATGCGTGTTTTATCATAGTGTTAATAATGATTTAGGATTGTTTATTTTCGGGGGCAAAAGTACGACAAGTGAGCATCTGCTACCAATGAGGTACATCACTTTTTTGGTGTGAGGTATGTCACAGAAGATTATGAATACAACCTACTGAGGGTCTCGCGCGAAACGCCTAAATAAGAGGCTATAAGACTTTTCGGGAGGCGTTGTAAGAGGGAAGGATAGAGTTCTAAAAACTGTTCATAGCGGGTGCGGGCATCATTGCTCAGGAGCGAGAGAATGCGCTTTTGTAGTGCTATATAGCCCATATGACTTTTCTTGCGTACAAAGGTATTGATTTTAGGAAGCTCATCGCATAGCTTTTCCTTGTTGTCATAAGAAATAGCCAGCAGTTGGCAGTTCTCCAAACAAGTGATATTCAGCGTAGCTTCTTTGTGGAGAAAAAAAGCCTGATAATCGCTTACCCACCAGTCTTCCATAGCAAATTGCAGAATATGCTCCTTCCCACTGGAGTCTATTTGAGAGACTTTTAGCAGTCCACTCACTACCCAATATTCATAAGGTATCTGTGCGCTCTCCTGTACCAAAAACTGGTGTTTTTTCAAGGAACGCTCTACAAAGTAAGAGGCGACAAGCGCAAATTCTTCATCGCTTAAAGGAACTATTTTCTCTATATGAGAACGCAATAAATGAATGTTCATAAAATGTTCAATATTTAGAGGATGGGATAATAAAAGATAAAATCTTGTGCTATACAAAGCGCAAAAATACAAAAAAATATTCAACCCTCCCCATTACTCCCATCATTGCTCGTGCGGCTCGCACCCTATTATTCCCATTACTCCCATTACTCCCATTATTCCCATTACTCCCATTATTCCCATTACTCCCATTATTCCCATTATTCCCATAACTGCCCGTGCGGCTCGCACCTCTTACCTAATATCATTGCCCGTGCGGCTCGCACCTCTTACCTAAAGCAGCTCGCACCCCCAAACAGAAAATTTTTCTCCCACCCCTGCCCTACATCTCACCTATACCCACAGTATACCCACAGTATACCTACCCCCTACCCATCCTAAAAGTAAAAAATACTACAAAAACCCCTATTTATAGAAAAATATACTACAAAACTCCCATTTATTAGAAAATCGAAATAACCCTCCTCCTCTCCCCTTCCCTATTATTTGCTAATTTGCTAATTATTTGTACTTTTGCAAAAAAATCATTAAAAATGAATATACGTTATACAATGTTTATGATGGCTCTATGTGCCCTCATAGGGTGCAACAATACTCCTCAGGAAATAGCTGTCCCCGATGATGCTCTTGCTAATACCCAGCTTGCAGAAGCCCAACGCGATAAAAGCAAAGAAGCCAATCCTTTTGCTCAAGCAAACACTACTCCTCAGCCTACTCTACCTACCACTTCCACTGGAGTAATGCTCAATCCTCCTCACGGCGAGCCAGGACACCGTTGCGACATTGCCGTAGGGGCTTCTCTACCCAATGACAACAACGTGGTAGCTCAAGCTCAAACTCAAGCCCACCCCGTATCTCAAAATGAAGCAATGCCCGTCGTCTCAGGCGGTATGCCTCAACAAGTAGTACAGGTTCAACAGCCTCAAACCCAACGAGCTTATGTAGGTCCTAAAGGAGAAAAACTCAACCCTCCCCACGGACAGCCAGGACACCGTTGTGATATCCCTGTAGGGGCTCCCCTCAACAGCAAACCTAATGCGCAACCTGCTCCTGCACAACCTCAAGTTACACAACAGCAAATCGTAATCGACCCTCAAAAAGCGCAACAACATACTGGCACTACCGAACCTGGATTTTCAGGAAAACCTAATCCCCCTCACGGCGAACCAGGACACCGTTGCGATATTGCTGTAGGTGCTACCTTACCCTAATTGATAAAACTCCATTTCAAAGGAACTCCCTTCCCTAAAAATTGAGAACTCTTATAATGTTTAATTACCGCCAATTCCTCTTTTAAAAGAGGAATTGGCGGTAATTATTTAGTACATTTATTGCGCATTTATTAAAAATGATTACCTTTGCACCTCCATTCAACATTATTAAAAATAACTAACCCCTAACAGCGACTAAACACTAACAGCTATATGGAACTTATTAAAATACACGATAAAACCTTTGAGCCTTATGTCTCAGCTGAGGAACTCAACCAAATTGCCGAACGAATGGCAAGTGAGGTCTACCAAGACCTACAAGAGTCCCGACCTATATTTATTGCAGTGCTCAACGGCTCTTTTATGTTTGCTGCCGACTTCCTAAGGCACTACAAAGGCGAATGTGAAATATCTTTCGTGAAAATGGCTTCTTATAAGGGAACTCAATCCACCGGAAAAGTACACCACCTCATTGGTCTTTCTACCCCTGTGGAAGGTCGTGATGTGGTAATCTTAGAAGACATCATCGACACCGGTAATACCTTAGAAGAAATTTACCGACTATTTGAAAACCAAAAGGTAAAATCTTTCCGCATCGCTACCCTATTCTTCAAACCCGATGCCTACAAAAAAGACCTCAAAATAGACTATGTAGGCAAACCTATTCCTAACCGTTTTATCGTGGGCTATGGGTTGGATTTTGACGAGATAGCGCGTAACTTACCCCAAGTATATCAATTAAACACTTCATTAACGATGACAAATTTAGTACTTTTCGGCAAACCAGGGGCTGGCAAAGGCACCCAAGCAGCATTCTTGAAAGACAAATACAACTTAGTGCACATCTCTACCGGCGATATTTTCCGTCATAATATCAAGAACGAAACCAAACTCGGCAAACTCGCTCAATCGTATATGGATAAAGGCGACCTCGTACCCGATGAAGTTACTATACAAATGCTACAAGAAGAAGTTGAAAAGAACCCTAATGCCGAAGGCTTTATCTTCGACGGCTTCCCTCGTACTATTGCACAAGCCGAAGCTCTCGATGCTTTCTTAGAAAGTAAAGGTATGCGCATTCACGGTACTCTTGCCTTGGAAGCTGATGACGAGGTACTCATCAAACGACTAGTAGAGCGCGGTAAAGTGAGCGGTCGCACTGATGACCAAGACGAAGAGAAAATACGCAACCGTTTCACTGAATATAACGAAAAAACTGCCCCTCTTATCGCTTTCTATCAGGCACAAGGCAAATACCACCCTATCAATGGTATTGGTACTATCGAAGAGATTACCACCCGCCTCTCTGAAACTATCGACAAACTCAAAGCTGAATAATCCCCAATGACCGAAGGCAATTTCACCGACTACGTAAAGATATACGCTGCCTCTGGCAAAGGAGGTGCTGGCTCTATGCACCTACACCGCGAGAAATTCGTGCCCAAAGGAGGTCCTGATGGGGGCGATGGCGGTCGTGGAGGGCATATCATCTTGCGTGGCAATAAACACCTCTGGACTCTCATACACTTCAAGTTCCAACAGCACTTCCGCGCCGAACACGGTGAAGCAGGAGGTGCCAATCGCAGTTTCGGTGCCGACGGTAAAGATATCACTTTAGAAGTCCCCTTAGGAACCATTGTTAAAGATGCTGAAACTGAAGAGGTGCTCTTTGAAATTACTGAAGATGGGCAAGAGGTCATCGCTTTGCGCGGTGGCAAAGGGGGATTAGGCAACTGGCATTTCCGCACAGCTACCAATCAAACCCCACGCTACGCCCAACCAGGTCTCCCTGGTGAAGAACGCGAGTTGCTTTTAGAGTTAAAAGTATTAGCCGATGTAGGCTTTGTAGGCTTCCCAAATGCAGGCAAATCTACACTGCTATCGGTAATTACTTCTGCTAAGCCAAAAATAGGCGATTATCCATTCACAACCCTCAAACCCAACTTGGGTATTGTGCAAAACCGCGATTACCAATCGTTTGTAGTAGCCGATATCCCTGGGATTATAGAGGGCGCTGCCGAGGGTAAAGGGTTAGGACATTACTTCTTGCGACATATAGAGCGCAACTCGGTATTGCTATTCCTCATTCCTGCCGATAGCAAGGATATCATAGAAGAATACCATATCTTGCTCAACGAACTCAAAGAATACAACCCCGAACTCCTCGATAAAGATCGCCTCATAGCCATTTCAAAAGCAGATATGCTCGACGACGAACTCACCGAAGCCATTCGTCAAGAAGTAGCCACAGGATTGGGTGATACACCTTTTTTGTTCATCTCATCAGTAGCAGGCAAAGGCATCCAGCAACTCAAAGACAAACTCTGGGAAATGATACAATAATTATTTTGTGCTTTTACCATTAAATAAAAAAGTTTTTTATGGAAACACTTGTATTAGAAGAAGCAACTGTAGCTCAAAAGAAATTGAACCCACTTTTTAAAGAAGAAATCCCTACAAAATACCAAATGACAGCAGCCGAAGAAAATGCTGTTTTAAGAGGTCTTAACGACAAAAAATTAGGAAAGGTTTATTCACAAGAAGAAATAGAACAAGAAATGGAAGCTCTGTTATGGTCATAAAATGGTCTGAACAAGCAAAAATAGAGCTGAAAGAAATACTTTTGTATTGGAAAAACCACAATAAAAGTAATTCATATTCTATAAAATTGAATGCAGAAGTACAGAGAGTTGCTAAAAATTTAGCTAAATTTCCTTATCTATGGACAGAAGTAGAAGGATATGAAAATATTTGTAGAGCATTAGTTTTTCATAACTATTCAATTTTCTATTTAATTGAAAAGGATACTATTACCATCTTATCATTTTGGGATAACAGAAAAAATCCTAATGATGTAGAACTTCTTTAATTTTGAATAACAAAAAGCCCTCCCCTTGCAAGAAAGATTGCAAGGGGAGGGCTTTTTGATTGTCTATAGCTCCTTATAAAGCCTTTTCATATCTTTTAGCTACTTTTCCCCAATCAATTACATTGAAGAAGTTCTCAATATAATCATTGCGCTTGTTCTGATATTTTAGATAGTAAGCGTGTTCCCATACATCCATAGCCAAAATAGGCATCCCCGATACTTCTAAGGTAGGCATTAGTGGATTGTCTTGATTCGCTGTGCTTACTACTGCCAATCTGCCATCTGTTTTAACTATTAGCCATGCCCAGCCCGAGCCAAAACGCTTAGCTCCCGCTTCAGCAAAAGCCTTTTTAAAGTTCTCAAAGCTCCCAAAGTCACGGTTGATAGCTGCCCCTAAGTCTCCTTGTGGCACCCCTCCTCCTTTAGGAGATATATTGTCAAAATACATATTGTGGTTGTAATACCCTCCTGCATTGTTGCGCAATGCCCCGTTGCTCATATCAAGTGTTCGAAGCAATTCCTCTATGCTCATCCCTGCTTGAGGTGTCCCCGCTACAGCCTTGTTAAGATTGTTCAGATAGCCCACATAATGCTTTGAAAAGTGAATAAACATGGTTTCCGCATCAATGTATTTCTCTACAGCATTATAAGCATACGGAAGAGTTACTATTTTAAAAGCACCTTCATTAGCTTTTACCTCCGAGGGCTTCCCATAAGCGCTCTTCTTTTGAGCGTAAACTGCCCCCGCAGAGAAGGTTGTAGCAATGGCTATAATACTTAATGTGATGATGTTCTTTAGTTTCATATAGTGATTATTTAGTTATTTATAAGTTGTTTTTATAATGTTTTTGTCATATCTTCGTCTACTGCTATGATAAAGTCTGCCTGCCCGAGATACTCCTTGTCAAGCTTCTCAAGATGTGCTTGTTCTACTGTCGAGATAGTTATAATTTTCAGATCTTTGTTCTCTCTCTTCAAAAACCAATAGATACCTTCATAAAAATCACTGTGGTAACTACCGTTGAAATGTACAAACAAACGCTTCTCTTTCAAATTCTCTAATATAGACATCGCCATAGTTGCATCCTTTAGTGCTTGTGCTTTCGCTATATTTGTGTTGCCTTTGTGGTTCGGCAACGACTCCGACATCTTTTTGTATTGTGGCAATTGCTCATCATAACTCAACGGCAAAGGGGCTATCCATCGTCTCTCTGATGCCGACAAACTATCAAGGGCTTCAAACCCCTTTTTGTTTACCAAACGCGCGTATTTCCGTGGCACATTGGTCGCTATAAAAGGTAACTGATGCTCTTTTGCAAAATCTACCAATGGCTTATAATCTGTCTTATAGTTGCTCCAAAGCTTTACAAGTGTATCCAATGCCTTCTCATCTGCTCTCCCTTTCAAATATCGGTCAAGCCCTTCTTGGTCATTCCGCTCAAACATTTCTGCTCCCAATACCAAAGCTCTTTTTACCGACAAACGCTTCACCAACCCCAATTGCAACCAATGAGCGATTGGGTTGTCGTGATATTCACCAAAAAGCACCACATCACTATCCTGCGCTTTCTTTACAAGCTGTTCAAAACCAACTCTCTTGCCGTTTTTATCAAATAGCTGGTATGCCTTTTTGTGCTGTGCATAAAAAGGCAAAATCCATATCCATATGATGATTATACATAGCCCTCTTTTCATATACTCCTCTATGCCAAGACTGTATGTCCGATACCTAGCAAGATAAGCTCTTTCCCTTTGGCTTTAAAACTCCTTATTGCCAAATCTCTATCCTCTAATTTGATAAAGTGAAAAGTATCATAATGATAGCCCAATATCTTGTTGCACTTCACAAAGTCCGACGCCATAATAGCATCCTCTACATCCATAGTAAAGTTACCACCAATAGGCAATACCGCCAAATCCAATTTATAACGTACCGGAATAAGCTGCATATCAAAGTGCAACGCTGTAGCTCCTGCTATATAAACCGTCTTTTCAAGCGTTTTTATGATGAAACCACAAGCACAACCTCCTGCACTTCCGTTCTCAAAAGTAGAAGAATGTAGCGCTGGCACCATTTTTACAATCCCAAAAGGAAAACTATAAGCTCCTCCTAAATCCATAGGGTGTGCATTCTCTAGCCCTAAGTTGAAAAAATAGTTCGAAATCTCAAAGTTTGAAATAATTTGCGCCTTCGTGCGTTTGGCTATACGCTCTACATCTCCTGTGTGGTCTTGCTGTGCCGTAGTAATCAATATATAATCCGCCTTTATCTTGTTGATATCTATATGGCTCGCCAATGGATTCTCACTGATAAATGGGTCTACCAATAGGTGGGTGTCTCCTATCTGAATTCCTACACAGGAATGTCCGTAATAAGTTACTTGCATAATTGTTGTTAATAAATTTTTAGATATAAGTTTTATTTAGATATTAATATTCCTATAAAAAATAAGACCGAAAGCAAAAAAGTACTCAAGGCTACCTTCTTGAGCTCCTTGTCCAATAGTTGTAGCGATCTATTCCTCTTCACTGTCAATAAATGAACTATCAACGGCGGAAATGATAACCAATAAAGCAGTTGCCATCCCGTCTGCCATCGCAAAACTGAAAAAGCAAGCATCGCCACCATCGCTAGCACTATTAAATAATAATGATAATACTTCCCTAATGCTACCCCCATCTTCACTACCAATGTATGCTTGCCCGAACGCTTGTCATTCTCATAATCACGCATATTGTTTAAGTTCAGCACTCCCACACTCAGAAAACCAATAGCCGTAGCTGGCAAAAAAACAACCACTTCAAGCTTTTGCGTATACAAAAAATAACTCCCTACTACACTCACCAAACCAAAAAATACAAACACAAATACATCTCCTAAACCTCGATATCCATAAGCCGACCTGCCTACTGTATACTTGATTGCCGCTGCTACACATAGCAAACCGAGAATGAAAAAAATACCAAAATATAACCATTGGTCTTTGCCAAAAGCTACATACAACAGCACCAAAGCCGATATAATAGAAAGAACAGCACTAATAAGCACCACCCTCTTCATTTCTGCCCTACTAATCTTCCCACTTTGCAAAGCTCGTTCAGGCCCCAAACGATGCTCATTATCCGTCCCCTTTACACCATCTCCATAGTCATTAGCAAAATTAGACAACACCTGAAAAAAGATTGTAGTAAGCAATGCCAAGCCCATTACAGCCCAGCTAAAAACCTCTATATCTTCTTTATAAGCCAAAGCACTCCCCACTATAATCCCTGATACAGAGAGTGGTAGTGTCCGAAGTCGCGCAGCCTTTATAAGAGTAATTGCATCCATTAAGGCACAAAAGTACAAAATAATTACTAATTAGCAATTAATAAATATTTTTTTTCTTAGCACCCCCCTATTCCCTATCCCCTATTGCCTATCCCCTACCCCCACTTTACCAAAGTTTTAGACTTTGGCAAAGTTGATATTTCTTCCCCCTTTACCTCCATCATCGCCCGTGCGACTCGCACCCCATTACTCCCATTACTCCCTCTTATCTCTTACCTCTTACCTAAAAACCGCCCGTGTGGCTCGCACCCCATTACTCCCATTACCCCCATTACCCCCTCTTATCTCTTATCTCTTACCTAAAATCGCCCGTGCGGCTCGCACCCCATTACTCCCATTACCCCCATTACTCCCTCTTATCTCTTACCTAAAGCAACTCCCTTACAGCAAGCTTGGAGACACCTTGGAGCAAACTTAGAGACTCCTCAAAAAGCACCCCTTTTGATAATTCTATAATACACTAATTTGCTAATTCCCCCAATAATACTTACCTTTGCAAAAAAAAAAGAAATTATTATGCGCTACACCATCACAATCAATAGTAATAGTACGCAAACCCAAAACCCTGTAAACCATATAAAAAACCCCTATTTACCAATTCGTTAATTTCCCTTTTTGCTCATTTACTAATTTGCTTATTTGCTAATTTCCCTATGAAATACAGAATACCCCTGATAATAACCCTATTACTCCTTTCATTATCCCTCTGGCAGTGCGCCCGTCGTGGCTCTCCTACTGGAGGACCAAAAGATACAACTCCCCCCGTACTCCTCCAAACTACACCCTCCTCTGGAGCCGTAAAATTCAAAAGCAAAAAAATACGATTGCTCTTCGACGAATTTGTCGTAACCAAAGATGTGCGCAAGCAACTCATCATCTCCCCTCCAATGAAAACATTCCCTATTATTTCACCTACCTCCGCCTCTAAATGGCTCGAAATAAACATCGTCGATACCCTCAAACCTAATACTACCTACGTCCTAAACTTCGGTAATAGCATACAAGATTACAACGAAGGCAACCCCATATCCGATTTTAAATACGTCTTCTCCACCGGAAACTCTCTCGACTCCCTATGGTACGAAGGCGACATCGCCGATGCTATCAACCCCGAACCCGACCACTTCGTCTCTGTTATGCTCTACCCCTACGACTCTCAATATAACGACTCCTTAGTCTACAAAACTCCCCCCTCCTATGTAACCAACACCCTAGATAGCCTCGATTCCTTCGTTCTCGAATACCTCAAAGAAGGTAAATACAAACTCATTGCCCTAAAAGAAAAAAATCCTAACTACCTCTTCAACCCCAAAGAAGATAAAATAGCCTTTATCGAAGAGCCTATTACCGTACAAGATTTAAAAGGTAACCCTCAAGGGGTTTACCCCAAATTACGCCTTTTCAAAGAAATACCTCCCTACAAAGCCCACCGCCCCTCTCAAGTCGCAGGCAATCGTATCCTATTCGGTTTTGAAGGAAAAACCGATAGCATTACCATAAAACCTATATCCCCTACCTCTCCAGATTTTAAATACACCATTGCTAAAGACCCTAAAAAAGATACTCTCAACCTCTGGTACACCCCTAAACAAAAAGACTCTCTCGTCTTTACCGTCGCCAGAAATCAAAAAATAGACACCTTCAAAGTGCGCCTCAAAGAAATGAAAAACGATAGCCTACGCCTCGAAAGTATCTATTCAGGAGACTTGCCTATGCATAAAGACTTCGGATTTAAATCCAATATCCCTATCGCTAAAGTCGACCCCAGCAAGATAAAAGTCCTTGCCGGAAAAGACTCCTCTGCTGTGTCCATACCCTTCAAAACTAAACTCGACCCCAACCAACTCGAATACTACCTCCTATTCGATAAAAAAAATGATGAACATTATCGAATAGAAGCTTTACCCCACGCTATTACTGATTTCTTCGGAAAAACTAACGACTCCATCAAAGTAAACCTACATACCAAAAAAATCAAAGATTTAGCAATCTTTAAACTCCATTTAAAAACCGACGAAAAAAACCTCAAATACCCCTTAATATTACAACTCACCAACGAAAAAGCTACCGAGGTAGTACGAGAACTCTATATAGAAAAACCTCAGGAAACCTACCTTCTACAGCACATAACCCCCAATAAATTTAGATTGCGCCTTATAGAAGATAAAAACGCCAATGCCAAATGGGATACTGGTAACTTCCTAAAACACCAGCAACCTGAACGCCTGTGGTACTTCCCCTCAACTATAGAACTGCGCGCCAATTGGGAAGTTGAAGAAACTTGGAACCTAACCCCCTAAAAAAATAATATTAACATCTAAAAACTAATAACAAATGAAAAAAGTGAAATTTTTAGCCTCTGTAGCCTTAATATGCGCTACAATTACTACCCTATATGCTCAAGTAAAAGTAGGTTTAGAAGTAAAAGCCGGACTAAATGTCTCTGGATTCTACCAAGACTCTCGCGATAGCAAAAGCACCTCTACCCCTGGCTTCCATACTGGCGCCTTAGTAAGTGTAAACTTCCCTACAGGATTCGCCCTCGAATCCGGATTGCTACTCTCCACCAAAGGACACGCCTATGAATATAAATACAAAGAAGATAAAAATAAGTTCCTAAGCGAAAAACATTATACCTATGGCTACTTAGAAATGCCCTTCTATGTCGCCTACCGACTCCAATTGCGCAAAGTAACCCTTATGTGGAAAGCTGGCCCCTATATAGCTGCTGCCCTATGGGGGAATAGCCGTGAAGAATGGACGCACTACAAAAAGAAAAGAGTTGTAGACTACACCGTCAAAAACCGCAATTCTCTATACATCGGCAATAGCTCCTCCAGCGATTTACGCCCTTTCGACGCAGGGTTTAACTTCGCTACAGGCGTAGAAATAAAACGCTTTACAATAGGTGTCCAATACAGCATAGGATTTATCGATGTATTACCTCATCACTCTGAAGGTGCCTACAACCAAGTATTCAGCATCTCAGGAGGCTACCGAATATTCTAACCCAATTTCATTTGCCTATATCGCAATAGTTTTTTACTTTTGCACCTCCAAAAATATTTCATACCAATGATAGATAAAGATTTTAAGAAATACAACCTCATAATAGGATGGGCAGTATTTGCCATAGCCCTTATCACCTATAGCCTCACTGTAGAGCCTACCGTTAGCTTCTGGGATTGTGGAGAGTACATAGCTACCTCTGCAAAATTAGAAGTTGGGCACCCCCCTGGAGCTCCTTTCTTTCAAATGATGGGAGCTTTTATTGCTGCCTTCGCTCCAAACCCCGATAAAATAGCCCTATTGGTGAACTATATGTCTGTATTATCAAGCGCCTTCACTGTGCTTTTCTTATACTTTATCATCGTAAACCTCACCAAAAAAATAGCTATTAGAGGAAATGATAACCTTTCCTTATGGCAAACCATAGCTGTAATGGGTAGCGGTGCCATAGGCGCCTTAGCATATACCTTCTCCGATAGCTTCTGGTTCAATGCCGTAGAAGCCGAAGTATACGCTATGGCAATGCTCTTTATGTCTGCAATGTTTTGGTTAGGTATTAAATGGACTGATAGCCTACATGAGCCCCGTGGCGACCGATGGTTGCTACTCATCGCCTTGGTCGTAGGTCTCTCCTTTGGCGTGCACTTTATGGCGCTACTTACTATTCCGGCCATCGGAATGCTCTATTTCTTCAATAGCAACTACAAAAAAAACCTACGCAACTTTATCATCGCCAATGTAGTCTCTATCGCAATACTCCTTTTGATATTTAAACTTATATTGCCCTATACCTTAGCCTATTTTGGATATTTAGAAGTGTTTTTTGTCAATACCTTCCATATGCCCTTCAACTCTGGTACTATCATAGCTGGACTCTCAGTGGTAGCCTTTTTCTATTTCAGCTTGAAATACAGCCACAAAAAGCAAAAGGTAAAATTACAAACAGCTATATTGTGCCTCCTATTTATTTTCATAGGATTCTCCTCTTGGCTAATGATTCCCATTCGCGCCAATGCCAATACGGTAATCAACGAAAATAGCCCTACCGATGCTCGCTTGCTCTTGGCCTACTACAACCTCGAGCAATACCCCGAAACTCATCTCTTCTATGGGCCTATGTATACCGATAAATACGCCGGAATAGACCCCGAACACCCCTATGAAGACGCCAAACCTAAATATGAACGCGACTACAATTTAGGCAAATACGTAATCGTAAACCCTTATAAAAACGCTCAAACAGCTTCTAATAGCGCCCAAATGGGATTCTTACCGCGTATGTGGAGCCCTCAGCACGCCGTAAACTATATGAAACTTACTGGGCTACCCCCCTTTAAAGTTGCTCAAGAAGCCTATTCTGATAGCAATACCTCTAATCTGTTGTTAAATATACAACAGCAAATGACCATACAACCTATGGCTCCTGAACGTTATGACCAGTTTTTAACTCAGTTTAGAGATGAAGTAGAGGTACAAAAACCTACCTTTTGGCAGAATATGAACTACTTGTTTAGCTACCAATTTGGATATATGTATTTCAGATATTTCGCCTGGAACTTTATAGGGAGACAAGATGATGTTCAAGGCAAATTAGAGAACGACCACGGAAACTGGCTTTCGGGTATCAATGCTATAGATAGCGCCCGATTAGGCTCACAAAAAAACCTCCCTCAAGATGTTTTGAACAATAAAGCTCACAATACCTACTATTTCCTCCCCCTACTTTTAGGGTTATTAGGGCTTGTCTTTATGTCTGTAAAAAGTGAACGCCAAACTTGGGTAGTATTAGTGCTTTTCCTCTTTACTGGTCTAGCCCTAAAAATATACCTCAACGAGCGTCCTTTTGAACCTCGAGAACGCGACTACGCTTTAGTAGGCTCCTTCTATGCCTTTGCCATATGGATAGGAATGGGCGTTTATGCTCTTTTTAGCATCATCAATAAATACCTCAAAGAAAAAATAAGCGCCCCCATAGCTGTCTTAACCTCTCTGATAGCCGTCCCTGTTCTAATGGCAAGCGAAAACTGGGACGATCACGACCGCTCAGAAAAATACTCCGCCGAGTTTATCGCCAATGCCTACCTTAGCTCTGTAGCCAAAGATAAAGACGCTATGATATTTACCATAGGTGATAACGATACTTTCCTCTTGTGGTATGCCCAAGAGATAGAAGGCTATCGCACTGATGTACGCGTAATAAACACTAGCCTCTTGCAAACCGATTGGTATATAGACCAAATGAAACGCAAAGCTTACCAAAGTAATCCTATACCAGCTCAAATAGAGCACAAGAACTATGCTTATGGCGTGCGCGAGGGTATTTATTTCCGTAAACGCACTGAAAACCGTTGGAATATCAAAGACTTTGTAAACTGGATTACTAGCGACGACCCCAATACGCAAGAAACGCGTGGTGAAGGCGAATACAAACAAACTTTCTACTACTATCCTACCAACAAAATACGTATCCCTGTAAACAAAGAAAACGTACTGAAAAGCGGTATCGTAAAACCTGAAGATGCCGATAAAATAGTAGATTATATCGATATTACCCTCCCTAACGCTATCGACAAGGCGCGTATCGTGATGTTAGATATCTTGGCAAATAACGATTGGAAACGCCCTATTTACTTCACCGGAGGTAGTATGGATGCCACCGAGTACATCTGGATGAAAGACTATCTACAATTAGACGGATTGGTATATAAATTAGTGCCTATCAAAACTGCTATTGACAAAAACCATCCTTTTGATATGGGGCGTATCGATAGCGACCTTATGTACAATATCGTAAAACAATGGGATTGGGGTAATATGGGTAAGAAAAATATTTACCTAGACCCCGAAACACGCAAAAATAGTATTATCTTTCGCGGGAATATCGCACGACTTGTAGAGCAACTCATCTCTGAAGGTAAAAAACAAAAAGCTAAAGAGATGCTTGATATTGCTATGAAAAATATGCCTGTTGAGGCTTATGGCTATTACTTTACACTTGACCCTTTTGTACAAGGCTATTTCAAGATAGGCGAAAAACAAACAGCTCAACAGTTGGCTCTACAATTGTTTAAAAAGTATCAAGAAGAACTCAACTATTACGCTCATTTAAACGCTGAAGAACTCAATCTTAGTGTGGCACGTATACAATATGCTATCGATCGTTATGGCGACTTGTTATCTTCTTTAGAGCCTTTAGATGCCGAGTTTTATAAGAAAGAATGGGAAGTATTCAAAGCTAAAGCAAGTTTGTTTATGGGTGCTAAAGAGCTGGAAGAGTACTTCAAACAAGAAGAAACAGTACCTTCTATGTCTACCCCCGATAGCTTGATAGAAGAAGAATAAACAATGCGTTATTTTAGTTACTTTATATCTTTTTTATTGCACCCCATATGGTTGCCTATTTATGGGGCGATGCTGGTATTGTTTCAAATATCATTCTCGCCTTCAATTGAGCAAGTGAAGTTTATGTGGTTATTGTTATTGCTTGTAACCATAGCTATCCCTACACTTATATACTTGCTTCTTTTTGTGCTTAACTGGCTTAAAGACCCTATTACAGTGCCTATAGAAAAGCAGAAATTCCTACTATATGGCTATATAGCGATGTTGCTTTTAGTAGCTTTTAAAATAGTATCTATAGAACACTACCCTATATTGTACTTTTATATAATGAATATAATTATTAGCTGTTTCTTGGTGCTATTATTACATTTCTTAAAGTTCAAAGGGAATATTTTTTCAATGGGAGCTGGTGCTCTTACTGTGTTTACTATTTTGCTGAGTCTTTCATTTGAGATTGATATGACCTACCTCATTGCTTTTTTCTTATTTCTCAGTGGTGCAGGACTCTCTTCACAAGTGTATCTCACAGGAGAACCCTTGTGGAAAGTATCTGTCAGTTGGGTAGTGGGTGCTTTGCCACAGCTATCATTGATATTGTTATTTAAGAATTTATTATTTGGAGGTCATTGAAGCTTATCATTGATGATTCTATCCATATAATCTTGTATAAAGGCACGCACATCAGCGATGCCTTTTTTCATTTCTTCATTATGGGCAATTTGCTCTTTTAGGTTGTGAGTGAGGTTTAAATCTTCTTTAGCATATACGCCTACTACTTCACCTTGCAGGTCTAATACATAGATGTAATTCCCTTGTATAAGTTGATAGAACTGCGTGTGAGTAACAAAAGCGCGAGGCGTTTCATCGGCTTTATCTGCCAAAAGGCTACGCCCCCAAGAGCGGAAAGGTTTTTGGTAGCCCATAAGGTCTACTAAGGTAGGGAAGATATCTATTTGCTGACCTAATACATCGGAACTTCCTTGGGGGATAAGAGCTTTATTAGGGCTGAAGAAGATGATAGGCAAACGGTGGTGGGCTATCTTCTGCTTGTAGTAATCGTAGTAATCATCGGTGGTATGGTCGGAGATGATAGCAAAAATAGTGTTAGGATACCAGTCTTCTTTTTTTACGGTATCGAAGAATTTCTGCAGTGATAAATCGGTATATTCAGTAACGTTGTGCATTGGGATATCACCTGTATTAAAGCGATTTTTGTACTTCTCGGGTACGGTATAAGGACCGTGAGAAGAGAGCGTAAATACGGTAGCCAAGAAGGGGCGTTTCATCTGGTTGATGTTTTTGGCAAAGTATTGTAGAAAAGGCTCGTCGTCTATGCCCCAACTGCCATTATAGAAGCGCTCGTCGTTGAACTCGGTACGACCTAAGTAGGCTTCATAACCTATTTGGTGGGTATAACCATCGAAGTTCATAGAACCATTGGTGGCACCGTGAGCAAAGAGTGTTTGATAGCCCAAAGAGCGTGCTATTTCGGGCAAAGAAGAGACTTTGCGCTGTGCATAGCCCGAACGCACCCAAGCCGTTTGAAAGGTAGGCATCCCTGCGGTTACTGCTGAAATTCCCTCGATAGAATGGATACTATTTGAGAATATATTGGTGAAGTAATAACCTTGCTGAGCTAAAGAATCTAGGAAAGGCGTATGACTACGATAATTTGGGATATGAGTATTTTGGTTCATTACCCCGAAGTATTCGGCACCCATTCCTTCAAGAATAATCACTACTAGATTGGGTTTGGTGGGTACTACTCTGTTATATTGCTTGATAGGCTTGATGTGCTGGGCAATATAGGCATCAGTAGTAAACTTAAACTCTTTAAAGCCTTTGTTTTTACCCATTGTGCGCAGAATGGTGAAAGGCGTGTTGAGCAGTACGTTCACTTGTGAAATATCGCGGGCGTACTTACTAGCGTCCATTACAGTAAGTGGGATAACCCCTACTTTGAATGAGAAGCCACGTATCCCAAAGATGAGTGTAGGGGCTAATAGTACTAACATTATTACTGAAGTAACAAAGTAAGGTTTTTTCTGCCCTATTTTTTCTTCTTTTACGCGCACTTTCTTGTAGAGGAATATCCATAATACTACCAAAGCTAAAAAGACGGTGAAAATAGCCCAATACTGCACTAAAAAGCCAGCCAATAGTGTTATTGGGTTGTGTTCATTTTCTACCAAAGCCCAATCGTTGGTAGTAAGGCGAGTTTTGTTGTACGAGAAGTAGGCGATATCTATAAAGTTGAGCAGGTAAGCCGGTAGGTTACACCCGAAGTATACCCAGAAAAGCACTTTTTGAAAAGTAGGCTTGGTATTTATCATTAGGGGGAGGACACTCAAGAAGATGAACAAGAGGTTTACATAGATGATAGCTGTAGTATCAAACAGCAAACCGTAGAAAGCCAGACGAAGGAAGTCGGTTATGCCATCTACACTGAGGTGAGCTTGGTTGAAACTGTAGAAAGCGAGGCGTGCCAAAAAGTAAAATATATAGGCCAAAGCCAAGCGATAGCAGAGCGTTTTGTATTCGTTGATACGTTTCATTGTTTAAATGCGGTTATATAAATTTAAATAATTCTGTGCCATTGTGCGATAGTTGTATTGAGTAGCCCACTCTTTTAATTGGGTGGTATATAGGGCTTCTTGCTGGCGATAGGAAGCCAATCCTTCTTTTATGGTAGTAGCCATTTCATAAGGGTCGAAGCTATGAAAGTAGAAGGCTTTTTCTCCTCCTATTTCGGGCAGGCTGGTATACTTGCTTAAAAATACAGCTTTGCCGAAAGCCATAGCTTCTATGGGGGGAATACCAAAGCCTTCAGCTAATGAAGGCTGACAAAGTGCCTGACAGTGTTGCAAAAGTGCATTTTTTTGCTCTTCGGTGATGTGACTAAACAGATGCACACGCTGTTCTAACCCCAATTGAGAGATGCGTTCTTTTAGTTCGGTAGTGTAAGGTTCTTTTTTTTCGGAGCTTACTAACACCAAATCTTCTTCTATATAGGGCAATGTTTCTATCAGGCTTTTTTGGTTTTTTTTAGCGAAAAGCACCCCTATATTGAGTAAGTATTTTCTATCATTCAAGAAAGCCAGAGCGCCGTTTAGAGGATAGGGTTTATTCTCGGGGAAGGTAATGCCGTTGTGTATCACTAGTATTTCCTTTACCTTATCTAACTGCAAGAGTGCTGTGTTTTTCAGTACATCATTCTTTACGAAGCTTGAAATGCACACGAGGTAATTGGTGTTTTTTAGATTGGTATTCACCAAGGCAAGCGTTTTTTTAAACTTATGCTTGCTGATGTCTTCATATAAGAAATTGAGGTCGTGTAGGGTGAGTATCTTCTGAGTGTAGTGATAGTCTTTTCTGAAATAAAGAGAGCCTTGATTGCTACTATGTATAATGTCGAACTGGTCGCTAAAAGGCTCATAGAAGCGATGCCAGAGTTTGTAGGGTAGCACCTTCAAGGTAGGGTTTATCTCTCGGATAGTTTTAGCGGTACCAAAGTAGGAAAAGTCTATCGATGAGGGTGTTTCTGAAAGTCCTTTAGTGAGGTTTTTAAACACGTTTGCCAAGCCTGTATTGGGGTAACGCAGGCGTTCTAAATCTATGAGTATTTTCTTTTGGGAGAGGCTCATAATATCTTTTTAAACAAAGCATCCCACTGCTTAACAATCTCTGCTATATCGTAGAGGCGTGCTTTGTTGAGCACGTTTTGTTGCATTTGCTTTCGCAGGGGCTCATCGCTCATTAAGGAGGCAAGAGCTTCGGTGTATGCATCTAAATCGAAAGGTGGAATGAGTTTGCCGTTTTCGCCGTCGGGGGAGAGTATTTCGCGGACGCCTGCTGAGCAAGCGAAAGCCACAGGGATTACGCCTGCTTGTTGTGCCTCGATGAGCACTAAGGGGAAGCCTTCAATTTGGGAAGAAAGGCAGTTGATAGCGGCTTGATTATAATAAGGAGGGGTTTGCTGTTTGCCACAAAAGGTGATGCGCTCTAATCCGTAATCGGAGGCGAGTTGCTTGAGTTTGGGCAATTCTTCTCCTTCTCCTAAGAGGAGGAACTCCCAATCAGGGAAGCGTTTATAGAGTTTTTGCCATATGGTTATTAATCGTTCTACACGCTTATCGCGGTGGCTCATACGGCCTACATAGAGGAGTTGTTTTTTCTTGTCTAAAGAATAGGAGATAGGAGCAGGCTGGATACCGATAGGAATCGCGACTATTTTCTGGTTAGTTTTCAGTTGTAGGGCATCTATGAGTTCATTTTTATAAGCATCGCAGAGCACCATAAAGGCGTGATATCGTTTGTATATAATCTTATATTTGGCTATTTTTATTTGTTTACTAAGGTGGAAAAGAGGTATTTTGACGCTTTTATACCAAAGGGCATAAAGAGGGTTTTGAGAAGCTTTAGTTTTTAGTTCGCTAAGCTTATTTTCGGCTTGCCAGAAGGTAATTCCGTAATGGGCGAAGATGCATTTGCAATGAGTTTTGCTAAAGATACCTTCGCGTGATGCGCTGAAACTTTTTCCTACGAAGACCAGAATATCGATAGCTAATTCGTTTACTTTATCGGCGAGGGATATATTTGGGTGTGATAGCAAACGAGTTTTACCTACATCTACGAAAGAGATATAACGTTTATCTTCTTCAGAGAGTTGCTCGTGAGTAATTCGTGAGGAGAAAACGAATATCTTATAGCCTAAGGCTGTGAGATATGGAGCGAGGTTTGAGGTTACTTTTTCGCCTCCTCCATAGGGGTATCTACCGTGTACAAAACCGATGTTGGGCATAATAGTTTTTATTAGAAGTGCAAAATTACAGAAAAAATACTACCTTTGCAAAAAAAATAAATAAGTCCTGACCGATATTCCTGACATAGGCAAGAGAGCGTCTTTGCTGGTTTGTTCTGAAAACATTGGTGAAGTGTAGGGAAAAAGAAAATTTTTCTAAGGGAAAGGATTTTGATAGTATAAAAAACTTTTGGAGTAGGTAAAGGGTAGGTAAATGGTAGGTATAATGTAGGTATACTTGAAAGATAGGCAAAGGGCAGGAGAAAAAAATACTATTATAAGAACGATTTGTAGAAAAAAATACTATGAGCGCTACGGCAGAAAAAGTAAGTGGACTCATCATCACTTATAATGAGGAAAGAAATATAGGGGAGGTATTGCCCTGTTTTGATTTTTGTGATGAAATCATTGTGGTTGATTCTTTTAGTACGGATCATACGGTAGCTATTGCGGAGACTTTTCCGAAGGTAAAGGTAATCCAACACAAGTTTGAAGATTTTGCGAGTCAGCGGAATATAGCTTTGCAGCACGCACAGAACGATTGGGTGCTTTTTTTGGATGGTGATGAGCGCATCACTCCAGCGTTGCGGGCGGAAATAATAGAGACTCTTGCTAGCCGGGAAAAGAAAGATGCTTATTATTTTTATAGGTTGTTCTTTTTTGCGGGGAAGCCGATACGGTTTTCGGGGACGCAAGGGGATAAGAACTTTCGTTTGTTTCGGAAGTCTAAGTGCCATTATATTCCGGAGCGGAAGGTGCACGAGACGCTTTCGGTAGAGGGGAGTATAGGGGTGCTGAAGCATAAACTTTTGCACTACTCGGTAGCTGACTATGAGTCTTACCGGCAGAAAGCGACTCTTTATGGGAAGTTTAAAGGCGAAGAGATGTATCTGAAAGGGAAGCGATACAGTGCTTTGAAGATGTATGCCAAGATGGCATTTCATTTTTTTAAAACCTATGTGCTTAAATTGGGATTTTTGGATGGGAAAGAAGGTTTTTTGCTGAGCAAGGTAGACGCTTTATCGGTTTACGAAAACTTTAAATCACTTAAAAAATATCGACAAGACCATAATTTATGATTCATCAGTTAAAGAAGCTTCCTTTTTGGACAGTAAGTTTGTTATTATTTACGGTAATAGCAGTGTATTTTCTCGGTCATTTGGATATGGAGAAGACTGAAGAGAAGGGAAGTTTTAATATACTTCTGCTGGTAGGGGTAGTGCTTACGGTGATAGAGGTATGGAGAGTTCGCGAGCGTCTTTTTGGAGGTGTGCGACCGTTTCATATTTTTATTACGTTGGTCTCTACAGCAATAGTGTTGTTTTATCCGTATAAGTTTAAGGTTACTTTTGGGCTAAGTATAGGGTTGCTACTCTTGTGTTTGGGCTATGGGCTTTACCGGCGCACTTTCTACAAGCCACACCCTATAATGATAGTGCTTTTTGTTTTTTGTTTTCTGAAGCTTATCAGTACGTTTTGGGCGACAGACCCATTGCGGGCTTTTGATCATATTGATTACTATGCTTTTTTTATTTGTTTACCTATTGTGAGCTGTTTTTATCGGGTAGATAGAGCCGATTTGAAGAGTTTTATTTATATTAGTTTTTTTGTATTTTTGCACTTGCTGGTGCTTACGCTGGTTATATACTTCTTTTTGGTAAACTATCTGCACAAGCCTTATGAAGCATTTCTATCTTTTGACAAGAACTATTTGGGATTTTTTGATAAAGGTAATTCTTTTTATTACATACGTACTATTTATTGGAGTTATGCGCCCCATCCGAGCAAAGTAGCTTGGATATTTATGACAGTATGGGCAATGGGAGCGTGGTTGTGGAGAGAGGAGAAAGGGAAAATTATCGGTATTTATCAATTGGGTTTATACACTGTGCTACTGCTAATTGTTTCACTTATATTGCAAGCACGTATCGCTATTTTGGGGATTTTTATACTGCTATCCTTATTTGTTTGGGTAACCTTGATGAAGCAGGTGAAGAGCCGTAGGGTGATTGTTCTTTTTACAATAATTGCTTTTGCGATAGGAAGTTTGGTAACGAAAGAAGTGATTACTCACACCTCTTTTTTCAAAGATGAAGGGAGGGCAAAAATCAATGAGGCTACGTTATTGCATTGCCAAGAGCGTCCTTTTATAGGAGGAGGCGCAGGCTATGAGACGCAGCTTATTCACAATATAAATATAAACCTCAACAGTTTGCACAATGAGTTTATGACAGCACTTTCGGATCAAGGTTTTTTAGGGCTTACAGTGCTGTTGTTTTTTCATATATTGGTAATACATTACGGGCTTAAAAACCGTTATTTTCTGGGGATTTATGTACTTCTTGCTTTTATTATCTTCAATGCGACAGAAGGTGTTATGGGGTTGCCTATCTGTATTCCTTTTTTCTTGTACTGTTTTTTACCTAATAAAGCGAATCAAGGGATTGAGTTAACTTGTTGATTATAAACCTAGCCTCCTCCAAAGGTGGTACAAAAGCGATTTATTAAATTAGCGTATTTCTTCTACGGCTTCTACGACACAGTCAATCACGAATTGCACTTGTTCATTAGAGAGTTGAGGGTATATAGGTAGGGAGATTTCACCTTTAAAATTGGCATAAGCTTGTGGATAGTCTTCTATTTTATAGCCCATTTCTTTGAAAAAGGTAAGCATAGGCATTGGGATAAAGTGGACATTGACCGCTACTTCTTTTTCGGCGATTTTATTGATGATAGCATCTCGTTGTTCTTCGGTGATGTCTTTGATACGCAAGGCATAGAGGTGGTAAGAAGTTTCTCTTTCTTGTTTGGAGAGCGGGGGCAATATTGCCCAGTTATACTTTCTGAAAGCCTCATCATATAGGTGGAATACGCGTTTGCGCTCTTTTAGGATATGTTCATACTCGCGTATTTGTGCTAGTCCAATGGCGGCATTTACATCGGGCATGTTAATTTTCATTCCGAGTCCTATAATATCATAACGCCATCCTCCTGCTTGGCTTTTGCTAAAAGCGTCTTTAGTTTGGCAGTTGAGGGTCATTTGGCGGAGTTCTTTATAGAGAGAAGTATTGTTGAATGGAGCTGGGAGGTTTAGGCATATAGCGCCACCTTCAGCAGTTGTTACGTTTTTTACGGCGTGGAGGGAGAAGATAGCGACATCGGTTTCGCTACCTGTACGGGTACCCTCTTTATACCAAGCGCCGAGAGAATGGGCGGCGTCATTGAGCACCAAGATGCGCCCTAATTGAGCTTGTACTTTGCTTGTAGGGTTGAAGAGCGCTTGAATTTCAGAGGATTTTACTAATTGCATTAGGGAGTCATAATCGCAAGGGAATCCTGCGATATCGACAGGGATAATAGCTTTTGTTTTATAGGTGATAGCGCGTCTTACGGCTTCTACACTAATATTGAAATCGTCTTCTACATCTACCATTACAGGGGTAGCGCCAACGTGTAAGACAGCTAAGGCGGTAGCACTATAGGTATAGGCAGGGACGATCACCTCATCGCCAGCTTTCACGCCGAGCCAGTGGAGCATAAGCATCGCACCTGATGTCCATGAATTTACACACAGGACTTCTGTAGCACCTGAGAATTTTTTAATTTCATCTTCTAACGCTTTTACTTTAGGCCCAGTAGTAATCCACCCAGAGCGTAGAGAATCAGTAACTTCATTTATAACAGCCTCAGTGATATAGGGAGGCGAAAAAGGTATCTTCATAAAACATTTTCAAAAAAATCACGGCAAAAGTATGAAATAATTAGTAAATTAGCAAATTAGGGGTTAGGAGGAATTGCTTATTGATAATAGTTTACTATCTTTGTCGCTGAAAGATAAAATATAAGCTTATGAACTTGAATGTATTGATCACCTTACATCTGATAGAGAAACGCCAAAAGACCTTTGGGGGTGTGTTGAGGACAATTCTCTTATTCCCTCTGGCAATTATAGGGGATACATGTTTGGTGATAGCTTATTTGATTGCTTTGATGGTGAGTAATATACTTAAAAAATACGAAAATTAGATTTTATGAATATTGGTTACAAATACCTTTTTTTACCTATCTTTTTGCTCTGTATAGGTTGTGCACCTTCTAAGAAAATAAAAGTTCCTGATGACTATTGTGTTCCTCCGCCGTATACAATGACAAAGGAAAAAGAGGCACCTATAGAAGTTGATGAAGCAAAGCTTGCTTTGGGCAAAAAACTTTTTGAAGGAAAACTTTCTTCCAGAAATATCCTTATTGCTTATGCCTCTGATACCGATGAGGCTTTACTCTCATTAATCGCCTTGGCTAATGATCCTTCAGAGGAAGCACAACAAAAGCGCAATACCTTACAGCTGGAAATCCACAGCAAGATTACGGCTATTTTCTCGCAGATGAATGCGGTAACTGCGGAATTGGATTGCGAAGAAGAGCGCATAGACCAAATAGCCACCACTTTAAGTGATATCAATGACAAGAATATTACACGCCTTACAGTTGCCTCCATACTTGTAGGAGCAGCCTCGGCGGTGGCAGGGGCTTATATAGCCGATGACAACTGGAACAAAGGCGTAGCGGTAGGTAGTGGGGTACTGGGGGCAGGCTTGAGTTTTCTCACCCTTAATCCGAAAGGGAAAAAAGTAGTGCTACAACACCCTCGCAATCTGTTGCGTTGTTTTATCACTGAGAAAAATGACATAGAGTTTCCTCCTTTTGTATGGTATATGCTTAACGAACCTCGTTTTACCAACTCAGGAGAGAGTTCTGTTTTGCGGAATACACAAAAGAGATGGATCAAACATCTTTTTGACAATGACAAAGAGAAGGCGCTAAAAGCAGTGGTTTTTAGCGATGGAGGCGTCTATAATGCGGGAGATTTGCATACTCGTGCTGAGATGTTTGACCAGATGCAATCGGTGATACATTCGCTGAACCAAAACCTGAACTTCTTTATTCAAGAAGTCAATATACTTATGTTGAAAAAATAAAATTGAAATATAATGAAAAAACTTTTTTTACTGCTATGTGTATGGGCAACAGTCCCTGCTGTAGCGCAAACCTCGAAAGACAAAACCCTGATTATAGATGCGAGTTACCTCAAACAAGGCAGTAGCTACGGACAGTTAGGAGTGCATTTCGGCTGTTATGATAGCAATAAATTTGTACTATTGGCAGGACTTGCAGGTAACTTCCGTTCGGAAAACGGATTAGTCGCTATCCCCGAAGCACAGCTATCTGCTTGGATCAGAGCTGATGACTCTCACAGCGGTTTTATAGATATCCCTGTGCTAATGTTGCGCCCTCAACTGAATTTCTCTCCTTATTACTTCGCCCCCGAAGCAGGTATCCAAATTCTTTTCCTCTACGTAAAAGCAGGTTACGCATTCCCTTGGGGTAAAATGAGTGAAAACTATCCTTTTGACACGGGCAAATTCCGCTTTTCAGTAGGAGCTATTATACCGCTAAATATGTAAAATTACCATTATTTGGTAATTTTATTTTTTTATTTTGTATCTTTGCAAAAAAAATAACATACAATATGCTAATTGCTTTTAGGTTTAAAAACTTTACTTCGTATAAAGAAGAGGCTTATTTTAATATGACGGCTATCAAGTCGTTTAAGGAACTCTCTTCAACCAATGTCATAAGTACCGCAAGAGACTTTAGTTTGCTAAAAACGGCTGCTATCTATGGAAGTAATGGCGGAGGAAAGAGTAATTTTATGCAAGCTATTGCTTTTATGGGGCAACTAATGCGTCTTTCTTACTCCGAATCCTTGAAAAAAGAAGAAGAAAGAGGGCGAACCGACTATTATTTTAAGCTAAGTAGCCAAACAGAGGCACAACCAACCCTGTTTGAGGTTACTTTCTTATCCAATAGTATCATTTATCGCTATGGATTTGAGATAAAAGGATTTGAAATCTTATCAGAATGGTTTTATAAGAAGAATGGTAAAGAAGTACGTTTGTTTGAGCGAAAAGGCAGTGAGTTCAATATTCATAAGACAGAGTTTAGCGACGGACTAAAGTACAAGGATAATGTGAATAGCAATGTACTTTTTGCAAGCTATTTGGCTCAAAACAACTCTAAAGATATACAACCTTTGTTGCATTTTTTTATGAATATAAATGTAATAAGCGGTTTAGACGATGCTTTTTACAAAAAAGTTACCAAAACCTTATACAAAGAACTTCCCGAATTTAAAATATGGCTCTCTTATGCACTTCGTTTCTTGGAAATCTCTCAAATAGGTATTTCTAAGGAAGATGATTTGCTTGTTTTCCACAACAAATACGATGAAAATAGTTTTATCATAGACAGCATCCCCTTTGCTTTAGAAGAGGAAAGCGATGGTACTCAAAAACTCATTTATCTGTTAGGAGCTGTATACGACACTTTACTCAATAGTAGAGTGCTATTTATTGATGAGTTAGACTCTAAGTTGCACCCCAATCTCAGTTGGAAATTATTGCAACTTTTTCAGGAGTTCAATCGCAAGGGAGCGCAATTTATATTCACAGCCCACGACGCAAACTTATTAGACAAAGATATTTTGCGCAGAGACCAGATATGGTTTGTAGATAGAGACCAGTTTGGGGCTTCTCATCTTTATTCTTTATCCGATTTTGACGCTAAAGTAGTGCGCAACAGTTCTGATTTCAGGAAAAAATACTTAGCCTCTACCTTTGGTGCTGCTGAAAGTATGGATATCACCTCTAATATGCTGGATTTGATGTATGGCAAACAAGAATAAGTTCGATAGGAAACAAGGGCACTTACAAGCTCTCGGAGCTAAAAAGAGGAGCATTTCTTTTAGCTTTCAGTATTTGGACAACACACAAGGGCAAACTCTAAAAGAATGGGAAGCTGAAGGTTTGCTCGCTGACTTTATCGAAAGAACCCAGCAAATCAGTCAGTACACTGTAGAAGAGAGCTTGAGACTACAATATATCAAACAATATACTAAGGTAGCGTTTCCTCCTACCTCTAAGTTTAAAGAACCTAAACACATAACCCCCGATAATTGGGCGGTAATTCACATCAAACCTAAAAGCAAAGAAGTAGTAGCAGGATTCTTGGAAAATGATGTGTTTTACATTGTCTTTCTTGACAAAGAACACAATTTTTGGGATACAGATTTGCAGGATAGAAATAAAAACAGAAAATAATGATCGAACAAGTAAAAAAACTTTATAAACAAGCCCAAGCGGATTACCCAGCGTTGAAAGCCCAAATAGAGGCACAAGTAGTGCGTTGGTTTTGGGCTTCAGGAGGTATGGGGCTCTTTTCTTTAGAGCCTTTTTACTTTGAACAAAACCATTTTTCAAAAGCTAAAATCCTAAAAAAAGCTCCTAAAAATGTAGATAACAAATATCAGTACGGCGTAAATGATAAAGATGAAATAATTGTGGGACGTTGGTATGTTATCTTTGAAGACCAATGTTATGAGGAGTTTTTCTTTCGTGAGGAAAACCAAATCATCAGTTATCGCTTTGACCATTCTGCAAAAAAGGAATGTGACAATGTAAAGATTTTCACTTATAAAGACGGATTGCTTCAACATATCTACGCTGCTTTTAAAAAGCACCATTGGGAAGAAACAATGTATTATGAGGGGGACAAACTCATACGCCGTGAAAGTAAAGGAAAAGACTATGATTTAAAACCTTTTGACCGCACTCTTCTCTATACCTATGATACATCGGGAGAACTCAATAGTATTACCAGCGGAACGGGCTATGTTATATATCAGAAGAAGGGTAAGAAAGTATAGTTTAATCAAAATCTAAAAATAAAATGAATCCAATAATCAAACAATGGGACACAGCTAAATCTCTAAAAAGACACCAATATAAGGAAGCTTTGGCTATCTATGAAACGCTCTGCCCAAAGGTAGAGACAGAACTCTCGGATACCTTTGATAGGGCTATGTTTTTTGGAGATTACTTTGGCTTATTGGCAGATGTTGCCCAATATGACAAAGCGGAAACAATGGCTGCTAAAGCCTTACAATACATAACCGAAAATGGCTATACTACTCTAAACTATATCTTCTATAACTATGGGAATATGTATCTTCATCAAGCTAAATGGGAAGAAGCTATTCCTTGGCTCGAAAAAGCACTCAACAGAAATAGTAAAGGGTGGATTGACGAAAAACAAAAAGCCTACTATGGCACTGCTTTAGGGGGTGCGCTATTCCATTTGGGGCGTATAGAAGAAGCTGAAGAAGAGTTCCTTAAGGCGGTAGAGGCTGGCAAATATACTGTAGCTAATAAGGATTGGGAACCTTTTTTCTACCTCAAAGAAATATACAAGCAAAAAGGTGACGAGAAACTAATGGCAAAATATGAAAATATGTACCTTACCCGACTTAAAAAGCTAAAGGAAGAAGATCTTATCTATCCTCTATCAGAACATCGGGCAAACAAACAAGCCCTTGAAGACTGGAAAAAACTTAGTAACCCTTAATCATTTTACAAATAAAACCTTATGAACGAACAAGCAAGAAAACTTTACGAACAAGCCCAAGCAGATTACCCAGCATTGAAAGCCCAAATAGAGGCGCAGGTAGTGCGTTGGTTTTGGGCTTCAGGAGGCGTAGGATACTTTTCTTTAGAGCCTTTTTATTTTGAACAAAACCGTTTCTCGAAATCTAAAATTCTTAAAGACGCTCCAGAAGATTCTGACAATAAGTATCAATATGGGGTAAATGACAAAGATGAAATAATTGTAGAACGCCGTTACACTGAGTTTAAAGGACAGTGTTATGAAACTTTCTACTTCCGAGAAGACAGCCAAATTATCAGTTATCGTTTTGAGTACTCTGAGGAAAAGGAGTGTGACAATGTAAAGATTTTTATTTATAAAGATGGATTACTTCAATATATCTATAGTGCTTTTGAAGAGCATTATTCGGAAGAGACAATGTATTATAAGGGAAATAAACTCATACGACGCAAAACTAAAGGATTAGATTATTATTCAAACCCCATTGATAATACCCTTCTCTATACCTATGATATGCTGGGAAAACTCAATAGTATTACCAGCGGAACCGGCTATGTATGGTATCAGAAGAAAGATAAGAAAATTAGTTATAAAGCCCTCTCTGAAAAAGCTGCGGAACGCTACTATGCCCTGTTAGTGCCTACCATTAAGGCATATCCTGTGAAAGAGCCTTTGTACTGCATCAACCTATCGTTTGACTACCAAAACATACTGCCCACAAGGATAGGCTTTGGTACTGAAAGCGAAAGACAAGAATACCAAAAGTATGGCAAAGAGGCAAAACACTACCTTTGGAACACAGCCGAATATGCTCATACCATAGATATAGAACCCAACGAAGAAGATGCTGCCCTCTTCGACCTTTTCAATCAAGAAACCGAAATGCAAGAAAAGAGCAGTGCCGCCACGAAGCTATTAGTCGCTTGTGCCAAACGCCTCAAAGAAGAATGGGCATCACTGGGCATTTCCTCCACCGATGATTTTGTAGTGGTAGTAAGCGATGAGGAAGAAT
>CAUQUO010000034.1:0-29543 GCA_963521335.1 uncultured Capnocytophaga sp.
ATTAATCATTAACCATTAACCATTAATCATTAACCATTAACCATTAATCATTAATATCATCGTTTTACTACCTTAAATACTTTCTTACTACCATCAGAAAACGTAGCTACCAAAAAGTAATACCCCCCCGACCAAGTCGATACATCTATGTGATAAGGTTCTGCAACTGGAATTCTATCAAACTCTCGCAACAACTGTCCACTGAGAGTGAATATAGCCAATCTAATAAGTACTCCATTTTCACTGTGATGCCAATACACCGCCAAATCATCTGTTACTGGGTTAGGAGATCCTATTAGGGTAATTTTAGAAGATGCACTATTCTCTTTGAGAGCTTCTGGTAGTTTGTCCTCTTCAAAAAGCTCCTCATCTGTAATTTCATCTTTGCCATTAAGGCATAACAAAACACTGCGCTGGTTGCCCGCCTTATCATATGCAAAACAATACTCTTTTTGCGCGTAGAGACTAAGAGTACTGCATAAGAAGAAAAAGAAATATCTTAACATTGTCTTGGTAAGTTTGGTAATTCGTTGCAAAGGTAATAATAAAAATAATATAAAACAAAAAAAAATACTATTCCTCTCACGAAGAATAGTATTTCTATTTCCTAATGTATTAATTCCTTAATCTATCATCACCGCTCCCACTGTCGCATTGCTCGTCTCATCTATCAGAATAGCACTTCCCATAGGCGGATTATCAGCAAATGAATCATACACCAAAGGCGATGCCGCTTTTATCCGTATTTTTGCTATCTCATTCAGCTTCACACTCTCTACTCCCTCCTCTTGTGCAAGTGTATTCACATCTATCTTATAGATAATCTCCTTTACAATCACTTTCACAAGTCTACTGCGCTGTTGCAACAAATACTTACCTCCTTCTTTCAAAGCTCGCTTATCCATCCAGCAAACAGTTGCTTCTACCTCCTGATTTTCGGTAGGCTCCATCCCCTCTTTAGCAAAATAATCTCCTCGCGAAATATCTATATCATCTTCTATATGTAGCACTACAGGAGTCCCTGCTTGAGCTTCCGATACTTCTTCTCCATTGTGTTCTATCTTAGCTATCTTAGTCTCTATCCCTTCCGGAAGAACCACTATCACATCTCCTTTACTATACTTGCCCGATATCACTTCCCCTGCATACCCACGATAGTCGTGCAATGCCTCTGTTTGAGGGCGTATCACATATTGCACCTGAAAACGCGGTTGCTCATAAACATCTGTAGCTATCTCTACCGTTTCCAAAAAATCAAGCAAAGAAGTCCCTTTATACCACGGCATAGCCTCTGTTCTATTCACTATATTATCCCCTACAAAAGCCGAAATCGGAAAATAATGTACTCGTTTTAATCCCAATCGCTCTGCAATCTCTTTATATTCATCTACAATAGATTTAAAAACCTCTTCACTATACCCCACCAAATCCATTTTGTTTACGGCTACTACCACCTCAGGTATATTCAGTAGCGAAGCTATAATAGAGTGTCTGCGCGTCTGCTCTGTTACCCCATTACGGGCATCTACCAAGATTACAATAAGCTGCGAGTTTGAAGCTCCCGTTATCATATTTCGCGTATATTGCGTATGCCCTGGCGCGTCAGCAATGATAAACTTACGCTTGGGCGTCGCAAAATACCGATACGCCACATCTATCGTAATCCCTTGCTCACGTTCTGCTCGCAACCCATCTGTCAGGATAGCAAGGTCTATCCCATCATCATTCTTATTTTTAGATTGTTGCTCAAGAGCCTCCAGCTGGTCTGCCAAAATACTCTTGCTATCATATAGCAATCTCCCTATGAGCGTACTCTTTCCATCATCTACGCTCCCTGCTGTAATAAATCGTAATATATTCATTATAATATCTTCTTAATTTTATTATCTTATTTAATTATCCCCTATTGTCTACCCCCTCTATCTCCTATCCCCTCTATCTCCTATCCCCTCTATCTCCTACCCCCTCTCTCTCCTACCCCCTATCGTCTATTGCCTACCCCCTCTATCTCCTACCCCCTCAAAACCTCTTACCTCTTACCTCTTACCTCTTACCTCTTACCTCTTACCTAAAAACCTATCCCCAAATACCTCCCCGTATAGCTCTTCTTGTTCTTCATTATCTGTTCTGGCGTGCCTTCTGCTACTATATTCCCTCCTTCACTACCTCCTTCCAATCCTAAGTCTATCACATAATCCGCACTCTTTATCATTTCCAGATTATGCTCGATAACTATTACCGAATGCCCCTTCTCTATCAAAGCTCGCAAAGAGTCTAATAACTTCTTTATATCGTGAAAATGCAACCCCGTCGTAGGCTCATCAAAGATAAACAACACTTTCTCTTTCGTGTCCGACTTCGATAAAAACGACGCCAATTTTATCCGTTGCGCCTCTCCTCCCGATAAGGTCGACGACGATTGCCCCAGCGTTACATAGCCCAACCCCACTGCCTGTAGAGGGCGTAACTTCTCCGCTATCTTAGGCTGACCGTGCACCTCAAAAAATGCCACAGCATCGTCTATCGTCGTATTCAATATCTCATCTATATTCTTGCCTTCAAAAGTTACTTCCAGCACCTCCTTCTTAAAGCGTCTACCTCCACAAGCCTCACATTTTAGATGCACATCAGCCATAAACTGCATCTCTATCGTTACCTCACCTTCTCCTTTGCATACCTCACACCTACCTCCATCTACGTTGAATGAAAAGTGCTTCGCCTGAAAATTACGCAACTTCGATAGCTTCTGGCTCGCAAATAGATTTCTTATATCGTCATATGCCTTTATATAAGTGATAGGATTAGAACGCGTAGACTTCCCTATAGGGTTCTGGTCTACAAACTCCACACTCTGCAAGTGCTTGTACTTGCCTTCTATTTTTGTAAACTGACCTATCTTCTCTCCTCCCAAATTCAGCTCCTTCTGAATTGCCGGATACAATATCTTCTTCACCAATGTCGATTTCCCACTCCCCGATACCCCTGTTACTACGGTCAGCATATCAAGCGGAAAACGCACATCTATATTCTTCAAATTGTTCTCCCTACACCCCACAAGCGTTACGTAATGAGGCGAAGTGCGCCTTTCCATAGGAAGCGCTATCTCAAGTCGCCCACTGAGGTATTTCCCCGTTAAAGTGTCAGCCTTCAGCAGCTCCTCATAAGTGCCCGTAGCCACTACTTCTCCTCCCTGTGTCCCTGCCTCTGGCCCTATGTCTATAATATAATCTGCCGCCTTCATAATCTCTGGGTCGTGCTCTACTACTATCACCGTATTACCCAAGTCTCTCAGCGATTTCAATACCCCTATAAGCCTATCCGTATCGCGCGGGTGCAACCCTATACTGGGCTCATCAAGTATATACATCGAGCCTACCAAACTGCTCCCCAAAGATGTCGCCAAGTTTATACGCTGGCTCTCTCCCCCCGAAAGGGTATTAGATTTCCGGTTGAGCGTCAAATACCCCAACCCTACTTCCGATAAATAACGCAAACGATTGTTAATTTCTACCAAAAGTCGCTTAGCTACCTCTTGTTCATAAGGCGTAAGCTCCAAGTCCTTGAAAAACTCCCGCAATGAGTCTATCGAAATCTCTACCAAGTCCGATATGCTCTTCCCCTGTATCTTCACATAATTAGCCTCCTTGCGCAACCGCTTGCCATGACACTTATTACAGCGTGTCTTACCCCTATATCGCGCCAAAAGCACTCGGTTCTGTATCTTATAACTCTTCTCCTCAAGCTCCTTGAAAAAACCGTTGAGCCCCGTAAAATACTCATTCCCTTCCCATACCAGCTCCCGCTCAGCATCTGTTAGCTCAAACCAAGGCCTATGAATAGGAAAGTCAAACTTATATGCATTATTCACTAATTGGTCTCTATACCAGCTCATCGTCTCTCCTCGCCAAGGATAAATAGCATTCTCATAAATAGATAAACCCGTGTTAGGAACTACCAATTCCTCATCAAGCCCTATCGTATCTCCATAACCATCACACTGGGGGCAAGCTCCATAAGGATTGTTGAAACTAAAAAGATGCACATTAGGCTCCAAAAAACTGATACCATCAAGCTCAAACCTATTGCTGAAACGCACCTGCTTCTCACTCTCCACCTCCTGCACATAGCACTCGCCTTTCCCTTCAAAAAAAGCCGTATCTACCGCATCCGCAAGACGATGCCTGAAATCCTCATCATATCGCACTATTACCCTATCTACTACCAGCAAAAAATCTCCCGAAACCTTCGGTAGCGCCCCTTCTTCAAGACGCATCACCTCTCCCTGATAATAAATACGCGCATACCCCTGTTGTAATAACAACTGGAGCACTTGCGCTACTGTGCGATCCTTGCCTATCGTTACTGGCGAAAGTAACAATAACTTAGTACCCTCTGGGTAAGCCAATACAGCATCCACCACATCACTCACTGTATGTTTCTTCACTTCCTGCCCCGATATAGGCGAATATGTCCTGCCTATACGAGCAAAAAGAAGCTTCAAATAGTCATACACTTCCGTCGAAGTCCCTACCGTAGAACGTGGGTTAGACGTGTTTACCTTCTGCTCTATCGCAATGGCTGGCGCTATCCCTACGATATTATCTACCTTAGGCTTGTCAAGACGTCCTAAAAACTGTCGCGCGTAAGACGACAAACTCTCTACATAACGGCGCTGCCCCTCAGCATAAAGCGTGTCAAAAGCCAAACTCGACTTCCCCGACCCCGAAAGCCCCGTGATTACTACCAGTTTATTGCGCGGTATTCCTACCGTAATATCTTTTAAATTGTGCAACTTTGCACCTTTTATGAGTATCTCTTTAGTCTTCATTTCGGCGACAAAGATACGGGATTATTAGCAAATGAGCAAATCCCCACATACCCTACCCCCTATCCCCTATCCACAGATACCCTACAGCAAGCTTGGACACACCTTGGAGATACCTTGGAAACTCCTTCATGCTACCTAATAAATAAAAAACAATACCTATATATGGTTGATAATCAAATATTAAAAAAAATCTAAAAATTATAAGTAAAATTTTATGAAAAGTTTAAGATTTAAAATGTAAGCCGTTTATAGAAAATATACTACTTTTGTAAAATAAACCAATAAAATAAATTTTTGCAATGATTAGAGATTATAGAGACATTGAGCTCACAGTTGAACGTCCCACCCCTATTGATAAAGAAGTAAGTTGGGACAAAAGTAAAGTAATTATTAGCGAAACGGATACTTTCGGCCGTATTACCAACGTAAACGATGTGTTCTGCACCGTATGTGGCTATACCCCCGAAGAAATGATCGGGCAACCTCACAGCATTATACGTCACCCCGATATGCCCAAAATTACCTTCAAACTCCTTTGGGATAACCTTAAATTAGGTAACAACTTCGCCGGAGTAGTTAAAAACTTAGCCAAATCTGGCGAATATTATTGGGTAATAACCGACTTCGAAATGCGTAGAGACCCTATGGGAAACATCACTCACTACATCGCCCGACGAAAATCCGTGCCTAAAGGCGTCATCGATAACTACGTAGCACCTCTCTACGAAACGCTCGTAAAACTCGAAAAAGTAGGCGGTATGGAACTCAGCGCTCGTTTCTTCAAAAACTACCTCGACAAACAAGGTAAAGACTACATCGACTTCATTATCGATGTTATGAACGAAAATAGAGAAAACGTAAACTTCCAAGATATCCCTGCTTCTTCTGTAGACACCAATCGCGTAGTCTCAGATGATATCGTTACCGTAAGCAACGAAATGAACGAAAAACGTAAAAGCTTCTTCGGAAGACTTTTCGCCTAATCTTTAATAATTAATCATTTATAATTGAAAAACATATGTCAGATTTTAAAAACCCCGTACCAACCATTGAACGCCCTACCCCTATCGACCGTGAAGTGTCTTGGGATAAATCCAAAGTCCTCATTAGCGAAACCGACGCCTATGGTACTATCACCAATGTAAACGACGTATTCTGCTCCGTAGCTCACTATACCCCCGAAGAACTTATAGGCCAGCCTCACAACCTTATCCGCCACCCCGATATGCCTAAACTTATCTTCAAACTCCTTTGGGATAACTTAAAAGTTGGCAACAACTTCGTTGGCGTTATAAAAAACTTAGCTAAAACAGGCGAATACTACTGGGTCGTAACCGACTTCGAAATGCGCAGAGACTCTATGGGAAATATCACCCACTATATCGGTCGACGCAAAGCCGTTCCTGAAGCCGCTATCAACGACTATGTGGCTCCTTTCTACGAATCCCTTTTGAAAATGGAAAAAATAGGAGGCGTAGAACTTAGCAACCGCTTCTTCAAAAACTACTTAGCTAAACAAGGTAAAGACTATATCGACTTCGTTATTAGTATTATGTCCGAAGGCCAAAGCAAATTTACCGCCGAAAGCGTATCTGCCGTAGACAACAACACTCCAGCTACCGTTTCAGACGATATCCTACAAGTCGATCATTCTATGAACGAAAAACGTAAAAACTTCTTCGAACGATTATTCTCTTAATAAACTATAATCAATAAATAACTGAAAAAAGGTTATCAAGCAAATGTTTGATAACCTTTTCTTTTATCCACTCCCTTTTTGCTAATTTGCTATTTGAAAAATAATTTATACTTTTGCCCCCTAAACTAATTAATTCTCTAACAAAAAATGGATTTAACAGCCTATCACTATGTCTCTCTTTTTAGAGAGAACATAATTAAATACCCTAAAAAAGATGCCTTAATGGGGCGCTCTGGCTCTCATTGGATAGGTACTACCTGGGAAACATTAGGCAATATTACCTCCTCGCTCTCTAAAGCACTCCTTTCTTTAGGAATACAAGAGCAAGATACTATCGGTATCCTCTCCCAAAATACCCCTCAATGGTCTCTCATAGACCTCGCTTGTCTACAAATTCGAGCCATTGTAGTACCTATATACACTACCAATACCCCCGAACAAGCCCTCTACGTGATGAACCACGCCGAGATAAAAGTACTTTTCGTAGGCGACCAAAAACAATACTTAAAAGCTCTTTCCGTAGCTAAACAATGCCCCTCATTACAAATGATTGTCGTATGCGACAATAATGTACCCCTCACCGAAAACAACTATTCTATCCTATGGAATGACTTCTTAGCCTTAGGCGCTACCCCTCAATACGATACTACCCTCCAAAAACGTATAGACGACCGTAACCTCAACGACTTGTTTACCATCATCTATACCTCTGGCACCACTGGCCAACCTAAAGGCGTTATGCTCTCCTACGAAAACTTAGCCTTCCAAATGGTAGGCCATAGCGAGCAATTAGATACCAACAACTCCGATACATCTCTATCTTTCCTCCCTCTCTCTCACGTATATGAACGCGCCTGGACTTGCTTCTGCCTTTATAAACGTATTACTGTATACTACCTAGACGATACCAACCTCGTGCGAGAAGCCCTCTCCCAAGTACGCCCCACCCTAATGTGTGCCGTACCTCGATTCTACGAAAAGATTTTCGCTACAGTTCACGACCGCGCCGATGCCTCCTCTTTTATCAAACGAATGCTATTTAAAATCGCTGTAAAAACAGGCCGACGTGTGCTCTCCCTCAAAGAAGCTGGAAAAAAACCTTCATTCCTGCTCCGCAATGCTTATAACCTCTTCGATAAATTAGTTTATACCAAACTAAAAGCTGCCTTAGGAGGACGCATCAAGTTTATGCCTTGCGGTGGCGCTAACTTAGAACCCAGTATCGGAAGATTCTTCCAGTCTATAGGTATCAATGTCAAATTAGGCTATGGAATGACTGAAACTACTGCCACTATATCTTGCTGGGGCGACGACCATTTCAACCTGCAATCAGTAGGAAACGTAATGCCTAATGTCCAAATACGTATTGGCGAAGATAACGAAATATTAGTAAAAGGAGGTATGGTGATGAAAGGTTACTACAAAAACCCTGAAGAAACCGCTAAAGCTTTTACCCCCGATGGATATTTGCGCACCGGAGATGCAGGTAGATTAGATGGCAATAACAACCTCTTCATTACTGAACGTATCAAAGAACTAATGAAAACCTCTAATGGCAAATACATCGCTCCACAAATGATTGAAGGTAAAGTAGGTAAATACAACCTCATCGAGCAAATCGCTGTTATCGCCGATGGAAAGAAGTTCGTATCCGCTCTTATAGTTCCTAATTTCGAGCTCCTTTCTCAAGCCGTAAAAGACCTTAACCTAAAATGCAAAAGTACTGCCGAAATGATTAAACAAAGCCAAGTAATTGAATACATTAGCAAACAACTACAAAAGTTCCAAAGTGACCTCCCTGATTACGAACAAATAAAAAAGTTTACACTCCTTCCTAATGCTTTTTCTATTGAACGCAATGAAATTACCCCTACTTTAAAACTCAAACGAAAGGTAATTTATGCTAACTATAGTCGCGAAATAGAAGCAATGTACAAATAATTACTCCATTAACCAAACAGGAGCTACCTCTATAGAAATAACCTCCTTTTTAACGGGGTGTAAAAACCGAAGGCTATAAGCGTGAAGACAAATACCTCCATCAGTATTTGAGCGCTTAGCCCCATATTTCAAATCGCCTTTGATGTGCAACCCTATGGCAGCCAATTGCGCTCTTATCTGGTGATGCCTCCCTGTGATAAGGTCTATTTCCAATAAATAATAACGATCATAAGTTTTTAATAATTTGTAGTGCAATACAGCCTTTTTGCTGTGTTGCACTTCTTTTTGATGCGCTACCGATTTATTTTGCTTTTCATTGCGCACCAACCAGTGAGTAAGTGTCCCCTCTTCGGCTGGAGGCATCGCATCTACCAAAGCCCAATAAGTTTTTTGTACTTCTTCCTTATTTGCAAACATCACATTAAGGCGCGCCAGCGCTTTAGATGTCTTAGCAAAAAGTACCACCCCCGTAGTAGGGCGGTCTAAACGATGAACTACCCCGAGGAACACCTCCCCAGGTTTGTTGTATTTCTTCTTAAGATAAGCCTTAACGATTTCGCTTAGGGGTATATCACCCGTCTTGTCGCCCTGAACTATGTCGCCCACTCGCTTGTTTACCGCGATAACGTGATTGTCTTCGTAAAGCACGTCTACGTTTTCGGCGTTTGTGATAAGTTTCATAATGTCGTTTATTAGTGAAGTAGAGAAAACGTATTCCATCGTAAAAAAGTCCGATGAGAAGTATAATTACTGAAATCAGCAGTGTATATATAGAAAGCCCGCGTTCAATATAAAAATAACCCGCACTAAATCCCCCTAAAAAGAAAAAGGCAATGATGAAAAGTCGCAAGCGAATAGTGTTTTTCAGTTGCGTATGTTGATTTTCATAGTGATTGCGATTTAAGTAAAGCCTTTGAGCAAGTTCAATACCCAAATCAGTAAAAAGTCCTGTAAGGTGAGTGGTGCGCACTACCGAGTTGGAGATTTTGGTTACAAAAGAATTCTGTAACCCCATCGCAAAGAGCAAGATACAAGCCGTTACATCTGTAGGAATTGCTTCGGGGAAAAAGAAGTGCAACCCCATTACCAATAGCAAGGCAAAACACTCTAAGAGTGTGGGTTTTAGATATTTATTTTGGGTGCGGTGATAATTAGCATTTTCAATGAGCAGTCCCGAAGTAAAAGAACCCAACAAAAAAGCAAAGATATAGAGAAAATAAATCAATCCTTTCCAAAATTCAGCTACTGATACATCATAAATAAAATAAGCAAAATGCCCTGTAACGTTTGTAGTGAGTTTGCCTACAAACAAAAAGCCCGTAACGTTCACCATTCCTGCAACGAATGAGAGCACTACGGCTATTTGTAAATTGTGTTTAGCAGTTCGCTTTTTACCTTGATGACGGAACATTCTTTTTGAAGTTAGATTATTGATCTAATAAAAAATTAAAACCATAAAACTTATTAAAATCCACATAATGCCCTTTACATAACATTACAAATACTATTCTTTTTTCATCATAGATACGATAGGTAAGTCGGTGCTCTTCTGTAATTCTTCTTGACCATATATGAATAGATTGGGGGTCTATTTCTGGTTCAATTTTAGACACATCTTTCAAGCGTTCTGGTTTACCCATTCCTTTTCTTGGCTCTTTAATAATTTCCAAGATGAGTTTATCTATCTTTTCTACTATTTTTATTTTCCCTGAACTACTGTGATTTGCATACTGTTCTTTGAATAAATCACTTAGTATCAAAGCATAATCTTCCATATCATTTCAAAGCATTTAGTTGTTCTAAAATAGCTTTTTTCCCTCTTATAGCTTTGCTTTCATCAAAACTCTTCATTGATTGTTTCATAAGATTGTAATAGGCTTCCTTACTCATCCTATTTTCATTTTCTTGAGCTTCTTTTGTGATATTTACATTAAGAGCTTTTAAAAAAGAATCTAAGAGAGCTACTTCTTTTTTACTCTTCAAACTAAAAGAATATGTTACTCCAGGTTCTATTGTTGTTACCATAGTTTTATAAATATTTTAGTCCTTAATTATTTCGTCTCCATAATTAATAACAACTAATATTGCTCATTTTCATTAGGAAAATCTACAGCTTTCACATCTTGGATATAATGAGTTACAGCCTCGTTGATGATTTCTTGCAAATTAGCATACTTGCGCAAAAATTTAGGGTGAAACTCATTGCTCATTCCCAGCATATCGTGCATTACAAGCACCTGACCGTCAACTGCACTACCTGCACCAATGCCAATGATAGGTATACGCACACTTTTAGCTACTTCTTCAGCTAATTTAGCCGGTATTTTTTCCAATACAATAGCAAAACAGCCCAATTGTTCGAGTAATTTTGCATCTTCTTTGAGCTTTTGTGCCTCAGCTTCTTCTTTAGCACGCAACGCAAAAGAACCAAACTGATGAATTGACTGTGGCGTAAGCCCCAAGTGTCCCATCACAGGAATACCTGCATTCACAATGCGTCTGATACTTTCGGCTTCTTCCTTGCCTCCCTCCAATTTGATAGCGTGAGCCCCACTTTCTTTCATTATACGCGTAGCCGAGCGCAATGCCTTTTTAGGATCGGATTGATACGTACCAAAAGGCAAATCTACCACTACCAAAGCACGAGTAACCCCTCTTATTACAGACGAAGCGTGATAAATCATCTGATCTAAGGTAATAGGCAAGGTCGTTTCGTGTCCTGCCATTACATTACTGGCTGAGTCGCCTACCAAAAGCACATCAATACCAGCGGAATCTAATAATTTTGCAAAAGTATAATCGTAGGCGGTAAGCATCGAAATCTTTTCACCATTGGCTTTCATCTCTACTACCGATTTGGTAGTTACACGTTTATATTCTTTTCTAACTGCTGACATTTTCTTACATTTAAAATCTGCGGCAAAGATACAAAATAATGTTCAATTTGTAAGTATATTCCAAAATCCCTAACAGAATTTTTTTCTCCTGCTACCTCCCTACATCTCACTTATACCTACAGTATACCCACACTATACCTACCCCCCACCTACCTTAAAAGTAAAAAATTCTACAAAAGAACAAATTCTTAGAAAAAAATACTACAAAAACATCATTTGGCAGTTTTAAGTCATTTTTGCAGATTGCCTCCTTTCTTTCGGAAAATCCTCTCAAATTAAGCATATGAAGAAACGTAGTATTATGAACCCCGCACCTCATTAAAACATTTATTTTTTATATTCTGAATTAATTTGTAACTTTGCCCCCTAATAACTATCAACTGATAATTAACAACTGAACAATATGGCACGAGTATTGACAGGTATTCAAAGTACCGGAACCCCACACTTGGGCAACATCTTAGGAGCTATCCTACCAGCAGTGCAAATGGCTGCTAACCCCGCCAATGAATCTTTCTTGTTCATTGCCGATATGCACTCTCTTACTCAAATTAAAAACGGAGATGAACTCCGCGCCAACACTTATAGCGTTGCTGCTACTTGGCTCGCCTTCGGTTTAGATACTGATAAAGTAACCTTCTACCGCCAAAGTGATGTGCCTCAAACAGCTGAACTCTCTTGGTATTTAGCCTGCTTTTTCCCCTACCAACGACTTACTCTTGCCCATTCTTTTAAAGACAAAATGGACTATCTCCAAGATGTAAATGCAGGACTCTTTACCTATCCTATGCTAATGGCCGCTGATATCCTCCTATATGATGCTGAGGTAGTCCCTGTCGGAAAAGACCAATTGCAACACCTCGAAATTACCCGCGATGTAGCCTCTCGTTTCAATCACCAAATGGGCGAAACTTTCGTATTACCACAAGCTCAAATAGAAGAGAAAATAATGATTATACCTGGTACCGACGGACAAAAAATGAGTAAGTCTCGAAATAATTACATCAATATTTTCTTACCAGAAAAACAACTCCGTAAGCAAGTTATGGCTATCCAAACCGATAGTACACCTCTAGAAGAACCTAAAGACCCAGATACTTGCAATGTAATGAAAATCTATCGCTTACTAGCCACCGAAAACCAAATAACAACAATGGAAAACCAATATAGAGCAGGTGGTTATGGCTACGGAAATGCCAAACAAGCCCTCTATGAACTGATAGTAGAAAAATTTAAAAAACCTCGCGAACGCTATGCCTACTATATGGAGCATCTAAACGAATTAGATGCCATCTTAAAAGAAGGTGCTACCAAAGCCCATAAAGTAGCTAATGAAACTTTGCGTAGAGTTCGTACTAAAATAGGATATTAAAAATGACAAAACTAAAAGCTGGCGTCCTCGGCGCAGGACACTTAGGAAAAATACACTTGCGCCTGCTCAACCAGTCTGAGCGTTATGAACTCATAGGATTCTATGACCCCGATCAAACCAACGCTCAAAAAGTAAGCGATGAGTTTGGATACAAACGCTTCGATAGCATAGATAGCCTCATAGAACAATGTGATATGGTCGATGTAGTAACCCCTACTCTCAATCACTTTATGTGTGCCGAAAAGATTATCAAAGCAGGTAAACACCTATTCATCGAAAAACCCATCGCTACTACAGTAGAAGAAGCTGAAGCGATTATCGCCCTCGCCAAAGAATATCACGTAAAAGGACAAGTAGGGCATGTAGAGCGTTTCAACCCTGCTTTCTTAGCCGTAAAAGACCAAATACACAACCCTATGTTTATCGAGGCGCACCGCTTGGCCGAATTTAACCCTCGTGGTACCGACGTGCCCGTAGTACTCGACCTGATGATTCACGACATCGATGTAATCCTTAGCGTCGTAAAGTCTAAGGTAAAACACATCTCAGCCAGCAGTGCAATGGTCATCAGCCATTCCCCCGATATTACCAACGCGCGATTAGAATTCGAAAACGGTTGCGTTGCCAATATCACCGCCAGCCGTATCTCTATGAAAAATATGCGCAAAAGCCGTTTCTTCCAAAAAGATGCCTATATATCGGTAGATTACTTAGAGAAGAAAGTAGAAGTCGTAAAAATGAAAGACGCCCCTGAAGTGCCAGGAGACTTCGATATGATACTCCAAAACGCTGAAGGTGAACGCCGACAAATCTATTTTGAACATCCTGAAATACATAATAACAACGCTATCTTAGACGAATTAGAAAGCTTTGCCTATGCTATAGAAAATAATACAACCCCTATGGTAACTCTTGAACAAGGCACTGAAGCTCTTAAGATAGCCAAACAAATTGTAAGTTTATGAGATATATAATCGTTTTATTAGTTTTTGTAATTGCTCCTTTATCAGCAATAGGCCAATCAAATACCGACTTCAAAATACGATATGAAACCTTTATTAAAGGAGATATCAAGATTATAGGGAACAATATTCTCAACCGAAAAGAGAAACGCAATAGCCCTAACGACCCTTATAACGACCGTAGCCAAAAAGCCAAACTCAATGATGAGTTTGATATGCAGTATATCGATATCGACAATGACCCTAATACGTTTTCATCAAGTAGCGCTCAGTTTGCCTACGACGGAAAAGGAGGTAAAATAGCTTATGCAGCCTTATACTGGTCTGCTACATATCCTTATGCTGCAGGCGTACTGAAAGGCAGTAAAAACACCATTACCGACGCCAATAGAGGTGATGCTAGCACTGTATTATTTAAAACCCCTGATGGAGGAGGATATACTCCTATCAGTGGCGAGTTGATATATGACGGCCGAAACGACGAAACCTTGAAAAACTCAGCTCCCTATGCCTATTATGCCAACGTAACTAATCTATTATCATCAGCTACTAAGGTAGAAGGAGAGTATACAGTAGCCAACGTAAAAGCTGCTTTAGGACAAGTTGAAGGAGGGGCAGCAGCAGGATGGGCTTTAGTACTTGTATATGAAAACCCCGACAGTAATATCAAGAAAATCATTACCTATGACGGTTTCTCTGCTATTACAAATGAGGCCTCCAAAACCTTTACTTTTAGTGGCTTTAAAACCCCTGAAGCCGGTGATTTCAAAACCCGCATTATGGGGGTAACACTCGAAGGGGACTTCAATATGGCTGGTGATAATGTAGCTCTTGGTGTACCTGCCAGTGGCAAAACAACTTCATTAGAGAGCAAACTGCGCCCTAATCAGAACTTCTTCAGTAGTGCCATCACTCATAATGACAATTTTGTAACTACACGTAATCCTAATAGTGAGAATACTTTAGGGTTCGACATCTTCCGATTAGATGTAAAAAACGATAACCAATATCTAATTCCTAATAATGCTAATTCTTTAGAATTAAGTTATACTCGCAGTAGAGACCGTTATTATTTATTTCTTACTGCTTTGGAGATAGAGAACAACCCCAAAGAGATTACCCAATTGCACCGTAGTACTCGTGTAACTAAACTTACTGCTAAAGACACTGAAAAAGGATATTATGTGATTGTAGGGGTATTCCTCAATATCAATAATGTGAATAACAGAGTTGAAGAGATGAAAAAATGGGGGTATGATGCTCAAGTGTATTATAACCGTGACCAAGTGCTGAACTTCATTTATGTAGCTCGTTACGACAAGTATGAAGATGCAGTAAAAAAGGTAGATGAAATACGCGAAAATACAGAAATCCCCGATCCTTGGATTTTGGATGTTGCAAACTACGATTAATTTTAGATGTTAGACAATGATACAAAAGTAGCCTTACAGAAGGGGGAGCTCCTCCCCCTGATGGAGGCTTTTTATACCTTACAAGGCGAAGGTTTCTACAAAGGAACAGCGGCTTATTTCATTCGCTTAGGCGGTTGTGATGTAGGCTGTCATTGGTGTGATGTAAAGGAAAGTTGGGCTGCCGAAGCACACCCTTTAGTGCCTGTAGATACTATTGTAGCTGAAGCCTTAGCACACTCCAAAATCATCATTATTACAGGAGGTGAACCCCTGATGTGGAACTTAACTTTACTTACCGAAAAGCTGAGAGCAGGAGGTGCACGCACTCATATAGAGACCTCAGGAGCACACCCGTTATCAGGCTCTTGGGATTGGATATGCCTATCACCTAAAAAAATAAAACGTCCCGTAGGGGACGTTCTTCAAAAAGCTAATGAGCTGAAAATGGTAATCTATAACAATCACGATTTTATTTTTGCCGAAGAAATGGCATCACAAGTATCACCTGAGTGCTTACTCTACCTCCAGCCCGAGTGGAGCAAACGTGCTGAAATAATGCCTAAAATTGTAGATTATGTAATGGCTCACCCTCTGTGGAAAGCCTCCTTACAAATGCATAAATACCTTGATATTAGGTAAGAGATAAGAGGTAACAGGTAAGAGGTGTCAGATTGCTAATTTCGTAATATGCTAATATGCTAATTTTGCAAGGTAATCAAAGTGTTCTCCTTCAGCGATGAGTTCGCATTCTAACCCCACTGAAATAGCTACATTCTGCAAAGTATTGTAATCTACATACATCCAGGGGAAGGGCTTTTCTTTCTGTCCCTTGTACTTTACCACGTAATCTACTTCTCCATAATAATCAAAATAGAGTGGTACATCATAACTGCCATCGGGGTTCTCATCGAACATATAGATAATATCAGAAGAATCGGTGAGGATTTGTCCTTGTGGCGCTAAAAGTGTTTTGAGGTGAGCATAGAAAGCACCCATTTTTTTAAGCCGTCCGCACATACCTGCACCATTCATCAACAAAAGAATAGTGTCGTACTGCCCTATTGTTTCCAATACATTTTGGACTTGAGCGTTGCGCAAGCCTCGTAATTGGCAAGCCTCAATAGCCTTAGGCGATAAGTCGATAGAATGTACTTCAAGCTTGCGTTCATTCTGCAAATAGAGACCGTGAGAGCCTGCTCCACACCCCACTTCTAATACTTTCCCTTTTGCCATTTGTAAGGCTTTTTGCTCTAACACTGGCATCTGCTTAAAGGAACGAAACAAATAAGGCAAGGGCAATACATCTTCTTCGGAAATGGTAGTTTCCGTTTTGATATCTTCAGTATATTGCCCTTGCTGATAATCTAGAATAGCTTGCCCGAATAAGTCTTTCATTAGTTATCCCACTCCAATAAACGGCGTTCACCCTCTATTTTTTGAATATCGGTAATATCTTGTGACATTTCAATCACGCCTTTATAGTTCTTTTCTTTATCGCGTACAGCAAAATAACGCACATAGATAAGGCGACCACAATAATTAAACCAGAAATTAGCCTCATTTTGAGTACCTGCCTTGAAGTTTTCAACGATTTTGAGTACTGTACCCACACTTTTAGGAGGGTGACAGAACTTCACTTCGCGTCCTATAATACCAGCACTGCGAGGGAATACGCGCTCTTCACCACGGTTGTAGAAAATCACACGGTCGTGTTCATCTACAAAAGTGATGTCAATAGGGAGGGTTTTGAGCAAGAGGTTTACCTGTTCAATAGTCATATACCCCTCATCGTAATGGGCCGCATCATCAGCGAATTTAACATCGGTGCGACGTTCGGTATCCATTGAAGGGTGTACATACACAGGCTCATTGGGGTTGTTATTAGGGTAAGGGGCAGGTTCTTCTTTCAGCATCCAACCTATTTCCTCTTCGCCTTTGCGCATTTCAATCCAATCTTCTTCAGTGAGCAACTGCAGAGCATTAGGAAAGAGAATATTCGCTTCTACATTTAGCAAACGACCTAAATTATCTTCGATATAGCGCACATTGGTTTGGGCATCATCTAAATTTTTTTCTTCTAGGTTTTTACGTACTAAACGGAAGATGTCACGAATGGTATCGTGGAAAGACCACATATTTTGTGAAGGATTTGTCCAACCGCGTTTTTCTAAGAAAGGAAAAAGCTGATTTTCTTTTCTTGCAAATCGTTTTTCGACAGTTGCTAAATGATTGAAAATATTGTAGAATTTTTGATATTCGGTATGAGGATCTACCGAAAGAAGCTCATCCATAAGGGTATAAATAAGGTCGGCTTCGAGCATATAGGTATGTACAGGATGGCCTACGGGTAATGATTGTTCCATAAATAATTATTTTTAAAGAGTGCAAAGGTAAGGATTAATTAGCAATTTAGCAAATAGTATTTTTTTCTATAAAAATCAAGTTTTATAGATTTTAGGTGTCAATTATTAGATATAAGGTAGGTATAGAGTAGGTATATCACAGGTATAGGGGAGATATAATAGAACAATTGGAGAATTTTTTTCGGCAATAAAGTTGTTTTTCAGTAAAAAATACTATCAAAAGAGACAAAAAAACGACTGTTATAAAACAGTCGTTTTTGATATTTGAGATATACCTGATTAAGCTAAGGCTTCAGAACCTCCTACGATTTCGATAATTTCACCAGTAATAGTAGCCTGACGGGCTTTGTTGTAGGTGAGAATAAGCTCATTTTTAAGGTCTTGAGCATTGTCGGTAGCCTTGTGCATAGCCGTCATACGTGCGCCGTGTTCTGCTGCTACTGAGTCTCGTAAAACTTTAAACAATTGTGTTTTGAGTGAACGTGGAATAAGTTCTTCTACAATTTCTTGTTTAGAAGGCTCATAGATATAATCGGTATTTAGTTCTTTGTTATTTGTTTTAGTAGTAGCAATGGGCTGTATAGGCAAAAATGTTTCTTCGGTAAGGATTTGAGTAGCTGCATTCTTAAAGCTGTTGTACACCAATACAATCTGGTCGTATTTACCTGAAGTGTATAATTCCATCAGTTCTTCAGCCAAAGTAGCAGCTGTAGCGAAGGTGAGTTTATCGAAAATATCGCTATTATGAGCTATAATATTGTCGTATTTTCTTAGCACATCATTACCCTTTTTCCCTATGGTATAGAGTTGTATGACCTTACCTTTATAGGTAGTTTGTTGTAATTCTAAAGTCTTTTTTATCACACTAGCATTGAATGCCCCACAGAGTCCTCTGTTGGAAGTGATGGGTACTAAAAGTACTTTTTTTACCTCTCCTTTGCGTGGGTTATAAACGTTCTCATCACCCAAAGCAGCGCTAAGGTGTTCTAACAACTGCTTGAGTTTATAAGCATAAGGTTTCATCGCCACAATGGCATCTTGAGCCTTTTTTAATTTGGCTGCTGATACCATTTTCATCGCTGCTGTGATTTGCATCGTTGAACTTACTGATGAAATTCTGCTACGTATTTCTTTTAAATTTGCCATTTTATTAGGTAAGAGATAAGAGGTAAGAGGTGAACTCTATATACCATATTTACCACTAATCATTAACTATTTGTTATTTAATTGTGCTTGAAATTCGAGTGTGAGTGCATAGCTCTCTTCTATAGGAACTAACTTTCGGCTGCTGTTTTCAAGGTCTTTACCTTCTTTTGTCCAAAGTGGAGGAAAGAACGAAAAGACTTTGTCGGCATTAGCTTGCGCTACTTCTTCTTTATAACCATTCCAATAAGAACCTTCATAGAACATTTGTAGGTCGCCTGCAAAAGCCCAGTTAAGGAAATCAGAATAGGTGCAATCCATATCTTCCCACTGCAATGTATCGGGGGCTAAATAGAATATTTTGCCTAAACTTTCTTCACTGAGCCCACCTCCATTGATAGCGAAATACCCTCCGAGCACATCGTCGGCAATGAGGAGAAAACGAGGTTGTTCGCCATAATTATCAAACGATTTACCTTTGTTCCATTCCATTATACCTCTTTGCAATCTTTCACAGCCAGAACCCAAAATACGTATCCAACCACCATCGATGAGTATACCACCTGTTTCGTAGATGATAGCACCCATAGGAGAACGAGTGGTTACTTGAGCTCTTACAAGCTCTTCTTCAGCGCGTTTGATATCGCGAGGAAGTATTTCATAAGGGTTAGTTGCTTCTTGCAACCATTCTTGTACTAAGTCCCAACCAGGTTCTTCGGTATTGATAAGTTCTTCTAAGGTTTTCATTTAGTTATTTTGCGTATTTTTCACTCAAATCTTGGGCTACCTTTTCAAGAGTAGCTGTAATCTCATCGGTGAGTTTGCCAGCTTTGAGTTGGTCTAAAATATCACGGTGAGATACATTAAGGAACTCCAAGTATTCTTTTTCGAATTCTTTTACTTTATTTACAGGTACTTGGCGCAATAAATTTTTAGAACCTGCATAAATAATTGCAATCTGATTTTCTACAGGGTAAGGGTCGTTTTGTGGTTGTTTTAAGATTTCCACATTGCGTTTTCCTTTTTCGATAACCCCCATAGTAGCTGCATCAAGGTCAGAACCAAATTTAGCAAAAGCTTCGAGCTCGCGGTATTGTGCTTGGTCTAACTTGAGGGTACCTGCTACCTTTTTCATAGATTTAATCTGAGCAGACCCTCCCACACGTGATACGGAAATACCTACGTTGATAGCAGGGCGTACACCAGAGTTGAACAAGTCAGATTCCAAGAATATTTGTCCGTCGGTGATAGAAATCACGTTAGTAGGGATATAAGCTGATACGTCGCCCGCTTGAGTTTCAATAATAGGTAAAGCAGTGAGCGAACCACCTCCTTTTACGAGAGGAGCGATGCTTTCGGGGAGGTCATTCATTTGGCGTGCAATGGTGTCATCAGCAATTACTTTGGCAGCGCGTTCTAACAGACGAGAGTGCAAGTAGAAGACGTCACCAGGGTAAGCTTCACGTCCAGGTGGGCGGCGTAACAAGAGCGATACCTCACGGTAAGCCACCGCTTGTTTAGAAAGGTCGTCGTAGATGATGAGTGCAGGGCGACCCGTATCGCGAAAGTATTCGCCAATAGCAGCACCTGCAAAAGGTGCATATACCTGCATAGGAGCAGGATCGGAAGCATTAGCCGCCACGATAGTAGTATAAGCCAAAGCCCCAGCATCTTCTAAGGTTTTGGTAATTCCTGCTACGGTAGAAGCCTTCTGACCGATAGCTACATAGATACAATACACTGGATTGCCTGCATCGTAGAACTCTTTCTGGTTGAGGATAGTATCGATACACACGGTGGTTTTCCCCGTTTGACGGTCGCCGATAACCAACTCACGTTGTCCACGACCGATAGGAATCATTGCATCAATTGCTTTGATACCTGTTTGTAGAGGTTCGTTTACAGGCTGACGGAAAATAACCCCAGGGGCTTTGCGTTCCAAGGGCATTTCGTATAGTTTGCCAGTAATGGGACCTTTACCATCAATAGGTTGCCCTAAGGTGTTTACCACACGACCTACGATGCCTTCGCCTACATTGATAGAAGCGATAAGCCCCGTGCGTTTTACAGTATCCCCTTCTTTAATATCAGTTGACGGTCCTAAGAGGGTAATCCCTACGTTGTCTTCTTCGAGGTTGAGGACAATCCCTTGTAGTCCGTTGTCAAATTTCACTAATTCACCATATTGCGCATTTGATAGTCCGAAGATACGCGCAATACCATCTCCCACTTGTAATACCGTTCCTACTTCTTCTAAAGAAGCATTGGCATCGAAGTGTGCTAATTGTTCTTTTAAAATTGCTGAAATTTCAGCGGCTTTTATTTCTGCCATTTTTTCAGGTTTTATTTCTTAGTCGTTAGTTTTTTATCGTTGTAAATATCAAACTTGGAAATGTCTTCTTTTATCTACAAAAACAATTTTTCTTGAAACTCTTGTTGTAATCGGTTGAGTTTGTGAGCTACACTAGCATTGTATTGGACATCACCTACACGGAGGATAAAGCCCCCTATGATGTTTTTATCTACCTTGTTTTCAAGAGTAACATTTTCATTCTTAGTAAGTGATTTTACCTTTTGGAGCATTTCTCGCTGGGTAGTGTCATTCAGTGGGGTAGCTGTAGTAACCACTGCTACTTTGTGATTTTTATAGATGTTGTATTGTACTACAAATTTTTCAGCTACTATCCCGAGAATAGACAAGCGTCCGTTTTTAATTAGTAATTCAAATAAACGCAAGGTTTCGGGGGTTATTGTAGTAAAGATTTTGGAGAGTACATTCTTTTTTACCGTTGTTTTTACAATAGGAGAGATGAGCATACGTTCCAAATCTTTATGAGATTTTATAGTTTTGTCTATCAAGGTCATATCAGCGAAAACCGCCTCTAAGACATTTTGCTGTAGGGCGTATTCCAAGAGAGCCTTGGCATATCTGTTTGCTACTCTGAATCCGTACATAACCTATTTAGTTTAGGGTAACACTTTTTAAATAATCATTGATGAGGGCAGTTTGTTTTTTCTCGTCGGAGAGTTCGCTCATCATCACTTTTTGCGCCATTTCGATAGAAAGTGCTGCGACTTGGTCTTTTAGTTGTGCTAAAGCCACTTTCTTCTCACTTTCAATAGCTTGTTGTGCTTGCTGAATGAGTTTTACACCTTCACGATGAGCTTCTTCTTTGGCTTCACTTACAATTTTATCTTTGATATCTCTTGCTTCTTTTAAGATAACATCTCTTTCAGCGCGTGCTTCGGCTAAAAGACGCTCGTTATCAGCTTTGAGGTTTGCCATTTGTTTTTGTGCTTCTTCGGCAGCTTCTAAAGCCTGATTGATAGAGTTTTCACGCTGTTTTACAGCTGCCATTATAGGTTTCCAAGCAAATTTTGCTAGGAGGAAGAGCAAGATGAGAAAGATAATGGTATTCCAGAATAATAAACTTTCAGGATGTGATAAATTCATTGTATTTAATTATTAGGTGTTAGGTGTCAGGTGTTAATAAAGAACCGTTGTGCAACCAACCGTTACACAACGGTTTTTTTTCAGTACTATTTGAGGAAAGCTACAACAATACCGAAGAGGGCTGCCCCTTCGATAAGAGCTGCTGCAATCAACATCATAGTTTGGATTTTAGAAGCGACTTCGGGTTGGCGTGCTACACCTTCTACGGCAGAAGCACCGATTTTACCAATACCAATTCCGGCTCCGATGGCTGCTAATCCAGCCCCAATTCCTGCTAAAGACATATTTATAAAAATTAATTAGTTACTTATGTGTATTAGGTTGGTTAGTGTGTTTCTTCTACTGCTTGCCCTATAAATAGTGCAGAAAGCAGTGTAAAGACATAGGCTTGCAATACGGCTACTAAAAGCTCTAAGGTTTGCATAAACACAGTAAAGGCAACCGATACAGGGGCTATTGCTACTGATTTGAATATGAATATCAGTGATATCAAACTTAGGGCGATGATGTGGCCTGCCGTCATATTGGCAAACAAACGTATCATCAAGGCGAAAGGTTTGGTAAATACACTCAATATTTCGATAGGTATCATAATAGGCAATATCCACGAGGGTACCCCAGGTGGAGCAAAAATGTGTTGCCAATAGTGTTTGTTGCTACTAAATAAGGTAAGGATAAGAGTGAAAAGAGCTAGCATACCTGTAAAGAGAATGTTGTTGGTTACAGTGCCTGCAAAAGGGAAGAAAGGTATAAGCCCAAAGAGATTTCCTACCCAAATGAGGAAAAAGACTGTAAGCAAATAAGGCATATATCTATTGTAGTATTTTTCGCCTATATTAGGAATAGCTATTTCGTCGCGCACAAAGATTACAATAGGTTCTAAGAGACCTGCCAAACCTTTTGGAGCTTTAGGATTCTTTTTATATGAACGCGCTACTGCAATGAAAGTGAACAATAATAGTATTGATATTAACATCAATGAAACGACATTCTTGGTAATAGAAAAGTTCAGAGGGCGTGCATTGGTTACATCACCTTGAGCATTAAGCGTAAGAGGTGTATCGGCACTGGCGTAGTAGATATCTTCTTTGTAACGCACAAAGCGCTGTCCGTTTTTTTCAACTACAACAGTTCCTTTGTTGTCGTGATGAAAGGCACTTGATAAGAAAGTTACCAATCCGTTATCAGTCCATAGGATTATAGGTAAGGGCAACGAATAAGCGTGCCCATTGTAATCAAACAAGTGGAAATCGTGAGAATCACCGATATGTTCATCAATTAGTTCATTGATATTAAATTCTTCTTTCCCCTGAGAATCTGTAGCGAAACTTTGTAGAGGTATCAGTGAGATTATAAATAAAGTGATATATAGAATGTAACAGTTTACTTTCATTACTATTTATTTTTATCCGTGCAAATATAGAAGTTTTTATCTAAGTAAGGAAATTTTTTAACACTTTTTTTTCTTTAACTATAATAAATGATTGATAATTAGAAGTTAAAAAGTAGCGTTTATTTTTCTATTTTCTTCTATTTGCTACAAAATACTATAGACTTCGTAATTTTTTAGTTTATCACGGCCTTTGAGGAAATGCAGTTCCATCAAAAAGTCGAGTTGGACAATATCTCCTCCGAGACGCTCTACGAGTTTTACTACGGCTTCGGCGGTACCTCCTGTAGCGAGGATATCGTCGTGAATAAGTACTTTTTCACCTTTAGAGATGGCATCTTCGTGGATTTCGAGAACATCTTGCCCATATTCTAAATCGTAAGTTTGAGAGAGCGTTTTATAGGGTAATTTACCTTTTTTGCGTACAGGTATAAAACCTGCTCCTAAACGTTGAGCAAGCAACATACCGAAGAAGAAACCACGGCTTTCCATTCCGACTACTTTGTCGATTTTCTGACCGTGCAGGTTTTCTACTAATAGATCTATTACATATTCTACCCCTTTTACATCCTTTAGTAGAGGAGTAATATCTTTAAATATAATACCTTCCTTAGGGAAGTCTTTAATGTCGCGTATTTTGCTTTGAATATATTCTTTTTTGTCCATTTTAGGTATTAGGGGTTAGAGGGTTAAAGACTTCGGCGAGCATACAGCGGGCACTGCCACCTCCACAGGTTTCAATGGTTTCTAAATTGCTGTGAATAATAGCGGTATGCTTTTCTATAGTTTTTCGTTGTTCGGGAGTTAGGGTATTATAGGCTGCATCACTCATCACTAAATAAGTAGAGTCTTTTCCTTGCAGTTGTAACATATTGCCTGCATATTGGCACATTTGTTCTGGAGTGATATTAATGAGCTCTTTTTTATCTTCTTTGAGGTGATGCAAGAGGTTTTTGCGTTCGCTTTTATCGGTGACAGTATCTAAGCACACTATTGCAAAATCTACGCCTAATGCCATCATTACATTGGTATGGTAAATAGGTAATTGCTGATTATTTACCTGCTGATAGGCTTTGAAAATCACTGGAGTATATTCAAAATCTTCGCAGAACTCAATAAAGAGTTCTTCATCGGCGCGAGGAGAGAGGGCACAATAAGCTTTGCGGTTTACCCTATCGAGTATCATAGCTCCAGTACCTTCTAAGAAGATATTTTCTTTCTCGGCATCGGTATAGTCATATACATTTTCGATATCAAAACCTTCCTCTTCTACCCTATCGAGAATATCTTCACGGCGCTCACGGCGACGGTTTTCGGCGAACATAGGGTATATTGCTACATTTCCGTTTTGGTGGAAAGTAATCCAATTGTTTGGGAAGACAGAATCGGGAGTGTTTTGCTCATAAATATCATCTACAACAATGACTTTCACTCCTACGGCACGCAATTTTTCTACAAGAGTATCAAATTCTTGCTGTGCTTTGCGGTTGATTTCGTCGTTTTTCAAATCCATTTCTTCTTGAAAATAGTTGTTTACGACGGTTTGTTCGTTCATACGGAAGCGCACGGGGCGCACCATTAAGACAGTATTGGTAATTTGCTTTTTCATCATATTGTATAATACGGTCAGCTATCAAAGGGCAAAGGTAGGAATAATTTAGTAATTAGCAAATTTGTCGATTTGTCGATTTGCTTACTCTGACTGTTAATTTCTAAGAATTTTAGGTTTTGTAGTATATTTTTCTGCAAATTGGGGTTTTTGTAGTATTTTTTACTTTTAGCATTGAGGTAGGGTAGGTATACTGTAGGTATATCGTAGGTATACTGTAGATGTAGGGAAAGTTCAGGAGAAAAATTTTCTGTTTGGAGTTTTAAAAATAATGGTATGAATTTTGAGTCTTTTCACATAAAAAAAATTTACCTCTATGAAAAACCTTATTCTCCTTTTCACCCTCTTTGCCAGTGGGCTATATGCTCAAGATAGCCTTGTCGGGATTTATAAAAATGATAGAGAAAGAGAAAGTATCCGGCTCAATGCTGATAATACTTTCGATGTGATAAAATACTCAGGTAGCTACAGACGCGATGGCAACCTTGTGATACTAAACGCCGACCGTTCTTTTATGCTACACAAACAGCAGGGCAACTCCCAGCAGCTGCAACTCTCATTCATACGCTCCAAAGGAATGATTTGGGAGGCTTCCACCCCGTTTATCTATGTAGGCTACGAAAACGAACAAGGGGGCATCACCTATCTGCATCTGTATAAGGAGGCGAAAGACCAGTTCGCTAATGATACCCTTCATATCGAAATTCCGCGTACCGAAAAGCTCTATTTGGTAAACAGCTTTGCTGCTGAATACCGAGAAAATAACGGCGAAGTAACTATCAACACTTTTTATATAGGCAAAAACACCAATGCCTCAGAAGTTGTTTTCTTGGGAGAGAACAGTGCTTTAAGAAATCAATTTATAGGAGTATATGAGGCTTCAACAGGCGAGCTATCACTTATGAAAACAAGCAATAGAAGACCTGATATATACCAGAAGCTCATCCCTACCCCCCTCTACCCCAACGAGATAACACGTGTAAAGAACTGGGAACATCTGGCTTTTAAAGGAGTTAAAACGAATAGGGTACTGAGTTGTGTAGTTGATGATTATGACGATATACTCGAAGATTATAAAGAGAAGGAAGAAGAAGCAAAGATAAACGCCACCTTAGTGGTGAGCGACAGCAAGAATATTGAGGAAGCCATACGCCGCGTAAAACCCACTCAGCAGTTGCTCGCTATCCTTCACCAACCGCAGAACCCCAAAGCAGACAAAGAGTTTGAGCTGCTAAAACTATCTTACAAGATAGAGAAAGGCGATAAACTACCTTTTACTTATCAGTTTTATATCACTACTAAAAGCGATGAGCAATGGCTGAAAAAGCACGGTATTGCCACTGATAAAAACCAAGTGATTTTTGTAGATTACGAGGGACACGTGCTTTACTATCAAGAAAGTACCATAGCCGAAGCCCAGCGCGATGATTTCTTCGGAAAAAATACGGCACCTACTCTTTTCAACAGCATCATAGTAGCGCGCCACATCGACCAGCTATTTGCTAACCCTCAGGCTCCTATAAAAGAAGTGGAAGCGCTCTTTTACACCTACCTCAAAAACTATGATTTGAGCTTGTATTTGCTTACCGACCGCAAAAAATTTGAGCAAGAGTATTACGCACTCGACTTCAAAAATAAAAAACTTATTTACCAACTGAAAACCACCCCCGCCCAACTGACTTACCAATGGCGCAGAGTGGCGACAAGTCATCAAAACGATACAGTTTTAGACCCCTTATTTGCCAGAATGACCGTCAGAAACCTTCGTAACTACCAGAATTATCTGATAGAGGATAAAAAAGTAGCTGCTAAAGACAAGCTACAAACCATCACCTACCTGATGAAATTCAGCCAAGCCATTGAAGCCTATAACGAAGCTATTGATAAAGACGTGAATATCAGCTCTAAAAAGAAAATAGAGCTATACGATTCTACTGTACAAGAGGCTATAAACGACTTAAAAACAGAAAAAATACTGCCTCTTGAAGAGATTAGACCTATTTACGAAGAGGCAGTTGCTAAAAATATGACTTCGGCATTGGGCTATATATACTATTTGTTAGACCAAGACAAGCAAGCGGCTATCGATTATTACATACCTTATATAGAGGGAGTTATCGCACAGGGGAAAGGAAATTTTGTGCAAGGTATCAACAAGGTATTTCCTAAGAATAGGTATTACTCTGATTGGTATTCTTATGGCAGTGTATGGGCAAATCAGGCTAATAGTATCGCTTATTATATCTTCGAAACGCGTCGCAACGATGCTGCCTTACTCTCTAAAGCCACACGCTGGATGGAGGCTATCTGCGATTTCAGAGAGAATGACCCTTATTACCTCGATACTTATGCCTGCTTATTATATGCCACCAACCAGAAAGACGAAGCCATAAAAATAGAAGAAAAAGCCGTGCAAGCGGCACAAGAAAAAGACAAGAAAAAACTTTTGGATAGCCTACAAAAGACTTTATTGCAAATGAAAAACGGCACTTTATAGCACTTTGTGGTATGAATTTTGTATCTTTGCAGTATCAAATAAATTGTTTTTATGAAAAATCTTATTTTTATAGCCCTACTTTGCTGGGGAGGAATGACAACTTGGGCGCAAAGTAGTGAAGAAACAAACAAAGAGCGCGCGAGTTATGAACAGCCTTATCACCCTGAAGAAGACGGCGATAAGCGCCTGAGTGAATTGCTAAAACAAGCTAAAAAAGAACACAAAAAGGTACTGGTGCAGATTGGGGGGAACTGGTGTATCTGGTGTTTGCGTTTCAACCATTTAGTTACTACTACCCCTGAGCTAAAGAGTATTTTGGACAAGAAATATATATTTTATCACCTCAATTATTCACCAGAGAACAAAAACGAAAAGGCTTTTGCCAAGTATGGCAACCCTGGTGTACAGTTTGGCTATCCAGCGTTTCTGATTCTCAGTCCGCAAGGAGAAGTTCTTTACACTCAAAAAAGTGAAGAATTAGAATCAGGTAAAGGATATGATCTTAAAAAAGTAAAGAAGTTCTTGTTAGGAAGACTGTAATGAACATAAATTTGGCGTAAGGAATATAATTTTTTCTTACGCCAAATTCATATTAAATTAACATGAATTCGGCGTAAGAAATATGTTAAACCTTTATTAATCAAATAGACAAACCGCTTCGCAGTTTTTAAGTCTCGCATTAGTATTTTGTTATGCAGGCTATTGATTATATTCCACTAACTTCTTATGATTCTTCGGTAGTTTGTCCTGCTTTTCTGCTTCTTCTAAATAGAGTGCTATCACATCCTTTCCAAAGGCCTTCAGCTTCGCATCGTGGGTAGGTCTGTCCAAAAACTCTATAAAGCGAGTGATAGGCAAAAAGTTCCAAGCGAGCGCCTGAGCGAGATAAGTTTTGAGGTAAGTGAGGTCTTCCCCGCGAGTAATTGCCTGACAGATATATTCATACGCCAAATCTTGTGAAGGACGTTTTTCAAACAACAAAGCCGTACCTATATAGAGCCAACCGCTATGACGCACCCCAATGTCGTAGCGCAAAAGCACTTCCAAAGGCACTGACATATTGCGAATTTCACGCACTTCGTTGCCCGTAACCCAAGTGCTGATATAGTCACACAACATCGCATCGGGATAGTGAGGGTTGAGGCTTAGCTTATATTCAAAAATAGTACTGATAGGTGAGCATCCACCATTGGCATTGTAATAGCGATACGGGAAAGCATTCTTTAGGTCTGTATAACTTACCCCTACCCACTCGGTGTGGTATCCAAAAGTAAATTCTTTGTAGCCGTCATTTTCCTTCCAACCATAGTCAATTAGGAAAGGTTTTACTACCCCCAGAATCTCCTTAGCTGAAGTAGCAGCAAACTCTGGAAACTCTCTATCAGGGTGTTTTAAGCGGGTGATTTGCGCCCAAAGAGGGAGAAGCTCATCTGTTAGTTGTATTTCATCTGTAAGACCTAAATAATACTGAATAGCTTTAGCATAATCTCCTTTGAGTTGTCTCGCTTTTTCTTTGGCTGCTGCCGAAACTTCTGTGAAAAGCAAACGATTGCAAGCTACAATCAGGTCGTCGAGGTCGGGGGATTTGCCTTGGGTTTCGTATTGCAGAAGTTTATCCACCAATACCTCTGCTTCTATGTAGAAAGGCAGGTGCGTAGGGGTAGAGAGCAAAGGCAGGTGGTAGTGCTGGAGGATAGCGTCAATGACGATTTGCCCCTTGCGGAAAAGAAACGGCAGGACTTGGCGGGCATTGCCTAAGTAATAATCCTGCGTATAGGCTTCAAACTCTTTTTCGGAGAGCTTTTTACGTTTTTTACAGAGTTCTTCCCACGTATAGCTACACTTAGGGTCAAGTGCCAAAGGACGGCGGTCTATCAGCGCACGCAAAACTCCCAAGAGAATGGCATCGGTAGGGATTTCCTCCTTATCTACTCGCTTGGTGAGCTGTTTGATATAGGGCGAAAGAGATTTTGCCC
>CAUQUO010000035.1:0-29204 GCA_963521335.1 uncultured Capnocytophaga sp.
CCCTACAATATACCCAAAAAGCAACTGATTATCAGAGTAATCAACTTTGCCAAAGTCTGAAACTTTGGCAAAGTGTAGCGACGCAAAAGTGGTTTTGAAACTTTTGGGACAGCGCCCAATCCGCAAAAGTGACTTTTTAAAGAGAAAACACCTAATATTCTCTACTATTTTTTGTAGTTTATTAATAAAGTATAAACCTATTATTTTAAATGCGAATGCCGTGTTAAAATAAGTTAAAGAATAGGATATGAACATATTTTTTATTACTTTTGCACCGGTGTCAGGGGTCAGGAATCTGACTTGTCTGATAGTAAATTATAAACAACATTAAACATTATTTTTTAACCCCCTCTTAACCAGATTGCCCCTCTCTCCCAAGGAGAGAGGGAACGGGAGAGAGGATAATACAAATATTATATGAAAAAACTAATTTTTTCGGCACTCGTTGCCACAGCATTATGCCTTTTCTCTTGCGGGAAAGACGACGACAACGGCGGAGGTAGCACTTCGATCAAAGGGGATTGGTATTACCATACTGTGTATGGAGACTATAATGGCAACGGGAAAAATATCCGTTGGAGTACTCCTGATAATTGTGCCAAGCAGTCTTATCGCTCATTTTCAGATACCCAGATGAAGTTCGAATGGTATCGTAGGGATGGTTCTGGATGTAAATATACTCCTTTCTATTACGATTATACCCTTTCTAATGGTGAGATAATTCATAGTATTGCTAGCAATTCTCCTAATGGCACTAAAGGACAGAAAATGAATTCTTTTAAATACGAAATAAAAGGCAAAGAGCTCATTTTGCGTTTTACAAATAATTTAGGTATTCCAGAAGTAGATATCCTTCACAAAAAAGGAGTAGACTATAGCTATCTTGATCCTTTGGTGGGACTTTGGGAACTTACTAAAATAGAAGCAGGAGGCACTACTTATCCTGTGGGTACTCCTGCTTGTTTTACAGGTAGTATAGTAGCGAGCTCTATAGGCTTTTCGCTTTACTATACCCTGCCTGCAAATAGCACACAATGCCAAGATGGTAATGTGGAAAGTTACGACTATGTAAAAGAAGGAGACAAATATTACAACGTTTCTAACGGACAAAAAGTACCTATCCCTTTTAGCTTTAGCAATAACAACCAAACACTTACGCTTAGCCTTGGAGGAATTACAATGTTCTTCCAAAAACGGTAATCAATTAATGAAATATTTTTTAACCCCCTCTTATCCAGATTGCCCCTCTCCTTGGGAGAGAGGGAATGGGAGAGAGGATAATACAAATATTATATGAAAAAACTAATTTTTTCGGCACTGGTTGCCACAACATTATTTGTTTCCTCTTGCGGGAAAGACGATGACAACGGCGGAGGTAGCACTTCGCTCAATGGGGATTGGTATGGATATGTTCTTTACGCCGATGAAAATAATAAAGGAATGCGATGGAGTATTCCTAATACTTGCTCTGAGCAAAGCTATTGGTCAATAGCTGATAAAAAAATAAAGCTGGAATCGTATTTGTTAGATAATAACAATAACTGCCAATATAACCCTATCTATTATGATTATACCTCCTCCAACGGTACTTTTCATATGACCATTTCCAACGATTCTCCAACTGGAAAAAAAGGGAATACCTCTTCTGTTAAATACGAGATGAAAGATAAAGAACTCATCTTGCGTTATTATGATGGGATAAATGATATAATAACTGTCCGCCACAAAAAAGGTGTAGATTACAGCCACCTCGACCCACTTACAGGTCGTTGGCTAATGACCAAATACGTAATGGGGCAACAAGAATTAATTGTAAAGAATGGCGAATGCTTATACGGCGAAATAGTAGCCCACTCTTTGGGAGCTACCCTATACCTTAATTATCCAGAAAATGGGCAATGTAATAAAACAATAAACAGCTACAAATGGGTAAAAGAAGGGGGTAAGTACTACAACGTAAGCAACCCTGCAAAGAAAACGCTTTGGGATATCAATTTCTCCAACAATAACCGCTATATGACCTTTGCTATAGATAACGGACGCACAGTAATGCACTTTACCAAAGTAAAATAGGTGTCAGGAGATAGAGTTTAGGTAAGAGGTAAGAGATAAAAAAGAGATAGGAATTTGACGATTTATTTTAGGCAAGAATAAACTTTGTCGTCAAATTCCTATCATTAATGTCAATCAAGGGTTAAATTAACTTGTTGATTTAAAACCTCCCCCCGTCCCCCTCCAAAGGGGGAGATGCGATGCAAAAGCGATAACCATCTGTTAATCAGGGATTATTATTTTTCAACTCTTGATTCATATTATTAATCATTAACCATTAACCATTAACCATTAACCATTAATCATTGTCCTTATTTCTTTTTGTATATTTCTTCAAAAGGAAGCCTAAAACGTTCTCCCCTAATGCCTTGATCTTCACGCAGTCCGCAAGATACGAGCATATTCACTTCTGCTCCATAAGGCAGGTGTAATATCTTTTTTACGCGTCGGCTATCAAAGCCTTCTATAGGACAGGTGTCATAGCCTGCTTCTGCCATTGCCAGCATAAAGGTTTGCGCTACCAATCCGCAACTCTTGTGTACATTCACCCGCATATCACTTTCAGAAACGAGTTGCATCATAGGGCGAAACCAACTGCTAACTACCCCAAAAGTCTTGCGCAAAAGACCCAAAAGACCAAAACACCTGCTAAAGAGAAAAGGCATCAGCTGGTTGTAAAACTTCTCTTGTTCCTTGATGCGCTTGGCTTGTTTCTCTGGCGGACTATTGCGCTGTATATTACCGCGTTCAAATTCTAGAACCTTTTTGGCGTGCAGACGGTGTTTGTCTTGTCGGGTAACGAATACTACCATTTGCTGTGCTGTAGTAGCCGTTTGCTGGTCAAGGCAAGCGTGTCCCAGTTTTTTGAGTAGTTCCTTATCGGTGATGTGATATACTTCATACAATTGCATATTATAGGTGGTAGGCGCCAGAGTAGCCAATTTAAGGCACTCTTGCACCTTCTCTTCACTAATAGGCGTAGGAGCGTAATAACGCACCGCCCTTCTAAAATCTAAAATGTCTTTTAACATAATTAATAATTGAAATTTGATATTTGATAATTAATTTACATCACTACACTTTTAGCAAATTTGCCGATTTGTTTTTAGGCAATAAAGCATCAGGAAGCTGAACCAAAATCATCTTTAAAAATAAACGCTGCAGGGACTTTTTCGTTGAGAAGGAGTTCCTGCATTGCTTTGGTAAAGCTATTGGTTCCCACGATGTAATACTCACAATCGGTGAGGGTGTGGAGATGCTCCTTTAAGAAAGTAGCGTTGAGGCGCTTTTGGGTGGCAGTGAACACGGGCAGATAGCTATAATTAGCCAAAGTGCTGTGTTGTAATTCGCTGTGAAAAGCGGCTGAGCTTTCGGTTTTATTAGAGTAAAACACTGCTACTTCACCTGCAAATTGCTGTTGTGCTAAGGTTTTGAGCATCGGGAGTACGGGGGTAATGCCAATGCCTGAGGCGAGGAACACGATACGCTTATTTTTTGCTTTAAGAGTAAAATTACCCATAGGGGCGAATATCGTAGCGGTATCGCCTATCGCCATTGCGGCAACACTTTTCTTAAAACTGCTATCGCTGAGGCGCATTGCGAACTGCAAAGTGTCATCTTTAGGATGAGAAACCATTGAAAGCGGACGCAAAGGTATATCCAATGCGGTATAACGAGGGTTATCGAGGCGCAAAACGGCATACTGTCCTGCTTGATACGCCAAGTCTTTAGGTTTTTCAAAAGTGAGCAAGATAGTATTATCGGCGATGAAGTCTTTGGCTAAGAGTTTTACGCAGCGTTCATCGGTGAGCGTTGAGGGTGCGTAGTTACGCCATTTCACTTGAGTTTTCATCTTGTTTGCCGTCATAAAACCGCTGTAAATCGCCCCTGAATATCCCCCACCTGAAGGCGCCCAAGCTGAAGCAAAGTACAAGTTTTTCAGCGGTGAAGTGGTGAGCTTATCGCGTTTAGGGTAAGTTTGTTTCACTGATTGCACATAACCATAGGGGGTGCCCTGCGGGTTTAAAGTGTATCTTTTTATCGTTTTGGCAGTCGCTACCTCATAGCAATCCAAGTAATCAAGAATAGTGGGAAATTCAGCTTCTAAACGCGCTAAAAACAGCTGTGCGATTCTTTCCTTCTTCTGCTGATATTCCGCTTCGCTGAGTCCTTCCCATTCTTTGAGGTAATCCACGGCACAAATTACTCCTACCGTCTTTCCCTCAGGAGCTAACTGGGCATCTACTGCCCCGTAATTCACAAAAGTAAATGATTTTTGAGCCCAATCACCTTGCGAATCGGCTTTTACATCTTTCAGTTTATAGTCTTTTTGACCCTGAATGATGGTAGAATAGTGGTTTACGCCGAGTTTTTTCAAATCGGTATTGAAACCCAAATAAATAGTGAGCAAAGAACAGGCGAGTTCTAAAGGCGCTACCTTTTGCGCTAATTTAGAGCGATAAGGCTCGGGGAGCATCTGGGCGACTATAGGTTGGGCAGCATTGGCGACCACACTATCGGCATAGAGCGATTGTTTAGCTGTCACACTGTTGAACGTATCGCGATAGCTCACCCCCACCGCTTGGTTGTTTTCCACCAAAATCTCTTCTACAAATTTACCCGTAAGCACTTGTCCGCCACGTTTTTCAATAAAGCGTACCAAGTAGTTAGACAGCGATTGCGAACCCCCTTTCACGAAGTTACCCCCTCCGTTTAGATAGCTGCCTTGTGCCATCAGGAAGTACATCAGCGAGAGGTTATAAGGGTCATCTGTATAATAACCCAAATTAGCCGTAAGCACATTTTTGAGTGCTTCATCTTTGATATTTGCATCCAGCCAATCACCTATGTTCATTGCAGAAGTTTTGATGATCGTGGGAATCAAGAAAGGCATCAGCGGGTAGAGCAATATATTGAGCCATTTGTTGCGGGGGAGTCGGCGCATTTCGGCGTAAAGCTTATTGATGAGTTTAAAAAAGCGTTCGATTTCGGCTTTGCTATCGGGAAAATCGACGATGAGTTTTTCTTTGGCTTCTGCCCCGTGATGTAGAGTACACTGGAAGTTTTGCTTCTTCAAATGGTAGAATTCGGGTACTTTTAGAAATTCTACTTCATCAAACACCCCTAAAAGTTCTAAGATAGGACGTTTAGGGTCGGTTTCGTGGAGTCCGTCGATTTCGTGCAACCCTACTTCCATTAGGTAATCTTTACGCTTAAAAGCGGTAGCACAACCACCTGCGATATAGTGTTGCTCGAGCACAATTACCTTCTTGCCCCAGAGTGCCAAAGTAGCTCCAGCGATGAGTCCGCCTAAGCCACTGCCTATAATAATACTGTTGTAATTTTTCATCTTTGAGAAATAATTATTAATTTTGGGGCAAAATTACGGCGGTTGCGCAAGTGTGGCAATACGCAAAAATAACCATTTTTAATTGACGATGAGCACCTCAACCTCTATGGAAATCTTAGCACAGAAGTATATCCCTTATGCCGAAATGCTAGCAAAAATAGGGAATAATGCCGTTTTTATAGTAGATAAAGACGAGCACTATTATTTTATTTCTGATAAGTTTAAACTCTTTGGTTATGACGATATTCCTCAAAACAACAGCAACGAAATACAAGATTATCCGCTAAAACGGCGCATACACCCCGATGATTTGGCGATGAAAGAACTCATAGATGAGAAGATTCGCGAGTTTCTATCGGCTTTGCCCAAAGAAGAGCAAGTGCAGTACAAATATATTTACGACTATCGCGGAATGGCAACCGATGGCACTTATAGGCGCGTGACTAACGAGGTGCAACTATTAGAAGTTACTGACGACAATTACCTCGCCTTAGGTATCATTGAAATTGCGCCCGACCAATCGGAGAATTTGCCAGTGAGGGTGCAAATGAAACATTGTATAACGGGGGAGATTATCCCTATAAAAATAGAAGAAGAGGACGCTTTTGCACTTACCCCGCGGGAGAAGGAAATACTCACACTTGCCTCTCAAGGTTTTTCAAGCAAGGAAATAGCTGAAAAACTCTTCATCAGCACTTACACAGTGAATAGGCACCGACAAAATATACGAGAAAAATTCAATGCCGAAAGCCTTATAGAAGCGATTGACATCGCGAGGAGAAAAGGCGTTTTGTAGGGCTTATGAGCCTATACCCCCTCAATGTACTTTTACCTAAAAACCCCAACAATACCATTTCATAATGGTTGTTGGGGTTGTTTAATATTCTAAAAAATGAAAAGTAATGCAATGATTAATCTGCTAAGATCACTACTTTATCGTGATGGCATTCCAGAGTTCCTCCTTTGATACTAAAATGTTGCAGTTCTTTCTTTCCCTCAAAAAGGGTTACTTCACCCGCCGTAAGCAATGAAATCATAGGCGCGTGGTGGTCTAATATTACAAAAGGTCCCTTAGCCCCAGGAACATTCACTGCGGTTACTTCACCTTTAAACAAAAGGGTTTCGGGAGAGAGAATTTCTACTGTCATAAGTGTGAGCCATACGGGCTTTTTTGTTGTTATTTAACATTAGCTAATTTTCTTATTAACTAACTAGCTTGTGCTTCGGCAAGCATTTTTTCACCTGCTTCAATTACTTCTTCAATGGTGCCTTTAAGGTTGAAGGCAGCTTCTGGAAGGTGGTCAAGTTCGCCGTCGAGAATCATATTAAAGCCTTTGATAGTATCTTTGATATCTACATAAGCCCCTGGCAAACCTGTAAACTGCTCGGCTACGTGGAAAGGCTGTGACAAGAAGCGTTGTACACGGCGCGCACGAGCAACGGCTACTTTGTCGTCTTCTGAAAGTTCTTCCATACCGAGGATAGCGATGATATCTTGCAATTGTTTGTAGTGTTGCAAGAGCTCTTTCACGCGTTGCGCGCATTCGTAGTGTTCTTTACCGAGGATTTCGGGGGTAAGAATACGTGAAGTAGAGTCGAGAGGGTCTACGGCAGGGTAGATACCTAGCTCGGCGATTTTACGCGATAATACGGTAGTGGCATCAAGGTGAGCAAAGGTAGTTGCCGGCGCGGGGTCAGTAAGGTCGTCGGCAGGTACGTATACCGCTTGTACTGAGGTGATAGAACCGTGCTTGGTAGAGGTGATGCGCTCTTGCATCGCTCCCATTTCAGTAGCCAGAGTAGGTTGGTAACCCACCGCTGATGGCATACGTCCTAAAAGAGCGGATACCTCAGAACCTGCTTGGGTGAAACGGAAGATATTATCGACGAAGAAAAGCACGTCTTTTCCTTGTCCTTCACCAGCACCATCGCGGAAGTACTCGGCAATGGTAAGTCCAGAAAGAGCTACACGCGCACGAGCTCCAGGGGGTTCGTTCATTTGTCCGAAAACGAAAGTAGCTTTAGATTCTTTAAGAGCATTTCTATCTACTTTGCTCAAGTCCCAACCGCCTTTTTCCATCGATTCTACAAACGCATCGCCATACTTGATGATGCCCGATTCTATCATTTCGCGTAGCAGGTCATTCCCCTCACGGGTGCGTTCGCCTACCCCAGCAAATACTGATAGACCACCGTGTCCTTTGGCGATATTGTTGATAAGCTCTTGAATAAGCACCGTTTTACCTACACCAGCGCCCCCAAACAGACCAATTTTACCTCCTTTGGCATAAGGTTCGATAAGGTCGATTACTTTGATACCGGTGAAGAGTACTTCGGTAGTAGTAGAAAGTTCTTCAAATTTAGGAGCTTCGCGGTGGATAGGCAACCCGTTGTCGCCGTCTTTGGGCAGGTTGCCAAGACCGTCTACCCCATCGCCTATTACGTTGAAGAGCCGACCGTAAATGTCGTGTCCTACAGGCATTTTGATAGGACTGCCTGTGGCAATCACTTCAGTATCGCGACTAAGCCCTTCTGTAGAGTCCATAGAGATGGCACGTACTACATCTTCACCTATGTGCGATTGTACTTCTAATATCAGCTTGGTACTGTCAGGTCTCGTGATTTCCAACGAATCATAAATGCGCGGAAGCTCCTTTTCTGAAGCAAACGCTACATCTACCACCGGACCAATTACTTGTGCTACTTTTCCTTTTTGCAACATATTTTATCTAGTCTTTAGTTGTTAGTTCTTTATCTATTACAAGACTTTGTCAAAGCCTATGATTCTCTTAGCCAAAATAAGCCTCTTCATTACTCTCTTTACCCCCCCACCGTTTTACTCATTTCCTCACAATGCCACATTCAGAGTAAATCACCGCGCAAATGTAGAGCATTTTTTTTGAAGAAGCAAATTTAATAGAAAAAACTTTCTTAAAACCCATTACTCCCATTACTCCCATTACTCCCATTACTCCCATAACCGCCTGTGTGGCTCGCACCCCATTACTCCCATTATCCCCAAAATCTACCGTCATCACTTTCTTACCTCTTACCTCTTATCTCTTACCTAAACAACCTCCCCATTACTCTCATTATTCCCATTACTCTCATTACTCCCATTATTCCCATTACTCCCATAACCGCCCGTCATCACTTTCTTACCTCTTACCTCTTACCTCTTACCTAAACAACCGCCCGTGCGACTCGCACCTTAAACAACCCTTTTTTGCCAAATCCTCAATTTCTCCCTATCCAAATTATCAAATCAATAATACGACTCTTCCTTTTTTGTCATATCTTCAAAATTTTAACACTTAAACGGTTCAAAATCTCTTCACTTCACATAAACCGCTGATTTCCAACAAAAATAAGTTAAAGTTTTGTTAAACCAGCTATTTCATTAGTTTACTTTCGTTTGTTTTTTCTTATCTTTACCACGCAAAAGATGATAAAATCGAAATAAAGCTATAAAAACTTTATTCCTTTTTAACATTTAAAAAACATTAAAAAAACACTAAAAACAAATTGTACTATGGAAAACACAGCAAAATTGATTTTTGAAGGAAAAGAGTATGAATTTCCTATTGTAGTAGGCACCGAAAACGAAAAAGCAATCAACATTGAAAAATTGCGTGCCCTTACTGGTTTGATAACCTTAGATTCAGGTTATAAGAACACAGGCTCTTGCAAGAGTGCCATTACTTTCCTCGACGGCGAGCGGGGCATCTTGCGCTATCGTGGCTATAATATCGAAGAGTTGGCTGCCAAAGCCGAGTTCCTTGAAGTAGCCTACCTCCTTATCTTTGGCGAACTCCCCACTGCCGAAGAGTACGACGATTTCAAACGTACCATTCACAAATATACCCTTGTTCACGAGGATATGCGCCACATTATGGACGGCTTCCCGCGCTCGGCGCACCCTATGGGGGTATTGGCATCGGCTACCAGTGCGCTCACCGCTTTCAACCCTGTACCAGTGAATGTCAATTGCCCCAAACACGTCTATCAAGCGGTCTGCAAAGCTATTGCCAAAGTAACGATTATCGCTTCTTGGGTATACCGCAAGCGCGAGGGCTTACCGCTGAATTATTACGACAATAGCAAGGGCTATATCGAGAATATCTTGCGCCTCTTCTTTGAGATTCCTACTGAGGAATACAAAATCAACCCTACCATTGTGAGTGCCCTCAACAAGTTGCTCATCCTCCACGGCGACCACGAACAGAACTGTTCTACTTCTACCGTGCGCTTGGTAGGGTCTTCAGAGGCGGGTTTGTTTGCCAGTATTTCCTCTGGCGTTTCTGCCCTTTGGGGTCGCCTCCACGGCGGGGCAAACCAAGCGGTGATTGAGATGCTCGAAGAAATTCACAAAGACGGAGGGGATGTCGATAAGTTCATCAACAAAGCAAAGGACAAAAACGACCCTTTCCGCCTGATGGGCTTCGGTCACCGTGTGTACAAAAACTTCGACCCACGGGCTAAAATCATCAAAGTAGCGGCCGATGAGGTGCTCAACGCTTTGGGTATCGACGACCCTATTCTCGGTATCGCCAAACATCTCGAAAAGGTAGCTTTGGAAGATGACTACTTCAAATCGCGCAACCTCTACCCCAATGTAGATTTCTATTCAGGTATCATCTACAAAGCCTTGGGTATGCACTTAGAGATGTTCACCGTACTTTTTGCTATCGGTCGTCTCCCTGGTTGGATTGCCCAATGGAAGGAAATGCGCCAAGGAGGCGAGCCTATCGGTCGTCCACGACAAATATACGTAGGTGCCACCGAAAGACCTTTTGTTGAATTGAATAAACGATAAAAATGAAAAACATTATCTATACCATTACCGATGAGTCGCCTTATTTGGCTACGCATTCGCTATTGCCTATCATCAAACGCTTTTGCGCCTCTTCGGGCATCAACTTTGAAGCCAAAGACATCTCATTGGCAGGGCGTATCTTAGCCTCTTTCCCCGATTTTCTCACAGCAGAACAACGGGTGCCCGATGCCCTCAGCGAACTGGGGGTGTTGGCAACGCGTCCGGAAGCCAATATCATCAAGTTGCCTAACATCAGTGCTTCGGTACCTCAACTGAAAGCGGCTATTGCCGAACTGCAATCACAAGGCTATGCGCTCCCCGATTACCCTGAAAATCCTACTGATGAAGCCGAAATGGCTATCAAACAGCGGTATGACAAGGTGAAAGGCAGTGCGGTGAATCCTGTCTTGCGCGAGGGTAATTCCGATAGGCGCGCCCCTAAATCGGTGAAACAATACGCGCAAACGCACCCGCATTCAATGGGTGCGTGGAGTGCTGAGAGTCTCACGGAAGTCGCAACGATGCAAGCAGGCGATTTCTACCACAACGAGCAATCGGTAACGCTTCAAAAAGCCGATGTGGTACGCATAGAGTTGGTAAGTCCTAAACACGAAGTGCAGGTGCTCAAATCTGATATTCCTTTGCAAGTGGGCGAAGTGATAGACGCTACTTTTATGAGCAAAGAAGCGCTTTGCAAATTCTATAAAAAAGCCTTTGCCGAAGCGAAAGACAAGGGGGTGCTCCTCTCCTTGCATCTGAAAGCCACGATGATGAAGGTTTCCGACCCCATTCTCTTTGGCTATGCGGTTGAAACGTACTTTGCTAATTTGTTCCAAAAACACCCGCGCGAACTGAAAGCCTTAGGGGTGAATGCGCGCAATGGTCTTTCGGATATCCTCGCCAAAATAGAGCAATTGCCTGCTGAAGAACAAGAACCTCTAAAGCACGATATCGAGGGGGCGCTTGCACAAGCTGCGGCTTTGGCGATGGTGAATTCTGATAAGGGAATTACCAACTTGCATTTCCCTAACGATGTGATTGTAGATGCTTCTATGCCGGCAATGATTCGCAATGGGGGCAAAATGTGGAATGCTCAAGGCGTGGCTCAAGATACTTTGGCGGTACTGCCCGATAGTACTTATGCGCGTATCTACCAAGTGGTGATTGACTTCTGTAAGAAACACGGGGCTTTCAATCCTGCTACGATGGGAAGCGTTGCCAATGTGGGCTTAATGGCGCAAAAAGCTGAAGAATACGGCTCTCACGATAAGACTTTCGAAATTCCTCATAGCGGACGTGTACAGGTGGTAGGTGCTGACGGTAAAGTGTACTTATCGCACAAGGTAGAAAAAGGCGATATCTGGCGTATGTGTACTGCGAAAGATGCTGCCATACAAGATTGGGTGAAATTAGCGGTAACACGCGCACGCCTCAGCAAAACACCTGCGGTCTTTTGGTTGGACGAGCACCGCGCTCACGATGCGCAACTCATCAAAAAAGTAAAACACTATTTGGCAACACTCGATACCGAGGGGGTAGATATCCGCATTATGTCGCCCGAAACGGCTATGCTCTTCTCCTTAGAGCGCACTCGCAAGGGCAAAGATACCATTTCGGTAACGGGCAATGTGTTGCGCGATTACCTCACCGATTTATTTCCTATCTTAGAATTAGGCACCAGTGCCAAAGTGCTCTCTATCGTCCCTTTGATGAATGGCGGCGGACTCTTTGAAACGGGGGCAGGAGGCTCGGCGCCTAAATTAGCCGAACAACTCTTTGCCGAAAACCACTTGCGCTGGGATTCCTTAGGGGAATTTCTCGCCTTAGGGGCTTCGTTAGAGCATTTTGCGCAAAAATACGAGAACCCCAAAGCCTTAGTGTTAGCCCAAACCCTCGATGAGGCAACGAGCAAGCTGTTGAACAACGACAAATCGCCTCAAGCCAAAGTGGGTACGCTCGACAATCGTGGAAGTCACTTTTATTTGGCGCTCTACTGGGCTGAAGCCTTAGCGGCACAAACTCAAGATAGCGCTCTTGCCGAAGAGTTTGCTCCTGTCGCCAAAGCCCTAAAAGACAACGAAGCAACGATCGTGGAAGAGCTAACCCGTATACAAGGCGCACCCGTAGAGTTAGGAGGGTATTACCACCCCGATTTCACCAAAGTAGCCGAAGTTATGCAAGGAAGTAAAACCTTTCACCACACTTTGTCAATCTCTTCAGGGGTTGCTAAAGTCTGAAAAAGGAACAACCTTATAGAAAGCTTGGAGCAATCTTGGAGCAATCTTGGAACAACTCATCGCTAGTTCCCTGCTTGTGTGGATCGCAACTTTGCCAAATTTCCCTGACTCAGCGACTCGCACTCTATTGTTAATTATTAATTGTTAATTGAATTATGGTTTTTGATATTGAAATGATAAAAAAAGTCTACGCCCAATTTCCTGAGCGCGTAGATAAAGCCCGCCAAGTGGTAGGACGACCCCTTACCCTTGCTGAAAAAATATTATATACACACCTATGGGATGGCAACCCCTCTCGTGCCTTTGAGCGCGGTAAAGACTATGTAGATTTTGCCCCCGACCGCATCGCTTGTCAAGATGCGACTGCCCAAATGGCGCTCTTGCAGTTTATGCAAGCGGGCAAAAGCAAAGTGGCTGTCCCTACCACTGTGCACTGCGACCACCTGATACAAGCCAAAATAGGCGCTACAACCGACCTTAAAGTGGCTACTGAACAGTCTAAAGAAGTATTCGACTTCCTCTCTTCAGTATCCAACAAATATGGCATTGGCTTCTGGAAACCTGGCGCAGGGATTATTCACCAAATAGTCTTAGAAAACTACGCTTTCCCTGGCGGAATGATGATAGGCACCGATTCGCATACGGTAAACGCTGGCGGATTAGGAATGCTCGCTATTGGTGTAGGCGGTGCCGATGCCGTAGATGTTATGGCGGGAATGCCGTGGGAACTGAAATTCCCTAAGCTCATAGGTGTAAAACTCACGGGTAAACTCAGCGGGTGGACTGCCCCCAAAGATGTGATTCTTAAAGTCGCCGATATACTCACCGTAAAAGGGGGTACGGGCGCTATTGTAGAATACTTCGGCGAAGGTGCTAAGTCGCTTTCCTGTACGGGGAAGGGTACTATTTGTAATATGGGTGCCGAAATAGGGGCTACTACCTCTACTTTTGGCTATGATGAGGCGATGCGTCGCTATCTGCTCGCTACTGGGCGCGAAGAAGTTGCCCTCGCTGCCGATGCGATTGCGCCTTACCTCACTGCCGACCCTGAAGTTTATGCCGACCCCGAAAAGTATTTCGACCAACTCATCGAGATAGACCTTTCTACTTTAGAGCCTTATATCAACGGTCCTTTCACCCCCGATAGAGGTACTCCTGTATCCAAAATGAAGGAGGTAGCCCGCGCCAACGATTGGCCCTTGGAGGTGCAATGGGGGCTCATCGGTTCGTGTACTAACTCGTCCTATGAAGATCTCACCCGCGCGGTTTCGGTGGTAAAACAAGCCTTAGAAAAGAGAATTACCCCTAAAGCTTCCTTTGGTATTAACCCTGGCTCTGAACAAATACGCTATACTACCGAGCGCGACGGCATTATAGACATCTTCGAGCAGTTGGGCACTCGTGTATTCACCAACGCTTGTGGTCCCTGCATTGGTCAGTGGGACAGAGAAGGTGCCGAGAAGCAAGAGAAAAATACGATTGTCCATTCTTTCAACCGTAACTTTTCCAAACGTGCCGACGGTAACCCTAATACCCACGCCTTTGTAACTTCCCCCGAAATGGTAGCGGCTTTGGCGATTGCCGGTAGGTTAGATTTCAACCCTATCACCGATACCTTGCTTAACGATAAAGGTGAAGCGGTAAAACTCGATCCTCCTTATGGTGATGAATTGCCTTCTAAAGGTTTTGCTGTTGATGACCCTGGCTATCAGGCTCCCGCCGAAGATGGTAGCAACATCGAGGTGGTGGTATCACCTACCTCCAACCGTCTCCAACTGCTCACGCCTTTCGCTCCTTGGGACGGCGAGAACATCACAGGGGCTAAACTCCTCATCAAAGCGCAAGGCAAATGCACCACCGACCATATTTCGATGGCAGGAGCTTGGTTGCGCTTCCGCGGACATTTGGACAATATTTCCAACAATATGCTCATAGGGGCGGTAAATGCTTTCAACGGTAAAACTAACTCCGTGAAAAACCAACTTACCGACGAATATGACGAGGTGCCTAAAGTACAACGCGCCTATAAGGCAGCGGGTATCCCTTCTATTGTAGTAGGCGACCACAACTATGGCGAGGGCTCTTCACGCGAGCACGCTGCTATGGAACCCCGTCATTTGGGGGTACGAGCGGTATTGGTAAAATCGTTTGCGCGCATTCACGAAACCAACCTTAAAAAACAAGGAATGCTCGCCCTTACCTTTGCCCACGAAGCCGATTACGACAAGATTCAAGAAGACGATGTTATCAACTTCCTCGACCTCACTGCCTTTGCGCCTGGCACTCCATTACATTTGGAATTTGTACATAAAGACGGTAGCAAGGATGTGATTACCTGCAACCATACCTACAACGCTCAGCAAATAGGTTGGTTTAAAGCAGGAAGCGCCCTAAACCAGTTAAAAGCGAAGAGCGAATAGTCGCTTTGGTGTTACTACTCTTTGCCAAAGGAGCAAGTCGCAGGGTACAAAACCCTTTGAAAATTAAAAATTACTCATAATCAACTATTTTTATAGGGGTAATTGCTAAATTACCCCTATAAAATCTTTCAGAAATACGCTTGTTAATTTACAATATTGAAAAATATGAAATACCTCCTTTTTCCTTTACTTTTTACGTTCGTAACTCTCCGCGCACAAGTAGCCGAACTTACCCTGCTTGATGCAACTACCCATCAGCCTATTGCCAATGCCGAAGCCTATTACCTTCACTCTCTCAATGGCACTATTACAAATGATGAGGGTAAATTGCGTATCACTGTCGAGAACGATTCTCTTATCCTTAGCCATATAAGCTATGCCACTAAAAAGATTTTTACTGATAAGACCTTTGCCAAGGCTACTCTCTATCTCAATCCACAGGAAATACAACTAGAGGAAGTAGTCTTATACGATTATGATTTGAAGAAGAAAATTAACTATGTAATCGATAACTACTTTAAGCTATACGATAGTAAAAGCAAAATATTTGAATGTACTTACCGTGAGAAATTTGTGAAAAACGACAGTATCGCACGGCTTTATCAACTACAGTTAGATTGGTGGACTAAAGATTATCTGTTTAGTTTTAAAAAACCATTGAAAGAGAAGCTACAAATCCATCTCAAATCTACCGATTATGCTAAGATTTTAAATCTCGACGAAGGCATTAATGCGGTCTCTTCGGAATCATCTGTGATTTTACAATACCTGCATCTCAATCCATATCTTATATTTTTAAGCACTTTCGGAAAGAATATCCAAATTAAAAAAGTAGAAAAAGACACAGATCACACCATTGTAACTTTTGATGCCGAGATAGACTTACCTAAAAAAGAAACTTTTTACTTGATGAACTCTGTTGTCTATTTTGATAATACTACAAATGCAATCAAGAGAATTATATTCACTCAAAAACCTTTTGATAAGGAAGATGTTTCAAAAAGGAAAAAGATTCCATTTAAAGCCTTAAACAATAATGCTACTTGGGATCTCTCTTTTACCCCTTATAAAGGCAAACTGATGTTCAGTTCTTTTTCTATGAAAATGAACTGCTTCATCCAGTATGAAAACAAAACGGATAGGGTGTATTTAGAGCAGTCGTTTTTGCGTACAGGTACACAGAACAAACGCATTAAAAAAGAAGACCGCATAGATGTAGAAAAATCTTTCTTTGAATATATCACTCCACACAAGCAAGGCGAAGCTAAGTTTATGCTTACTAAAGAAGAAGAGGAGTTTATAAATAAAGAACTCTAAACACCTCAATACACAAAAATTCTGAAGATTAAAAGCAAATATGATGCTGTTTAGTAGTTTTTTGTTTAATAGGAAAATTATCTATACCTTTGCCTCCTGATTATTAAAATAATATAAAGATGATTGAACAACCAGAAGTAAAAATAAAACAAGCTCGTGAAGTAAAAAGAGTCTCTCAAGACTTCGTTGCTACTCAATTAGGGATTTCTACGCGCGCTTATTCAAAAATTGAATCGGGAGAGACGCAACTTACCATTACGCGCCTCAACGAAATATGTGCTATTCTGCAAGTAGACCCGATGAAAGTTTTAGGCTTTGACGATAAAAAAGTGTTCAACATCAATCATAACGAAACAGGCATAGGAGAATATCATTTGAATCAAATCCCCGAAAAATTAATAACTCAATACGAAGAAACTATAGCTTCCCTAAAAGAGCAAATAGTAATGCTCAAAGAGATGCTTAATAAACAATAAAAAGGCTACCTTGAAGGTGGCCTTTTTATTTATGGTTTATTTATGAAGTTATTATTTGTCAGGGAAAGTAGCACGACCTTTTCGGCTTGAGCACGATATGGTTACCTGTTTCCAACCTGTGGTAGGAGAAAAAAGATGACCACTTTTCTGTTTATATGATACGGTATAGATTTTTCCTAAAGGAACCTCTACATCATAACTTTCACCTCCTTCTATAGTATAAGTCTTCCCATTTACAGTAGCGTAGTAAGGATAGTTATTTCCTGAGTTATTTACAAGAGTAATAATACCAACTTCATTTTCTAACCAAATTAGTGTAGCTCCGTATGAGTTATCAAAAGTGCCTCTCTTTAAAGCACCACAAAGGCTTTCTACTACATAAGGAAAATTACCTTGGTTAGGAAGTTTAAATTTAACATTCCCTTCTTCATCTGTTGTAAGAGTTTTCCCATTAATAGTCATCTCAGCATCTTTGGCAGGTTTCCCATTTCTGTAAAGAACAGAGAAAGTAATTTCTCTTTCACTACGAGAATTGTTGTTACCACCATTATTATTTCCACTGCCATTATTGTTACCACCACCACCATTGTTGGTGCCTTGTAAATTAATCGTACTTTCTTTAGCAGTACCATCAAGAGTGAGTTCTACTTGTTTGTAATAAGGAGATTCATTAGTTACTACAAAAAATGTATATCTATTTAAATTACTGACTTCTGGTCTAAGGTTTTCAAAAGTAGCTATCCCTTGTCCATTGCTAGCAACTACTTTAACAAGTGAAGGAGTTATCCTGCTCTCATCACCTCTACTCAAAGTAATGAGGTATTTTATTCCATCAAAATTATAAGAAGCAGTAGCATACACCTTTTTACCACTTACAGCAGTACCATTGCTTACTACTTTTATTTTTACAGTATAATCCTTTGCAGTAGCAGTAAGAGCAATGCTATTATCGCCTTCTGCAATTGTTTTTTCTACTTCAGTAGAAAGATATTCATTGTCTTTTTCTACAATGAAATACAGCTTTCTACCCATATATTCTGATACATCAATAGTAGCACTACCATTGCTTACAGTAGCCTCTTTTACAGCTACGTGGCTTGATTTAAAAGTACTAGTAGCTACGATTACTTTTACGCCATTAGTAACTCCTGATACAGTGATTTTTGCAGTAGCTTTTTTCGCTGTTTCATTATTGTTACCTCCGTTGTTACCATTGGAATTGTTTTTAGCTAAAGTAAATCTTTGTGTTTTACCTTCATCGTCTTTTATAGAAAGAGTAAAGTTATTCCCCTCTTTTGCTAAATCACTTTCTGTTTTTGAAGAACCTTCCATAAAAGAAAGCTTGTTATTAGCCACAGTATAGTTGAAAGAAGCTGTATTTCTCTTACAAGTGTTTTCATCAGTATCATACTGAGAAGAATTGATTGTAAATTGTGTTTTAGTGAAGACATAAGTAGTTTGCTTGATGCAGTTCCACATATCACGGTAGTTTGCATCGGTAGAGATTTTAGTACCGTCGTACTCAAATTCTATAACCGACCACGTTCCGTTGAGAAAGTCGGGCGTAATAGCGGCTACAGTCTGACTGCTATTGCTGTTGCCATTACCGCTCCCAGTGCCATTACCACTGTTATTGCCGTTGTTGTCGCTCCCTCCATCGTCTTTGGAGCAACCGATAATCGTAAGTGCTATAAGCGAAAGCACCGTCAAGATGTTTGTTAATCTTTTCATCTCTTGAAATTTTATGAATTAAACGGGGCAAAAATATCACGGATAAAAAAGATACACAACACTTGTAATTTCTTAATATGAACTTATACTTCTTAGTTTGAACTAAAAAAGACTACTATCTCTTATCTGAAGAAAATACTACTTCTCCCCCCCTAAACATCACTTTAAAAGAAAGACTTTTCCAGTGTTTGGGCAGACGGGGAGTAAAGTGTAATTTTCCGTTCTTTACACGCATACCGGCAAATCCTTCGACTATGCTGAGCCAAGTACCTGCCATTGAGGTGATGTGTAATCCCTCGTGAACTTCTTTGTTGTAGTCGTCTAAATCGAGGCGGGCGGTGCGGAGATAGAGGGTGTAAGCCTCATCGGTCTTCCCTAAGGCAGAAGCTAATACACTGTGTACACAAGGTGATAAAGAGGACTCGTGTACCGTGAATGGTTCGTAAAACTCATAATGCCTTTGGAGTTCTTCTTTTGTAAAATGGTCTTCAAAGAAATAGAAACCTTGTAGCGTGTCGGCTTGCTTGATGTAAGGCGAACGCAATATTCTATCCCACGACCAATGTTGGTTGAGCGGGCGCTCCTCAGCAGGAATAGCACTTACGGGTTTGAGGTCTTTATCCAAAAATCCGTCTTGTTGCAAATATACGCCATACTTTTCGCTGTAAGGGAAATAGATATTTTGGGCTATATGTAGCCATTGTTGTGTTTCTTCTTTTGTAATACCTTCTTTTTGCAATGTTATTACCTGCTCGGCAGCATAGCGCAGACACCAAGAGGCGAGGTAATTTGTATAAAAATTGTTATTTACATTATTTTCGTACTCATTAGGACCCGTTACCCCTAAGAGTACATACTTTTGTTTTTCGGCCGAAAAAGAGGCTCTCTGTGCCCAAAAACGCGCTATGCCGATGAGTACTTCTATTCCATAGTCTTTGAGGTACGATTCATCACCCGTATAGCGGGTATAGTTATAGATGGCAAAGGCAATCGCCCCGTTGCGGTGGATTTCTTCAAAGGTGATTTCCCACTCGTTATGGCACTCTTCGCCGTTCATCGTTACCATAGGATAGAGCGCTGCGCCACCCGTAAAACCGAGTTTTTTGGCATTTTCAATCGCTTTATCCAACTGGTTGTAGCGGTACATCAGTAGGTTGCGGGCTACTTCAGCACCTTTGGTAGCCATATAGAAAGGCAGGCAATAGGCTTCAGTATCCCAATAGGTGCTACCGCCATACTTTTCGCCCGTAAAGCCCTTAGGTCCTATATTGAGGTGTGCATATTTGCCAGAATAGGTTTGATTGAGTTGGAAGATATTAAAGCGGATGCCTTGTTGGGCTTTTTCATCACCTTCAATCACAATATCCGAGGTTTCCCAAATAGTAGCCCAATCTTCTTTTTGTTTTTCTAAAAGACTATCAAAAAGAGCAATAGACTTTGACAAAGTTGAGTAATCATTACTTCTACTATAGCCTCCGTATTTTTCAATGCGGAAAGTCTGATTTTTCTTAGCTGTTAGCTCATATTGCAACCCTATATAATTCTCTTTCTTATTTTCTTTAGGAGTGATTGACAAGGCTTCATTGTCTATAAACAAATCGTTTTGCATAAAGGTTTGTATCATAAAGCCTGTCTTTTTAGTTTCAGCAAGTATCGTTGCAAAGTTATCTTCTGAAGAAATTTCCAAAGTATTCCAAAAACGCTCATCCCAATTGGCATCACTGTTTTTAATACCACTGTCTAAGTAACTTTCTATTTCTATAGTAGCATCGGTAGTGAGGGGGGTGATTTCGTAGCGCAGAGCGCCGAGTTCATCATAGCGCAAGGATAGGAAACGCAAGACTTTTACTTGTATTTTTTGCTGATTGGGGAGCATAGCAGTGAATGAACGCTTATACCAACCTTCTTTCATATTGAGTTGGCGACGGAAATTTTTCACTTCAAGACAAGTGTTCAAATCTAATAATTCCCCGTTGATTTTGATGTGTAACCCTATCCAACTCGGGGCGTTGAGCACTTTGGCAAAGTATTCGGGATAGCCGTTTTTCCACCAGCCTACTCGGGTTTTATCAGGGTAATAGACCCCACCGATATAACTACCTTGCAGGGTATCGCCCGTATAATCTTCTTCAAAATTAGCACGCATTCCCATAGCCCCATTGCCGAGGCTGAAAATACTTTCGTGTTTAGTAATATCGGCTTTATTAAAGCCCTCGATGATGATGTTCCAAGTGTTCATTTTTCTTTTAGGTTTCAGGGGTTATAGATTAGTGTTTTTGGAGAATTTTTCTCGTTTTTGGAGAATTGAAAATCTATTTTTATAGTTAAACGAAAATAGGTTATCAAAGTTTATTCTCAAGGTATAAAAGGAGGCGATTTTAGTTTTTTCTAATTCCTCCTGTGTGTAAACTCTTCCTGTTTTGCTATTCATATAACAGATAAAATTACTTGCACTAAATTAGTAAATTTATATTTGCAAAAAAGAACACCAAAATTCAAGAACTTTCCGCAAAGATACAAATAAATTATTAGATTACTCCCCTAATTGCCCGCTCGGCTCGCACTTCCCATTACTCCCATTACTCCCATTATTCCCATTACTCCTATTACTCCCCCCTAAAAAACTATTTACGTAAAGGTCTGTAGCTTAAATGATGACCTAATAGAACATCTTTTAAGAGATATTTTTTCTGTTCCTCATTATATTCATAGAGAAAAAGAGCTGCTGTACTACCATCAATACAATCTATTCCTTCTTTTTCTTCACGAGTAAAGCCTTGTTTGAAAACAATTCCAATATGGTTATCTTTAATATCTAATACAATTATCTTCCAATGATCAAAATCGTAATCATTTTTTAATTTCAATCTTTTGAATATCAATTCTCGATATTGTTTTTCAAAGATACCATTCTCGCCACTTAAAGGCAATAAATCGTGTATTTTCTCATACATAAATACTCCGATATGAGGATTTTCGTATATTTGTCCGCTTTCAGTAATTAGTAAATTTTCTCTTATTTCACGGTAGGTAAGTGTATTAATATTATCTCTTAAATACTGAAGACTTTCATCAATAAGAGGTTTATAGGGTTCAATGTTTTGCCCATATATAAATGGGGTAATCAATAACAAAATGACAATTAAAATTCTTTTCATTGTTATAAACTTATTATTTATGGTGCGGTTATTTTTTTAAGTTAGTTCCTAATATAGCCTCTTTAAAAAAATCTTTCTTTTGCTCAAAATCAACTTTATAAATAAAAAGGGCTACTGTATCACCATCAGAGAAGTGGATGCCCTGATCATCTTCATAAGTAGTACCTTTTTTAAAAACGATACAATTATGTGAATGAATATTTAATACATATACTTTCCAGTGATCCAAACTACTTCCTTTCTCTATTTTTAATCGTTTGAATACTTTTTCATTAAATCTCTTCTCAAAGATGCCTTTTTCATCTTTAAAAGGCAATAAATCAAACAATTTGTCACAATCGTTTTTCCCGAAATAAGGGTTTTCATAGATTTGTCCGCTTTCAGTAATGATCAAATAATCGCGTACCTTGTTGTAAGTATCTTCACTAATATTGTCTTTTAAATATTGAATACTTTCATCAATGATAGGCATATAATAACTATAGTGTTCATAATATTGTCCATACATTGAGGGGACAATAAATAGTGAAATAATAATTAAAATTCTTTTCATTGTTATAAATTTTTAAATTTATCTCTTATTACACAGAGATCTCCACTTGCTTTTCGTTTTTATTCTCAGGCATTACGCTCCTCATACAATCACAAATCTTCTTCAAAACATTGATTCTCATTCCATAGTTTCTTTTCTCTTAAGAGTTGCGTTAGATACCTTTTCAAAGAATTCGATATCACCCCCATATAGAAACAAACATTTTTTTCTATACTCTCTTTATTTGTTTTTGGGATACAATTTATTCGTTTGACAACTATTTTTTTAGTTGCAGATGAAATTGTAACAACCTGTAAAATAGTTTCATTTTTATAAAAATCAATCTGAATATCATAACCATAAGGCAAAGGAACACCTTTTCTATTTCTTTTTTGAATAAGGCGAATGAGTTTCCTCGCTTCTTTTTCTGACAAAAGTTTTTCACCTAATGTTTTGATAATTTCATTAGGTTCTTTTTCAGAATAAGATATTGATATATTATCTTTTTTTTGCAACTCTGTAGTTTTGTCGTAAAAAAGGACATCGGGAATTGTCAAATTTTCCACAGTGGTTTTATCTTGAAAAAGGATAGATGAAATCATAATTTTATCAGGATTTTTGAGCATAAAATCCAAATTATCTGTTGGCTGACCAAAAACAAAATAACTAAAAAATATAACGATGAATGTAATGATTTCTTTTTGCATAAATAGAATCTGTTTAAACTAAAATAAAAGCCCCCAAAAAATTAGTAAATTTGTATTTGCAAAAAAGAACACCAAAATTCAAGAACTTCCCGCAAAGATACAAATAAATTATTAGATTACTCCCATAACTATCCCCTAAAAAACTCTTATCTCTTACCTAAAAAAACCGCCCGTGCGGCTCGCACTTCCCATTACTCCCATTATTCCCATTACTCCCATTACTCCCAATTATTCCCATTATTCTCATTACTCCCATTACTCCCATTATTCCCATTATTCCCATTACTCCCATTATTCCCATTATTCCCATTACTCCCATTATTCCCATTACTCCCATTATTCCCATTATTCCCATTATTCCCATAACTATCCCCTAAAAAACTCTTACCTCTTACCTCTTACCTAAAAAACCGCCCGTGCGGCTCGCACTTCCCATTACTCCCATTATTCCCATTATTCCCATTACTCTCCCCTAAAAAAACTATCCCCTATCCCCTAAAAAACTCCCCCCTAAAAAACTCTTACCTCTTACCTAAAAAATTAACTCCCAGCAACTCCTTCAAGTGTGCCACATCCGCCTCCAATGAAGCTATCTTCTGATAATTCGTCACTGGGTCAAGAAACTCAAACGATAGATGCATCTTGCACTCCCATATCTCCCTCACCTCTTCTACTCGTACCGAAATATGGGGGTAATCCCTATTGTCCGACTTGCAATAAAGCGTCCCATATTTCGCAATCGTGTTCGTCACCCGCTTCACAATAATACCATCGTTCTGCGTAACTACCACACACACCCTATTGCTACTCAAGTGTTCCCAATTATCCACAAAACGCCCCACTACATAACTCCCGTCCTGAAGCGTAGGATACATCGATAACCCACTCACCTGAAAAATCCGAAATGTCCCATTCGTCATATTAGGCAAACTATATGTCGGTAATGTCTCTATAAATTCTACATCGTCATAACTGCTCAAATAACCCGCCTGTGCTCGTACTGGCACTAGCGGAATGCGATCGTTCTCCCGATCATCTACCACTACCACCTTCGGCATCAAATTCTTTATATTCCGACTAAAAGTTTGCTCCCCCTTCAGCATCTCCCCCTTCCCTGTGATTAGCCATTCTATATTCAATTTAGGGTATTTCTCTAATATCACATTCAGCTTCTCTACCCCTATGTTCTTAGAAATACTGTTTATATAACCATTAGAGACATCTATAGCCTTCTCAAAAGCCGAAATAGAGATATGCTCGCTCTCTATGAATCTCTTTATGCGCTCTTTTACATTCATAAATAATTACTTATAAATCTATAATAAATAACGTTAGATTATTTCCCTAAAAATATTTGCAATGTAGACCCAAACTCTATATCTTTGCATCCTATTAAAGAAATACGCTATAATCGCGACAAAGATAGATAATAATTGCCAATTATCAATTGTAAATGATTAAATACATTATATGAAAACAACAGTAAAATCAAAAGCGACCCTAAGTCGGGAGATGAACCGTCGCAACCTATTGCTCCGTTATCAAGCGATAATGGATGAATTTAACCGCCACGATGTTCGCTATACTCCCATAGCCGTCATTTGGCGAGAATTTATCTACCCAAAATTCTTTATATCGCGAAAAACTCTCTATCACATCCTCAACACCGATGTAGAAACAGAGCTAAAAGCAATAGACCTCTAAATCAAAAAAGGCTGTTTTACACAATCGTAAAACAGCCCTTTTTATTTTAAATCCTAAGTATATCAATCTACTTTGATGTCTGTATTCACATTCTTACTGCCTACTAAAGCGTAGAATAAAAGATATACCAAAGCTATTACTATCACCCAATAACTTTGCATATAACCTAAAACATCTGCTACAGCTCCTTGAATGGCTGGCAAGATACCTCCTCCACACACCATCACCATAAAGATACCCGATGCCGTTGCGGTGTATTTGCCCAATCCTTCTGTGGCAAGATTGAAAATTCCTCCCCACATTACTGAAGTACACAATCCACAGAATACTAAAAACATAATGCTCATAGGCACTTCTGCTAAACCAAAAGATATATCCGATTTAAACACGGGCATATTTACGGTCTGCTCTATAGGCAATGCCATAGCTATAAGCACAAAAGCAATTCCTAAAACAGATACAAAGGTAAGCATCCCTTTGCTCGAGAATTTAGATCCTAATGACCCGCCTATCAAACGGCCTACTAACATCAAAAACCAATAGGTACCTACTACCGATCCTACAATCGAAGCTTCTATTTTAAGCCCTTCTTTCATAAAGTTGAAAGCAATACTCTGGATACCTACTTCAATACCTACATATAGAAATATAGCTAAAGCTCCTAATTTAAAATGACGAAATGAAAGCGCACTATGATTGTCTTTCACTTCCGATTGCACTGTTGCCGCTTGTTGTGGCTCTGGTATTTGCACTGATGCCAAAACGATAAACGCCAAAGCAAAAATACCCATCGCTAATATAAGTGCGGGGTTCGCATCTGCAATCTTAACAGTAATTTCTGAATCTCCTGCATTGGCTGCTGCTCCTATCAAATACCCTACCAATACGGGTACTATAGTAGCCCCTACCGAGTTGATTACTCCTCCAAATTGCAAAAGTTGGTTCCCCTTCTTTCCTCCTCCTCCAAGAGTGTTCAGCATCGGGTTTACTACCGCATTGAGCATACACATAGAGAATCCAGCTACAAAAGCTCCTATTAGGTATACCACAAAACTGTCTATAACACCCGAAAAGAAGGTAATACAAACCCCTACCAAACCTACTATAATAGCAGTTAAGGCCGTTTTTTTATAACCAATGCGCTGCAACATTATACCCGCCGGAATTCCCATAAAAGCATAAGCTGCAAAATTCGCAAAATACCCCAATTGAGAAGCAAATTCACTCAACCCAAATTGGTTCTTTGTAATGTTGCCCAAAGGCGCTTGCAAACCCGTTACAAATGATATCATAAAAAATAAAGCAAACATCATTGCAATAGGCAATACGTAATTTTTGTTTTGTTGATTTTGGTGTTCCATTATTTTTAATTATTTGTTTCTTATTCGTTAAAAAGGTAAGAGATAAAAGGTAAGAAGTAAGAATGTGTTACCTATTCCCTAACACCTAACACCTGACACCTGTTACCTAATTCGACGGCAAAAGTAAACAAACCAAATTTAAAACACAACAAAAACGAAAAGTTTTTTTAGCTTTTATTTATGATTTTTTTAGAAATTACCCCTTAAACATTAGCAATCAAGTACTAAAAAATATACCCCTACACCTCTTGCCTTAAACCAACTAATCGCCTTTCGCCTTCCTACAAGGATTCACCGGATACTCATCGTGCGCACTCAAGATATACCAACTGCTCATCTGCCCACAGTCCTCATTGCCACAATGCCCATCAGGCACATTCTTATACTGCGTCCGTAGTATTTGCGATACCCGCATCGCCGTCTTCTCAGGATGTGCCGTATAGCGATATAAATACGCTACGTGATGACTCGGCTCATTCCCGTGTACATACTGCCCTATCATCCCCGTACTGAAAATAGGCAACTGCTCTTCTGCCGTCGAAACAAAACTAAACATCGAATCCAGCTTCTGCTCAAAAGCCTCCGGACCTCCCATCGCCTCTCGCAACCCTTCTATATCGTGTGGTACAAACCACCGGTATTGCCAAGCATTGCTCTCACAAAAATAACGTGTATATTCTTTAGGATTAAAGGGCGTGATAAATCGCCCTTTGCTGTCTTTCGGACGAAAAAAAGTGGTTTTAGGATCAAATAAATTACGCCAGTTCTCCGAGCGCTTCGCAAAATATACCTCATCTTCTTTCTTGCCCAAAGCCTTCGCAAATTGTGAAATACACCAATCGTCATAAGCGTATTCTAAGGTCTTAGAAACTGACCAATTCTCCTCCGATGTGTCCAAATCATAAGGTATATAGCCGTATTTCTTATACAAATCTATCTGACGCTCATCTGCCATCGCACTCCGTTTGCAAGCTTCATACGCTAGCGATACATCCATAGGAATTCCTTTCATATAAGCATCTACAATCACTGGCACCGCGTGATAGCCTATCATCATATGCGTCTCTCCTCCTTGCATACTCCATACCGGTAGCGTGCCATTCTCTTTGTAATGTGCCAAAAAACTACTGATAAAATCAGATACAAGCTCTGGATGCATCTGCGTATATAAAGGATGCGCCCCTCGGAAAGTATCCCATAGCGAAAAAGTATCATAACGCTTCGGCATGTCTACATCACTGTATAAATTCGGGGCTAACATCGTCTGATATAGCATCGTATAGTAAATTGTCTTGCTGTTGATGTCATTGCCTATACGCTTGGATACCTTTGCGTCAAAGGGCTTCTTGCTCAGTTCTTTTTCCCATAACTCCTTAGCTTCTTTCCGATATGTGTCAAACGCAAAATGAGGCGCCTCGGCTTTCATATTTTTATACGCTCCTTCAATACTATGCATAGAAAGGGCTGTCTTCAATACCAATTGCTCTTGTGCTTCAGTACGATAATGCAGCACTAACTTCGACCTGTTCATATGCCCGTCTTCTTCTGCTTCCGAAAGTGTACAAGTGTCAAAAGGTCGCGAAAGTTCTATCACAAAATATACCTTTTGGTTCCGTGCCCATCCTGTAGAATATCGATAGCCTTCAATGGTCTTATGGTCTATAGCTTTCAGATAGGTCTGCGTGGGCTTATCCCAGTTGATACTGTAGCCCAAGTCAATCGTTACCTCTGTGTGATTGTCTTTCGGAAAAGTATACCGCTGCACTCCTACTCGCGGAGTCGCCGTTAGCTCTGCTTTTATACCATAACTGAGCAAATCTACACTGTAATAACCTGCACTAGCCCTCTCTTGTTGATGCGAAAAATACGAAAAAGGTAGATTGTTATTCTCCGCAATACGCTCCTTAAACCTACTGTTCGTCGGCATAATAAGCACATCGTAGAGATCGCCTGCTCCTGTCCCCGAAAGATGCGTGTGCGAAAACCCACTAATAATACTATCGCGATAAAAATACCCCGATATTCTATCCCAACCAGCGATGCCTATATCCGGACTCAATTGCACCATCCCAAAAGGCGTCGTCGCCCCAGGATATGTATTTCCCGTGCCGTCTGTCCCTATAAACGGATTGACATAAGCGCTTAGCTCCTCTTGGGCCAACTCTTTTCCTTCTGAAGAATTACGACAGCCTACAAGAGCTAAAGCCAAAAAATATAAATATAAAAATCGCATCTAATCACCAATTATAAAAAATACCTCCCCCACGATTGATTAGTCTCCGTAAGGGAACTCTTTCTTCTTTGTCGCCAATTTGCTCGTATCAACCCAAATACGCATACCGCCTATAGGCATCAACTTATTCAAGGTGTCATCTTTCTTGTCAACCAAACAAAGCGCCCATTGAAAATCTTTCACACCATTCGCTGTCATCTCTCCCGAATACACGGCTACCTGTGTGTAAGTAGCCCCCAAAAGAGACCCTGTTAGCTGTAAATAAGCGGTGAACTTATTGCCTGACCCCGAAATGATTACGCCTTTGCCTGAGGCTCTATCATCGCTTAAAAGACTTTCGTGTACATAGTCAGCTTTTAGCTTTGTTCCTTTTTGGTTGTAAAACTTATACCGATAGCCTTCAATCTGTTTCCCTATCGGATAACCATTGTCTTCTGAACTTATGTAGGTCAGTTCCAATATACCCGTAGCAAAAATACCTTCGATATTAGGCGGATTAGTCCCCTCGTTGATGGTCATTCCGTTGGCAGCCATTTCTCCTATAAACTTCTCAGGAATGATAGCTTTAGCTTCCGCTGGAATGTTGAAGTTACTAGTCTTCACTTGTTTTTTCTCTTCTCCATTATTGTCATCAGATTTAGAACAGCCAATAAGGGTAAGCAGGGCAAATACGCCTGCGCAAAATGTGTAAATTGTTTTCTTCATACTTATTATTATTTTAATATTTTTGAGTTGTCAAGTTAAGGGCATACCAACTGAGATTGGAAAATAGGTTTTCTTTCAAGCATTCTTTTCATTAATTTGTTAAAGATAGTCTCTTTGCTTTGTGAGTGATTGATTCTAAAACTATACTCAGCTAAATATCGGTCTATGTTAAATTCTGATACCCAAGAATATATACCTCGTATCCAAGACTTTACTTGATGTATTACTTTGTGTAATGTAGGAAAATTCTTTCCGTCATTACTCGGTTTTTGAGTTATATTATAGTCCTTTATAGGTTTATAGCCTTTCCATTCATCAGTCTTATATAAGCTGTTTTACTAATGTGTTTGTCTAGATATTCTTCGCAATCTAAGTCTGTTTTAAAGCGTTCAGTAAACTCTAAGAG
>CAUQUO010000036.1:0-28936 GCA_963521335.1 uncultured Capnocytophaga sp.
TAGCCGAGTAATACTAATCACCCGTAGACTTTTCGCGCGTAGAGATTCTTTTTTAATGTTTAATGATTAATGTTTAATGTTTAATTATTAATGAAGTTAGAACTATTTGTTTTTTATCCTTATATGTTAAAAAATAAGGTTATAGGTTGTAGGTTATAGGCATCAGGGATTCCCCTGAAACCTAATCCCTAACCCCTGACACCTAAAAAGTTTAAGGTGGTTATAGTCAAAGGTCTCACCTCTTACCATTCCGAACAGAGCAGTTAAACCTTTTAGCGCAGATGGTACTACGCAAGTGGGAGAGTATGTCGCCGCCTTCTTATAAAGAGCAATTCACCAGTGAGTTGCTCTTTTTTTTATTTAATATTTAAGTGATACTTTTTTGCAAAAGGCTTTATAGTGTTTTGTACTTTTGAGTAGGTATAGAGTAGAAAAAAATCTGGTGGCATATTTCTTGTGGGAGTATTTAACTTATAAGAATGATTATTTATGACATATATACATAAAAAAGATGTTTTTGGTAAACTTTTTAGAGGTCTTACTGTAGATATAGGTACAGAAAAAATAGATAAGGACTTTCTAATGTCTAATCACATTAATAGTTTGGTCATAAGAATGTCTACAAATGAAGAAATGAATAAGTTAGATGATTTAAGTAATCTACCTTTTTTAGAGGGACTTTCATTTCCTGATGTATATTATCCTACACTTGATGTGCTAAAAAAGTTGTCTCATATAATCTATTTGAAAATTCAGGGAAAATCAGGGACGCTTATTCCTTTTGATTTTCTTCCTAAGTTATGGTGTGTTTATTTGAATTATGATAAAAAAACTTGTACTTCTATTTTTAAAGCTCAACAACTGGAATATTTATTCATAGATAATTATGTAGGGAAATCTTCAGAAGATTTTGTAGTGTTTAACAAATTAAAAAGATTAGGCTTGATGAAGTTTAAACTCTCTGAATTTAATGCTATCGAAAATATGTCTAACATAGAACATCTTGGGATGGGGTATAATTCAAAAATGACAGATATTAGTTGGATAAAGAAAGCACCGACTTTGAAATCCGTTGCAATCAGTAATTGTAGTAAGATTACTAATTGGGAAATGTTAGGTAATTTGTCAAATTTAGAGACCATCATTATTGAAATATCCTCTATTGATTTTCTCTCTAATTTACCTAACCTAAAAGAAGTTCGTTTTATCGGGAAAACTTATGTGAAGGATAATCGCATCAAGCATCTTCTGAATAATAATTTACAAAGATTTTTTATTCCAATAAGAAACAGTTATGACATTACTATAAATGATTTATTTTAATAAATGGTTATAGTAATGTTTTTTAGGTATGTTATTAAAATACAGAAAGAATAATTTACTAAAAGATGAAGAATAATCAATTAGAAGGAAAGGTAATAGGAATAGCTTTAAATAACAATTTATTTTTAACAGGATTAATAACCCGTCAGAATAAAGACATTTTGTTAGGTTACTTTTTCAAAGAAATGTATGAAAATCTACCTAATATTACAGAATGGAAACCTTCTGAAGTTTGTTTGATATGTTTATTTGGAGCATTAGGTATAAAAAATAAAAGTTGGAAAATTATCGGAGATCTGCCTTCTTGGAACAGACAAGAATGGGAAGTACCTATCCTAAAACAAAGAGATCCTATTAATGATAGTGTGTATTATGCAATTGTATATGATGATAATATAGTTTCTTCAAAAAAATACTGCATATCAGAAGAAGAATCTGAAAAGTATTACAGATATGGGATTTATGGTTATAAAGCTGTAGAAAATGTATTGGGTAATATTTTAGGAGTGTTGTTAAAATCTTAACTTTCCTCTATTGATTAAATATTTATGGCAAAAGAAGGTTTTTTTACTATGCAAACTTCTTTAAATATTCTTAAAAATCTTTTTAAAGAAGAGCTTATCAGTTGTGATAAACAATATGATGAACTTACTTTAAAGTTTAAAGGCTACTATTTATGGTGTTATGTATATAAAGATACTGAAGAGGAATTAGGAAAATTAAATTTAAACATTAAGTATGAGGCAGAAACTCCACAACAAGTAATTGCTGATTTTGAGAAAAAGGCTTTAATGTTAGGACTTAAAGAAGGATTATTATGATATTAACACTCAGGAAACCTAAGAAATATGAAGAATATATAATTAATTCTCTAGACGAACTAATACAAAAATTGATTCCTTTTTCACAAATTGAAGAGGCTAAAATTCGTTTAGCAATAGATGATACTTGGGATGCTGATTGCCTTTCTTGCCAAATAGATAATGGCAAGTATTTGTTGCTCTATTATACTACAGACCTTGATAATCTTCAAGAGAAATATCCTCGTAGTTATAATAGAAAACTTGCCACCCACAATAAGATAGAGATTAATGGTGATTTGTATGACGAGAATACTATTTGCTATGATTTTGGTTTTGTATTGATGCTATTTAAAGAGTTTTTTCAGCAGAAAGATATCCCTTTATATATTCTTGATTAATAAAATAACCAATTAAAAAATGAAAGAGTATGAGAGTAGTTATTCAAAAAGTAACCCACGCTTCAGTGGATATAGAGAAGCAAACGGTAGCCTCTATCAATAAAGGCTTATTAGTATTGGTAGGGATAGAAGATAGTGATACTGATGAAGATATTGCGTGGCTATCGGCTAAAATAGTGAATTTGCGCGTTTTTGAAGATGAAAATGATGTGATGAACCTCTCGGTGAAGGATGTAGATGGCGAGGTGCTTATTGTGTCGCAATTCACTTTGTACGCAGCTACTAAAAAAGGTAATCGCCCCAGCTATATCAGGGCAGCACGACCTGAGGTGGCAATCCCTATCTATGAGGCATTTGTAAGACAAGTGGAAGCATTACTTGGCAAGCAAGTGCCTACGGGGCAATTCGGAGCAATGATGCAGGTAAATCTCTGTAACGATGGTCCCGTAACGATTTTGATAGATACAAAAAATAAGGAGTAATACTCCTTATTCTACAATTTCTATATCTACTTGTAAAAGACCTTTATTTTTATTGTCAGTGATATCCATAAAGGCTTTTTTAGTAAGGTCTAGTTCCCGACCTTTGGTAAAGGGACCTCTATCGGTAACAGTTACTATCACAGATTTGCCATTGATGGGATTGGTAACTTTGAGTTTGGTACCAAAGGGCAAAGAGGGGTGTGCTGTAGTGAGTTTGCTATTGCTAAAAACAGCACCGCTAGCAGTTTTTCGTCCATTGAACTTATCGTGGTAGTAGGTAGCGGTTACATTGCTTTTGTAAGCACCTGTTTTGATATGAGTAGTATGAGAGTTTTTACTACTGTTTTTGCTTTTGGAAGAGCTTTGTCTATGGGTGTTGATAGTTCCACAGGCTTGGAGTGTAACCAATAGAATAATGCATATAGTTGTTTTTAAAATCTTTATTTTCATATATTTTCTTTTTTAAGTAATAAAGGCTGTCTATAAACTTCTTGAGTTGTAGACAGCCTTTTTGTTATTTGTAACGGATTTGTTATCTACCTATTTTCAGTATCCACGCTTTAGAATTGCTAAATTCAGGTCTCCTTAGTAGGTTAATAAGCACTTCTCCAGCTTCTCCTCGAGAGGCATAAGGTCTTTCTACAAAGATATATGTCATACGGTTTTGAGGGTGTATGAAAGTAGAAACATTAATACCGAGTTTATTTCTTATCTCTTTGGTCATTTGGAAAGCTCCTTTCGGACTTTGGTATACCCCTGCAATTACATAGTATCCTTCAGGAATACCTCCTAATTTTTCCTCAGTTACAGTGATACGATCTTCAAGTGTTTTTTGAGGAGTTTTTGGTTTAGGTGGAGGCGGTGGAGGGGTAGGAGTTTTAGTCTCTGTTACTGTAGGGCTTACCACCTTAGTTTCAGGTTGTTGTATTGTAGTTGGTTGAGAAGGGGCTTTATGTCCTTTATCTGGTTTTTTGATATGGTGTTTACCTCCGAACTGGTAAGAGAGTACGACATCATAGCTACCTCCCATTTCGGCTACATAGTTGGCAATACTTTGTTCATAACCAAAACCTATGCTGAAATGGTTGCTGATGTTGAAGCCTATCCCTCCAAAGGCACCATATTTTTGATCGTAGCCTAGATAAGCCCATCCCATATTGACATCAAGCATTACGTGTCCGCCCATTTGGAAGTTGTCTTTGGTTCTTTTAGCTTTGGCATATACACTAAAGAACCCATCTTCTAAGAAATCACTACTGCTATCTAATTCTTTTCGGTACATTACATGAGCGGTAAGAGATTTCTCATTAAAAGGAACGGCCATCTCGCTAGATGAAAAGGCGTAGTCTAAGAGGTTTTCCGCAGTAAGACCAAAATGCCAGAAGTTGAAATTTACATCTACCCCAGGTTGAAGGTTGATAATGCTAGTAGCTTTGGCATTTTCGATAAGTGGGTCTTGTACATTAGAGCGCACTTTATCTTTGTTGATACTACTACGGGCAAAGGTTACGTTCAAACCTAAACGCAAAAAGTTGTCATCAGAGATTTCTACTTGATGCACATAGTTACCCATAATACCTATATTGGAAAAAATACCTGCATTGCGCTGGAATACCAATCCGTGAGCCATATTATTGCCGTCGTAATAGTCATTTTTTCTACCAGCATCACCTCCCCATTTTTTCCCGTAAGAGAGCCCAAAGGTGTTGAATTTATCTTCTTTGAAACCCATCCATTGGTTGCGATGGAAAAAAGTGATTTGAGATTCATTCTTGCTAAATATAGGAAATGCGGGGTTCATCAGGTAGGTGTTGTATTTTATGGCTGTGTGCCCAGGCATTTCATAAGGTAAGTAATTACCATCCCCTTGTGCTTTCAGAAATTGGAAACAAAGGGCAAACGCTATGATGAGTATGTGTAATTTTATTTTCATTTGCATTTTTATTTTAGTATGGTAATTGTACCTTTTTGTTTTTCTACTTCGCCACCTTCTATCACATACATAAAGATAAGTGCGCGTTTGCCTAAATCTTTATAGGTGCGTTCATCAGGCCAATTGTTCTGATAGTTGGTCGTAGATAATACTTCTTTTCCTTCTTGAGAATAGATCGTTACCCTAACATTTGGCTGCGAATAGATACTAGGTATGATCCATTTATCATTTATCAAATCGCCATTAGGGGTTACAATGTTAGGTATTTTATCTACTTTATATACTTTGAGAACAAAGTTTATAGCATTCTCTCCTATAGCAGGACAAGAGGTCTCTTTGAGGGTGTAGTTTCCTGCCATATCTTCAGAATCAATATTGAGGATAGATCCATATTTTTCAGTACCATCGTCTTTTACCCATACAAAATTGCCTCCCGCTATTTCTACTTCATCGTCCTTGTCGGTTTTTTTGAGGGCTACGATGTGTTCACCTACTTGAGCACTGATAGTTCTTGTAGGAACGCGTTCTTGTTTTACTTTCACTACAGGACTATTGTCGGCTTTCCCTTTGAAACCGAGATCAAACATACCCAAACGATAGTTTTCTACTTTTATATGAGCGCGTTTAGGGCAACCTCCATTATTGATTTCTAAATAATACTCACCTATAGCATTTACGTTGGCAGTAGGGTTTTCACTTCCTATGGCTGTATCATTGCTGTAGTTAGCACTAGTTACTTTATACCATTTATAAGAAAAACTATCGGCTACAGATGAATTAGGGTCAAAACTATCAGGGGCTACAGTAAGAGTTACAGAACCTCCTTGACATAAATATACAGTGTTTTTAGCACCTTCTGAAGAGGCTATCTCAAAATCAGGGATAGGCGTAAAGGCGATAGCTCGCTCATCAGAACTTTTGATGATGCTCGTGTTGTAGGTTACACGTACAGCATATTTGGCAGACTCTGAATTGCCCGCACGCAATACGGTGAGCTGTTTGTTGGTTTCTCCAAAAATATCAGTACCATCTTTTGTCCATTGGTAATTGAAATATTGATAGTCTGATTTTTTTACTTCTATCTCTTGCCCACTACTACTGAGTTGCACTAATATTTTCTGAACTTCAAGTACAGTTTGAGAACGGGTTTCGCAATCCGTAGAAGGAAGAGTACCTACTTTTACCTGCTTGATATCGGCTATATTTTCAAAATAGATAGGATCAAGGGTCTTTACTGTACCACAATTCCCTGTATCTGTAAGTTTCACAGTGTATATATCTACTGAGGTAGGAGCAGATGAAATGGTGAGTTGTGTGCCAGTTTCTCCTGTGAGCACAGTGCCGTTTTTCCTCCACTCAATGGTAGGAGATATCATATTGTGAGAAACTGTCAAAACATTGGTTTTTCCGTGATAATAAATCTCACGAGTGTTGATGTCATCCGCCCAACGTGCTGTAACGGTAGTTTTCTTTACCACTACAGAGTTAGATGTAGCAGGACAACCACCTCCATTACTTTCTACTGTAGCATAGAAAACTCCAGAGCCATCAGTAACGTATTCCGTCATCCCTACACCTCGTGCTATTTGAACGTTGTCTTTAAACCAAGTGTAGGTAGAAGAAGCATTGCCTCCTGTAGTTACACTCAGGGTAGCAGTGCCATCACAATAGTCAAGTGAAGGATTACCGTTGTTTATTTTAAGGGCATTAGCGTCTTGTAAAGTAATGTTAAGCTCATTAGAAACAGGGATGCTACTAAACCCTGTAGCAGTCGTTTTCAAGCGGTATTTACCGTTTTGGGTAGCACTATTAAGGTTTAACTCTGTATTGGTTTCTCCTGATAAATCGGTGTAACTACCAGAAGTGTTGCCTTCCCATTGAAAGGTGAAAAAGCTATATTCACTAGCCCCTACTGTAAGCTCTGTACCTCCTGCTATAGCTACAATCTTGTCAATACTCAGGGTAACAGCATTGGAGGTACAAGGTTGATAGGCATTTTTCGTTTTGATGCTTACCTTGAAGTTATCAGGAGCTTTGAGCTCTACCTCATTAGTAGTAACTGAACCACTACACCCTGAGGTTTGTGTTATTTCAACTTTATATTTGCCTACAGCGTTGGCACTATAAGTAGCTCCTGCAACACCACTGATTTCAGCTCCATCTTTAAACCATTTATAGGTCGCCCCTTGTGCGGTGGTCGTAACGTTGAGCGTTTTAGAAGCACCTGGCATCAATACATCGCCTCCGTTAGCAGCTAAGCTAGCGGTGATAGCGTCTTTGCGTTTTATTTCTACTTCGTTAGAGCGAGAGTCACAAGTGCCTCCACTACCTACTTGTACATAGTATTTGCCTGCCAAGTTCTGACCTACAGGTACTGTATAAGTATTCACTCCCTCAGAAGTCTCTTGTATTTTGGTGCCGTTGCGATACCAAAAGTATTTAGCATTCGGGTCTTGAGGGGTGGCCGTAAGGGTGAAGGCTTCGTTTTCACATATATCAGTATTAGAAGCTGCTAACGTAATAGCTTGGCTACCTGACACTGATACCGTAGCGTTAGGAGAGCGTGTGTTGTTATTGGTTCCACAAGCGTAATTAATAAGAGCGTAATATTTACCTGCTTGTGTTACAGTTATTTTGTCAGGCCCTGTAGCAATAGGGCTCGTACTTCCGTCTTTATACCATATATATTGATATTTACTTACAGGTTCTCCTGTAGGCAAAGATACTACTTTTATCTCTTGCGACTGACCTCCGCAGAGTACGATATTTGTAGGGGCAATAGTTATACGGCTTGTTACGTTGGCATAAGTAGCTTTGAAATATTCTGTGCCCGAGTTATTTTGGTGGGTAGCAATTACTTCAGAAGCTGGGTTAGTACTGCGCACCCTGATTCTATACCTATCCCCAAAGGTGTTAGTAGGAAATATGATATTCGTCTCTATTTCAGCAGCTGTATTTTTGTTAGATATGGTTCTTAATACTGTAGGACTACTGAAATCACCATTAGGGTCTGAAAGTTCAATAATAAACTGGTTGTTTCCATTAGGAAATGGCGGATTCCAACGGAAAGTAAACTTAAATCCGTATTTATCTTTAGAAGAAGGATCGTTAGGGTTTCTTGGTTCTACAATCACATTTCCGTTGTTCAAAGAAGAGGCGCAAGCGTCTTTAAAGTCTCTTCTTGCCCATAAGAGTCTTCCTTGCGATTGGGCGTGTATCTCTTCTGCCAAGCCAATGCTTACCAGCAGAATACACAGCCACCACTTACATAAACTTTTTACTTTCATTGCTTAAAATATTTGAAAAAACATTGCTAAAAATGTGCCATATGCACTATAAATCGCACAAAAGTACAAAAAGAAAATAAACTGAGCAAAAAAATATTGTGTAACTTTAGCGTTTTCGTGTTACCAAAAGAAACAATAATAGGTTCTTTTTATGATGTAATATTTTGTAATACAATGCTTTTTAAAATTGTAAACCTTAGTAACAAGGTTGTTTATTTTTAACAAACTTTAACGTGATGATTTTAGCTAAGAGATAAAATTCCCTGAAGAGTGAGTGCAAATAAAAATGATAAACTTTGCTAAGCTCAATAATCCGATATTCAAAAGAAATATTTCAACCTCATTTCTATATAGCAAAATGCTGATTTACAACTGTATTTGCATCATATCTATGTAAATCCAGTTACATCTGTTGAGCGTTTTTTTATTTCCCGCAGAAGGTATTAAGAAGTCTTTCCTTTCACTGCCTATATTACTGATAAATTCTTTAAGTTCAAAGATGCTATATCTTCCAAAATTACATTCTTACATCTTTCCAAAAGCAAGTTTTCAATACTGTTGTTTTTTATTAGAGTATCCTTTATTTCCAATAAAGAATTACACCCCTGAATAAAAATCGTTTTCAGTTTATTGCATCTCTCTATACCTTTTATTGTAGAAAAAGTCCCTTTTATAATGCGCAAATACTCTAAATGCTCCATACCTTCTAGAAAAGATAAATCTTCTGTTTTTACTCCCCCAATGGTAAGATGAGTTACTTTTTTTAGAGAATTCCAACCTGAAATCTTACTGCTATATGTTATATTAAGCCTTTCTAATTCTTTAAAATAAGAAAGATCCAAATCATAAGAGCCCCATCTCAATTCTTTTAAATTAAACAAATTGTATATTCCAGTAATATCTGTCTTTTTCGACATCGGAACCAACCAGTGAAATGTTTCAATAAAACTTTTTCCATTTAGGAAATCAAAATTTACATTTTGTTTTGTCCAATCACCATCAGTCCATACACAAATATCTTTTATATTATTTTCTTGTGCATATAAAAGTCCTTCTTGGATATAGGGGTATAATATCCTAAGTCCCTTAAAATAAGAAGTTTCACTATAGTCTAACACATATTTTTCCATTCCAAATACAATTTTGTTCCTTTATTCTTGCTTCTATATCAGCTATAACTTTTTCATATAATAAAATAAAAGTTCCCGAAAATAAGTAATCGTCATTCCACTATCAACTTCTTCCCTCTTATCTCTTATCTCTTATCTCTTACCTAAACAACTTCTTACCTCTTCATTAACAGAATGTTATCGCTTTTTCGTCGCGCCTCCCCCTTTGAAGGAAGTCCGCGAGAGCGGAGTATGTGACGGGGGGAGGTTTTAAATCAATAAGTTAATTTAACCCTTGATTGGCATTAGTAATTTTATGCTTTTTCAAGAGATATAAAAAATCATCTAATTGATATGCAACAGTCCATTTTTTTATTTCTTCAATTAGTCTGTGAATCTGCACTTCATTAGCATGATCTACAATGATTAAACCTGCAATCTGAGCTATACTCAAGCCAAAAAGAGCTTCTTTTTTTACTAATTCATCAAAAATACTATTACTCCCATTATTCCCATTCCTCCCATTATTCCCATTACTCCCATCATTGTCCGTGCGGCTCGCACCCCATTAATTGCCCGTGTGGCTCGCACCCCATCATTGCCCGTGCGGCTCTCCCCCCATTATTCTCATTACTCCCATTACTCCCATTACTCCCATTACTCCATTAATCGCCCGTGCACCTCGCACTCCCACAAGAAATGTGCCAACAGAAAATTTTTCTTTTGCCATCTCCCTACAACTCACCTATACCCATAGTATACCCACAGTATACCCACACCCTACCCAACCCCAAAGTATAAAATACTACAAAAAGCCCTATTTATAGAAAAATATACTGCTTAACCAGCAGATGAGAGTAAAATAAAAAAATAAGAGTCAAGGCTAATTCACAGAAAAAAATCCGCGAATGCAATATAAACTTGTAAGGATAAAATATTATTTGTAATTTTGCGACGCAAAAGCAGAATATCTTTTATGAAGATACTTTATTTACATGGGCTTGACAGCCATTTGCAAGATGATAGGCGAGCAGTACTTTTGCCTTACGGCGAGATTTTTGCCCCTACAATAGACTATAGAAACTGCCCACATCTTTTTCAAGAGTTGAGAGAAACTTATACAGATGTAGAGGCCATCATAGGCTCAAGTGCAGGAGGGTTAGTAGCTTTCTATTTGGCACAAAACCTTTTAAAACCTTGCTTGTTGTTCAATCCTGCCTTCACTTATAAACAAGAGCTGCCTCAAAATGTGCAAGCCAACCCCCATTACGCCGCTTATATGCAGGTAGTGATAGGTTTGCAAGATAAGGTAATCACTCCGTGGGAATCACTGTGGCTTCTCAAAGAAGAGTTGCGTGAGCGTCAGCCTGTAGAAATACACCTTTATAATACGATGGCACACAGTTATCCTATCAAAATATTTGAAAAAGAAGTGAAAAAATTCTTCAAACAATTAACTGTTAACAATTGATAATTAATAAGTAAAGAAAATATGTTCCCACTCAGAAGAAACCGCCGTTTGCGCGCGAACGATACGATACGTAGTTTAGTAAAAGAAACAATTGTAACCCCCAATGATTTCCTCGTGCCTCTCTTTGTAGTAGAAGGGACAGGCGTAAAAGAAGAAATCGCCTCTATGCCAGGTTATTATCGCTATAGCCTCGACCTCTTGGCAAAAGAAGTAAAAGAACTTTGGAGCTTAGGGCTCAAATCGGTCTTACTATTCGTGAAAGTCCCCGATAACCTCAAAGACAACAAAGGCACTGAAGCGGCCAACCCCAACGGCTTGATGCAACGTGCCATTAAAACCGTAAAAGAAGCAGTCCCTCAAATGCTTATAATGACCGATGTAGCCCTCGACCCTTATTCTATCTATGGTCACGATGGTATTGTAGAGAAGGGTCGCATTGTAAACGATGCTACGGTTGATGCTCTTTGTCGTATGGCTCTTTCTCACGCCGAGGCAGGCGCCGATTTCATTGCCCCTAGCGATATGATGGACGGGCGTATTCTTGCTTTGCGCGAAACCCTTGAAGATAATAGCTTTGAGCACGTAGGGATAATGTCATATAGTGCCAAATACGCCTCTGCCTTCTATGGTCCTTTCCGTGATGCTCTTGATAGCGCTCCCGTAGACCAACAGGATATCCCTAAGGATAAGAAAACTTACCAAATGGACTATCACAACCGCCTCGAAGCCTTGCGCGAAACCCGTATGGATATAGAAGAAGGCGCTGATATTGTAATGGTAAAACCAGGGCTTTGCTATTTAGACATCGTTCGTGAGGTGAAGAATATGAGCGAAGTGCCCGTAGCGGTATACCAAGTATCAGGTGAATATGCTATGCTCAAAGCAGCAGCTGCCAATGGTTGGCTCGACCACGATGCCGTGATGATGGAACAAATAGTAAGCATCAAGCGTGCTGGTGCCGACCTTATCGCGAGCTATTTTGCCAAAGAAGTCGTAAAACTATTACAAAAATAAAATCGCCTTTGCATCACTATACTTTAATAAAGTTTATTATATTGCAAACACCCTAACAAAAAGAATCACATTTAGATTTTCTATGAAAAAACACTTTCTAATATTCACAACTTTAATACTCCTAACTGCTTGTGGAGGAAATACTAACAACAATAACAATACTAACAGCAATAATGCAACCACTACTGAAAACACTACACCTCAGGCAACCACTACTGTTGCTACCTCAGAGAATCCCGATTGGCAAAACAACAAAGGGATAGGACCAGTAAAGACGATCAAACCACCTTTAGCAACACCTCCAGATACTGCAATGGCTACTAAAGGAGAGGAAACCTTTAGTCAGTATTGTATGAGTTGCCACCTTCCTAAGAGACGACTTACAGGCCCCGCAATGTTAGGAATAATGGAACGCCGAACTCCCGAGTGGGTGATGAATATGATTTTGAATCCTGAGGAAATGGAAGCCAAAGACCCTATCGCAAAAAAAATGGTAGAAGAATCTGGCTTTAGGATGCTTGACCAGCACCTAAATGAGCAACAAGCCCGAGAAGTGCTAGAGTATTTAAGAACCATAAAGTAATTTGCTAAATTTGCAAATTCGCTAATTAATCCGTACCTTTGTAGCTTGAAAATATTATTTATATATACAATATATGAAAACCATAGACAATTTTAACTTTGCGGGCAAGAAAGCCCTTATTCGTGTGGACTTCAATGTACCATTAGATGAGAACTTTAAAGTAACCGACAACACTCGTATTGAGGCTGCTAAACCTACTATCGAGAAAATCCTTAAAGATGGCGGTACCGCTGTGCTTATGAGCCACTTGGGTCGCCCAAAAGGAGAACGCAACGACAAATATTCTCTCCGTCATATCGTTAGCGAAGTAGAAAAAGTATTAGGTAAAAAAGTGATCTTCGTAGATGATTGCGTAGGCGAAGTAGCCGAAAAAGCTGTAGCAGCAACTCCTGCTGGTAGTGTAGTGCTCCTCGAAAACTTGCGCTACCACAATGAAGAAGAAAAAGGTGACGAAAACTTCTCTAAACAATTGGCTAAATTGGGTGATATCTACGTGAACGACGCTTTCGGTACTGCTCACCGCGCCCACGCTTCTACTACTATTGTAGCAAAATTCTTCCCTAACAATAAATGCTTTGGTTACCTTCTCGCTAAAGAAATTGAAAGCATCGACAAAGTGATGAGAACCGGTGAAAAACCTGTAACTGCTATCCTTGGTGGTTCTAAAGTTTCTTCTAAAATCACTATCATCGAAAATATTTTAGACAAAGTAAACCACCTTATCATCGGTGGCGGTATGGCTTATACCTTTGCTAAAGCACAAGGCGGTAAAGTAGGTAACTCTATCTGTGAGGATGATAAACTTGACCTCGCTCTCGATATCCTCGCTAAAGCAAAAGCTAAAGGTGTAGAAGTACACTTGCCTATTGATGTGGTAGCGGCTGATGCTTTCGACAACAACGCTAAAACCCAAATAGTACCTGTAAATGCTGTTCCTGATGGTTGGGAAGGTCTTGATGCAGGTCCTAAAACACTTGAAAATATCAAATCAGTATTGCTCGCTTCTAAAACTATCTTGTGGAATGGTCCTGTAGGGGTATTTGAAATGCCTAACTTCGCCAAAGGTACTATCGCCGTAGGTGATTATGTTGCCGAAGCTACTAAAAAAGGCGCTTTCTCTCTCGTAGGTGGTGGCGACTCAGTAGCAGCGGTTAAACAATTTGGCTTTGAAAACAAAGTGAGCTATGTTTCTACCGGTGGTGGTGCTATGCTCGAAAGCCTCGAAGGATTAGTACTTCCTGGCATCGCTGCTATCAATGAATAGATGATAAACAATTAGGTGAAAAATGACCTTATTTGTTGAACATATCAATTTGCAACAATTCTCCACACCCACAAGTGTGGAGAATTATTGTATATTTATGTTTGAAGGCTCAGGAGTCTTTACAGTAGATGCTACCCCGTATACTTATAAGGGTTACACCTTGCTTTTCCTCTCTCCTTTTCAGCACTTTCAGTGGCAAGAAGCAAGCATTACAACTGCTGAACTTTTGCAATTTCACGGCGATTTCTATTGTATAGAATACCACAAAAAAGAAGTCGCTTGCAATGGTTTCCTCTTCAATGCCCTGTTTTTGCAACCTCATATCAGTGTGGCAGAAGCTACTTTTGTAGAAGTTAAAAATTTATTTAGAAATATAACTGCTGAACTTATAGAGAACAATCCTTTTTCGGAAGCCGTACTGCGGTCTTATCTTCAGCTTATTTTAGCACTTTCTAGCAAGGAAAAAAGCCTCTTACTCACCGATGCTCCTCCTCAAACTGAACACACTCTCGCAACCGACTTCCAAGAGCTTTTAGAAAAACACTTCCTTAGTGAGCGCAACCTCTCTTTCTATGCCGAGGCTCTCTCCCTCACCCCCGATGCTTTTAGCAAGAAGCTAAAAAAACTCATCGGGAAAACACCTACCAAACTCCTTCAAGAGCGATTGGTGTTAGAAGCCAAAAAGCAACTGCACCTCACGCATAAGTCTATCAAAGAAATAGCCTTCGATTTGAATTTCGAAGATGAGTTCTATTTCAGTAGATTCTTCAAAAAAAATGTAGGACTCTCTCCTAAACACTTCCGCGAAAGCGTAGGTATTTCTATTGTTGCCAATGAAGCTGACTAAAATGTCTATGTAATCACCTTTTTTATCCATTTGCATTTGCCGAAAAAGCCGTAATTTTGCGCCCTGAAAAGTTCCCTATCGCTCCAAGGGGAAAAGGCTATAAAAATATATGGAGATTTATTTAACAAAAACAATTTTAACAGTATGCAGAAATTATTATCATTTTTAGCAGGAAGCGAACGCAGTTTCGTGAATTTTATTAGAGTTGCTATCTTCATCGTAATGGCGTGGATAGGTGGCTTGAAAGTATGTCAGTACGAAGCCGATGGCATTGTACCTTTTGTGACTAACAGTCCGTTTATGAGTTTTTTCTATGCTAATTCAGGTAAAACCGCTATCGATGAGAACGGTGTTACAGGTGAAGCTAACAAAGGTAAAGAAGTAGCGCAATACAAATTGCACAAAAACCCCGAAGGTAAAATGGTGAAAGCCAATATCGAGTGGCATAAAGAGAACAACACTTATACTTTCTCTTATGGTTTAGGGGCTTTCATTTGCTTGATAGGTTTACTTACTCTTTTAGGTATTTGGTCACCTAAAATTGGGGTAGTAGGAGGATTGCTTACCTTCGGAATGAGCATCGTTACCCTTTCTTTCCTCATCACTACACCCGAGGTGTATGTACCTAATTTAGGTGGTGATATGCCTACTCCAGCTTACGGTTTCCCTTACTTATCAGGAGCTGGACGCTTGGTATTGAAAGATATTATAATGTCAGCAGGTGGTTTAATCGCTGCTTCCGAAGCTGCAAGAAGAATTTTAGCAGCTAAGAAATAAGAAATAAAAAGTAAAAAAAGAGGCAACTGTAAATCTTCTCAGTTGCCTCTTTTTTATGGTATCACTACACTTTGTTAAAACTTATACGACATTATTCTGTATATTTTTTGATAAGACGAATCATCAGGTTGCTGAGTTTTTCGACTTGGTATTCGCCTACGCTGGGCTCTAAATGGCTATTACCGATACCGCTATCGTCGGTGATAAATACATAGGTGCCATTGGTATACATTGCCATAAAGCGCATTAAGAACTCGGTGGGTTTATCGATACCGCTAGCCACGATGGGGATGAGCTTGATACCATTCTCGGCAGCGGTTTTTACAGAGGCTTGTACGCTTTTGATTACTTTATCTTCGTGATGAGGAGGGGCATCGAGTACTAAAAAGGCAATACGTGTGCGTGCCTCGCCGTCCCATTGGAGTTTGTTGAGTTCATTGAGGGCGGTATGCACGGCTTCGGGGAAGTCGCCACCACCATCAGCTTTTTGGCTATTAATAAACTGAATGGTTTTATTGATATCCTTAGTAAAATCGGAATGTTTGACTACATACTCATCGCCTTCGTCGCGATAAAAGACCGTAGCGGTGCTTATTTTGAGGTTTTTATTTCCTTCTTCTACCTTACTGATTACGTTCTTCAAGTCCATTTTGAGGAACTCCAGCTCGTCGCCCATTGAGCCCGTAGCATCCACCATAAAGGCGATTTGCACTTCGTTTGAAGTTTTTTCTGTGTTGTTTTTAAGGGCAATACGGTTGAGGGTCGTTTCGCTAATTGGATTTTCAGTGCTTATCCATTCGTTATTGACTTTTAGGCGCAAATGCTCGGTGTTAAGCTCTTTTTCTTTTTGGAAGGCACTCACCCATAGTTCAGCTTTACCCGTGTTATCAGTTTTAGCTGTCCATAGCAGGGTATTGTTGCGATAGAGGGCAACACTGGCGTTTACAACAGGTTTGCCATTATCGGTTACAAGTACCGCTATACGGTGATTGGTGTACATTTGCCAATGTTCGGGGAAAGAAGCAAATTCATTTTTATTGAGCGTTTTTTGGTAGAAATCCCAACTATTGAGGTCGTTCCACTCGCCGGCGGTTACCAAACCAGACTGCGGTTGAGGGTCGCTTTCGGGGTGATGTTTACGGTGTTTCGGTTCAGCGCGTTTCGCCGTCATATCGCTTGCTACCGATATTTTAGCTGACATCGTACTTTCGTCACTTCTACTAACATCGCCTGTTGTTTTAGAGGCTTTTCTCTTAGCGCTCTTTTCGCCGTAGCCAACTACGACTATCTCGGCTAATTCACCACTACTTTCTTCTCGGTAATCGCCGGTAGAGTTTTCATCTCGGTATTCGGTGATACCTCCATAATCGCCAGTGCTACTTCCGCGATCAGCGGATTTGTAAGCTTTTCGGTCGCCACAAGCGCATACGAGTAGGACAAGGCACAATAACAAAAAATAAGATAGGTTTTTCATTTTGGAATATAGTTTTTGTGTTTCTAAAAGAAAACATACGAAAATAATGCCAAATGTTTAATAATTAAGAAAGTGTCCGAAAAGTTTTGTTTTTTTATTCTTTTTTGATTACACACTTCGAACTAAATACAAAAGAATTTTACCATTTATCTTCTTAAAAATATACTTAATAGTATATCCTCCTATAACATCATCTTCTAAAAAACTAATATCTATTTGGAAAGAATTTTCTGATAAAAAGGAAAAATCAATATTTGTAGTTTTTTCCTTATTCCACCAACTAAAAATCCTATTTTCAATAATATTCTTTGTATCCAACTTTTGGAAAAGCAAAATATACTTCTTAGTGAATAATTTATCAAAGATTTTTATAAAATCTTCTTTTCCAATAGGTTTGTCTTTTGTCGTAAAACCTTCTTCATAAACTTTATCGCCATATATCATCTCATAAAGAGGACCTTCATCTTCAAGGGGATAATTTATCATATTGTTGGCGATTTCATCTATTTGTTTCTCAAGTAGTGCTTTTTTCAAATTATCCAAAAAAAGCACTAACTCTTCATCTTCTATCTTCTGTTGATTATTTTCATTGCTTATCGCCTGATGACTACTTTCTAATGCTATTGCTTTTACATTATTTGTATAGTTACTATTTGTATTACAACTGAGTGTCATAATACAAACAAGTATAAAAAATATCTTATTTGTTTTAGTAAGCCATAGCTCTCTCATTTCACTTGTTTTTTAAAATAATATTGTCTAAGGTCTCACTTCACACAAAAACTTCTACAAAATAACCCAATCTCTCTCTTATCTCTTACTTCTTACCTCTTACTTGTTTTGAAGATTGATAAGGTTTATTTTCTTCTTTTTGTTTTGCTGTTTTTGATATTCGTCAAACTGCATTAGCAGGTTGTTGTTGGCACGGATAAGCGCATTGGTTTCGAGCAAAATACTGAAATACAATTTAGTAGTTTTATGGCTGGTTTCAGTAGTGCGAATACGGTCGATTTGTTTTTGTACCATTTTTGATACTTCGTTTTTCAACACTTTGCAATCTTCAAAAATGATATGCAACTTGTTATAGTCTGAGCCTTTAAATATTTCGGCTTCTGCCTTAAACACTTCTTCCATCTTGTCCGAAATATATTTCAAATCTCTCAGCTGGTTGAACTTGAGGTTCTTGTGATTGTTGTTCACGTGCTCGTAGCTATTGAGGGTAATAGCAGTGAGACACTGCGCCATATCCTGCAAGCAATCCAAAATAAGAATATAGAACTTACTTGATGCTACCGAACTTTCATTCAGCGATTTGATAAAGTAGTACACGTTACCTTTCAGCTCGTCGAGTTCTTTTTCGAGTTTTTTGGCGTTCTTCTTGTTTTTAGTAAGTTTAGCGAGGTCTTGCGTGCCGAGGTTCTTCACCACCTTGCTATAAAGCTCATCGATGCGGAAAATCGTTTCAGATACATAGTTAGAACTTTCTTTGATTACCCCGCCAATGGTCGCCAAGTCAGCGCGTTCAAAGCGTTTGCCTTGTGCTTTGGCTTTCTGTTTATTGCGGTAAATCACAGCATTTCGGATGAGTACAAAGCCTACTACCATAATCATCACGATAAGTCCAATCACACTGCCATAGTACAATATTCCTGAAACTATAAAAGCCCCAATGAAAGCCACGATAGCCGTTAAGAACCAACCGCCAATGACGTTTAGCACCCCTGCCACGCGGTACACAGCACTATCGCGCCCCCAAGCCCTATCGGCGAGTGAGGAACCCATCGCCACCATAAAGGTTACATAAGTGGTAGAGAGCGGCAATTTGAATGAAGTACCAACTGCAATCAAACTACTCGATACCACAAGGTTAATCGCAGCGCGCACAAGGTCGAAAGCGGGGAGGTCTTCTTCTTTTACATTGGGGTCGGGTTCTGGTTTTTCAAAACGACTGTCTATTTTCCTACTGAGCGATTTAGGCATTACAAACTCCACTGCATTGGCGCAAATCACGGTAATACGCACCAAAAAACGCGACAAGAAGTTAGACGAGAATTTCTCTTCACCGCCCTCACTTTGACGTGAGAGGTTCACCCCTGTATCAATCACGTGGCGTGCTTTTTTGGAAAACCAAAGGGTGAGAATCATCACAAAGCCTGTGAGCAATAGCAAGAAAGTAGGGGTAGTGATTTCCCCGTCGGCTAAAGCCCCCATTAGCAAACCATTGTGTGCTGCCCCCGAGTTATGCCATATATCATACGACTGATAAGCGGCTACCGGCACCCCAATAAAGTTCACCAAGTCGTTACCCGCAAAAGCCATCGCCAAAGCAAAAGTACCACTGAGGATAATCACGCTAAAGATATTCACTTTCATACGGATAAGTACTTGTGAGAGCACCGAAAAGAAAATAAAACAGCCAATGAGCAGAAGAATGATATTAGCATCTATCCACGCAATGGCTTCTTTAGGAATGAAAGCAACGTCTTTGAGTCCTTTAAAAATAATAAAGTAGGAAAGACCTGTGAGCGACAAGCCACCAAATACCCCTCCTACATATTTTACATTGTTTTGATATTTAAAACTGAACACCAATCGGGCTAAGTATTGCACAATGGTACCCACTGTAAAGGCAATAGCTACCGAGGTAAAAATACCCATAATAATCTTGCGAGCCTCGGATGTATTGATGTAGTCGAAAGCGGTGAGCAATGCTTGGCCACTTGTAAAGGTTTTGATAGTCGCTACACACATTGCAGCCCCCAAAAGCTCGAAAACTATAGATACAGTAGTAGAAGTGGGCAATCCTATAGAGTTGAAGAGGTCGAAAAGAAGAATATCGGCAAGAATAACCGACATAAAGATGATCATTACCTCATCAAAATAGAAGAGTTGGGGGTTAAAAATCCCTTTACGGGCAATTTCCATCATTCCACTCGAGAAAACAGCACCGATGGCTACCCCCACGCTCGCAACTATCATAATCGTGCGAATAGTTGCCACTTTTGAGCCAACAGCCGAGTTGAGAAAGTTCGCTGCGTCGTTGCTTACCCCCACTACTAAGTCTATGATAGCGAGGACTAAGAACACGAACAGCATAAAAATGTAAACCTGTTCCATAACACTTATACTGGTTTGAGGGCACAAAGGTACTATATAATTTGCTAATTTGCTAATTTGCTAATTAGAAAATTTTTCTTCTGAACCTACCTTATACTCACACTATACCTGCGTTATCCCTACCCTCTATCTACCCTAAAAGCAAAAAATACTACAAAAAGTTTACATAACTCTTAGCTTTTAAAATATATAAAAAACCACCGCTGTGCATTTACCCGCTCAGCGGTGGCTCTTTATTTACAATATTTCTTTTAACTATACTTCTTACTTGTTAACTCTTATCTCTTACCTTCTTACCTCTATCCCTTAACCCCTGAGTACTGCCTCCTAATCTTCTCCTCTGGTCGCAAGCAGAAGGTGTATAAACAAAGTAAAAATCCCCATTCTAAGGGCTTCATCAGTATATAAGTGAGGTTTGAAGCCCAGCGACTTTTGATTTTTTTAGAGAGGTCGTAGCCATAGCGGTCATAGTTCTTGCGTATAAAGCGGTGTAGGGTAGGGGAGAGGTCGGCGATGAGTTCTTCAAAAGCGTTGGCAATCTGCAACTGTCGGTTTACGATAATGCGCTGCTTGCCCCGTATCCCCCAGCGCAAAGGTTTTACTAATTGCGGACTCCCGCAGGCAGCCACAGTGCAAAGGTAATGCCCTTGGTGGGGTAAATGTGGCGGGTGGTCGTGTTGTGAGAACCCCCAAGTAGTAGTCTCGGTCAGTGCTTTGCTCACAGCATCGTAATCATCTCCAAAGAGCATCAAGATTAAGGTAATGAGTACAAATACAGGCAATATAGCTATTACCGAGGAGAAGAATAGAGTACTTTTTGTAGAGAGTTTTTCGTTTATTTTATTGAGCCATTGGTGTTTAGAAGTGTTAAAAGACAAGCTTTTAGGCAAATCGTAGAGCGTGTGAATGATGATGCCTAAACCTACTAACAGACTTGCCAAGGGGAACAATGCCCATAGCGCTCCTTCATAAGGATTACCTAAAAGTTGTAATACAATAGCGATGTTGAAACAGCAACCTATATAGAGCACACAAAGAGCAATTGCCAAAACCAATGGTGGTAAAGCTGACTTTCGCCTCCAAAGAAGCACTAAAGCAATGTGATATAGTAAGAAAAATACTAAATATATAAGGCTGTATTGTTTAGCGATGAACTCATAACCATTATCAATAGGGTCAATAGCCTTATCATAAGGATGTACATTGATAGCTACCCCTATGAGGAAGAGAAAAAACAAGAAGATATAACACAAAATCATTAAACTTTGTGCAAAAGGAACTTGTTGCTTCATAAGTCCATAGCAACATAAACCCACTAATATTAAAATTGGTAATAATAAAATCATAACTCTTACTTCTTAATTGTTCTTCTTACTTGTTAACTCTTATCTCTTACCTTCTTACCTCTATCCCTTAACCCTTAAGTACTGCCTCCTAATCTTCTCCTCTGGTCGCAAGCAGAAGGTGTATAAACAAAGTAAAAATCCCCATTCTAAGGGCTTCATCAGTATATAAGTGAGGTTTGAAGCCCAGCGACTTTTGATTTTTTTAGAGAGGTCGTAGCCATAGCGGTCATAGTTCTTGCGTATAAAGCGGTGTAGGGTAGGGGAGAGGTCGGCGATGAGTTCTTCAAAAGCGTTGGCAATCTGCAACTGTCGGTTTACGATAATGCGCTGCTTGCCCCGTATCCCCCAGCGCAAAGGTTTTACTAATTGCGGACTCCCGCAGGCAGCCACAGTGCAAAGGTAATGCCCTTGGTGGGGTAAATGTGGCGGGTGGTCGTGTTGTGAGAACCCCCAAGTAGTAGTCTCGGTCAGTGCTTTGCTCACAGCATCGTAATCATCTCCAAAGAGCATCAAGATTAAGGTAATGAGTACAAATACAGGCAATATAGCTATTACCGAGGAGAAGAATAGAGTACTTTTTGTAGAGAGTTTTTCGTTTATTTTATTGAGCCATTGGTGTTTAGAAGTGTTAAAAGATAGATTTTTAGGCAAATCGTAGAGCGTGCGAATGATGATGCCTAAACCTACTAACAGACTGAAAGCAGGAAAGCATGCTAAGATTCCAGCACCTTCTTGTGAGCCTAAAAGTTGCAAGATGAGTATCCAGTTAAAAAACAACCCTATATAAAGCACACACAATCCCAATGTTAAAATTAGTGGAGGCAAAGCTGATTTGCGAATCCAAAGTAGTAGCAGAGAAATATGATACAACACAAAAAATATCATATATATCAGCCCGTGTTTGCTAGCAATAAACTCATAACTTTCAAGTCCAGCAGGGTCAATCGCTTCGTAATAAGGGTGTTCCTCTCCTGAAAATAAAAGGAATAGTAAAAATGTAGCGAAATAAAGTTCTGCTATGATAATCTGCCATATAGGTACAAATTTGCGCAATAGTAATATAACACATATACCCAATATAGGTAAAAATAGAGATGCTATCATATTTCTTGTCGTTTAGATTATTTTTTTAACTCTTACCTCTTACCTTACTTAATGCAATCGCTCCTGCCATTGCCACATTTAGGCTTTCTGTTTGTTGGTGTTTGCTAAAACGCGGAATAGTGATTGCTTTATTCGCTAAGGCACGCACTTCGGGGCTTATCCCATTGGCTTCATTGCCTAAGATAAGTATGCAATCTTCGGGAAATTCGGTAGTGTAGAGAGGCTCACCTTCCAAATCCATTACATATACGGGCAGACTACAAGTAGCCAAAAATCCCGCTAAATCTACATAATGCACCGCTACACGGGTGAGTGAGCCCATAGTGGCTTGCACTACTTTGGGGTTATAGCAATCTACGCTTTGGCTGTTGCAGAGCAACGTTTCGATGCCAAACCAGTCGCAGAGACGTATCAATGTGCCCAAATTACCAGGGTCTTGTACGTTGTCCAAAGCGAGAATTACCCCCTCTTGCAGTATGCCCTTGTGCTTGCGTTGCTGAAAGATTGCCAAACCTTCATCTGGGTTTTTGAGGGCGCTTACTTTCCTCAATTCCTCTTTGCTCACCAGCGTGATAGGGTGATTGCTAAGAGCTTCGGCAAACACTTCAGTGGCGATGAGCAGTTCCAATCGATAGCCTGCTTGCAGAAATTCCACAATGCTCTTTTTCCCCTCTACTATAAAGAGATTCAGATCGTTGCGGTATTTCTTCTGTTGTAGTTTCTGAATTAATTTGAGTTGATTTTTGCTAAGCATAAAATAAATATGTATTTTTGAGCCCTAAAAAACAAAGACTTGTGAAAGATTATCTTTTTAAAATAAACATTATCGGGATATTTGCCCTGCTCTTTATGGGGGTAGTAGGTTGCGATGCTACCAAGCGTGTGCCTAAAGACCGCCATTTGCTTAAAGAAAATAATGTATATGTCAATGGCTCTAAAACCGACGATGCAAAGATAAACAATTTTGTATTACAAAAACCAAATTCCTATATTTTAGGTATGCCTGTAAGTTTATATATCTATAACTTAGGCAATCCTAATGCCGAAAAAGAATATACCCAATGGCTCGAAAAGCACCCGCATTGGCATAAATTTTTAGACGCCTTCCTCTCCAAAAAACAAGTGGGAAGACTCCAAAAGTCGTTTTTTGTGTCGGGCATCGACCATCAATTGCAGAAGATAGGGGAAGCTCCTGCTATATTAGATACTGCCAAAGTACACCGCTCGACCAAACAGCTGAATGCTTATTTTAAAAGTATAGGATACTTCAATGCCCAAGTCAGTGATAGTATTTTAACCCTCCCTAAACAAGAAAAACAACGCGTCAAGGTAAACTATTATATCTCTACAGGGAATAGGTATTTTATCGATAGCCTCAAAACTAAAATCACTTCCCCCGAAATTGATTCTGTCTATCAATTATATAAATCAAAAACCTTTCTCAAGTCTGGTGCTCCTTATCAACTTACCGATTTTAGCAACGAGCGTTCCCGCCTCTATGAGCTTTTTCGCAATAAAGGCTTCTATACCTTTCAACAGAGCTCTATCAACTTCGAGATCGTACGCGATACAGTTGCCAGTCAAAAAGACCAAAAATTACAAGTTACTACCAATATAGGCGATCTTATAGAACGCGATGGTGATATTGTAACTACCAAAAAATACCAAGTCCACCATTTCAATAAAATACGCCTCTATACCGATTATGATGCCCAAACCGATAAGAAAACACTCGACTCTCTTGAGTATAGAGGAATGACGCTGTATTATAAAGGCAAACTACGAGTGAGACCTCGTGTGTTAGCAAGAGCATCTGCCTTTCGCTCTGGTGATATCTATTCCGATGAAACTCGCGGTAATACCTATCGCCAATTCAATAACCTACGCGTGTTCCGTTATCCCAATATAGAATTTAAATACCCTACAAACGATACTTTGCAAAATAAACTTGATGCCAATGTATATTTGTCTCCCTTAGAGCGCTTTTCTCTACGCCTCACTACCGAGGTAAAACGTTCTGAAATTGAAGCAATAGGATTCGGGGTGGGTACTTCTTTTCAGGCACGCAATGTATTTCGTGGTGCCGAAACCTTAGAATTGAACTTGCAAGGCACTTTTGCTTCACAACCTACACTTAAAGATACTCACTTTTTCAATACCTCAGAGGTGAGTGGGGATATGCGCCTTATATTCCCTTCAATACTTTTCCCTTTGAATACTCGCAAACTGATACCCTACTCAATGACCCCCCAAACTATTTTTCAAGCAGGGGTGAGTTATCAAACGAATATAGGTCTCGACAAGCGTACTACTTCCGGATTGTTGCGCTATGTGTGGAACCCGCGCAAACAAAAAAATAAAGTGATTTTCGACCTTTTCAATGTGCAGTATGTCAATAATATCAACCCGAGAAATTTCTATAATATCTACCAAAGTACCTATGAACGATTAAATGATATCGCCAAAAAATATAGCTTAGGCTCTACATATGTAGATAGTAGAGGCAATCTTACTCCCAGTGAAGGTACATTTAATTTTATAGAAGATGTACTCTACAATAGAACCCAAAGAGTAGCCGATCAAGATGCGATCTCTATGTATGCCATCTCCGAACGATATAGACGCATTACCAATAACGACTTTATTGTCTCTAGCAGCTATACCTATATTTTTAATAGCAAATCACAATTCTTTGAACGCGATTTCTCTCAGTTTCGTATCAAGTTAGAGGCCGCTGGCGGTTTGCTCAACACCTTGGCTTCTACTTATAACGTGGTCAAAACAGATAATAATAAAAATAAAATCTTCGGCGTAGAATATGCTCAGTTTGTCAAAGGGGAATTAGACTTTATCAAGCACTTCCCTCTCGGCAAGCAGAGCTCTTTGGCTTTCCGTTCCTTCTTCGGAATTGCAATACCTTATGGCAATTCCGATAATATCCCATTCTCACAGAGTTATTTCGCAGGAGGTACTACCGATAACCGTGGCTTTAAAGCCTATCGTTTAGGTCCCGGTGCTAGCAAATCAATATTAGATTACAACGAGGCTAATATGAAAATCGCCCTAAATGCCGAATATCGTTTCCCTATACTCGGGGCTCTCAAAGGCGCTCTCTTTACAGATGTAGGCAATATATGGAATGTATCCGATAATACTCCTTTTGAAGAATATAAGTTCCAAAATCTCTCTTCTTTGAAAGATGTGGGGATAAGTACTGGTTTAGGCTTGCGCTACGATTTCAACTTCTTTGTCATCCGCCTCGATATGGGAATTCCTACTTATATCCCTTCCGAAGAAATGGGCAACCGATGGATAAAGAAGTTTAAAATAAGTGAAACAGTTTTTAATTTTGGTATCAACTATCCTTTCTAACTCTAAAAACTGCTACATACCTAACTTCAAATATTTATTGGCTTTACATAGAAAACTTTGCCAAAATTTTTTACTTTGGCAAAGTTGAAACTAACGGATAATCAATATTATTACTTGCTAAGAGAGTCCCGTGATAACACCTTCATCGTCTATATCCATACCTTCGGCAGCAGGCACACTGGGGAGTCCTGGCATACGCACCGTATCGCCTAAGATTGGGATTACAAAGCCCGCCCCTGAAGCAAATTCAAACTCGCGCACGGTTACCTCAAAACCGGTAGGACGAGCGAGTTTCTTCTCGTCATCACTCAGCGATTTAGGGGTTTTCACCATACAAATAGGCATTTTATCAAAGCCCAATTTGTTGATTTGCTTCAACTGACTCACCGCTTTGCTACTATAGTTTACCTTGCTCGCTCCATAGATTTTAGTAGCTACCGTAGTGATTTTTTCTTCTATACTCGCCTCATTGCTGTACAAGGGTTTGAAATGACTCTCACCACTCTCAGCTATAGCAACTACCGCGTGGGCGAGTTCTTCAGTTCCTTTACCTCCTTCACCAAACCCTTTGCTCACAATCGCTTGCACTCCTTTTTGAGCACATACTTCTTTTATGTAGGCGATTTCTTCCTCACTGTCGTTAGGAAAATAGTTGATTGCTACCACTGCTTTGAGTCCGAAGAGTTGTACATTCTCAATATGTTTTTCCAAATTGGCAATACCGAGTTTTACTTTTTCCAAACAAGGGGTGTTGTACTCTTCTTTTTTAGCCCCTCCGTGATGACGCAAGGCGCGGATAGTCGCTACAATCACCACTGCATCGGGGGCTAAGCCTGCTGAAGTACATTTGATGTTGAGGAATTTCTCAGCCCCAAGGTCGGCACCAAAACCTGCTTCAGTAACTACATAGTCGCCTAATGAGAGTCCCATTTTGGTAGCCAAAACAGTGTTTGTACCTTGGGCTATGCTGGCAAACGGACCTCCGTGCAAGATAGCGGGATTGTTTTCAAGGGTTTGCACGAGGTTAGGTTTGATAGCTTCTTTGAGCAATAGCGCCATTGCCCCTACCACGTTCAAATCGCGGGCAAATACGGGGGTACCGTCAATTTTTTTGCCTACATAGATGTTACCGATGCGCCTTTTGAGGTCAGAAAAACTTTCTGACAAGCACAATATGGCCATAATCTCGGAAGCTGGAGTGATGTTAAAACCATCTTCACGAGGTACACCGTGTGTAGCCCCACCTAAACCTACTACTATATGGCGCAGTGCGCGGTCGTTCATATCCATCACGCGCTTCCACACCACCGTGCGCGGGTCGATGCCTATAGAGTGGGTTTTGCTCTGGATATTATTATCGATGACAGCTGCCAAGAGGTTGTTAGCCTTCTCAATAGCCGAAAAGTCGCCCGTAAAGTGCAAGTTGATATCCTCCATAGGCACCACTTGTGAATAGCCACCACCAGCAGCGCCTCCTTTGATACCAAAAACAGGTCCTAACGACGGTTCTCGCAATACCGCAATCGCTTTTTTGCCTATTCTGTTAAGCCCTTCCGTCAGACCAATGCTCACAGTGGTTTTACCCTCACCCGCAGGCGTAGGAGTGATAGCCGTAACCAGCACCAGTTTACTGTGTTTCATCTTCTCGGCATTGATGAGGTGCAACGGCAATTTAGCCTTGTATTTCCCGTAAGGGTCGAGGTCGTCCTCGCTGATGTTTAGTTTTTTAGCTACCTCTCTGATAGGGAGCATCTGTGCCTTTTGGGCGATTTCTAAGTCGGTCATAAATAATTGATAATTTTGTGGAGTAGTTTTATTTTATTGACAATTCTTTGGTAAATTGCAAAAAGATGTTGTGCTTTTGTACCCGAAGATGAGTTAAAGTCATAGACTCGCTGGGCTAATAACCCAGAAGCGTTATCGGGCGTGTTGAGTAAGGATTTTAACTCATCTTCTATTATCTTCTCTTCTGATTTAACACTATTATACATACTTTTTAACCGTAATTTATTATTTTTACTACCAAATACTTCAATAATTACAACCGTATTATCTTCATTCTTTTTCAAAAATAAATAAGTTTCAGCTTGATGTTTTTCTATATGTCCTAATGAAATAACTTTATCAGGTTTATCCAAAACGTCTACTATAAGAGAAATGTCTGTATCTGTGAGAGGCTTCCCTTGCTGTGGAGCCTTCTCATTTTTACCATATGTCAGATATTGATTGTAACACCACCATAGCATCTGGTGTAAGTTCTGCAATAAGGTAGTCTTTAGAAATTATCTTGTTTTGTTTTACACTAAACGTGTTTAAACTTTTTTTAGGAACTTGGAGATAAAACCTAATAGAAGCATTCCAATCCAAGTCACATCAAGATACTCATATCTCATTATCAAACCTTTATATCCGTCAAGTTTTTGCCGACAACGTGTATGACTACCATCCAATTGAACGCAAGACATATCTAATTTTTTTTCTTCTTGCTTAATAGATTTAACCATATTCGCTGAAAGCTACCGTCCTTACTCCATTTGTTGAAGTAGTAATAGACATTTTGCCAAGAGATTTCTCCTTTTTCAAAATAGACCTCAATTGGAAGTTCTCTCCATTGCGATCCTGCTTTTAACCTCTTGAGAATCAATAAAAATATTGTAGCCAAATCAAAATTACTTTTAAATTCTCTTTTTCCTACACTTAAAAAGGGAATAATCCAAATTATTTATTGTATCTTTGCCCAAAGTTCCTGAATTTTGGTGTTCTTTTTTTCTCAAACACAAAATTACTAATTTTCGGGAACTTTTATTTTATTATAGGAAAAAGTTTAAACAGCTTCATTTTTTAAAAGTTATTTGGCTATGGGGTGGTTGGCAGGGGCATTATTACAGTCTTTCACACATTCTCCTTTTTGGTTTATATAGAACCATTTGTTATTTAGCTTTACTTCTGCTAATCCTTCTGAAAAATCCGCAACATAATCATACTTTATAGGAATCACTTCTTTGCCTGTTTTATCTATAAAGCCATATTTATCATTCAATTTTACTTTAGCTAATCCTTCTGAAGGACTTTCAGCATCATCATACTTTATAGGAATCACTTCTTTACCTGTTTTATCTATAAAACCCCATTTGTTATTTAGACTTACGGCTGCTAATCCTTCTGAAAATCCTTTTGCATAATCATACTTTATAGGAATCACTTCTTTGCCTGTTTTATCTATAAAGCCATA
>CAUQUO010000037.1:0-27934 GCA_963521335.1 uncultured Capnocytophaga sp.
TTTATTCTATCAGAAAGTAATCTGAAAAATTGCACTTGATGGTGGAATAGGCGAAGAAATGAGTATGATGCATAGTTTTGGTGATTTGTTGATTATTTTTTACTTTTGCATTCTTTAAGAGATAAACAGTAATGGAGAGAGAAAATAAGACACAGTATAGAATTTTGATACTTATTGCGTTAGCTCATGGATTAAACGACTTAATACAGGGGATGATACCCTCTATTTATCCTACTCTACAAGCTAAATATGCTCTCACAATGACGCAAGTAGGGTTGATTACGTTTTGCTATCAGTTATCGGCTTCTATTTTACAGCCTTTGGTGGGGCATTATACAGACAAACACCCTCAACCTTATTCGCAAGTATTAGGGATGGGATTCACTACCTTGGGGGCTATTTTTTTATCAATGGCGAGTAATTATAGCAGTATTTTGCTTTCGGTTGTATTGATAGGGGTAGGTTCTTCGGTGTTTCACCCAGAGGCATCAAGAGTAGCTTTTTTAGCTTCGGGAGGAAAGCGTTCTTTTGCACAAGCTATTTTTCAGTTGGGAGGAAATTTAGGGACAGCTTTTGCACCATTATTAGTTATTTTATTAGTATTCAGTAAAAAAGTTGTTGACGGAACATTGGTAGAGGAAGCACATCAGGAGCAGTTGGTATGGTTTGCTTTGTTTTCTATTTTTGCTATGGGTCTTCTAGCAGTAATAGGCAAGTGGCGTAGTATATTGCTTAAGTTATTAAAAGAAAAGCCGAAGAAAGCTATTGTTCAGCCTAACTTGAGTAGGGCACAGATACGCAATTCTATGATTATACTGATGCTTTTGGTATTTTCTAAAAACTTTTATACAGCAGCTATCAACAATTACTTTCAGTTTTATACGATAGAGAAGTTTGGGTTCAGCAATGAGCAAGCACAACTTTACTTATTCTATTTTTTAGGGGCAGTAGCATCAGGTACCCTTATAGGAGGTTTTTTTGGTGATAAAGTAGGACGTAAGTTCATCATTTGGTTTTCTATATTAGGGACAGCACCTTTTGCATTATGGTTGCCTTATGCAGACGCTAATACAACAGCTATATTGATAATGGTTATAGGTTTTATCATTGCTTCAGCTTTTGCTTCTATATTAGTATATTCGCAGGAGTTATTACCCCATAAAATAGGTATGATTTCAGGTTTTTTCTACGGTTTTGCTTTTGGTATGGGAGGTTTGGCATCGGCGCTTTTGGGCAAACTAATAGATTTGACAGATATTTATTTTGTATATAAAGTATGTTCATTTTTACCTCTTATGGGACTTATAGCTTACTTTTTACCAAACCTTAAGAAATTAGAAAAATAGTGTATGAAACTTATTGTTTTATTTTTAGCCTTTGGTATATGGGCATGTGAACTCTCTAAAAATCAAACTTCTGCTAATAAGGAAAAGGAGGAGAGTATTGCAAAAGAAGCATCTAAACCATACATTAGTATAGAAGAAGCAGAAGAAAAAGTACTTAGTCTTGCTTTGATAAAAGAGTTGGGTACTGAAATTGAAAAAATATCTAATGGGCAAAGGGGAATTTCTTTTATATCAAATGAAGTTAGTATAGAAAACACTTCTTTTTTTGAGCTTTATGTAGGGTATAATTCAGCGATTAGATTTGAAAATCGTTATATTTTGTATGTGAATAGGACAGACATTGAAGATATTCGTATATTAGAAGCTTCTTCTGGAGAAATAATAGCTCTTTCTTTGTGGAAAGAGAAAGAATATTCGCCAAAAGGAGAAATGTATTGCACTAATTTTTTAGTGAAAATAGTAAAAAGCTCTAACTTAGACAATCTTTTATACAAAGCTAATAAAGAAAAGAGTTTTTTAAGGATTGACAGGATTGAAAATGAGAATATCTATATAGAAATCTATACAGAAAATGATATTTCTGACACCCCACAACAGCCACAAGTAGTAGAAAGGAGTATTGCTTGGTTATTTTTTAATACATCAACTAAAAGACTATATGACAACACATTAGATATAGAAAACCCTAAAGAGCTCACCTATGACAGAGAGCTCTTGAAAAAGGTCAATTTGGATAACTTATGTAGAGAGTAATTTTTTATATAACTCTTGAAAGAGAGATACCATCACGAATGGGTAATAAGACGGTCTCTACACGGGGGTCGTTTTTTATTTTTTTGTTGTATGCCATTAGTGCTTGAGTATGCTTATCGTTGTGTTTTACTTCTTCTACGACCTTACCACTCCACAACACATTATCCGAAAGAATGATGCCTCCTTGGTTCATTTTTTTGATAACCAAATCGAAATAAAGAGGATAATTTTGCTTATCAGCATCAATAAAAACAAGGTCGAAAGTAGTGTTGAGAGTAGGAATGATATCGGTTGCTTTACCTAGATGTTGTACTATTTGACTTCCATAGCCACTACGGTCAAAAAATTCACGTTGCAAATCGATGAGTTCTTCTTTGATATCAATAGTGTGTAGTACTCCATTTGCTGGTAATCCTTCTGCTAAGCAAAGAGTAGCATATCCTGTATAGGTACCAATTTCTAAGATAGTTTTTGGATGTATCATTTTAGATAATAAACTGAGAAAACGCCCTTGTAAATGCCCACTAATCATTCGTGGTTGGAGTACAGTAAGATGTGTGCGTTTACTGAGTTCTTGCAATAAAAGAGGCTCATTATCAGTATGTTCGGAAGCATAATTCTCTAAATCTTCAGATAGAAAGTGCATAGATAGAATATTTTTTGAGGCAAAGATAGTCATTATATTGGAAAATATTGTAATTTTGGGCGCAAATTCGCAACAATATGAAAGCACTTGTTATCATTGATGTACAAAATGACTTTATGCCTACAGGATCTTTACCTGTGAAAGAAGGAGATCAAATTATACCTTTTATCAATGCAGAAATGCAGAAAGGTTATGACCTTGTAGTTGCTACTCAGGATTGGCACCCTGCTACCCATAAAAGTTTTGCAAGTCAGCATAAGGGTAAAAAGCCTTTTGATGTAGTTCAGTTAAATGGTATAGAACAAATATTGTGGCCAGATCATTGTGTGCAAGGGACTTTTGGTGCTGAACTACACAAAGACCTTGACATAAGACCTATATCAGCTATTTTTAGAAAAGGAATGAACCCCGAAATAGATAGTTACAGTGCTTTTTTCGACAATAACAAACTTAATAATACGGGCTTGCACGGCTTTTTGCAGGAAAAAGGTATTACAGAACTCGTATTTTGTGGTTTAGCAGGTGATTTTTGTGTGGCTTATAGTGCCAATGATGCTAAATCCTTGGGCTACAAAGTAAGTTTGTTTGACAAAGGAATAAGATCTATTAATTAAGAAATGGCTCGAATAATTTCATATCAGAGAGAAGGTGCAACTGTAAAAGTTTCTGTTTTTGATTTTGACTCTGATGAAAATAATAATAATCCAGATAATCTATTAGCTGATGGTATTGTAGTTTTGAATGAAACAGGAACATATACCAATACAAAATAGCTTATAAAAGTACTTCCTTATGGGAAATATATTGGGTATCAGATACTAAAAAGTAAAAAATAAATTGTATAAAATGAAATATATCACCTATATACTATCAGTCTTACTCCTGGCAAGTTGCGAAACTCATTTTTTTTCGTCTCCTGAGAAATATGAAACTCCCTTTGAAAATAAAGATGGTTTAAAAAGCTCTTCGTATGAGGAAGTGATTGATTATTACAAACAACTTTCGCAAGACTTTGCTTCTATATCTTTCAAAACAATGGGACAAACTGATAATGGTGTACCCTTGCATTTGGTGATATATAGCCCTGATGCTGAATTTAACTTCAATAAATACCGCAAAGAACGAACAATTATCTTCATCAACAATGCAATTCATGGCAATGAGCCTGATGGTGTGGACGCTACGATGTTGCTTTTCCGTAATTTAGCCCAGAATGAAATCAAACTTTCTGGAAATGTGATGGTAGTAACCATTCCTGCCTATAATATAGGAGGAATGCAAGAAAACAGGAAAGAGAGTGTTGCTCACTATAATTTGGACAACGATTTTATAAAAGCTGATGTAGAAAATACTTTATCTTTCGCTAAAATCTTTCAAGAAGTACAACCCGATATTTTTATAGACAACCAAGTAAGCCGAAAAGAAGAGTATCAATACACTCTTAGCTACTCATTTTCTAACAAACAAAAGTTAGGAGCTTTCTTAGGAGGGTATATTGAAAATGTATTGAGACCACGCCTTGCTGATACCCTCTTAAATAGAAGCGATATTTTCAAAAAAGATACGCTTCACAAACCTTTTCGACGTTTAATTGTTGATGAAACTATCGGTAGAGCTAACAATGCTATTGGTTATACTTCACTTTGGAACTGTATAGGAATTCGCTTGAATACTCATATATTTCAATCATATAAACAACGTGTAGAAGCTAACTATGAAACTATGAAAACTATTATAGAAGTTGCCGATGCTGATAATCAGTACATCAAACAACTAAAAATAAAACAAGCTCAAACAGATGCTAAAGAAACATCGCCTGAATACTACATAATCCCGAAAGCATGGCAACAAGTAATTGCAAGACTCAATGCTCAGAATATAGAAATGAAAGAGCTCACTAAGGATACTTTGATGAATGTAAATTATTATCAAATAGAAGACTTTAAGACTATAACACATCCATTTGAAGGGCATTATTTACATTATGACACCCAAGTGAGTAATCATAAAGAAAAAATGCAGTTTTACAAAGGTGATTATGTGGTACCTACCTCTCAGTTTGCCAAACGATATTTGTTAGAAACCCTGGAACCTACTGCTTCTGATTCTTTTTTCAACTGGAACTTTTTTGATAGTATTTTTGGAGAAGAAGTACAAGAAGAAAATAAAATTATTTATCCAATTTACCGAAAATAATAATTCAAAATATTATGAAACAGTATTTATCCGACCGTATCAACGCTATGGAAGTTTCGGCTACCTTAGGAATGGCTGCTAAAACAAGAGAACTCAAAGCTGAAGGCAAGGATATCATCGGTCTTAGCTTAGGTGAACCCGATTTTGATATTCCTGATTTTATAAAAGATGCCGCTATTGAGGCTATACAGCAAAATTACAGCAAATACACACCTATTGATGGGTATTTGGAGCTGAGAGAGGCAATTTGTGAGAAGTTCAAACGAGACAATAACCTCAGTTACAAACCTTCACAAATTGTAGTTTCTACGGGAGCTAAACAATGCTTGGCAAATGTAGCTTTGGCGATGCTCAACCCTGGAGATGAGGTGATATTTCCTGCACCTTATTGGGTGAGTTATAAAGAAATAGCTAAAATGGCAGGAGGTGTTCCAATAGAAGTACACACAACCATTGAGAATAACTTCAAAATAACTCCTGCTCAGTTAGAAGCTGCTATTACTTCTAAAACTAAAATGGTATGGTTCAATACCCCTTGTAACCCCAGTGGTTCTATCTACAGCAAAGCCGAATTAGAAGCCCTTGCTGTAGTACTTAGGAAACATCCTCATATTTTCATCCTTTCTGACGAAATTTATGAATACATCAACTTTACCAATGAGAGAGTAACTAGTGTTGCTGAAATCGATGGTCTTTATGAACATACTATTACTGTAAACGGAATGTCTAAAGCATTTGCAATGACAGGTTGGCGTATAGGTTATATGGGAGCCCCCGAATGGATTGCTAAGGCTTGTGCTAAAGTACAAGGACAAGTAACGAGTGGTGCTAATGCCATAGCACAACGAGCTTCTATTGTGGCTTTAAAAGCTCCTAAGAGCAAAATACAGTATATGGTAGATGAGTTCAAACGTAGGAGAGACTTAGTATTACAACTTTTAAATGAGATTGAAGGCTTTAAACTCAACATACCTGAAGGAGCTTTCTATGTGTTCCCAGATATATCATCTTTCTTTGGTAAAACCTTGAGAGGTCGTGTTATAAACAATGCTACTGATTTTTCTTTATATTTATTAGAAGAAGCAATGGTAGCTACTGTTACAGGAGAAGCTTTTGGAGATGCTAATTGCATTCGTTTCTCGTATGCAGCTTCTGAGAAAGATTTGCGAGAAGCTATCCGTCGTATCAAAGAAAGTTTGCAATAATTTTGTTTGGCAATTCAATGAAAAGTATTACTTTTGCGCCGTTTATTTAAAAATAATAACATTCATTTTTTAACTCTTACATCAATGGCTATATCAGAGAGTAGAACTATTAAATACTTAAAATCTTTTTACATAAAGGATTATCTTATTATCATCTTAGGGCTTATATCATATGCGATAGGGATTACAGGCTTTATAATGCCTAATGGGATAGTAACAGGAGGTTTGGCAGGTATCTGTCTTATCTTGAATTATAAGTTAGGAGCTGACTTGGCTATTACCTATTGGATTATCAATTTTATACTCTTGGTGATAGGCTTTAAGGCAATGAGTAAGCAATTCACCTACCGAACACTCATCTCTATAACTATTCTATCGGGATTGATTTGGGCTGGAAAAGAGTATTTAATGCCTTACTTTATAGAACACCCTCCTTTGAGAGATGACTTCTTAAATGTAATTATGGGAGGATTACTATGTGGTACAGGTTTAGGATTGGTTTATTCAGCTAATGGAAGTACAGGAGGCACTGATATAATAGGTTTTGTTATTACCAAGTATTACAGTATCAGTATAGCACGTATTCTTTTGGTGGTAGATGTGTGTATCGTGCTATCCTCTTTTTTCATTTTGGAACGCCACGATAATTCACTTGAGAAAACTATTTATGGACTTATCCTCTTACCACTCATGTGGCAGATGGTAGAGATTGTTATCAATGGAGCAAGACAGTCGGTGCAGTTGTTTATCTTCTCTAAACACTATGATGAGATTGCGAACCACATCAATAGTGAACTCAAGCGCGGTTGCACTATTATTGATGGAATTGGTTGGTACTCTAAATCTTCACAGAAAATAGTGATTGTAATTGCTAGGCGAACAGAAGCTACATCTATTTTCCGCTTAGTACGTACTATAGACCCTTCAGCGTTTGTAACTAAAACAAATGTTATGGGAGTTTATGGTAATGGCTTTGACAAATTGAAATAATTTTTCCTATTTTCAAGAAAAGTAGTATATTTGCCCACTGAAAAAACAATAACAGATGATTCAGAGAATACAAACCGTTTATATGCTGATAGTTGCAATAGTAGCAGGTCTTCCCGTTCTTTTTGGGTTAGATTGGATCAGAACAATAGTTTTTGCTCTTTCGGCAGTATTGGTTATTTACAGTATATTTAAATATAAGAAAAGAAGTGTTCAGCAGTGGCTCAACTGGCTGAATATACTTATAAATTTTACTTTACTAGGAATATTTGTATATCGAATGCTAAACTCGCCTGGAGAAAGTTTTATTTCAGAGAAAGGTGTTGGGGTTTTCGCACCCGTGCTTTCTATCGTTTTTTTGTTTATGGCCAACAAGGCTATCAGACGGGACGAGAAGCTCGTAAAATCTGCAGACCGATTGCGATAGACCTATAATCTTAGTAGTGTTGTGCGTTAAAAAAATCCTAAGTTTAGATACTTAGGATTTTTTTATTATCTTTGCACTTTATTCGCTAAATATATAAACAATGAAAAGAACGTATGCAGGAATTCCAGAGGAAAATGCAACACTGGAAAATGCTAAAGTAATGTTAGTAACAGTACCTTATGATGGTACATCTACTTGGGGCAAAGGAGCAGACAAAGGTCCTGAATTATTTTTAGATGCCTCAGAAAATATGGAGTTATACGATATTGAAACTGATACTGAGCCTTACCTTAATGGAGTGTATTTAGCAGGTGAAGTAACAGAAAACAGTTCGCCTGAAGCAATGACAAAAGCCGTTTATGAAAAGACCCAAGAACTATTGAAGCACGAAGATAAACTATTTACTCTTTTTGGTGGGGAACACTCAGTATCTATTGGTTCAATACGGGCTGTAGGTGAGAAATATGAAAAGCTCACTGTATTACAACTTGATGCCCATACTGATTTGCGCCCTGAATATCACGGTTCTACTTCTAATCACGCTTGTGCCGTATTTGAAGCCAATCAAAAGCACAAATTGGTACAAGTAGGTATCCGCTCAATGGATGCAGAAGAAAAACAATATTTGCCTAAAGGCCGTGTGTTCTTTGCTCACGAAATTGCTAAGAATAACAATTGGATAGATGATGTATTAGACAAAGTATCTGGTAATGTATATATCACTATTGACTTAGATGCTTTTGATCCAGCAATAGCGCCTTCGACAGGCACTCCTGAACCAGGTGGTTTACAATGGTATCCTACGCTCAAACTCTTGCGTAAAGTGTTTAAAAAATGTAATGTAGTGGCATTTGATATTGTAGAACTAATGGATAGTCCGCAAGCAAAACCAACAGCTTTCTTAGCTGCAAAACTCTATTACAAAATGTTAGCTTATTATTTTAAATACAAAAGTAAGAAGGCACATTAATACAATTTATATTTTACTAATTTTATAACAGACTTTGCTAAAGTGTATGACATAAAGAATGTTAAAAACTTTAGCAAGGTTTACTTGTAATAGTTGTGATATTTATATTTGAACAATACTTAGGTTTCTTACTCTTTACAGCCATTAGCTTGATAGGTTTCTGGCTACTATTCTTTTTATGTATTGTTATTCCTTATTGGGGAATTGGTATCTTATATAATCATTTCAAAAAGAAGAAAGAATAATGGGATTGAAAGAAAAAATACAAAACCTACCTATTATAAAGCATTTTGTTTTATTTTTAAAAGGGATACCTTTAGCTAAGAATGCTTTTTCTTTATATGATTTGCTTGAATTGTATATTTCAGGAATTATTAAAGGGACACTCACACACCGTGCTAGTGCTATTTCTTACAGTTTTTTCTTAGCTATTTTTCCTTTTTTATTATTTATATTAAACCTTATTCCTTATATTCCGATTGATAATTTTCAAGTAGATTTTTGGGTATTTATAGATGAGTTACTTCCTAGTGGCACTCATGATTTTTTTTCAGATATTTTCTTTGATATTGCTGATAAAAAGCGGGGAGGTTTACTTTCATCTGTTTTCTTTTTATCTATTTTTTTGATGACTAATGGTATTATGGCTATTTTTGGTGGATTTCAATATTCATACCATCGACAGCTTGTACGTTCTTATTTTAGGCAATATCTATATGCTTTAATGGTTGCTATTATTTTAGCATTACTTATTATGTTTTCAGTAATTATTTTTATTGGGTATGAGGTATATTTAGTACCATATCTTAATAAAATTAACTTTCTTACTGATAATGCAACCTTATTAAAAATTTCTAAGATAGGTTTTATAGCTTTAATTACTTTTATAGGAACTTCTGTATTATTTTATTTTGGTACTGTAGAAGGAAAAGAAAGTAAATTCTTTTCAGTAGGTTCTGTATTTACAGTATTATTATTTGGTATTACCACTTATTTTTTCAGTATATATATAGAAAATTTCTCTCAATATAATCAGTTATATGGTTCTATTGGAGGGCTTTTAATATTTCTTCTCTACATTTGGATCAATTCTAATATTTTATTACTTGGTTTTGAGCTTAATGCAGCTCTTTTAAAACTCAAAAAACACCAGTAGCCTATGTATTATGTAGATGTTATATTACCTCTTCCACTACCTAAGCTTTTTACATATAGTATCAATGTAGATGAAGCAAATTTTATCCAAATAGGGATGCGTGTAGCTGTTTCATTTGGTAAAAGTAAAGTATATAGTGCTTTGGTTTATAAAATACATACTCTTGAGCCAAATTATGAAACTAAAGATATAGAATATATATTAGACGAACAACCTATTGTTACATCAAAGCAATTGGAACACTGGCAATGGATTGCTGATTTTTATATGTGTTCTTTAGGAGAGGTAATGAAATCTGCACTTCCCTCCGCTTTTTTATTAGAAAGTGAGACTATTATAGAAATTGCTCAGAAAGAAATGAATAGCAGTCTTTTTACAGATGATGAATGGCTAGTGTATGAAGCTCTTCATTATAAAACATCTTTAAAAGGAAGTGAAGTAAGCAAGATTATACCAAAGAAAAAGACGCTTAATGTTATCAAGAATTTAGTTGAAAAAGGAGCTGTACGTATTTCAGAAAAAATATTTGAAAAATATACACCAAAACTCATTAAGTATGTACGTTTAGCACCTAATTTTCTATTAGAAGGAGGATTGGAAAAAGCTCTTACTCTATTAAAAAAGGCTGAAAAGCAAAAACAACTTATAATAGCTTACTTCAATTATATAAATAAGGAAAAGAGTCCTTTGAAGGTTGAAAAGCTTTTGGAAGAAACCAAAGCATCAAAAAGTACGTTTAATTTACTAATAGAAAAAGGAATTTTTGAAGAATATTATTTGCAAAAAGAACGAGTGAGTTTTGATGAAGGAGTATTATTAAACAAGAAAACACTTAGCGAGGTACAACAAGAAGCACTTTATCAAATTAAACTACAATTTCAAACAAAAAACACAGTACTTTTACAAGGAGTTACAGCTTCAGGGAAGACTGAAATATATATTGAACTTATAGATCAATATCTTAAACAAGGAAATCAAGTACTCTATCTTCTTCCTGAAATAGGGCTTACTATACATCTTATCAACCGTTTAAAGAAGCACTTTGGCAGTCAACTTTCTGTTTATCATTCTAAATACAGTAATAATGAACGAGTAGAAGTATGGAAAAATGTACTTAATAATAAAAAAAAAGCGCAATTAATTGTAGGGGTACGTTCTTCAATTTATTTACCTTTTAAATCGTTAGGACTTGTAATCATAGATGAAGAACATGATAGTTCTTACAGACAATTTGATCCTTCTCCACGTTTACAAGCTCGTGATAGTGCTGTTATGTTAGCAAGTTTTTTTAGAGGAAAAACATTATTAGGGTCGGCTACTCCATCTTTAGAAAGTATGCATAATGTAAAGATAGAAAAGTATGGTTTTGTATATCTTTCTAAACGTTATGGAGACTTCTCCCCTCCCCTAATTGAAATTATAGATATTAAAGACAAGCAACATCGCAAACGTATGAATGGGCACTTTTCTGATAGGCTGGTAGAAGAGATAGATCATACATTATCAAAAGGGAAACAAGTGCTTTTGTTTCAAAATAAACGTGGTTATGCGCCTATTGTACAATGCACACATTGTGGGACTGTTCCACAATGTCCACATTGTGATGTGAGTTTAACCTTTCATCAAGGGAGCAACCAACTTCGCTGTCATTATTGTGGTTATAATATCCCTATGCCTAAAAACTGTATTGCTTGTGGAAGTGTAGATTTAAAGACAAAAGGTTTTGGTACAGAACAAATCTGTAAAGAATTAGAAATACTATTTCCTGATGCATCTATTGACCGAATGGATCAAGATACTACTAATGGCAAATATGGTTATGATAAAATATTAGCTAAATTTGAACAACAAGAGACACAAATATTAGTAGGTACCCAAATGATTTCAAAGGGATTGGATTTTGAGAATGTAGGCTTGGTAGGGGTTATGAATGCTGATGCTTCTATTCATAATCCTGATTATAGGGCTTATGAACGCAGTTTTCAGTTGTTATTACAGGTGTCGGGGAGGGCAGGTAGAAGTACAACACGAGGAAAGGTACTTATACAAACCTATAATCCTCAACATCCTGTGATACAACAAGTATTACACAATGATTTTAAAGGGATGTATCAATGGCAAATGCTTGAACGTACTTCTTTTTTATATCCTCCTTTTATACAGATGATTAGAATTACTCTTAAACATACTCAGTTTAATAGAGTAAATGAAGGGGCTAATTGGTTGGCTAATGCTTTACGAGAAACCTTTAATATGCAAAGAGGAATAGAAATATTAGGACCTGAGTTTCCTCTTATTTCTCGTATTCGCAATGAATATATGAAAGATATCTTAGTAAAAATAAGTCCTTCAGAAGTATCTCTACACCAGACAAAAGTACTCATTAAGCGTCTTGAAACTACCTTTCAATCTATTAGTGATTTTCGTCCTATAAAGGTAAGTTATCTAGTAGAGTAGTAGGCTAGTAAGTACTGTTTTTCTAAGTTTTAATTTTTCTTCAAGCTTTTTCTAAGGTTGCTCCAAGCTAGTTCCATACTAAGAGAATATTTTTTCAAATATTTCATAACCAACTATAATACAATGCTTTAATATACTAATAAGATTTGATTTTAGTTTTTCTTATTTTTTATAGCAAAAAAAGGATTGTTAATTATCAATTATTTATTACTTTTGCCAGCGTGATGATTATGAAGATTTTAGAAACCCCTTATGGAATATGCCATTTAAGTGTTGTTCCTATACGTTTAGCGCCTAATGAAGGGGCTGAAATGATTACGCAGTTACTTTTCGGAGAGCTATTGCAGGTAATTGACAAAGAAGGAGATTGGAGCTATGTACGTTTACTATTTGACCAAATGGAAGGTTGGATAATTAACAGTCAGTTTATTGAGATATCTGATACGGATTATAAAAAGGCGCTCAAAAGGAAAGAAAAGTATGCCCATAGGTGGCTTACTAAACTTCGTTTAAAAATAGGGAATGAACTATTCTTACATATTCCAAAAGGAGCTACTTTTTCGCATAATCATCTTTTGAATACTTCTCAATCTACCCAGAAAAACCTTCAACAAGGTATTGTGCCGACAGCTTTAGAATACTTAAATGTTCCGTATTTGGCAGGAGGTAAAACTCCTTTTGGTATTGATGCTTCTGGTTTGGTGCAAATGGTTTTTAAACTAAATGGTATACACTTACCTCGTACTGTAGAAAAGCAAGCTCAACAAGGCTCTCTTATCAGTTTTATTGAAGAATGTAAAGCTGGTGATTTGGCTTTTTTTGATGATGAGGAAGGTAATATCATTCACGTAGGTATTATTTTAGAAAATAATAAAATTATTCATTCTTTTGGTAAAGTACGTATAGATCGTTTGGATCATATTGGAATATTCAATTGTGAATTACGCAACTACACACATCAACTACGCTTACTAAAGAAGATTGAATAGAGGATATATTAATAAAAAAAATAATTATATGAAAATAGCATTACTCGGTTATGGTAAAATGGGCAAAACTATTGAACAGATAGCCTTGCAAAGAGGACACGAGATAATATTGAAAATTGACGATGCTAACACTCTCTATGACATCACTATGGCCGATGTAGCTATAGAGTTCAGTACGCCTAATAGTGCTTTTGCAAATATCAGTAATAGTTTGACACATAAAGTGCCTGTGGTAGCTGGTACTACAGGGTGGTTAGCTCAATATAACGAGGCAGTGACATTGTGTAAAGCACAACAAACAGCTTTTTTATATGCATCTAATTTCAGTATAGGGGTAAATGTGTTTTTTGCTCTCAATAAAACTTTAGCTAAACTAATGTCAGGACTTAAGGATTATGAGGTGGCTATTGAGGAAATTCATCATACCCAAAAGCTTGATGCCCCTAGTGGTACAGCAATAACTTTAGCAGAAGGTATCATTGCAGAGACAGATAAAACTGGCTGGCATTTAGATACCGCTGGAAAAAACGAAATTCCCATTGTAGCCAAACGCATTGATAATACCCCTGGTACTCACATCATCACTTATAGCAGTGAGGTGGATACTATAGAAATTAAACATACTGCTCACAATCGCAATGGTTTTGCTCTTGGTGCTGTGATGGCAGCGGAGTGGATTGTAGGAAAACAAGGAGTTTTCACGATGAGTGATGTACTTGGAATTGATAATTAATAAGTAGCGATGACAATACTGAATTTTGATAAATTTGTAGATAAAACTCTTGTAAAAAAAGGCTCTAAGCTGTTTGATGACAAGAGAGTTACAGCTTTAGAGGAGGCTCAAGAAGGTTTGTGGGTAGCAAATGTAGACGACAAGGGAACGCACGAAGTAGAGGTATTGTTGCATAAAAATACTATAAGGGAGTTTTCGTGCGATTGCACTCAAGCCAATGGCAAGATATGTGGACACGTAGTGTCTGTTTTTTTGGCTATTGACGCGCAAAAACAAGCAGGAAAAGCACTAGCAAAGCCAAAGAAGCTGTCTTTTGACAAGTTATTAGAAAGCATTTCACATGCTGAGTTGATGAACTTTGTAAAGAGTTATGCTCAAAAAAATAAGATATTTAAAGTTGATTTTGAGTTGTATTTTGCCGAGAAGAACACCTCAGTAGATTTTGAGAAGATGTTCGCTGAGGTGATTGAGAAAACGCTTAAACCGCGTACACGTGAAGGTTATTTGAGTAATGCTACAGAATTGGCTAAGGAGACAAAAAAACATATCAAAACAGCTGAAACATATATAGGAGAGGGAAATTATCGCGATGGACTTATTATAAATAAACTACTTTTGCTGAAACTCTTTGAAATTTCAGAAAAAATAGGATTGAGCAATACACTTTATAAGTATATACACAATATTGTAGAGAATATCAGTTATATAGCGAACTACGAACGATTGCCTTTGGATATGAAAAAGAAAGTGTTTGATTTTCTCTCTACTCAAGTAAAACAATCTGGAATAGAAAATAATATTTTTGCGAATATTTTCTTTAAAGATTATGAAACACTTGCCATAGCACTTCAACAAACAGACTCTTATTTAACTTTATTAGATGATAAACTAAAGAAAATAAAGTTTAATATCGATACAAAGCTTTTCTTTTTGCAGAAAAAATACAGTTTGTTCATTCAATTGAAAGATCAAAACGCCATCAACAAACTCATTGATGGTAATTTATTGTTTCCAGAATTTAGAGAGTTGAAGTTGCAACAGTACTTAGCAGAAAAGCATTATGAGAAAGCTAAAAAGTTACTCGCCGATGGAATCAATTTGTTAAGAGCGCACGGTTCAATTAGAGACTTTACAATTGTTAAGCGTTGGGAATTAGAACTACTGAGTATAGCTGAACAACAAAACGATATAGAAAAAATACGATTCTATGCTCAAAAATATGCTTTTGCAGATGAAAATGCTCCGTTGCTTTACAATAAATGGAAAGCAACTTATAGTTCTGAAGAATGGAAAAAAGAAATAGAACTATATGTCGAAACTCTTGAGAAAAAAGTTGAAGACGAGAAAAAAAGATGGTTTAAATGGAAAAAATATTGGGAGGATATTCCTGCAGAATTGGGTGCTTTGTGCTTAATTTACACTAATGAAGGGCAAACAGATAAACTTTGGTCTACTCTAAAAGATACTAACCTTGCCTATATGAGCACTTATTTTCCTTTTTTAGAAAAAGAAAATATCACTGAGCTATTTAAAACGTTGCAGGAAATGATTGTAACAGAATTTAATAACGCCTATTACAAAGATGAGTATAAGCGAATAGTAAATTCAATACAAAAAGTAGTTGACTATTTTAAAGACTCTGAATCAGCAACAGAAGTAAAGCAATTAGTAAATTACTTATCTAATAAGTATAAAGATATAAAATCCATTGCACCTTTACTTGAAAAGATTGATATATAAATGTTTTTCTTTAAGAAAAAGGTATTATCTTTGCAAACTCATAATTTCTTAACTCATAACTAAAGAATGTATAAAATTATATTTTCTGATATTGATGGAACTCTTTTAAGCGGTTCACGTACTCTTACACAAAACACCATTCACGAAGTGAAAAAACTGAAAGACAAAATGCCTTTCATTTTAGTATCTTCACGTATGCCTCAGCAAATGTATCACATACAAAAAGATTTAGGTATAGTAGGTTTACCCCTTATCGCTTATAATGGAGGATTAGTACTCAATGGTGAAAAAGTATTGCACTCAGTAACGATTCCTCTTCAGATATTGGAAGAAGTGGTTACTCTTAACGAAAAAGAGTTTGCTTCTGAAATACATATTAGTTTTTATTACAACGATGAGTGGTATGTGCCTCAATATGATCAATGGGCAGAACGTGAAGAACGGAATACATTAGTATCTCCTATAGTACGCTCCAACCGAGAAGTGCTCAAGACATGGCAAGAAGCAGGGCACGGAGCTCACAAACTGATGCTAATGGGTGAAGAAACTCTTATTGATCGTATATTTCAGCTATTGAATGAGAAATATGCTAAGGTAATGCAAATTTATCGCGGAAAAGAAACTTACATTGAATTATCAGACATCAGTATTTCCAAACTCACAGGGGTAAAAGTAGTTTTGGACGAAATATACCATTTGCCGTTGAGTGAAGCAATTGCTTTTGGTGATAACTACAATGATTTAGAAATGCTAAAAGGGATAGGCTGTGGTGTAGCAGTAGATAACGCACGAGATGAGGTGAAAGCAGTTGCCAAACATATAACACTACACCACTCAAAAGATGGTGTAGCCGAATTTTTAAAACAATTAAATAATTAATAATTAACGATTAAAGATGATATATTTATACATTTTAATTATTGCACAGCTCATCAATGGGCTATTTTTTTGGAAAGGTTATGAAAAAGCAGGTTACAGAGCGTGGCAAGCCTTTGTACCTTTTTATAATACTGTTATTTTTTTGCGTATCATCTCACGTCCGTGGTGGTGGGTCTTCTTGTTGTACTTACCTGTAATAGGCAATATTATGGTAGTAGTGATGACCTATGAATGGTTACACGTGTTTAACTATCGCAAAAAACGCTATACCTTACTTTCAGTAGTTACTTTAGGCTTGTTTGCTGCCTATGTAACTTATTTGCCCTCTACACAATATATAGGAAAGGATGTAGAGGTAATCAAGAAAAATGTATCGTCGTGGGTAAGTGCTGTACTCTTTGCTGTGGTAGCAGCTTCGGGTATTCACACCTATTTCATACAGCCTTATATGATTCCTACTTCTTCCCTAGAAAAAACACTTTTAGTAGGCGATTTCCTCTTTGTGAGCAAGTTCCATTACGGAGTGCGTGTGCCTATGACGCCTTTATCATTACCTATGGTACACGATTCTATTCCTGTAATAGGTACAAAATCATACATCAAAACACCACAATTACCTTATTTGCGTTTGCCAGCTTTGCAAAAAGTACAACGAAATGATATTACAGTATTTAACTGGCCTACTGATACGGTAAGATACTTCCGTGATAATTCGGGTATTCACGTTGATAAACCTATTGATAAGAAATCTAATTATGTGAAACGCACAGTAGCTATCCCAGGTGATATACTTGAGATAAAAGATGGTGATGTATGGATCAATGGTAAAAAAGAAATTTACTCTATTCGAGCTAAGTTACAATCTTCTTATACTATAGTTACACAGCCAGATATAGAACTTAATGCACAGTTGATGTATCAACAATTTGGGGTTACTGATGCTTTTGGAAAAATAGCAGCAAACACCTATATTTTTACTTCTCTTACTGATGAAGTAGCTAAAATATTAGCTAATAACCCAAGTATAGTATCTGTAACTCGGAATATAAACAAGGCAGGTGTGTACAACAAGGCTATCTTCCCTCATAGTAGTAATTTTGCTTGGAATGAGGATAATTATGGACCTATTACTATCCCTGCTAAAGGGAAAAGTGCAACACTTAGTATAGAGAATTTACCTTTGTATAAACGCATTATCAGCGTATATGAACACAACCAATTGGAAGTAAAAGGTAATGAGATTTATATCAACGGACAAAAAGCTAATAGCTATACTTTTAAACAAGATTATTATTGGATGATGGGTGACAACCGACATAATTCCGAAGATAGCCGTTTTTGGGGCTTTGTGCCTGAGGATCATATTTTAGGGAAACCTGTACTTATTTGGATGAGTCTTGATAGGAATCAGTCAGGATTTAACAAGATACGTTGGAACCGTCTATTTACTACTGTAAATGGAGATGGAGAACCTGTTTCTTATCGTTATTTTGTATTTGGTTTACTCGGTTTGTGGTTAGCTTATAGTTTGCTGAAAAAGAAAAAAGAAAAAGAATAAATGGTAACACAAGTATTATTGCACCCCACTTATTTTCCTTCAATAGCTCAATTTCATTTGATATTGAACAACCCTTGTGTGTTGGAAGTTTCGGATAATTATCAGAAGCAAACTTTGCGCAATAGGGCTTATATTTATGGTGCGAATGGTAAACAAGCCCTTAATTTACCTATCAAACACGTAGGAGGGGATACTGGCAGACAGCTGTTTAAAGATGTAAAGGTAGAAAATAATTTTCCTTGGCAACGATTGCATTGGAAGAGCTTAGAAACTGCCTATCGCACTTCACCTTATTTTGAGTATTACGAGGACGATTTGGCACGTATTTTTGAAAAACAATACACTTATTTACTCGATGTAAATCTTGATACTATTGAAACTATTTTAGCTTGTCTCTTGGTACATATCAATTTTGATAAAACAAAAGGGTATGAAGCCGAGCCTCAAGGAGTAAAAGACTATCGCTTTTTAAGTAGCGCTAAAAAAGAATACCCTATAACAATGCCTCCTTATCATCAAATATTCTCAGATAAATATGGGTTTATTCCTAACTTATCAATATTGGATTTATTGTTTCATGAAGGACCTAATACCCAAGACTATTTGACAAAGGTAATAATGTAGTGTAAGAAGGTGTAAATATACACACCAGAAGTGTGTAATTACACAAACAAACAATAGTAGCAAGATACTTATAAAAAATTCAACCTAAAAAAAAGTACTAATTATCAAATATTTAGTAAATAATATAAAAACTAAAATAATTTTGGCACAGATTTTTCTCTATAGGTAATAGAAAATTGCTAAAAGAAACATTGTTGAAAAGACATCATTCATTAAAACAGAGTTAGAAAATAAAAAAATTAATTGAGAACAAAATCTTATGTAAAAAACTTTATTACTAAACAGTAATAGAGACTTTCTAAAACTGGAAATTTTCTTCATTTTTTGGAGTTAGTAGTAGTATTTATATGCATTGTGAAAGGAGCTCTCTAAGAAATTAGAGAGCTCTTTTATTAGATATTTTCAAGTTTAAAAGTTATCTGTTTGGTATATATAAAAAATGTCATTATACTAAAATATTGGACAATGAATACAGGTTTTTTCAAGAGTTATGAAGGGGCTGAAATATTTTTTTATGAATGGAATTACAGCTCCGAACAAAAGACACTTATCGTAATTCATAGAGGGCACGAATATGGTGAACGCTTACAAGAGTTTGCTACACACCCTTTGTTTGCTTCCTACAACATCTTTGCTTTTGATATGCGTGGACATGGGCATACCAAAGCAGGTGTATCACCATCTTTTATGGATTCTGTACGAGATTTAGATACTTTTGCTAAATTTCTACAGCAAACCTATGCAATACAAGAAGAAGATATCTTTGTTGTAGCCAACAGTATTGGTGGAGTCATTGTATCAGCCTGGGCACACGATTTTGCTCCACGTATTGCAGGAATGGCTCTTTTGGCTCCTGCCTTTGAAATAAATCTTATTGTGCCTTTGGCTAAACAAGCCATAGAGCTAGCTTTGAAGGTCAACCCTAAACTCATTGTGAAGAGTTATGTAAAATCAAAAATGCTCACCCGTGACCCAGAACAACAACGTGCCTACGATACGGATCGTTTTATCACTCGTTCTATCAATGGGAAACTCCTCATTGACTTAGCTAATGCAGGGAAAAGATTAGTAGAAGATGCTGCTGCTATCACTACTCCTACCCTACTCCTTTCAGCAGAAAAAGACTTTGTTGTAATTAACAAAAAGCAGAAGCAATTCTATGTTAACCTATCTTCTAAAGTAAAAGAGTTTATCACCTTAGATGGATTTCATCACGGCATTTTATTTGAACAGGGTAGAGAGGAAGTATACAAAATTTTAAAACAATTCATACAAAAGGCCTTTGATACACCTCAATTATCTCCAACTCTTGCCCCTGATCACTTTACGCAAAAAGAATTTGAAATGATGCAATATGAGCTTATTCCCAATGGAGAGCAGTGGAATTATCAATTTCAAAAATGGGCATTGAAAAAATTTGGACATCTCAGTGCCGGAATGACAATAGGTCTTACTTACGGATTTGATTCTGGTGTTTCTATGGATTATATATATAAGAATGCTCCACAAGGAAAATGGTTTATAGGCAAATGGATGGACAAAAGCTACTTAAATGCCATAGGTTGGCGTGGAATACGCATACGTAAAGAACATCTGTTGCAACAAGTAGAAAAAGCTATACAAACATTGCAATCTGAAGGAAGAAAGGTAAAGATATTAGACATTGCTGGAGGTGTAGGTAACTACCTATTTGACATTAAAGAGCGCCACCCAGAAGTAGAGATTGTCATCAATGAATTCATAACTAGCAATATAGAAAAAGGTGAACAAATCATAAAAGAGCGAGGTTATAAAGATATACGCTTTACTAATTATAACTGTTTTGAAGCTGATATTTATCAAAAACTTAACTACTCGCCTAACATCACTATCATTTCGGGTATTTTTGAGCTTTTTGGAGACAATATATTAGCAAATGAAGCTATCAAAGGAGTCGTTTCTATCTCAGAAAATGGTTTTTTAATTTATACAGGGCAACCTTGGCATCCACAACTCAAAACAATTGCATTTGTATTAAAAAGTCACCAAGAGAAAGATTGGGTGATGCGGAGACGCAGTCAGCGGGAATTAGATAGTCTATTCAGACTTAATGGTGTGAATAAAGAAAGTATGCTTATTGATAATTTTGGTATTTTCACTGTTAGTTTAGGGAGTATAAAGAAATAGTTATTTCAGTATATCAAACAAATAGCTACTTAGCTAAAATATTTTTAATATTTTATTTGGCAAATTCGGCAAAAGGTAGTATTTTTGCAAACTGAAAAAAATAGAAATCGGGATGTGGCGCAGTTGGTAGCGTACACGTATGGGGTGCGTGTGGTCGCTGGTTCGAGTCCAGTCATCCCGACTTTTTTTATTTTATAGAATTGTTATTTTAAATGAACAAGTTTAGTCTTCTTTTTTTATATTGTTTATTTACATTTTTCTCTTGGGGGCAAACTCTCAAAAATAATTATGTCATAGGGGCTCAGCTTCCATTTTTGTATAATAATGATAGAGAAAAGCCTGATAATGATTCTTCTTCCTCTGTATCTTTTTCATTTCGCCCGCGTTTAAATCTTTATTTTCAATTAGATAGATATGACCCTGAGCAGTATGGAAGTATTTCAAAATTCAGTATGAGGGTAGATTATTCTTTCTTACAAGCGCAACAAAATGATGATTACAGTCTCTACAATCACCTTCATCAAATATCTTTTTTATACCTTATAGGAGGAATGCATAAATCCTATGGCATGCAGGTAGGTGCAGGTCCTACTTTTAATTTTGGTGATGCTCAAGGTATAAATGCTCGTTTGTTTTTAGGGGCTTATGGTGAATGGAAACGCTTTATAGGAAGTGTAGATATTAACTTTTTTATTCCAAATGCAAAAAGGAAAAAAGGTATTGCTTCTGACAGCTATAAATATGGACATTTTTCAGTAGGTATAGCCTACCGTTTATAACAATAATTATTGATAATTAAAATATTATGAAACTTTCAAACTTTAACTTTGAGCTTCCAAAAGAGTTGTTAGCTGAATATCCGAGTGAGAATCGTGATGAAGCACGTTTAATGGTGGTACATCGTAAAACAGGAGAAATAGAACACAAGCTTTTCAAAGATGTGATAGATTATTTTGATGATGGTGATGTATTTGTATTGAACAATACTAAAGTATTTCCTGCACGTTTGTATGGAAATAAAGAAAAAACAAAAGCAAAGATAGAAGTATTCTTATTACGAGAACTTAGTGCAGAACAACGCTTATGGGATGTATTGGTAGACCCAGCTCGAAAAATACGTATAGGTAATAAACTTTTTTTTGGTAAAGATGCTGATTTGGTAGCTGAAGTAATTGACAACACCACCTCACGTGGTCGTACACTTCGTTTTTTATATGATGGTAGTTATGAAGAGTTCCGCCAAAGACTTACTGAATTAGGGCAAACACCGCTTCCTAAATACATTTCACGTCCTGTAGAGCCTGAAGATGAAGAGCGTTATCAAACTATTTATGCTAAACATGAAGGTGCCGTAGCAGCACCTACAGCAGGATTACATTTTTCTAAACATCTTATGAAACGTTTGGAAATAAAAGGAATAAACTTTGCAGAGGTAACACTACACGTGGGATTAGGTACTTTTAACCCTGTTGAAGTAGAAGACCTCTCTAAACACAAAATGGATAGTGAAGAAATTCATATACCTGAGAGTCAAACTAATATAATCAATAGTGCTAAAGCAAATAAAAAGAGAGTATGTGCGGTAGGCACCACTGTAATGCGTGTGCTTGAAAGTTCTGTTTCTGCAGATGGCTTTGTGAACCCTTTTGATGGTTGGACTAATAAATTTATATTTCCGCCTTATGATTTTAGTGTAGCTAATGCTATGATTACTAATTTTCATACACCTAAATCCACTTTACTTATGATGGTATCAGCTTTCGCAGGTCATGATCTTATAATGCGTGCTTACAAAGAAGCTGTAGAGCAAAAATACAAATTCTTTTCTTATGGTGATGCTATGTTAATCATTTGATAATTAAAAAATAACAATATATAACTTTACTAAAGTTTTATAGCTTTAGTAAAGTTTTTTTTATTTTTATATTTTATTTTATATTTTTGCCGAAATAAATAAACCATTATATCAAGTTTTATGAAGAAAATTAGTATGACACTATTGGCTTTGCTATTTCTTGTTCCAATAGCACGAGCAGATGAAGGAATGTGGTTTTTGATGTTCATTGAGCGTCTTAACCAAAGAGATATGCAGAAATTAGGGTTACAACTTACTGCCCAAGAGATTTATAGCATTAACAACAACAGTTTAAAAGATGCTATTGTGCAGTTCAACGGAGGTTGTACTGCTAGTATTATATCTAAAGATGGATTGGTGCTGACCAATCACCATTGTGGTTATGGTAATATTGCTCAACTCTCCACTCCTGAAAACAATCATCTGAGAGATGGATTTTGGGCACGTTCTCATGCTGAAGAACTTTCGCCAAAACAGTCATTTGTGCGTTTCTTTGTGCGCATGGATAATGTAACTGACCGTATGTTATCGGTAGTAAATCCATCAATGAGCGAGAAAGAGCGTGAGGTTGCTCTCAATCAAGAGATTGCTAGGATAGAAAAAGAGAATAGTGAAGGAGGTAAATATGTAGTTTCAGTACGTTCCTTCTTCCAAGGGAATGAATATTACTATTTTGTATACCAAGATTTTAAAGATGTACGACTTGTTGGTACACCTCCTGAAAGTATTGGTAAGTTTGGGGGCGACACTGACAATTGGGAATGGCCTCGTCAAACAGGTGATTTCTCCCTCTTCCGTGTATATACTGATAAAGACGGCAATGCTGCACCTTATTCGCCCAATAACATTCCTTTGAAAGCTAAACGCTATCTCAAAGTAAGTCTTAAAGGGGTACAAGACAAAGATTTTGCTATGATTATGGGATATCCTGGTCGTACCAATCGCTGGGAGAGTTCTTATTGGGTAGACCAAAATGTAAAGTATGCCTATCCTGCATGGGTAGAAGCTTCTAAAACGGCTATGGATGCTATGAAGCGATTTATGGATAAAGACGATGCTGTACGCTTGCAATACGCTTCACAATATTCAAGCATTGCTAATTATTGGAAAAATCGCCAAGGTATGATTGATGCACTTACTGCTCATAAGACAGCTGATAAAAAGCGCCAAGTGGAAGCCAAATTTGGTAAATGGGCTAATAAATCAGAAAATAAGGTTAAATATGGAGACGTACTTTCAACCTTAGCTAATTATTTTGAGAAAACTAACACTAAATCAGCTGATGAGAATTATTTAGGTATGTTATGGCGTGCCTCTTTCTTTATCAAGATGCCTTCAAACTATCTAAGGGTAGTGAGTGGAGGTAAACAAGGAGGAATGCCTGCTGAAGACTTACAAAAAAGAGTAGATGCCTTATTAGCTGATTATGATAAAGTAAACCTTGATGTGGAGAAAGCAGTTCTTTCTGATATGCTTAAACTTTATGTGAATAAAGGTGCAAATGTACCTACTGAACTTAAAGCTATAAAATTACAATACAACAATGATTTTGATAAATATGTAGAGGAGCTTTTGGCGAAAAGTATCTATCGAAGTAAAGAAACTGCTCGATTAGGGGTAGAGCAAGAAGTAGCTGAATTGACTCAAGATCCTATTTTAGAGCTTTCGGCAGTACTCTTTGAAAATTTTAGAAATCCTTCTCCTGAGCTTCTCAGTTTAGAGGATAGTTATAACAAGGCTTATAGAAAATTTGTAAAAGGTATGCGAGATTCTAAAATCAGTACTATATTGTATCCAGATGCTAACTCTACCTTACGTCTTACTTATGGTACTATAAAACCTTTGAAAGCTGACAAGCGAAATCCTGATGTAAAAAAGAATTTTTATACTACCTTTAATACTTTGATGGCTAAATATAAAGCAGGAGACCCTGAATTTGATATGCCACAACGTATGCTTGATCTTTATAAGAAGAAAGAGTTTGGTAGATATATAGACAAAGACGGTTCTATGCATGTAAACTTTTTAAGCAATAATGATATTACAGGGGGGAACTCAGGTTCGCCTGTGATGAATGGTAAAGGAGAGCTCATTGGACTTGCTTTTGATGGTAATATCGAAGCAATGGCAGGTGATGTTATCTTTGACAAAGAATTACAACGCACTATCAATGTAGATATACGCTATGTACTTTGGGTAATTGATATTTATGCAGGAGCCAAGAATATTATTGATGAAATAGAAATCAATTAACAAGTTAGTAGATTAGCAGATTAACTAATTAGTAAATCCATTAATTTACAAACTGGTTAATCTGCTAATTAATTTAATTATTTAACAATTAATCATTAAACACGTGTCTTTATCAAGTTACACAAAAGAATTTAAATACAACTTAAAGATAGCCTACCCTGTAATATTAGGAATGTTAGGCCATACTCTTGTTGGTTTTGTAGATAATGTAATGGTAGGTAAAGTAGGAGTTTCTGAGTTGGGAGCTGCTGCTTTAGGAAATACTGCTATTTTTATAGCTATGTCTTTTGCTATAGGTTTTTCTATTGCCACTACTTCTTTGGTAGCTATGAAAGATGAGGCAGGTGATAGACAAGCTGTACAATCCATTCTCAATCATGGAATGTTACTGAACCTTATACTTGGTATAATACTCTTTTTATTGATGTTTTTTGTAGAGCCTGTTATGCGCTTTACAGGACAAAGTGAGAAAGTAATTACCTTGGCAGTACCTTATACTCATTTAGTAGCCTTTTCACTTATCCCTTTGGGTATTTTTACTACCTTCAAACAATTTGCTGATGGTTTATCAATGACCAAATATGCTATGTATGTTACCTTATTAGCTAACTTAGTAAATATATTTTTTAATTATCTTTTCATCTATGGTAATTGGGGATGCCCAAAATTAGGAGTATTAGGAGCTGGAGTAGGTACGCTTATCTCACGAATAGTAATGCCAATAATGCTCTACTATATGTTAAAGCGCTTAGAGAAGTCAAAAACATATGTTACTCATATCAGTTTTAAGCATATACAAAGTTCAATGTTGAAAAAAATAAGTAGTTTAGGACTTCCAACAGGTTTACAAATGATTTTTGAAACAGGAGTGTTTACTGCTGCAATATGGATAAGTGGTATGTTAGGAGAAAACCAGTTATCAGCTAATCAAATAGCATTAAACTTAGCTTCTATGACCTTTATGGTAGCTAATGGATTAGGTATTACTGCAATGATACGAGTAGGTAATCAATTAGGAGCTAGAAACTATGCAAGCCTACGCAGAGTAGCTATTTCAGTATTTCTTTTAGTACTTTGTACACAAATATGCTTTGCCATACTTTTAGCTTTATTACGTTATTGGTTACCTTCTTTATACTTAGAGATGGATAATATAGATAAAGTAGCTACAAACGCTTTAGTAATAGGTGAAGCGGCAAACCTCTTACTTATTGCTGCTATCTTCCAAATATCAGATGGGCTACAAGTAACTGCATTGGGTGCTTTACGAGGGGTACAAGATGCTAAAGTGCCTATGTATATTACCTTTGTCGCTTATTGGCTTATAGCTTTTCCTATTCTTTATATGTTAGGAATACATACTTCTTTAGGAAATGTAGGTATTTGGATTGGCTTACTCATAGGGCTTACAGCGGTGGCTATATGCCTATTATATAGATTCAATCGTATTAGTCTAAGACTTATTACTAACAGACATTCTCTTAATAAAGAAGGATTAATATAAATTTATTCTTCATTCAGTGCTCTCTCTATTAACACCTCTCCCTTATATATTTTTTTGTAACGAATGAGTTTTTCGCCCTGGTAATAACCTATATAGTAGGCGCGTTCTTCTTGGTATGCCTCGGCTTCCTGCTGGCTTACCTCATCATATAGGTAGGTGGGATGGGTATTTCCCTTCTTGTGTAGGTCGGAGCAACTAAGGAAATAACGCGGTACAATATAGTTCTTATACAAATAGAGTTTCTGTCCATTCATAGGGATTTCGGCAAAGACTCTTTCTTGTTCAACGGGGGTAATAGGTATTTTAGGCTCAAAAGAGGGATCAGCGTAAAAAGCATATTGAGGATCAATGTGTATTTCTGAGCTTTTTATTTTGAACACTTTACGCTCCCATTGGTTGCCTAATAAGAAATACTGAAAACCATCCTTTTCCCCACAATATTCATAGGTAAGTAGGGATTGTATCGCAAAGGCTTCTGTGGCTTTACGCTCTTCTGTCGCTCTTTTACAAGAGAACAACGCTAACAAAGAGGCTAATAAGGTCATTTTTTTCATTCTTTTTTACTAAATATATAAGTATCTGCTTCTTCAAAGTTAGGGTACTGCCCTCCAAAGACTTCTCTTATTACACTCTTACCAAAGTAACGTTCTAAAGGTAAGTAGATATCCTTAGCATCTGTACAGATGAACTCTAAATAAGGCATTTTTAGCAAAGGAGAGGCATCCTTTATAGGGTTAAAACATATCTTTAAGTTCCGAAGGGTCTCCATACCTACCAAATCGCTAAGGTTTTCTATCTTGTTTTGCTCTAAGTTCAATTCCTCCAAGGATAAATGCTTCAAAGGGGAAAGGTCTTTTACTTCATTGTAATACAAATATAAAGTATTGAGCTTCTTAAGGGCTTTCAATGGAGATAAATCGCTGATTTGGTTCCTATCTAACTCCAAATATTCAAGATTGGGCAGCCACGCCAAGGGGGATATATCGGTGATTTGGTTTCTATCCAACCAAAGCTCAGTTAGGTTTTGTAATTTAGCGATTCCTATTAAAGAAGTGAGCTTATTGCACGATAATCTTAATTCTTTTAGCTTGGAAAGTTCGCAAAAAGGAGTTATATCACTCACGCCACTGTCATAAACTTCTACTTTTTTCAGTTTTTTATACTTAGCGAGAGGCGTATAATCTGTTGCCTTGACATTCAAATAGAGTTTTTGTAGCTTCTCCAAGGGTGGTAAGGCTTCCAAGTGGGTTATATTGTCCGACAACAACTGTAATTCCTTTATATTGGGGAACATTTGCAAGTCGGCTAAGTCTTCCGAGTGCAAATCATCGTTATGAATGAGCATTTTGGTAATCAAAGGCGCTCCTTCTTCTTTGACCAACACCTTCCTCCCCTCTTTTACAAGAAGGTCTTCGTGTTTCTTTTTCAGATATTGCTTTACTTTTTGCTCTATGAGCTTGCTCTTAAAGGTAATGTAACTCATTTAGTTG
>CAUQUO010000038.1:0-27707 GCA_963521335.1 uncultured Capnocytophaga sp.
ATAGTATGTTATGTAGAAGCGTTTTGCAAAACGCCCACATAAATAAAACTTTTCAGACACCCTCAACGAGGGTTAGGCTTTTAAATGCGAACGCCGTGCTCTCACTATAATAAAAGCTTTGGCAAAGTTTCAATTGCTCGTCATACTACGACCTTTGCCAAAGCCTCTTATTAAAATTACACTCCATTCATTAATCATTAATCATTAATCATTATCCATTAACCATTAATCATTAACCATTAATCATTGACCATTAATCATTAACCATTAATCATTAAACATTAATCATTAAACATTAATCATTAACCATTATCTACATTCTTCCCTTATCGTCTTCATTGGCACTTTGTCCTTTTAGACGGCTATTCGTACTGTTGAAACGATAAGAAAGCCCCGTAAAATATACAGGATTAAAACTGTTATTATTAAAACGGTTACGGATAAAACGATTGGTTACCTCGGCAGAACTGTTATTGCTGTTGAAAATGTCATCCATTCCTATAAAAATATCGAGTTTACCATCGCAGAAAGTGCGCATCATCACCCAGTCTATCACCATTTGGTTTTTGTAGTAATACGTGTCAGCAAGGCTTCCCTTAGAGCGGTATTTAGCCCCTATCACAGCCATCCATTTCTCCGAAAACATCAACTCATTTTCCATTTCTACCCCCACAATAGCATCGTTTTGCTCAAATACATTGGTGGCAAACTGTTTCCCTACCGTAAAACTGAGTTTAGGTTGCCAAAATTTAAACGAGTGTTGTACCGAAACCACAGCTTTTAAAGTCTGAAAATCATCAAAGTTCTTGAGAGACTTCTCTACTACATTCGGGATTGACGAAAGGCGATAGTCTTGGTAAAATCCATTTTTATGGTACTGATAGTTTATAGCAAACGACAAATTCTGATAAGTAGTCAATAAACTCACCTCTTCGCTTAGGCGTGGGGCAATATAAGGGTTGCCTCGGTTGTACAAGAAAGGAGATTCATACGCCTCATAATCGCTGAGCTCATAAAAAGCAGGCCGCTTGATTTTGCGCGCATAGCTAAGGGCTATCTGGGTCTTATACCAAGGAAATGAGAAAGATACATTAGGCAACCAATCGCGGTATTCCCGACTCTTTACCTCGCTCTTTTGCCCATTTTCATAGTACCCAAAATCGGCATACTCATAGCGCAATCCTGCTTTGAACGTTGTTTTCTTAATAGGAAGCGTCAAACTCACAAAAGCCGAAGAACGCGTTTCTTTGTTGTCGATGCGAGGCGAAACGCGGTAGCTGTCGCGGTAATCCTCATCACGGCGAAGCTTGCTCGCTTCCAAACCGTAACTAAGCCCTGCACTCTTGCCTAATTTCTGTGTAAAAGTAGTTTTGATAGACCACCAGTCCGAACTGGCATCAGAGTGCGTATACTTGTTAGTACTTGTATTCGTAAGCAAGTTTTTCTCTACTATATCCGATTGGTTATCAGAGAGCATACCGAGATAATAAATATCCGTTTGAAGTTTGAGATTGTCAGAAAGTATCCCTTCGTAATAAGCGTTGCCATACAGACTTTTGTTCTGGTTGAAACGGTCGTAATGGTTGAACCCTTTGCTTAGGAGGGTGTTGTTTTGGTGCGTTTCCATTGCTTGGTCGGTGTAAGAATGCCCCGCAAACGGATTAATATTGCCGTGGAGGGTAAAGCCCGCAAAGTGTTTGTCCGAAAATTCGTGTGCCAAACCTGTTTTTATGTAGATGTGCTTGCCGTTGTTCTCGTTGAGTTCCGAAGTGTTCACCTGCCATTCATTAGAAGGGGCGTGCACCAAAAGGGCTCTCTCACTCTCGCTTTTGTTAGCAAAATCTAAAGAAGGAAAAGCCGTAAAGAGGAAGTCGGTTTTGCCTTTGCGATATTTTAGGTCTACCCCCATATAGCTGTTGTTGCCTTTCTCTTTGAAGTTGGTTTGCCCTGCTATCATTCCGCTCAGTCCATCACCGGGTTTCTTTTTTAGCTTGATGTAGATGACAGCCCCTACCGAATTGTCGTGCTCTGCCCCTGGTTGGGTTTCAATAGCAATACTTTCAATCTCTTGGGGCGAAAGTCTATACACCTCACTGATGTCATGCGATTTACGGTTATTGATGTAGAACACAGGATTGCCTTTGCCAAAAACCTCAAAACCGCTATTGCTGGAGTACGAACGTGTTACCCCTGGCAAAAAGCTGATAAGGTTACCCATTTGGGGCATCTTTTGTAAGGACGATTGCGCTACATTAGTGCTGATGCGTGTACCCTTCTGCTCTATAATAGGCCTACGAGCCGTTACCACTACCTCACCCAACTCATTAGTAGCAGGCGTCAAAACAATGGTACCTAAGTTGCTCCCCGCAGGAGTAAACACCTCCGACTGATACTCCAAATGACTGATTTTAATCACTATTTTCTTGCCTTCTGCAGTATTAGGTAGTTCAAACACCCCCTTAGCATCACTGATAGCTCCTTTTACAAGGGTAGAGTCAGGAAGTGTCATCAAAATAATATTCGCGGCACTCACAGGCTTTTGGTCAGAACCTACTAAGGTGCCTTTAAAAGAAGATTGAGCAAAGCTACTGGCACTGATAGCCAATAATAATAATAATAAAAGTTTTTTCATTAATATTAAATATTAAAGGTTGATAAATTAATTACGAGGCAAAAGTAGATAAAAAAATAAAATAAAGCAAGCAAAATGCAAAAATAATGTTAAAAATAACATTTTCTTCACATAATAAAATATCTATTTAGTTTCTTTTTAATATCTCATCCTTTTGATTTAAAGTCATATAGTTATTATAATTTGTTTAAATCTATATAATCGACATACTCTATATCTCTATTTTCAAACAACAAAGACATTCAATTATCTGGTTAATAAATGGTTAAACATATATTCCTCACCCCAAACGCACAGCAATTAATGATTAAACATGCATTATTCATCATTAAACACTACCTTGGAACAACCTTGGAACAATCTTGGAGCAATCTTGGAATAAGCAAAAAAAAATAGCGACAAATTTGCACAATTAAAATAATAGTACTATTTTTGCACCGTCTTATAAAAAATGACAGGTCTCATAGCTCAGTCGGTTAGAGCATCTGACTCATAATCAGAGGGTCGTTGGTTCGAGCCCAACTGGGACCACAAAAAAGCCTTGAATGCATTATACATTCAAGGCTTTTTTTATTCAGCTCTGCGAGCCTTTATCCTTCTATAATAGACAATAACCTTTGATTTACTTTTTCACCATTGAACTTTTCTAAGGCTATCTTATAACTCTCTTCCCCCATACGTACTATCTCATTAGGTTTTTTAATAAAGTATTCCATACGTGCCACAAGAGCAGAGACATCCCACTTTGGAATCAAGAACCCATTCTGCCCATCTACTACAGTTTCTCTACAACCAGGCACATCCGTAGTGATAACAGCTCTGCCTATAGCCATCGCCTCTTGTGTACTGCGAGGCACCCCCTCCCGATAAGAAGGTAATACAAAAACAGAACTATTTATTACCCATTGCTTTATATCAGTTATAAAACCAGCGTATATAATAATATTATTCTTTATATAAAAATCTAATTCTTCCTGTTTTAAACTACCAGGATTTTTCTTGTCAAAACTACCAATAACTTTAAATATTACTTTTGGATATTTCTTTTTAACTTCTTTAGCCGCTTCAAGGAACTCAAAAATACCTTTCTCACGCAATAGTCTGCCTATAAAGATAAATGAAATGTCAGAAGGCACGACCTTACTAAACGGATATTCTCTTAGATTAAGCCCAATACCTCCCAATATTTCTCTCCTCTTTACCCTGATATGGTGTTTATCCAATAAATCTTTAGGATCATCAGGATTTAAGAATAATACACAATCTGCTTTAGGTAAGGCGATCTTATACAGCAGAATTTGAATGTGTTTTATAAGTTTAGCTTTAAGAGTTTGTCCGTTAGGTTGTTCAGTAAAAGCATAACCAAGACCTTCTATCATAGCAATAATCTTTGGTACTCTTGCTTTTTTAGCAGCCAGAGTGCCAAAGATAACAGGTTTAGCAAAACTAGAAAGCACAATATCAGGCGAAATTTCTTCAAATAACTTTTGGAGATATCTCATATTCTTCATATCAGCGAACGGATTAAGACCTGTACGTGCAAAAGAGTAACTTATAGGAATAGCTCCCATTTGTGTTATTTTTTCCTCAGATTTGGGGGTGAAATCAGTGGCCATAGTATATACAATATAGTTATGAGCGATCAAAAACTCTATAAGATGCTTTCGAAAGATAAGAATATCTTGTGTAATATTGTTTAACAAAATTATTTTTTTCATAGCAGTAATTAATTACCTAATACCTATCACATATAGGTCTTTCTGTATTTAGAAATGCAAAGATAATCAAAAAAAAGAACCTGTCCAAAAGGCAGGTTCTTTTTCATTACACGTCCATTCCACTATGCAATTTTTACAAACTAATCTCTTTGAGCGCGCTATTGCCAGGGCGGTCAGTAGCGGTTATCGCTATCTTTGTGCCTGAAAGTGTCCCATTAACAACTGTAGTACTATACTCCCATTTGCCTTCTTTGAGTTGGGCAGTACCTTCTTCTACTACACTTTGGTTCTGGGCACTAATCTTCACCTTTACAGCCGTTACCTTAAAGTTATCGCTTACAGCTATAACTATTTTCTCTCCTGTACTAACTCCCGTATAAGCTGAGGTGTCAACGCTTTCTATTACAGGAACTTTGAGATAATCAGCCACAGCAAGGTTGTAGGCCGAAACTCCTTCACGCTTTTGTGCTTCTGCCTTATACAATTCTTTAAGAGTATTGTCTTGCAAAGCTCTTTTAGCATAAGCAGCCGCTTTGCTGAATTTAGTGTGATGAGCTACTTGTGCAGCAGTAGCTCGCTTCCGAAATACAGGTGCTTTAGAAACAATGGTTTTACCATTGCGTTGGCTAAATACCAATTGTTTTGCAATAATTCCTGAAAGTCCTTTGGTTACGATGTTGTTATTACTTGTTGCCATTTTTTTGTTCGATTTTAATGTTGTTAATAATAAATTTCTATTTGTCATTAGTCCTTAGACTTTGGTCTTTAGTGTCGGACACATCAAGCCTCGTCCGATAAGGCTCAACCACTAATACCTCGTCTCTGACTTTTTGACGCTGCAAAGATGCAACTGTTTTCACTCTCCCGCAAAAAGTTGTTACCACAGGTTACAACTCTGTAACCTGTGGTAACAGTTTCTTTAACATTTCCATCTCATAAAACAAAAAAACACTCTTATCTAATCCCTCAGATAGAACTAAAAGAAGATTCTTTGGGTTTGCAAAAAGCAATATAAAAAATGATTATCCAAATAAAATGCATAATTACATAAAACATTACAGGATAGTGCAAATTTGAAAGGGCTAAACTAATAATAAAAAAGCGAAATATATTTGATTTCACTTTATAAAAAGCTAAGAATAAGTATATTGAATATACTAAAAAATAAAGAATTCCTACTTTTGATATCATATATATAGGCCCAAAATCAATTGTTACATCCATATATGATGAAAATCCTATCCATAAATCTTCTGTAGGAGTATATTTGAAGAAATATATAATCAGATATTCAAAGTAGTAATAAGTAAAAGTCAAATATTCTAAACCTATCTTGGGTATAAACTCAGATACTATAATATAATAAAGTATAATAAAAATAATAATACTCCCAAAAAATAATAATACTTTATGTTTTTCCCACAATAAAGCTATAATGTAAATTAATAAAGATATAAAACCTGTGCCACTACCCTGTGCTATAATAGCCAATATTGATACTATATTTAAAAACAAACTATTCTTTTTATCAATATACCTTTTCAATAACAAAGCTCCAACCAAAATAGCAGTATTAACGCTCGGTTGCCCAAATAAACCAAAAGGACGATCAAGATAAGAATAAGCTTCCTCACCCCTATACATCGGCTGTAAATGTATTAAATTAAAAACATTTAGTAACAAAAAATCAATAAAAATACTTACAGATATCAATATTATAATATAAGTGAGATACCTACTTAATTTTACTTCAATAATCTTTCTAATATCAATAAAAAGAGGAATTAATGATACTAATATAGGTGTTTGTAAAAAAAATAAAACACTATCAAAATTCTCAATATGAAAAAAAAGAGTACTTACTAAATAACCAATAGATAATAAAAAAATAGGAATAAAAGCAAAAAACAATCTCTTTTCTTCAGCTGTAATATTTTTTGGCTTATATAAGTTCAGTATAAATGAAAAAGTCAATAAAAGAGTAATAACAATATATACTATCACAGAACTCAACCGAAGTGTAATAATATTGGCAAAAGGAATAAATAATAATATAAAATAAAAAAACTTTTCCCTAAGTGATAACTCCCCAACTTCCATAATTATCGATGTTTAATTTTTTTATATATAGGACGCAAAATCTTATACTTTATAACCCCTATATAATCCTTTTTAGCCTTATAATCCTTAAAAAATGTCTGCTTCAAATACTTCGTATACTCACCCCTCAAAGGATTTATACACGCATAAAACCAAGGTTTATAAGGATATCCTCCTGTGTAATGTACAATACACCTATTCAAAATCTCAGCCTCTTCATCAGCACTCTTCTTCCCCCTGTCTAGCAAACTAAACTGAATGTTATAACGCAAAGGAAGCAACTTCACCTTCCCATCAATCACAGCATTAATACTATCTTGATCAGCATAAGAAATCAATGTAGGATTTTTCGACGCAAAATCTATAATCCTCTCCGCCAACTTATCCTCTCGCCATTTCGCAATATTAATAACCAAAACACCAGCATTAAAATAAACAGACTCTTTTCTCATCCCCAGCTTCCTCTTCGTATCCTCTGCATAACTGTTAAAAGTATCTTTAACTGCCAACACATAATTATCCTCAAAATCAATATCAAAAAGAGAGACTAATGAACCCGTAACTACAATGTCCGAATCCAAGTATAAAACCCTTTTCTCCTCATTAAAAAGTTCTGGGATTAATAACCTAAAAAAAGTCTGTATCGATAAATGCTTCGCTCCTATATGCAAATGCTCAAACATCTTCTCTTCAACTACAACATTCTTAAAAACTGCCGAATATCCCTTTATCGTATCCAATATAAGAGCCTCATTTTCTTCTGAAAGCCCCTCATTTAATAAATATATATTAAATGAATAACCTTCATTATTCACCAAAAAAGACTTCAAAGCAACTAAAAAATGCTGTATATAATCATTATTAGCTGCAAAAACTACTGTATAACTCATCTTCTTATATTTTTATCCTTAATAAACAACATAATATCCCTAATATGGCAAACTTAAATTTTGCGGTTCTAATATCCAAAGATTTTATGTATTGCCGTAAAGCTTTCCCAAAAAAACCATTCGTATGATAAATCCTACCCTTCAAAAAACAAAACATTTTATCTGCAAGCTTCAAAGACCTCTTAGAGCTAATCTCTCCTTTATACTTGTTCAATAAACTCTCATACCGTTGTATTTGTATCATCTTATAAGAAGTGTTGTTCCCCTTCCAATAATAGCCCAAACTTTCTGCTATATATTTCGTCTTAGCCCCCCCTTTTATAGCCCTTATCCAATAATCAAAATCCTCTACAGCCATCAATTCTAAATTCTCATCCAGAAAGCCTATTTTATCAACAATTTTCTTTGAAAGAACAACACTCGAATTCTTTATCGGATTACCATTGATAAACATATCTTCTAAAAAAAACTCCTTAGGAATTTCCCTGCTATACAACCTCTTCCTAAACTTGTCCTTACTCCGATGAGCATTCACAATATCCAAATCGTGATATATAAGATCGTAATCATTTATATACCTACTACATACCTCCAGTTTATTCTCTTTCCACCAATCATCAGAATCTAAAAAACATATATAATCCCCCTTTGCCGCCCTGATTCCTACATTCCTCGAAGCCGCAATCCCCTCATCATTGTTAAAATTAATATATCTTATCTTAGAATTTTGATACCCCTCAATTACTTCAATAGTGTTATCAGTAGAAGCATTATTTACAATGATAAGCTCCCAATCTTCATAAGTCTGACCTATGATAGATTCTATACATCTCGGCAACAAATGCCCGTGATTATAAGTAGGTATAACAATAGAAAACATATCTTTTTAAAATAATAGTTAATATTTATTTTTCTTTAGTCAAATATCTCAAATACTTCCCTCCTACAAATTTTCATTTATCCTATTTTTTTTTGCTGAAAAGGCTCCTTAATGTCAGTTTTATTATCTCCCTAAAATGAAAAGAAAATATATAATGTATCAATAAACTGATAACAAAAAGCCCCCCAATAATAAAAATAACAATAATCAAATTTTTAACCGATTTCTCAAATACAAACCAATCCCTTGAAATAAAATAAAACCCTATAAGAAAAAAAATAGATGGAATTGATACAAAAATATACCTTTTCAATGAATTAACCAAAGAAATATTTAAAAAACGCAGTAAATAATAATAATAAAAACCCGCCATAATGAAAAATGATACAAGCTTAAAAATAGCAAAAGAACACTCCTCAAAATAATCTTTACTAACCAAAACTCCTATCCAAAATATCAACGGAATAAGCCAATTTATAAGATACATCTCCCTTACCTGTTGCTTAGCTACCAACAACATCCCCAATGGATAACTTATAAAAGCAAAAAAATTACATAATACTAGCATCTGCACTATAAATACTGATGAAGAGTATTCCGTCGCTACCCAAGAAAAAACCAAAGGCCTAGCCAATAAAGCTACCGAAAGAAGAGAATACATCGTAATAGGGGCATACAAAATAACTACTTTATCAAGCAATAACCTGAGCCTATCATCATCCCTCACTCCCTCTAAATGATTAAACCTCGCCGAAAAAGGTGAAAAAAGAATACCAAATATATTCCTTATAAAAGTAAGTAAAGTAAGCCCAATACTATAAACAGCTACCTTCTCCGCTCCCCAAAAACGCCCTATAAACACAGTGTCCAACTCATAATATAACACCCAAGAAAGCATAGAAAAAAACAAAGAATAAGCCAAAGGTTTGGTATAACCAAAAACCTCTCTATCAAACCGAATAGACTTAAAAAGCCCATATATATCATAACCATACCTCTTTCTCGCCAACCCTATATTTATAAATGTAGTACATAAATTAATGAACTGCATAAATAAAAAATACCCCACTATATTATAAGAAATACCCTCAAAAAAATAAAAAACAGCACCTATCTTTACAAGATTTCCTATAATATTAATCCTTTGATACACATAATCCTCCAAACGAACTATATAAATAGTCTGTACAACTCTTTGTAGTAATGTAATAGGAGTAGAAAAAGCTAAAATAAAAAGTAATTTCTGAGCAATCTCTTTTGATGTAGCCCCCCCTAAATCCCTAATAATCCATTCAGGATAATAACTCAATACCAAAAAAATACCCGAAAATAAAAGAAGACATATCAAAAGAATAAATGCCGTAAAACCAATCACACGTATCTCATTCTCAATGTCTTTTTTAGCAAAAAACTCAGCCGCAAACTTCTGCCCAGCTCCCAAAAAACCTAAATCTGCATATGATAAAAAAATAGATAAAGAACTACAAACTGTATATACCCCATAAATCGCCTTATCAGCACTTATAATAGGCACCACAATAAACATAGACAAGAACATAAGTACAAAAGAAAGCCCTTGCCAAAGATATATCTTCAAAAAATTCTTAGAATAAGCAGTGTCCATCTATTTTACAATTCTTTAAGCTTGCGAATGAAAATATCTTCAGTAGAAAGCTCCTCAGTATCTTTGTTTGTCAAATAACTATATTTGTATTGATTGTATTTTGCTGTATCCACAGTAGGATTAGGAATATCCCCTTGATATTCATCATAAAAAACTAAAGAAGCACCAAGATTTTCAGCCATAAAATTGATAAACTGACTATTTTCTCTCATATATTTTTGAATCAATTTACTGTTAAGAAAAAGCATTGGCTTCATTTCAGCTACAGCAAACCCTAATGCTGTACTGTCGTGTACCAATACTATGCTACAGTACTTCACTAATGAAGCTGTTTTACCAAAAAATACACGTCTCCCCCCAAAAAAATCTTTCTCCTTGTATAAGTCCGCCTTTGGGTGTGCCGCTATCACTACAGGAAGATGAAAATGTTCTTCAACTCTTTCAAAAAAAGAATTTAATTCTTCATAATATTTTTCAGAAGGAATAGGTGTAATATCACAAATCTCTAAATCTGGATGAAAAGGATAATACTCATCCAAAAAAACTATATAAGAACCATTCTCAACCCCTTCACAACATTGTTTTACATTGTGAATACGCTCATAATCTACCGTATTAACAGCTATAATCTCTGCTTTTTTAACATCTTCCCCCCAACCAATACCTACCATATATAAAGAAGTCCCACAATTGAAAATATAATCATAAGTCTTAAAAAAACCTGCTTTCTTCAAAAACAAAGTAAATAACATCTTAGCATACCTAATATACTTCCTTAAACTGAAATGCAAAAGCTTTTGCCTCATCGATAAAGTAGGAAAACCACCACGTGTAGACACCGCCAACTTGCAGTTGTATTTCTTAAACAACCTAAACAAACCAGCTACAGTATGAGTAAAGGTAAGACGAGAAATATAAAGCGTTGTAGCCTGTGTATCGCTACTGATACATCTTTCTAATTGTTTAAATGAGGTAATTTGGTGTATCAAAACTCCTTCAAAAGCACTCTCCTTAGATAACTTAGGATAATACAAATAGGTCAAATCAAAATACGCTACTTCATACCCCTCTGCGAGAAGCCTGCCAAAGTAATAATGTTCATACACTTGTTCTGAAAGTGCTTGGTAGTCAAAAAATACTATTTTTTTTATCATTAGACAGAACGTTTAATTATAAAATGACGTATTTGTTCTTCGGCTTTGGTAACACCATAAGACAAGAAGGTAATAAAAACAAATAGTAACAAAGGTATACAAAATGAAGGAATTACCCCCCCCCATTTACCCACAAAAAAGAGAAGTATAGGTTCTTGCAACAAATAGAAACTATAACTGATAAACCCAAAAAATAATAAAAACCTATTTTCTAAAACCTCTTGGGCTTTCGTATAGAGTAAAGGCATATAAAAAACTGCAATAATAAGAATTACTGTAATAAAATATTCTATAGGATTATCAACTTTTAAAGAAGAAAGAAGTATAGCAATCAAAGTAGTAGTTCCCGAGAGATAGAGATAACTCTTTTTTCTATTTTTAAAATATAAATAAGCCAAACATCCCCCTATAAACCATCCATAATACACAAACATCTCAGAAATCTTTACAAGCATCTCATGGTCTGAGACCAAAGGTGTAACAATAGCAAAAATCCACAGTATAAGCAAAGAAAGTATAGCCTTTCCGTCTTTTCTACACGACAAAAAGAAAACAGCTCCAAAAATGATATAAAACTTAACCTCAACAAAAAGTGTCCAAAAACTTGGAGACAAAGCCGCAATAGTATCTATATGCAATAGTTTCTTATAAAAATAAGGTTCCGTAAAAGTAAGCCCAGGCAAAAGATTATAAAAAGGCAACCATTTCTGGCAATATAAATAATACCCTATATAAAAAAGTAAGCTGACAATTGCCATTGCAGGAAATAATCGCAACCAGCGTTTATAAAGAAAATTGAGATAACTCCTACTCTTCTCTAAAGTCATCAAAATTACAAAACCCGAAATAAGAAAAAATAACTCTACCCCTAAATATCCATATTTAAAAAGAGGAAAAGATGCATATTCAAAAGCATAAGGGAAATGTTCATATCGCGCATAAGCGTGATACAATACTACTAACCATACTGCAATGCCACGAATTGCATCTAAGTAGCCTATCCTCATTTGTTTCATAAAACTTACTCAATTGTTTTAATTACCTTCGCAGGAACCCCTACAGCTACTGTCCTATCAGGAATAGATTTAGTAACCACACTGCCAGCTCCTACTACCGCATTTTCCCCTATCGTTACTCCTGCCAAGATTATACTATTAGCCCCTACCCAACAACCTTTTTTTAGTACGACTTGTTTCTCTGGAGAATACCCCTGATCTATTATAGGAATATTAGGATTATCAAATTTATGATCTCCTAAATAGATATGTACTCCACTCCCCATTAACACATCATCTTCTATAATGATGGAAACAGGTAGATCAGAAAGTGTTTCTCCAAAAAGCATTGTTTGCGGACGAATTACTACCCGTTCCCCTATAGAAATTTGAGAACATCCTATCGCATAAGCTCCTGCCCTAAATTCAGCTGTATCTGCAAAATGATAAAATTTTTTCTTACACAATTTAAGCATAGAACTTTTAAAATGCAATTTCCAATGTGTAAATGGCATATCAGGACCTATGCGATTGGCCTTTAAACAATATTTATATTTTCGTATGATCTCTCGTATCATTTTTTCAATACCCATCTACCCAATTTATCTTTTTTGAATAAATTAGGATTGTACAATTTGTCTATAATTTCCCAAAATTCAGGTTCGGAATATCCTAAAAAAGTACAGAAATCACGAACTGCAAAAGGATCTAAAGCGTGATCGTGTTTTTCAACTAACTTAAAAGCTTCTTCTCGACTAAGCATCCCATAACGTACCATTCGAGCTGCATAATCAGTAGCTGAAGCATGTCCAAATTTAGGATATTTCATCCACGAATGTACTAAATAAGCACGAGAGTCTATTTGGTCGAAGTCTTCAATATGATGGGTTCTACGCCATTCGTGTGTAAGATCGTGAAAGCCTTTTTTCTTCGCTAATTCATAGTTAGCAAAACTATTCCATTCTATAAAATAACTCACATAGATAGGCTCAAGTTTGTCTAACTCCTCTTGGGTAGGAGGTTCAAAAAAATTTAAATCTTTTAAAGAAACTCCTAAAGCCAACAATTCCTCTGTAGCTATCCCTGACCCTACTCCATTATAGATTTGTTCTTTCGCCGAAGGTGTTTCAACAGCATTATTTCCGCCATATTCATAACTTACATTCTCCCCATAAACCAATAGTTTGATATTGAACTTAACAGCCATATGGAGAGGGTAAGTGTAGATATAACGATCTATAAAATAGGTAGGCTTACCATATTTTTCAAAAGTATATCTCATTATTTTTTTCTGCGCTTTGATATTAGGTTTCATACTGATAATATCACAGCCAAAAGCTTCTGAAATATTTTTGATATTATGCATCCCTGCATCAGTCATCGGGAAATTATCTTCAACACTCACCAAAAGAGGATTCATCCCCAATACTTCTTTAAATAAGTAAGTTTGAAAATGACTATCTTTACCACCACTTACAGCAATCATACAATCATAGCCATTAGGCCCATTACATCCTCTATATTTGTCACAAAGTTGTTTGAGCTCTTCAAAACGCTTAGTGTAATCTACATTTTTTCTATTTTCATAAGATTGGCAAGCAGAGCATACCCCATTTTCGTCGAATGTAATACCTGGTCTTGTATCAGGCATTACGCATTTTGTACAATATTTCATTTATTTTCTTTTATTATTTACAAAGTGAAACCATCATCCACTACTATATTTTGTCCATTCACATATTCTGAAAGATCTGATAACAAAAATAATACCGTACCTGAAATATCTTTAGCATCCAGCATTCCCTTGTTTAAACAAAATTCTTTATAAGCTCTTAAGAAAGACTCTGGTTGTTTGTCTTCTATACCTCCCAAAGAAATGGTATTTACTCTAATATTTTTCCCTTTAAAGTACTTAGCCATATATTTGCTCAGATGTATCAATCCTGATTTGATAGCGGCATATTCTACTGGCATAGTCATAGAAGTATTATTATAAACCTCAAAACGTGGCGCAATTACCCCATAAATAGAGGCTAAATTGATGATATTACCATAGCCTTGTTCATAGAAAAACTTAGCAAATTGCTGTGAAGTAAGGAAATAACCACCTAAGTTCAAGCCTACATTCTCACAAAAATCATCATAGGTTACATCAAAAAAGTGTTTCCCATAGTTTTTATTTCGTGGGTAGGCACTATTTATGAGAGCATCTATTTTACCAAACTTTTCTGAGATAGAGGTTATAAGTTTTTGTATAGAGTTGCTATCAGTGATGTCTATTTGGGCAGGGATAATACGTTCCATACCCAATGCTTCTACAGCTTTTTCAGCTACAGAAAGTTCTCGTTCTGCCATAATAGCAATAGCTCCATTAGTAGCAATAGCTTGGCAAAAGGTTTTGCCTAATAAGCCTGCCCCTCCAGTAACTACTACTACTTTGTCTTTTATTCCTGTAAGCATAGTTCTAAAACTTTATATCCTTCAACAATGGTGTTGAATTTTGTTTGTTTGTTCAATATTTCTTCTACAAAAAACTGCATTTGAGCAGTATAAGTTTCTAATGGCACTTGTCTTGATTGAAAGACAAGTTCATCATTGTATGAAATGTTATTCCTTAATAAATCTACTAAATAAGTTCCCTCATCAGTCAGTATTTCGAGGGTGCGTTTGCGGTCTCTCCTATAGTAGTTCAATACTACAGAAACTGAAAAATCATCATATTCCCATAAATAGTTAGCATAGTCATAGGCAGTAATATTTAAAGATGATTTATTGCTAAAGAAAGATTGGGTATGGATAGGAGCTCCAAATAGCCAATATACATAATCCAATTCGTGAATAAGATCAATATGTACGCCCCCTCCCATTTCTTTGTTGGCACTATACACCTTCCTGAAATCTATATTAGGTCGCCAATCAGGCAAATAAGAACCACAATATACATTTACTTCATTCACTCTTTTGTTTGCGAGCAACTTTTTTGTTTTAGCAATACACTCTAAATAACGCAGATTACAAGCTACATAAGTAGTTATTTCTTGCTTTTCTACTTCTGTTATTAGTTCCTTAGTCTCTTTAGAAAGGGCATCAAAAAGAGGTTTTTCTATAAACAAAGGCTTTTTATAAGCAATTACTTCTTTTATAGTTTGATAATGTACAGCAGTAGGATTAGATATCAAGATGAATGAAAGTGTATCAATGGCTATCTCATCAATATCAAAAATTTCAACAACTCCCATTATCCCTTTAGAGGGTTCTCCTTTTCTGCGAAGGGCATAAATTACTACAGAAGGATAGAGTTCTTGCAATGCTTTGATATGTTTCAAAGCAATAGATCCTAAACCTATGATAAGTACTTTCATCTATCTAATAGTTAAAATCAAAATCCAATCTTTTCTCAGTTAGCAAAAACGACATAAATTCAAAGTCGATAGGCTCATCTAAATCAAAACACAAATGTGGCACTTCATAAACTAAACTTTTATCTGTAATCACACCTTCACAATGGTTGTCAAAGAAAGCTCTTTTGTAATAATAAAAAGAAGCATTCATATCAAAAACCTTTGGAGCACTTTGCCGTGTTAAAAAACTTCCTTTTTTGCAAAGTTCATAAAAACCCTCTTTATTTTCTTCGACCATATTAAAGTAAGGATTTCTATGGCAGGGGCTTACCGAAAAAATATTGTAAGCCTCAGTGTTTTGCTCCAATAAAGCTAAAGCCTTTTCTAAATCATCTACATTTCTTAAAGGAGCTGTAACATCCATATCCAACACATAATCATATTTCTTATGGTGTTTTTGCTCCATAAAGTTCTTTACATCTATAATTACGCCTAATTTTCCAGCAGTATCTGTAGCTAATGCCTCAGGACGGGTATAGTCAGTCTCTATATATAGCCCTTGTCTCTCTACCACTTCTTTTATTTGTTGGCTATCTGTAGAAAGTACAATATCTACCTTGCCTTTGTATTTTTCTTTAAAAGCGTTAGCTGTTTTTAGAGTGTAATATATGAGAGGTTTCTCATTGATAACTTTGATATTTTTACCAGGGATTCCTTTAGAACCTCCCCTTGCGCAAATGGTGATTAATATTTCCATGATAATATCTAATCTTGCAAATGTTTAATAAACTCTTGTGCGTGCTCGTAGTCTACGGTTTTACCAATGTCTATCCAATAGCCTATAATGGGGTCATATACCAATTTGCCTCCTTCAGCTACTAATTGCTCCATTACATCAGTGATGTCGCAATATTTCCCTTTTTCTATTGTAGCAATTAAGGAGCGTTTGAGTATATAAATACCAGCGTTTGAATGGTATATAAAACTGGGTTTTTCTTTAAAGTTTGTTACTCGTCCTTCTTGGGTTTCAAATACAGCATAAGGGATATCTACTTTATATTCAGTAGAAGCTACTGCCATGTCTGCCTTTTCATTGATAAGCTTTAAATAAAGAGACTCAAAGTTTACATTGGTAAACAAGTCGCTATTCATCAGTAGGATATGTTCAGTACTTAGGTTGTTCATCAGCGCCAAAGCACCTGCCGTACCCAAGGGTTCATCTTCCCATACATATTCTATACGAATTCCTTTTTGGCTACCATCCCCCAAGTAGTTTACTATTTGCTCACCAAGGTATTTTACTGATATACAAATCTTTTTGATACCAAAACTAATGAGCCTATCAATATTGTGTTCTATAATGGGTCTATCACCTAATCGCAACATTGGTTTTGGAACAGTATCAGTGAGTGGACTGAGGCGTTTGCCTCTTCCTCCTGCCATAATTACTGCTTCTAAAGGGAGTTGGGCTTTGGTGTATTCTAAATCTATTAAGTCTACCATCTTTCCTTCCTGATTGAGGATAGGTAAGATTTTTATATCACTTTTTCTAAATTTCTCAAAACTCTGATAGCTATCTTTTTGGTATAGTCGTTTGAAATCTGGGTTTGCAATCTCTCCCAGAGTCTTCTGTAGGTTTTGCTCAGCGATGATAGACCTCCGTATATCGCCATCCGTAACTGAACCTACAACCTTCTCATTATCATCTACTACAAAGAGAATAAGCCTACTCAAGTTACGCAATTTGTTAAGGCGCTGTAACCCCTCTACTAAGTTTTTACTTTTATGTATTAAAACATCAGTCCGCATAGTAGCTTTAATTAATTGTCAATATTGTAAAACGACTTTTTCAAAGAAATAACAGGATGTTCTTTGATTACTTTCAAAATCTGTTCAGCGGCAGTTCCATTGCCATATAACATTTTTTGTTGCTGTATTTTTTCTCTAAATTCTTTATTAAGGGCAAAAGTAATGCTTTTTCTGATATCCTCCAAAGTATTAGTACTATTAATAATACTCTCACTGCAAATACGTCCTTTCTGTCTGTCACCTATATTAATAGTAGGAATGTAAAATGAGGGAACTTCTAATATCCCAGAAGAAGAGTTTCCTATAACAAAATCTACAAATTGTAGGGCTGATAGATAACGCAATTGCCCCAATGATTTAAAAGCGACGGCTTTATCTTTATGAGCTTCTACATATTCAGCAATCATTTTATTGATGATACGTCCGTTCTTGTCAGAATTAGCGTGGGTAAAAATAAGCCCTGTGTCACCGAGTTCATCAAGAGCTGTCAGTATATTTTCAAAAGTTTCTATAGGGGCTTCCTTTTCAAGTGTCACTGGGTGATAGGTAATAAGTACATTCCTTTTTTTGAGTTTGAAGTCAATAGATTTTTCAAAAGCCTCCCTATCTAATAACTCCAATTTTTTAATACTATCTAAACTTATAGCACCTACATTAAATACTGTATCAGGCTGCTCTCCTAATTGTATTACTCGTTTGCGATAGACTTCTGTAGAAGTGAAGTGCAAATGACTAAACTTTGTAATACTATGCCTAATAGCTTCATCATAAGCGCCTTCAGTAGTTTCACCTCCATGTAAGTGTGCTATTGGGATGTTAGCCATTCCAGCTGCTATCACCGCACCTAATATTTCTGTTCTATCACCTAAAACTACTACTAAATCGGGCTGTAGAGCCTCAAGGGCATCAGCAAAACCTGAAACGGCTAAGGCAATACTCTTTGAAATGCCTACTGAAGTATCTGATGATAGCAAGCATTCTACTTTTTTATTGACTACAAAACCTGCTGTGGTTATCTCATCAAGAGTATAACCAAATTCAGGAGACAAATGCATCCCTGTAGCAACGAGTTGCAATTGTAAGTCTTTATCTTTTGCAATAAGCTCTATCAAAGGCCGTAATAAGCCAAATTCGGCTCTTGTTCCGGTTATGACACAAATCTTTCTCATAGCTCTATCAAATCGTCTTCTTCAAAGTCTTTTTTGGCTGTTTTACCTATTACCTCATCCCATTGCATAGGGGAAATACCTGTGCCAGGTCGTTTTACAGTAAGATTTTCTACAGAGAACAAATCACCTTTTTTTATAGTTTTAGTTGCTACTATACTTTTGCGAGCAATAGGTTTGTTTTTAACTTCAGATTTCGAAACTTCTTTCAGCCCCGAGCCTCCTATAGCTTTTTCTACATTGCGAATAGCCATTACCATAGCTTTTAGTTCCTCAGGTTCAAGTGAGGCTTTATGATCAGGACCTGGTAAGGTTTTATCCAAGGTAAAGTGTTTTTCAATAACTGTAGCTCCTAAGGCTACTGCTGCAATGGGGACTTCTATCCCCAAAGTATGGTCGGAATAACCTACGGACACTCCTAATTCTCGCTGGATATGGAGCATAGCCTTTAAGTTTACATCCTCCATAGGGGTGGGGTATTCCGTATTACAATGCAATACGGTGATTTTATCTTTGCTTACCCCATTATCAGTCAGCACTTTTACGGCGTCTTTTATTTCAGCAATGGTCGCCATTCCCGTAGAAAGTATCACTTCAGGAAAAAGAGTTGCTACTTTTCTTAAATAGGGTAGGTTGGTAATCTCTCCTGAAGGAATTTTAGCGATAGTAATTCCTAACCCAGCTAAGAATTCTAATGATTCAAAGTCAAAACCTGTAGAGAGAAATTGTACGCCTTTTTTTGTACAATAGTCAATTAACTCTTGATGAACAGCTTGCGAAAGCTCTAATTTTTTAAGCATTTCATACTGAGAGTTGTTGTCTTGTGTATTTTTATCTTGATAAGCCGCGCGCTTTGCTTGTTTGGTCACCAAGTTACCAGCTTTAAAAGTTTGGAATTTCACATAATCCACACCAGCTTCAGCTCCTTTATCAATAAGGGCTTTGGCTTTGGCGATATCGCCATTATGATTTACACCTGCTTCGGCTATGATAAGTGTTCTTTTCATCTTTTTACAAATGTTCCTGCTGATATGATACTATTGGGTGGAATGGTTACCCCATTAGAAATAGTAGCATTACTACCTATAAAAGTACCTCTGCCGATCACACAATCTCCATTGACTATTGCTCCTGTAGAGATATGACAAAAATCGTCTATCACTACACCGTGTTCAATATTTGCTTTGGTATTGACAATACAGTTTTTTCCTATTTTAGCCCCTGCATTCACTAAAGCGTGATGCATTATAATTGTACCTTCTTCTATAATAGTGTGTTTTGATATATACGCCAAAGGAGAAATCACTACAGGCAAATGATAGCCTATTGCTTTCAACTTTTGGAACAAATGCACTCGCAAAACATTACTTTTTATTTGTCCTACTGAAATTATAGCATTAGGGTAAGTTAGGTATAATTTTTCTAAATCATCATCAGTAGCTATGATTTTGTATCCTAATACTTCTTTTCCTAAATGCTCCTTAGTATCAATAATTCCTTTGATGAGATATTTTCCTTCTTGTTCAATCACATCTATCACCGAGGTGCAATGTCCTCCACCTCCTATAAGGATGATATTAGGTTTTTCTTTTTTCATCTCACTCCACTGGGTATATTCACTACTCTTGCTTCTAACCATTCAGCATTGCTGAGGTCAGTTTTAGGGCAATCTTTAAACATCGGTAGGCGGTTCATTAGTTGCCATATTGGCCGACTCATTACCCCCTTTGCATTTGTTTCAGTAAGGAAAGCATCCCGCTCTTCTTTGTTGTTTAAGATAATGGCATTGAGCCAATAGTTGCACTTTTCGCATTCACGTTCAGCAAAAAAGGAAATACCTTGTTTTTCGAAATAGGCTTTATAGGCTTCGGCTGTAGCGCGTTTGTTGGCTAAAAAGCCTTCTAACTGTTCTAATTGGGCTACCCCTAAGGCAGCATTGATATTAGGCATACGATAGTTATAACCTATTTCATCGTGTACGAACTCCCATGCGTGAGGTACTTTGGCTTGGGTGGTGAGGTGTTTGGCGTGTTTGCCTATAGACTCATCATTGGTGAGTATCATACCACCACCTCCTGTAGTAATAGTTTTATTACCATTGAAAGAGATACCTCCTATTTTGGCGAATGTGCCCAAATGTTTGCCTTTGTAATAACTACCCATAGCCTCGGCAGCATCTTCTACTACTTCTATATGATAACGATCGCAGATAGCTATAATTTCTTCTATACGACAGGCGTGTCCAAAGGTGTGCATTGGCATACACGCTTTGATACGTCGGCCTGTTTGTTTATGGTAGCATTCATTCCCTCGTAGTTCGGTATTTTCTTTTAAAAAGCGCTCTAAAGAGGTAGGGGAGAGTCCCATAGTATCTTTATCGACATCTACGAATATGGGTACAGCTCCTGCATATACAATGGCATTGGTAGTCGCTATAAAGGTTAACGGTTGAGTGATTACCTCATCACCAGCTTCTACCCCACTGAGTTTTAGTGCTATGTGTAGGGCATTGGTGCCATTTACGCATACTACAGCGTATTTTGCACCTGTATAGGCAGCTATCTTTTGTTCAAAAAGGTCTACAAATTTTCCTACGCTTGATACGAAAGTAGTATCGATGCACTCTGCTAAATATTTTTTTTCGTTTCCTGCAAAAGTAGGGGCGTGTAGAGGGATAAAAGCCTCTTTCTCACCGTAAAGGTCACGTATAAAGGATATGGTTTCAGAAATATTCATTACCTTAATTTTCTAACTACATTTTGCTATCCAAATACTTTCCTGTTTCTTGGTGGTCGAAATTTACTAAGAATGTTTTCATCAGCAGGGTGATGTCTTTTTTCTCGGTAGCAGGATTGTCAAATAGTTGGATTAGCTTATCTATAAAACTTTCTATTTCAGCTATTTTTTTAAATGATTGCAGACTAATCACTCCTAAAGAGCTGTATTTATCTAATGTTACTTGTTCTCCTTCAGTATAAAATTCCTCGTAAGGTTTTTCGCCTGTGGTATCACTCTTTGAGAAATAAACGGGATACCATTTATCAGTTTCTTTTCGGCTTTCAGCCTTAGCAATAGCTTCAGCTTCACTCTTGCATTCCAAGGGGGCATAGCCTAAGTCTTTTAATAGTTGGGTGGCTATTTCTGAGAAAGTAAGTACTTGTTCTTTCTTCAGTTTAGGGAAGTATATTTGTCCGGTAGTGCCTAATATACAAGCCATTAAACAGATTTGTCCGCTTTCTTCGGGTGATACAAAATAACGGGTTACATCTGAAGGGGCTGATAAGGGTTGGCTTTTAGCAATACGCTCTAAAAAACCAGCTGGCAACGAGCCATTAGAGAAAGCTACATTGGCAAAACGCGCTGTAGTTACGGGGAACTTATGTGCATAAGCCATTATCATATCTTCCATTATTTTTTTGCTACCTCCCATTATATTTACAGGGTTAGCAGCTTTGTCGGTCGATACACAAAAAAAGTGTTCAGGAGGATAGTCACACAATAAATCTAAGAATTTTTTAGCGTTTACAACATTGTTTTTCAGTAAGGCTTCTACCGAATATTTATCTTTTTCGCTTCGTACGTGTTTGTGAGCTGAAAAGTTAGCTACTATATCAAACCCACCACGCGCTTTGAACATTTTTACAAAAGTATCATCGGCGTAATTCATAGGATAGGTTACATAGTCGGTAGGCACAGTAAAGGCGGAAGTACTGCGCAACTCACGAGTGAGTTCGGTAAGTCCGTTTTCGCTAATGTCTACTACTACCAAAGTTTTAGGTTTGAAAGGTAGTAACGCTTTGATATAGGAACTTCCAATAGAACCTGCACCTCCTATTACCAAAACACTTTTACCTTCAATAGCCTTAGTTAATGCTGCTTGATGGGTATGCAAATCTGCCTGAAACATACTTTCAGGGCGTTTGGTAACGTATTTCGCTATAAAATTCTCGATGTTTAACATAGTAATTTGCTAATTTACTATTTCCTCTATAAACTCCTTTATATGCCTCTTAGCTTTCCAGCCAAGGGCTTCTGTTTTTTGGGTAACCACTTCGGCGGTCATTCGGTTGCCTTTGCGTTCGGGGAGCATTTGTATCTCGCCTCCAAATAGTTTAGCAATCTCCAAAACAGTATAAGTCTCAGGACTGCCAATGCCATAACCATCACCTTTGCCTTTTTGTCCTACTAACAGCAATCCATCGACGATATCGTCTATATGAGTGAAATTGCGCTGTTGCGTACCTGGGCTCACTACCGTTAGTGGCTCGCCTTTCTTCATTTTCTCAGTGAAGAGCGCTATCAAGGTAGCATATTTACCAGTGCGTATCTCTCGTTTGCCATAGACATTGTAAAAATATACAATAGCATACTCCAATCCATACCAGTTACCATAGTTCTTCACTAACTCGGTATTAGACGATTTACTCCACGCATACGGACTCTGGTCTTTGCCAATCCCCCCATCGCCAAACTTAGTGCTACTGCCTGCATAGACCAGTTTGCACCCGCGTTTACGACAGAACTCTAACACTTTCAAAGTACCTATCTTGTTGAACAAAAGAACTTTGTCTATATCGTCAAAACTCTGTTCCACACGAGAGTATTCCCCTAGATGATATATCAAATCAGGGGTAAAGTTGATAAGTTCAAAAATGTGTTCGGTACTACCCTCTATATAGGTTACGCCCTCCACGTGATTGTCCCGACTTCCAGTAAAGTAATTGTCTAATGAATAGACATCGTTTTGAGGGTCTTTGGCTAAGGCTTCACAAAGGTTTGAACCTACAAAGCCAGCACCTCCTGTTACTAATATTTTCATTTGTTGATAACTGATAAAACTACATTGCTACTTCTATCTCTTGTCCAAATTTAGGGCGAGGAAGGCCGAATTGTTCAAAAAGGCCTTTAGAGAAATGGACTTTACTAAGTGTTTCATTAGCTTTAGCTAATTTATCTTCAAAACACTTATTAACTTTTTCATTGAAAGGTTGTTTTTCTTCACTAAAACTCATTTTAATCTTATATTTATCCCATATTTCTTTCTCAAATGCTTTTTTTTCTTCTGTTGTCATAGCTATTTAATTTTTCGTTGAACTAAGAATCCTATATAATCGGTAGTAGGATTGAAAGGTTCTAATCCCTGTTCAGGCAACAAACCAAAAATTATAAAATCTTTAAGTGCTTGCTCTAAATATTTTGTGATAGCTCTTCTGTATAATCTATTGCGAGAATGAGTACTACCTTCAGCATAGATATATACAGATGAATTTTTGTCTGTAAACAAATAGATAGTTGCTACTACAGTAGCTAATATTTTTTCAGTATCCCCATTGTTAGTAACTATTTTATCATCTATTTTACCAGTTATAGGGTCTTCGTCTCCTAATGCTAAATTAAAAACTCCATCAGCACTTGTTTTTTGATATTGAATCTTTTTTTGAATCTTCCCATTTTTTCCTTCACTGATAAAACGAAAAGTATACAAGTCATCTTCAGCAAGTATATCATATTTTGGTAGTTCCATATTGGTTAATTTTCTAATTACATCTTGCGATTCAAATATAGGTTACGCCCTCCACGTGATTGTCCCGACTTCCAGTAAAGTAATTGTCTAATGAATAGACATCGTTTTGAGGGTCTTTGGCTAAGGCTTCACAAAGGTTTGAACCTACAAAGCCAGCACCTCCTGTTACTAATATTTTCATTTGTTGATAACTGATAAAACTACATTGCTACTTCTATCTCTTGTCCAAATTTAGGGCGAGGAAGGCCGAATTGTTCAAAAAGGCCTTTAGGAAAACGAGCTTTACTAAGAGATTCTTTAGCATGAGCTATTTTCTTTTTATAACTTTCACTATCTCTAAATTTAGCAACAGCATTATTTATTTTTTGTTCTTCTTTGTTCATAGCTATTTAATTTTTCGTTGAACTAAGAATCAAGAGTTGGGAATAATATCTAATCAATAGGGTGTTCTCGCTTTTTCATTGTATCTCCCCCTTTTGGAGGAAGTCAATAATGTGAGGGGGGAGGTTTTTAATCAACAAATTAACTCACCCCTTGCTTCCTCTTATTAACTATCAAAAGTAGTTAAATCAAGAAACATTTGACGAATATCATCATCTTTGTCTTTTTCAGTTAAATACTCAAAATTTAGTCTTTCATAAAAAGGAAGAGCATCTCTATAAGCATCTACAGTGATAAGCCTACAAGCTTGTTCATTGTTTAATCTAAGACAATTGCTAACAATAGTATTGATGAAAATCCTCCCCAATCCTTTCCCCTTAAAAGTTTTATCAATAGCTAAACGGCCTATTTTTACTGAAGGCAAACTTTTAAGATGTCTTTTAGGGTACGGCAATAAATCTTGTAATAACTTCTTATACTTAGTTTTAGAAATAAAATCTTCCTCTTTCAGTTGTAAGTTATCATTCAAAACGCTATAATAACCTAAAGTTCTTTCTTGACTTTCTACAATAAAAGTAGTTGCCAAAAGTTCTTTTCTATAAATGATAGCTTTATTGAAAAGAAAATCATTTAAATCTTCATCTTCACAATCAAAAGATTTGATGATTTGGTTATCAGTAAGCCTTTTAAAAGAGAGCCCACTTAAAATATTATTTTCCATTAGTATTGGTTGTTTCTACAAAAATAGATCTTAATAAAGCAGCATCTTTTTCAATACTATCACGAGTAATGCCTTTTTCAGTAGCTTTTTTCTTGAAATTTGCTAACTTTTTGTAAAACTCTATCACATCATTCCCCTCTAATATAGGGGTTGGTAATATATCTCTTGCCATAATATTAATTTGATCAAACTCCTATTTGTATATATTCCCAGCCTTTGTTCGGCAAGTCAAAGGCATTGTATTGGTTCCTACCGTCAAAAATTACTTTCTCTTTTAGTTGTTTAGCAATTTCTTCAAAGTCAGGAACGCGAAACTCTTTCCACTCAGTAAGCAAAAGTAACGCATCAGCTCCTTTTAGGGCTTCGTATTTGCTCTCTACATAACTTACCTCTACTCCTTTTAGATAACACACTTTTGCCTCGTGTACCGCTTTAGGGTCGTAGGCTTGCACTTTCGCACCCCGTTTTACCAATTCTTTAATAATGTAAATTGCAGGTGCTTCACGCATATCATCAGTTTCAGGCTTGAATGAGAGTCCCCATACAGCAAAGGTCTTCCCGCTGAGGTCTTCCCCATATTTGGCAACCACTTTTTGGGCAATCACATACTTCTGACGGTTGTTTACATTGTCAACAGACTCAATAAGTTCTGCTTTGTAGTTTACCTCTTCAGCTAGCTTTTTTAGCGCCAATACATCTTTAGGAAAACAAGACCCTCCATAACCACAACCTGGGTAAATAAAACTATAACCTATACGGCTATCAGATCCTATCCCTATGCGCACCTTGTTCACATCAGCCCCTACACGCTCACAGATATTCGCTATCTCATTCATAAACGAGATCTTTGTCGCAAGCATCGTGTTAGCTGCATATTTCGTCATCTCTGCCGAACGAATATCCATCGTGATCATCCGGTCGTTCTGCATATAAAACGGACTGTAGAGCTCTTTCATCTTCTTGAAAGCATACTCACTATCTGCCCCTATCACTACACGGTCAGGCTTCATAAAGTCTTCTATCGCCTTGCCTTCTTTCAAAAACTCTGGGTTAGATACTACGTGAAATTCGTAATTCACACCCCGTTTCTTTAAGGCGGCTTCTACCGTAGCACGCACCTTGTCAGCAGTCCCTACAGGCACAGTAGATTTATCAACGATTATCAGCTCACCTTGCATCGTCTCTCCTATCGATTGCGCTACCGCAAGCACATACTGCAAGTCTGCCGATCCGTCATCGCCCATAGGAGTCCCTACTGCTATAAAAGCTACTTCAGCATCTTTGATAGCTTCGGCTATATCTGTGGTGAAAAATAAGTTGTTATGGGCTACATTAGCAAGCACCATCTCTTCCAATCCTGGTTCATAAATCGGGATAATACCCTGTTTGAGTTTGTTTATCTTTTCAGTATTTACATCTACGCAGGTTACCTTGTTGCCCATTTCAGCAAAACAAGTGCCCGATACCAAGCCTACATAACCCGTGCCTATAACTGCTATTTTCATCGTATATTATTTTTTTTAAACTTTTTACTTTGCCATTACTTTAAATAAGGTATGACTATTTCCACTTCCTAAATTATCGTAAATAGCTACTACTTTTAGTCCTGCGCGTTCTACACACGCTATCATATCTCCCGAGTAATACATCTTGCTATTCCCATTAGCCATCGCTGTGAAATATACACTTATCTGGTTCAAGCAATACGCACCCGTTTCGTGCTCCTGCCTATCCCAATAAGCCTCCAAGATATACAACTCCGTATGAGCTTCCATCGCACTGGCAGCACGACGCAAGATGCTCGTCACTTCCTCTTCCGAAAAACAATCCAAAAACTGACTCATCCATATCACATCATACCCCTTAGGGAAAGGCACCGAAGCATCTAATAAATTCGCCGGATACCCTCCTATGCGGTCAGCCCCCTGCTTGCCCGCAATCTGTTGCTTCATCAAGCCCAATTGCTGTGGCAAATCCATAATTGTTACTTGCACCTCAGAGTCAAAAGCTACAGCTCTCTGCGCAAAACGCCCCGTATTCCCCCCTACATCCAAGAGTGTCTTTACTGGGCGTTCAAAAATAATGCGTAAAGCATCTTCAAAAGAATAGTCAGAATAATAATGATCAAAAGCAAACCATTTCTCTTGCGCTTTAGAAGGCAATTGAGAAAGCCCTTCATAAATAGTAGGCCACTCACCAAAAACCTTAAGCCCCGATGGCTTACCCTCTTTTAGCGCTTCTTCCAAATGAAATAAACCTTTATAACACACCTCTTGGATAAACTCCATATTCACCCTCGTAGTCTTGTCACGCAACAAAAACCACCCCGCTTTCGTAATACTAAAACGGTCAGTGGCATCTACCACTACAGTCCCTATAGACAACGAAGATTCCAACAGTATCTTTACAGCATAATTACTCAATTGCGTCTTAACAACTACTTCCTCCATTGTCAATCCATCAGCCGATTCACAAAGAGCTTCAAATACCCCAAACTTCACCATCAAGTGAGATACCTGAAACACCACAGGCCCAAAAGCAATCTCTTGAGCTAATCGTTGCGCTTCCAATGCCGTTTTCTGTTCCGTAGTGTATTGTTTTTCAAGAGCAGCCGTCAAATGCATAACTAATCTTCTAATGTGTTATATGATCCTATCAGCGCGCAAAGATACAAAATATATAACAATTAACAATGATCACTTAATTTTTAACGATGCTCGCCTATTCCACCATCAAGTGCAATTTTTCAGATTACTTTCTGATAGAATAAAT
>CAUQUO010000039.1:0-27635 GCA_963521335.1 uncultured Capnocytophaga sp.
ATATTACAAATCAAACAATTGTAAATTTATATAACAGCCCTGCCTTTGGAGGGGGCTGGGGGGAGGTTTTAAATCAACAAGTTAATTTAACCCTTGATTGGCATTATTAATAATAATGCTCAAGCCTTAGCTTTTATAGAATATGCTAAAAAATTAGATTTTACTATTGTAGAAGGTTTTTTAGATACTCAAAAAGATACTATTCCCAACACAACAATTGAAGAAGATGAGTATGGAATTCCTATTGCTCATCGTGATTTCTTAATGAAGTTATCAAATCAAGTTAAGAAAAACGTAGCCAAACGCTTTTACGCCAAACGTACTAAAATGAAAACAGAAAATGATTGTAATTACAGATAGAACTATCCCCTTCCCCATTTACTAATTCACTAATTTTCCTTTATGAAATTCTTTGCTATCCTTATAGGAATCCTATTCTTTTTATTTTTCAAACGCTTTGCCCAGCAGCCTAATGCAACTAAAGGGTTTGGCAATCCTTTCCGTTCACACATCTCTCCCGCAACTTTTGAACTCAACCTCCTCTCCCTTTGTTCTCTCGTTATCAAAGCCAACGGAACTGTTACGCAAGTAGAACTCGACTTTGTGCGTGCGCAATTCGTACGCCTATATGGCAAAGAGCGCGCCAATGCAGTGTTTCGCAGTTTCAACGAGCTCATAAAAGGCAGAGAAGTAGATGCTACTCGCATTGCTATCTATGTGCGGGTGCGCACTACTTACGAAACCCGATTGCAAATCTTGTATTTCTTATTTGGTATTGCCGAATCGGATGGGGTGATAAGTGAGGAAGAAGTTCGACAAATACGAGAAATTGCTTATCATTTTGCTATAGAAAACAGTGATTTTGAGAGTATCAAGGCTATGTTTGGCAGTAGCCAAAACGATAGCAACAACCCTCATAGCACTACGCCCAATGCCTTAGCAAAAGCCTACGCTATCTTAGGATTACAACCCAATGCCTCTGCTGAAGAAGTAAAACAAGCCTATAGAAATATGGTAAAAAAATATCACCCCGATAGAGTGATTACTGAAGATGCTGCCATCAAAAAAGGCGCTGAGGAAAAATTTAAACAAGTACAAGAAGCGTACGAGCTAATTTGCAAATATCAAAATTAACAAATTTGTAAATTGTAAAATCAACAAATTACAAAAAAAAGTGGCAAGCGATCTACATCGCACCGCTACAACCAAATACCTTTGCTGTGTTCCCACCCTGGAGGATTTTTCAGGAGCTGGTCGTGTAGGACTTGCCGGTGCAAAAGTACAACTTTTTTATTACACTGCAAGTTTTTTTGAAAAAAACTTGTATCTTTGTGGCTGAAACTAATAAAACAACATACAATGACTACAAACAGAACCCTTACAATAATTAAACCCGATGCCGTTGAAAAAGGCTATATAGGGGCTATCCTTACCGACATCATCGCTGCTGGTTTTACCATCAAAGCAATGAAATTCACCCAGCTCACCCGCCGTGATGCCGAACAATTCTATGCCGTACACAAAGGCAAACCTTTTTTTGAGAGTCTGCTCAACTTTATGACTCGTGGACCTATAGTAGCAGCTATCCTCGAGAAAGACAATGCTGTAGCCAGTTTCCGTGAACTCTTAGGGAGTACCAACCCCGAAAATGCTGCCGAGGGTACTTTGCGAAAGAAATACGCAACTTCACTAACCGAAAACGCTGTTCACGGCTCGGATAGTGATGAAAACGCTGCTATCGAAAGTCATTTCCATTTCTCAGAAAGAGAAATATTTTGAGTTAAAGAATATTTTTTAGCTGTTTAACAACTAAAATTTCACTATTTTGCCTCAAAAGTACTCATTTATCACATATCCAAATGAAAAAACTCCTTTTACTCTTAGCAATCCTATCGCTACAATGTAGCAAATCTCAAGACACTAAAGAAAGCTCCTCTCAAAAGATGCTCTCTCTCATCAACCAGCAACGCCAAAAAGGTTGTAACTGTGGCAATACCTACTACAAAGCTGTACCACCCCTCAAGTGGAACACCTCCCTCGAAAAGGTCGCCAAAGCTCATAGTGATGATATGCGCCGCCACAATACAATGACCCACTACGGCAAAGATGGTAAAGACCCCGGCAATCGCCTCTCAAAAGCAGGCTACAAGTGGAGTACTTGGGCTGAAAATGTAGCTATGGGGCAACAAAATGAAGAAGAAGTGATGAAAAGTTGGCTTAAAAGTCCAGGACATTGCGCCAATATTATGAACCCCGATGTAACCGAAGTAGGCGTAGCACGCAGTGGTACCTACTGGACACAACTCTTCGCTACCCCCTCCAAACCCTAATCCTTGCCCGTGTGGCTCGCACCTAATCCTTGCCCGTGCGGCTCGCACCCTAACACCTAAAAATGTACTTAGACATTCATTCTCATACGCAGCACTCTACCGCCGATACTCTGGTGATTCGCAACCAATATCCTCTCACCGCCGATACTACCGAACCCTTCTCAGTAGGGATACACCCTTGGTATATAGACAATTGGCAACAGCAATGGGAAGCACTACTCCCCCTAGCAACTCACTTCAATTGCTGGGCTATAGGCGAGTGCGGACTCGATAAAAACATCACCACTCCCCTCAACTTACAACAAGATATATTCTTAAAGCATATCTCACTAGCCGAAAAACTGCAAATACCCCTCATCATCCATTGTGTAAAAGCCTATGCTGAGGTCATCGCCTTGCGAAAACACTCAAAAGCAAAACAACTCTGGATACTCCACGGTTTTAGAAAAAATGAAAAAGTAGCCAAAGACCTTCTCTCTCACGGAATTATCCCCTCCTTCGGACTCCCATTGCGCTATGATACCCGTTTGCAAGAACTCTTCAAAAACCTCAATGGAAAAGTAGGTGAAAGCTACTTCTTCGAGACCGACGACCAAGATGTCTCAGTAAAAGAACTGTATCAATACAAATCAAAAACACACTCTACAACCACAAACTTATAGCACACCTCACGGTTTCTCATCTGCTAATCCCACAAAAAAACCGCTGAGAAACAACTGTCTCTCAGCGGTTTTTAATCATAAAAATCTCACACAATGAACTATACTTCTTCTTGATCTCTCAATCGTTGAATGTATTGAGCCTTTTGTATTTCGTTTCTACGGCGCACAGAAGGTTTGGTGAAATGTTGTTTTTCACGCAATTGGCGTACAACTCCTGTACGATCAAACTTTCTTTTATAACGTTTTAAAGCCTTATCAATGCTTTCTCCGTCTTTCAATGGAATTATTAACATAAGAGATACACCCCCTTTCAATTTTCAGGGTGCAAAAGTACGAATAATTTTATAACCTGCAAGTTTTTTAGGTAAAAAAAATTACACCGCCCATCACCCCCATAAACATCCCCTCCTCTTCCCTCTTCCCTCTTCCCTCTTATCTCTTATCTCTCTTCCCTCTTACCTCTTACCTCTTACCTAAAAACCGCCCGTGCGGCTCGCACCTCCCATTATTCCCATTACTCCCATTACTCCCATTGCACCTCCTTAAAAACCAACAACTTACACTGCACTGTTACAAATACAACAAAAAAACTTATCACTTTATAACTCAATAGTTTGCCTATTTTAATAAAATGTATTACTTTTGTACCGATTCTAAAATAAAAGTAATAATATTAAAACAATTAGCAATGAGAACTACATTTTCAACAGTAATGATGGTAGCACTGGCTGCCTCAGTCTTCACAGGCTGTAAAAAAGATAGCAATGGAGACGACGACGGACTAAGAGTTACTAAAACAGACGTAACCCTCTCTGTGGGGGCTACAGATACCGTAAGGGTATACACCTCTTCAGACTTGTCTAAACCCAATTCTAATAATAACGTAATAGCAACTGCTAAAAGAGAAAATGACTATGTAGATGTTAGTATTAAAGGAGTCTCTGCAGGTCATACCACTATTGATATTGCCAACCGCGCAGGCCAAAAAGCAACTATCAACGTAACCGTTAAATCAGCTCAAGAAGTTCAAAATCAAGATGGTTTTATTGTAGAAACAAATACTATCTTCCTTCAAAAAGGTCAAGTAACCAATCTTAGAGACCGCATCAAAGCCGGCTCTGGCAACTATACTATGTCTGTAGGTAGCACCGCCTTTGCCGATGAATTAGGCAACTTCCAAGTAAGAGGAAAAGGCGAAGGCTTGCGCCACGAAATCACTTTTAAAGATGTAGATAAAAATAAAGAAGTGAAAGTGCCAGCCTATGTGATCAAACCTTTTGTAGTATTGCCACTTCCTCAAACTCAATTGTCATTGGGCAGTACCTATGATATCAATCCATCAGGCGTTTATACTGAAACTACTACTGCCAACGGAGTATATGGCGATAATAAAAACAACCGTTACGACCGCGTTACTTACACTACCTCAGGAGGTATCCAAGTAGTAGAAACTTACCTAAGACCTTCTCTTAAAATAACAGGTATAACTCAAGGATATGAGTTCTCAGGGGTAAAAATAAAAGCTACTGCACTCGGAAACGCTTCTATTACCTTACGAAACGGCGACGGACAAACCCTTACGTTCAACTTCACCGTGAAAGCAGAAGAACCTAATAACTATTTCAATATAGATAACCAAGGGGTGCTTACCGTTAAACCAGGGGTTACTTTGCAAAACAAAGTTACCATTCCTGCTGGGGCTAAAAAAATAGCTAACAACGCTTTCGCCGATACAGCTATTGTAGAGATAGACCTTAGTCAAGTAGAAGAAATAGGCGACGACGCTTTCAACCGTTGCTTCAATCTTACTACCGTTACAATGAGAAACGTAAAAGTTATTGCTCGTAGCGCCTTTGCAAGCAATTATAGATTAACAAAAATAGACTTGCCTGCTACTTTACAAATGATAGGTTCTGATGCATTTAGAGGTTCAGGAATTACAGAAATTATTTCTAGAGCTACTACCCCTCCTATCTTTAAAGATAAAGAAAGCCTTTCAGAAGCAAACTATCCTTTTGGAGTACAAGTTCCAACAGCACTTACACTTAAGGTGCCAGCAGGCTCTGAAGCTACCTACAAAACAGCTTGGAAAACAAAACCTTACTTCGGAGGCTTGAGAACAAACAATGACTATACCCCTTTTACTCTTTAACAAAGGACCGAATATTAAAACTATAAACTTGAAAGACCGTTATAAGCTCCTTCTTATAGCGGTTTTTCTTTGCAATTAACAAATATGAAAGGATATATTTTTGATTTAGATGGCGTGCTCGTAGATACCGCCAAATACCACTACCTCGCCTGGAAAACGATCGCTCAAGAATTAGACTTCGAGCTAACCCCTGCTCACAACGAACAGCTCAAAGGCATAGGCCGTGAAGTCTCTCTCCACAAAATACTTCAGTGGGCAGGCAAAACACTCCCCGATAATGACTTCCATGCCTTAGCCCTCCGCAAAAACCAACTCTATTTGCAATACATCGCTCATATCGATAGCAGCGAACTGCTCGAGGGCGTAGCCTCTTTTTTGCAACAGCTTAAAAATAAAGGCAAGAAAATCGCCTTAGGGTCTGCCAGCAAAAACGCACGTTTAGTTTTAGAGCGTACCGGCATCTTGCCTCTCTTCAATATGATTGTCGATGGCAATATGGTAACCCAGCCCAAACCCAACCCCGAAGTCTTCCTCAAAGCCGCCCAAGGCTTAGGCTTGCCCCCCGCCGAGTGCTGCGTGTTTGAAGATGCCCCAGCAGGTGTACAAGCTGCTAAAGCGGCAGGAATGACAGTCATAGGGGTAGGAGAGAAGCAAGTGCTTTGTGCGGCCGATGAGGTAATCCCTAATTTTAATTCAATTAAACTAATCATCTCTTAGCCTTCTTACCTTACAGCAAGCTTGGAGCAACCTTGGAGCAACCTTATAGCAAGCTATCTTTAATGCGATATCCCCTATCTCAAACTCGTGTTAGCAGATACTTTTAAGGAAGATAACACTCAAAAATAAAAAAAGAACAAATATGCTAACTCGCTAATTTCTAATTAATAAGAAAATAACAACACGTTAAATTTTTGTTAAACTTCCGAATTATTTTGGTAGCAACAAAAAACGCCGTATCTTTGCCGACGCAATGAGGGTGGTAGCTCATTGTAAAACTTCAAATAATAGTTTTCATAATTTAAAGTTTTGGTTGGTTAATGGAAAAGTCCGATAGCAATATCGGGCTTTTTTTATTTATCAACCGTTAATTCTTAATTGATAATTGTTAATTGATAATTATTTTGTACTTTTGCCACCAATATACAATATAAAAGCAAAATGACACCTATATATAACCAGTTGCTAATACCTTTCCTCATCGCAATGGCTCTTGCTATTACAATGGGGGGAAGCGGTATGGCACCTGCTTTCTCTGCCTCCTATGGAGCCAATGTAATACGTAAATCAATTATACCTGGTTTGTTCGGAATAATGGTCTTTGCAGGTGCTTTCTTAGCAGGAAAACAAACCGCAGGTACTATGGGAAGTGGCATACTACCCTCTCAGTATATGACCTTTATGATAGCATCTATCAGCTTGTTTTCTATAGCCGTAACAATGCTGATTTCCAATATATCAGGAATACCACAGTCCACAAGTCAGGCCGCAGTACTATCTCTGGCCGCCCCAGCTCTCTATTTCGGAAAACTCGACACCCATATTTTATTCGTAGAAGTCATCCCTGCCTGGTTTATATTGCCCATTATCGCCTATTTTCTGAGCTTTTTCGCCGGTAAATATATCTACCAGCCTATGCGCAAACGAGGGCTTACTATACAACGCGCCCAAAACGAAAACAAAAAACATATATGGGATATCGTCTTAGTCCTAATGGCTCTTTACGTATCTTTCGCTATAGGAGCTAATAACGTAGCCAATGCCGCAGGTCCTCTTTATACAATGACGATAAACGAACTCAATATACGAGAGAGCGACCATATCGTTATCCTCATGCTCGCTACCCTCATAGTCGCTCCTTGCTTTGGGATAGGAGCCTCTCTTTTCGGTCACAAAATACTCAAAAATACAGGAAAAGAAATCATCCTCTTTGGCAAGTTCGAAGCCGTAATTATAGCTTTTATCTCAGGAAGTTTGTTGCTACTCGCCTCCATAATGAAAGGTATCCCTACCTCCCTAGTACAGGTCAATGTAGCCGCTATCTTGGGCATAGGAGTTGCCAAAATGGGGCACAAAAATATATTTAGAAAAACTCAAGTGAAACGTTTTTTCACTATGTGGATGATTGCTCCCATTATCTCGTTTTTACTCTCCCTACTACTGATTTTTTTAGCCGATAAAGCTGATATGTTGGGATAAAAATACTTAAAGAATTATTAAAAAAAGTGTGTATTTCTTCAACTTGATAAAGAAGCTAAAATAAACTTATAATATTAATAATCAGCATTATAATAAAAGTGTATAAAATATATTGATATTAATATAGTGTTAAAATAGTGAAATAAAGATACTATATTGAAAAAAAGTAGTATCTTGCGCCCGAATTTTTATGCTAACAAGTGTTTTTACTATGAAAAGAAATCTATTAAAAATTCCTGTTTATATGGCCTTAGCAGGCTTGTTGCTCACCGGTTGTGGCAAAAAGACTGATAAGAACACCTCAAGTGCAACAGGATGGAAAATCAATGCCAAAGAAGGCGGATTCCAATACAATACCGATTTCAAGGATCAAGAAACAGGTCCTGGATTGGTACTTATTGAAGGTGGTACCTTTACTATGGGGCAAGTGCAAGATAACGTGATGCACGAATGGAACAACACTCCATCTCAGCAACACGTACAGTCATTCTATATGGATGAAACTGAGGTAACCAATAAAATGTATATGGAGTATCTCGACTGGCTTAAACGAGTGTTTCCTCCTGATGAAGAACAATATCGCAATATATATATAGGTGCTCTCCCCGATACTTTGGTGTGGAGAAGCCCGTTGAGCGCTAACGAAGCTATGGTGAACAACTATTTGCGCCACCCCGCTTTCGCCGAATATCCCGTAGTAGGTGTAAACTGGGTGCAAGCTGTACAGTTTAGCGCTTGGCGTACCGACCGTGTCAACGAGGCTATATTAGAACGAGATGGCTATCTAGCAAAAGATTCTCGTTACCAAGTAGACGCGCAAAGCACTTTTAGTACCGATACTTATTTGAACGCTCCTACCCAAACTTACGGAGGTAAAATACAAGGCGAAATGGGTGGTAAAAAAACAAATAAAGAAGGTGAAGCTACTTATGCTAAACAAACAAGTGGTGTCCTCCTCCCTGAATACCGCCTACCTACCGAAGTAGAATGGGAATACGCCGCTAAATCACTCAACGGTATCCGCGAATACAACTCTTTGCAAGGTAGAAAAAAATACCCTTGGGATAGCCAATACACTCGCTCTACTAAACGTAGCACTCGTGGCGAACTCTTGGCTAACTTTAAACAAGGTAAAGGTGACTACGGCGGATTGGCAGGTTGGTCAGACGATAAAGGTGATATCACTGTTGCTGTAAAAACTTACCCACCTAACGACTTCGGTTTATATGATATGGCTGGTAACGTAGCCGAGTGGGTAGCCGATGTATATCGTCCTATCATAGATGATGAAAAATCCGACTTCGGCTACTATCGTGGTAACGTGTATATGAAACACGCTATCGGTGAAGATGGTAAACAAATAGTTGTAACTCCTGAAACTATAAAATACGACTCTTTGCCTAACAGAAAAGTAATCGCTCGTAACCTTCCTGGTAACTTGGCAACTGTGCCAATCGACTCTAACGAAACTTACTTGCGTTATAACTTTACTCACGCTGATAACCGTAGTTATAATGACGGTGATAAATCATCTACACGTAATTTCCGTAACCAAAATGAACTCCTAGCTCCAGGCGCCGAGTATACAAACTCTATGTACAACGCCCCTCGTTTTAAAAAACCAGGTACAGAGCTTAATGGTAAAGACTACGACACTTCTAACGACCGTACATCTCTTATAGATGATGAAGTTCGTGTGTATAAAGGAGGTTCTTGGAGAGACCGTGCTTACTGGATCGACCCTGCTCAACGTCGCTATTTGCCTCAATATATCGCTACCGACTATATTGGCTTCCGCAACGCTATGAGCCGTGTAGGTTCTAAATCTAAAAAGAACCACCGCACCCCTAAAGGATAAGGATTAAATTTCATAGCACAAATATTTTAAGATTATTAACTTTGGCGCTGCAGATATATTGTATATTTGCAGCGCTTTTTTATACCTCATTTAATTTAAAAACATATAAAATGAAAGAACTATACCAAATTTTCCTCACCTCCACAGGCGTCTCTACCGATACCCGTAATATTACAGAAGGCTCTATTTTCTTCGCCCTAAAAGGCGCCTCTTTTAACGGAAACTCTTTTGCCCAAGAAGCCTTGAATAAAGGGGCTATCTATGCCGTAATAGATGAACCTGACTATAAAACCTCCGATAAAATGCTTTTAGTAGATGATGCCCTCTCTACTTTACAAGCCTTAGCTTCTTATCACAGGCGTACCCTCAAAACTCTTATTATAGCTATCACAGGCAGTAATGGAAAAACCACTACCAAAGAACTTATCAAGTCTGTATTGGGGCAACGCCTTAATATAGTAGCTACCCAAGGCAACCTAAATAACAATATAGGAGTGCCTCTCACTTTGCTCTCTATCAAGCCTGAAACTGATGTCGCTATCGTAGAAATGGGCGCCAATCACCCTAATGAAATAGCCTTCCTCTGTCGAATTGCAGAACCTGATTACGGCTATATCACTAGCATTGGCAAAGCACATTTAGAAGGATTTGGTTCCTTTGAAGGCGTTATTAAAACCAAAGCCGAATTATACGACTATTTGAAAGCTCATCAAAAAATGATTATTGCAGATGCCGATAACCCTATTACAGAAGCCCTTTTAGAAGATTATGACAAAGTCTACCGATTTGGCACTGGCAAAGATGTAAATGTATCCGTGCGATGCATAGGCACTCAACCTGTAAAAATACAATTTGCTGACTCTATAGTGCAAACTTCCATAGACGACAACTTTCCTATCCCTATAGAATACATACAAAACCAATGGGTACAAGCTACCTCTCACTTAGTAGGTAGCTACAACTTCACCAATATAGCAGCCGCAGTAGCTTTTGGACGCTATTTCAAGCTCTCACCCGAGGCTCTACAACAAGGCATTCAAGCCTATATCCCTCAGAACAATAGAAGCCAACTCATAGAATGGCACAATAATACAGTCCTTTTAGATGCCTACAATGCCAACCCTAGCAGTATGTTAGCGGCTATCAACAACCTCCTTACAATGAACAACAAAAGCAAAAAAGTACTCGTTTTAGGAGATATGTTTGAACTTGGCGATTATGCCCTCCAAGAGCATCAGCACATAGTTGATATAATCGCCAAAAACTCTTGGGAAGCTGTCTTCCTTGTAGGAAAACACTTCGCCCAAACTCATAGCCCTTACCCTACTTATGAAACCTTTGAGGCTTTCAAACAAGATTTCTCCAAAAACGCCTTCCACAACTGCTTGATTCTTATCAAAGGATCAAGAGGAATGGCTATGGAGAGAACCCTTACCCCTGATAATAACTAATATACAACTTATTACATTATAATATTTTTTACCCAAAGCTATAGACGCCAGCTATAACTTTGGGTAAAATTTTAAAATATAAAATAGAATGAATTTCTAAACAACTCCTTTCTTCCTTATACCTTTAATGTAAAGAAAAACAGAATAATACAAGCTGAAAACACTTATTATAAGCACTACATTACCCAAAACACCATCTTCATACACTACTTTTTTCCACTTTTATAGTTTTTATTTCTATCATTTATTGGCTTTATAGTATTTTTTACTATCTTTGCCCCTATAATTAGTTCACTAATTATAAAGAATTACAACCCCACAGTTCGTAAACAAGTAGAGAGAACCTTGTCAAGAATAAAAAAAACATTAGGCTATTTCCTTACCGCAGAACAAGAAACAAATAATATATCAACAAATACATATTTCTTTATGAAAAAAATCATTACTTCTCTCTGTGTCGCCTTCGCAACACTTTCTGTAGTAGCTCAAAACCGACAGCTTTCTACTCTCGAGGCCGCCTATCAAGCCATACAAGACCCCTCATCTCCTATCGGCTACCGATTGCTCACCCCCGAAAACCTACAAGAGCTCCAGTGGATACAAGACACCAACCAATACCTCTACAACCACGACGATGTCTACGAAATCTTCAACGCTCAGGGCGAAAAAGTAACTTCGCTCCCCACCGCCCTCACCAACGGCGGAGACCTCATCTATATCAGCAAAGATCTCTTCGTTATCAAGAAGAAAAACAACTACCTCCGCTATTCTCTTCCCGACCACAAACCGCTACCCGCTATCGAGCTACCTCAAGATGCCGAAAATGCCGAGTATGACCCCGCTAGCCAAACCGTAGCCTACACCCTAAACAACAACCTATATATCGCTACCGAGAAAGAAACAAAACGCCCTATCACTGCCTTTACTCAACACAGTATAGTGGCCGGAAAAGCTATCCACCGCAATGAGTTCGGCATCCAGAAAGGTACCTTCTTCTCTCCCAAAGGCGCTTTCTTAGCTTTCTACCAAAAAGACGAAAGCCTTGTCGCCGATTACCCCTTAGTAGATATCAACAATACCCCAGCTACCCTTAAGGCTATCAAATACCCAATGGCTGGCCAACCTAGCGAGCGCGCCGCAGTAGGAGTCTATCAGATAGCTACCAACAAACTTATCTATTTAGATATCAACACATCCGATGAGCACTTCCTCACCAACCTCGCTTGGTCTCCCGACGAAAAATACATCTTGCTGGCAGAAGTAAACCGCGCACAAAACCACTTCGCCCTCAACCGCTATGAGGTCGCAACTGGCAAAAAAGTAAATACCATCTTTGAAGAGCGCAACCCCAAATGGGTAGAACCCGAGCTCCCCGCCGTATTCCTGCCCAATAACCCCAACGAGTTCTTGTGGCTCAGCGAGCGCGACGGTTTTATGAATGTATACCACTACAATGTCAATGGCAAGCTCATCAAGCAACTCACCCATTTCCGCTGGGTAGTACAAGAAATCCTAGGTTTCGATGCACAAGCTAAAAACCTGTTTATCGTAGGAACTGGAGCCGACCCACGCGAAAAACATTGCTACAAAATAGACCTCAAAAACCCCAAAAAAATCACCCCTCTCACCACCGAAGCCGGAACCCATCAAGTCCAGCTCTCTACCGATGGCCAGTACTTGATCGATAGCTATAGCAACGTCAGCCTACCCCGCAAAATAGTCCTTACCAACACCCATAAAGGAACCCAACACACCCTCCTCAACGCCCAAAACCCCTTAGAAGGTATCGACGTAGCCACTACCGAACTCCTAACCCTCAAAGCCGACGACGGTACCACTCTATACGCCAAATTGCACAAACCCGCAAACTTCAACCCTCAAAAAAAATACCCCGTACTTATATATGTATACGGAGGTCCCCACGCACAACAAGTAGTAAACAAATGGGGAGCAGGAACCTATCTCTGGTTGAAAGCCTTCGCACAAAACGAGCAATACATCGTATTCACTATAGATAATAGAGGAAGCGAAAACCGCGGTTTTGCCTTCGAAAGCGTAATACACCGCCATTTAGGAGACATCGAAATAAAAGACCAACTCAAAGGAGTAGAATATCTAAAATCCCTACCCTATGTCGATGCCAATAGAATAGCCGTACACGGATGGAGTTTCGGCGGATTTATGGCGTCAAGCCTCCTCACCCGCCACCCCGAAATATTCAAAACAGCCGTAGCAGGAGGTGCCGTAACCGATTGGAAATACTACGAAGTAATGTATGGCGAACGCTATATGGATACACCCGCCGAAAACCCCGAAGGATACGAAAACAGCCGAGTAGCAAAATACCTACCCAAACTACAACGACCCCTACTCTTCATCCACGGAAGCGTAGACGATGTCGTAGTACCACAACACCTGATGAGCATCGCACAAGAATCCATCAAAAACAACAACCTTATCGAAATGTTCATCTACCCAATGCACGCACACGGCGTAGGCTACCCCGATTATCTAAACCTCACCGAGAGAATTATCGACTACATCAAAAAACACAACAACCCCTAACCCCCAATCATTAACCATTAATCATTAACCATTAACCATTAATCATTAATCTCATAGGCTTTGTCAAAGTCCCAAAACTTTGGCAAAGCCTATTTTCTTACCTCTTCCCTCTTACCTAAAAAACCCTCACCCCCCATTCCTCCCATCTCCGCCCATGCCTCGCACCCCATCTCTTACCTCTTACCTCTTATCTCTTACCTAAAAACCGCCCGTGCGGCTCACCCCTCCCATTACTCCCATTACTCCCATCTCTGCCCGTGCGGCTCGCACCCATCACTTACCTCTTACCTCTTATCTCTTACCTAAAAAACCTCTTACCTAAAAAACTTACAAACTCCTTGGAGCAATCTTGGAGCAATCTTGGAGCAATCTTGGAAAGAGCAAACAAAAAAAAACACCAAAAAAATTTGCTACTTCAAAAAATAGTATTACCTTTGTACCTATAAACATTAAAAAGATAAACGAATATGAAAAAATTGTTGTTAATGGTGGCAGTAGCTTTTTCAGCTGCTACATATGCCCAAACCGAAAAAGGAAACTGGATGGTAGGTTCTGACTTGGCTCTTTCATTCCAATCTGAAAAAACAACCGTTAGAAATGATGGAACTAAAGTAGGAGAAGGAACCGTCTCTACATTTAAAATCACTCCAAACTTAAACTACTTCGTAATTAACAATTTAGCAGTAGGTTTAGGTTTAGGATATGAACATAAAAAAACAAAAGATGTAGAGGGCGCTGATAATACCTTCACAATCGCACCTACTGTGCACTATTACTTCCCTATAGGAGGAAATCTAGCTCCTTTTGTAGGTGCTAAAGTAGGATACGCTCACGTGTCAGAAAAAGGTTCTACAAACGACTCCAACAAATGGAACGGATTGGTTGTAGGAGGTAAAGCAGGTATTGCTTACTTCGTAAACCAAGGTGCTGCCCTTACAGGATATGTAGGATACGACCATTACAGTGTAAAAAACAAACAAGAAAACAAACTTAAATCTCAACGCGGTACATTCGGCGTAGGCGTAGGTGTAGCTTTGTTCTTCTAAAAAACTAAAATTATACACAAAAACAAAAAGGGTGTTTAAAAAATAGCAATATTTTTAAACACCCTTTCCTATAACAATCAAATAACAAAATAATTATAAACGTTAATTAAAATATGAAACAACTTGTACTCCCCATTGCAACACTACTATTAGTAGCCTGCAATCAAACCCTTTACAACGCTAATAGCGAGAAAATGAATTACCCTCAAACCCGTATGGACAACACGGTAGACACCTATTTCGGCACTCAAATCGCCGACCCCTACCGCTGGCTCGAAGACGACCGCGCCCCCGAAACCGCACAGTGGGTAAAAGAACAAAACAACTTCACCTTTGCCTACCTGTCAAAAATACCCTACCGAAACACTATCAAAGAAAAACTCGAAAAACTCTGGAACTACGAAAAAATAGGTGCCCCATTCACCGAAGGTGAATACACCTATTATTATAAGAACAACGGATTGCAAAACCAGTCCGTACTCTATCGCAAAGATAAAAACAACAAAGAAGAAATATTCCTAGACCCCAACACCTTCTCAAAAGATGGCACCACCTCCTTAGCTACTATCGCCTTCACCGAAGACGGCTCCCTCCTCGCATACCTCATCTCCGAAGGTGGTAGCGACTGGCGTAAAGGCATCGTCCTAAATGCCAAAACAAAACAAGTAATAGGAGACACATTAGTAGATATCAAATTCAGCGGTATCGCCTGGAAAGGCAACAAAGGCTTCTTCTATTCTAGCTACGACAAACCCCAAGGTAGCGAGCTATCTGCCAAAACCGACCAGCACAAGCTATACTACCACCAGCTCAATACCCCTCAAAAAAACGATATATTAATTTTCGGAGGAAAACCCACCGAAAAATATAGATATGTTTCTGGCTCCGTATCCAACGACGGAAACTATCTATTCATATCAGCAGCCAATGCCACCTCTGGCAATAAACTCTTTGTGAAAGATTTAACCAAACCTCACGCACCTCTCATCACCATCACCGATACTTTCGACGCCGATACCAATTTTATAAATAACCAAGGTACTACACTATTTCTGGAAACCAACCTCAATGCCCCCAACGGCCGATTAGTAAAAGTAGAGATAACCAACCCTCAACCTCCCCACTGGCAAGACGTCATCCCCGAAACACCTCACGTACTCAGCATCAGCACAGCCGGCAAATACCTCTTCGCTCAATATATGGTAGATGCCCTCTCCCAAATAAAACAATATGATTATACAGGAAAACTCTTGCGCGAAGTACAACTGCCTAATATAGGCACCGCCTCCGGATTTCACGCCAAAAAACAAGAAAACCATACCTATTTTAGCTTTACCAACTACGCCACTCCTTCTAGTATCTACAAAATGAACTTAGATACCGGCGCTGTAGAACTCTATTGGAAACCCTCAATCGCCTTCGACACCAAACAATACGAATCCAAACAAGTATTCTACACCTCCAAAGACGGTACCAAAATACCAATGATGATTACCTATAAAAAAGGGATCAAACTCGACGGCAACAACCCTACATTATTATATGGATATGGAGGATTTAACGTCAGTCTGACCCCAGCCTTCAGCGTAGTAAATGCCGTATGGATGCAACAAGGAGGAATATATGCAGTACCCAATTTGAGAGGCGGAGGAGAGTATGGAAAACAATGGCACGACGCAGGTACCAAAATGCAAAAACAAAACGTATTCGACGATTTTATAGCCGCCGCCGAGTACCTCATAAATCAAAAATATACCTCTCCTCAATACCTCGCCATCAAAGGCGGGTCTAACGGCGGCCTACTCGTAGGGGCTACAATGCTACAACGCCCCGACCTATTCAAAGTCGCTCTACCCGCAGTAGGTGTACTCGATATGCTCCGCTATCACACCTTTACCGCAGGTGCAGGATGGGCTTACGACTATGGCACTGCCGACGATAGCAAAGAAATGTTTGAGTACCTAAAAGCCTATTCACCCTTGCATAATGTGAAAAAAGGTGTCAGTTACCCCGCTACCCTCATCACCACAGGAGACCACGACGATAGGGTAGTCCCAGCACACAGTTTTAAATTCGCCGCCGAATTACAAGCCCACCAAAAAGGCAACAACCCTATTCTCATAAGAATAGAAACCAATGCAGGCCACGGAGCTGGCACTCCCGTAAGCAAAACTATAGAACAAAACGCCGATTTGCAAGCCTTCTCTTTATGGCAAATGGGTATAAAAAAACTAAAAGACTAACGCAAAATTCCAACATAGATTTTTAGTCTTTTTTCACATTTAAAGGGGTAAACATCTCAAAAATGTGAAGGTATTGTTAAAATTTATAGCGCATAGAAAAATAATAGTGAATATTTTTTGCGTGTGTAAAAAATAATGCGTACGTTTGCGCCCTAATTAAATGTGAATTTAAACAATGTTTATGGCAAGAAGAATATTTGTAGTGCTACTGGTACTTTTAGTAATGTCTGCTTGTAAACGCGGAAGTAGCAATGGCAAAGGAGAGCTCGTAGGCGTAAGAGGTAAAAGTTGGAAACAACCTACCCCTTATGGTATGACGCTCATTCCAAGTGGTTCTTTCATTATGGGTAGCTCCGATGATGATAAAACTGCGAGTTTAAACGCAACAGTCAAAACTGTCAGCGTAGGTTCTTTCTATATGGATGAAACCGAAATCACAAATAGCGAGTATCGCCAGTTTGTGAATTGGGTACGCGATTCTATCATCCGTACACAATTAGCCGAAATGGCTGAACAAACCGGTCAAAGCCAAGGCGGTGGCGGTATAGGCGAATATGCTTACCTCGATGCCAACACCGAAAAAATGAACGCTTGGCAACAGTATCGCCAAAATACTTACGGCGATGACAAAACGAGAAAGCTAAACAAAAAAGTAGCCCTTATTTGGGATGTAAACAAATTCCCAGATGAGTATTACTCTGAAGTAATGGACAAAATGTATTTGCCCGAAGAAGAAGCTTACAACGGCAAACGCATTATGGACGTTCAAAAATTCGAGTTCAAATACCAATGGCTCGATATGGATAAGGCTGCTCGTACACGAGGTAACCGTAAAGACTTCATCAAAGAAGAAATAGTAAAAGTCTACCCCGATACTACCGTATGGATTCGAGACTTCAACTATTCATATAACGAGCCTATGCATAATGACTACTTCTGGCACGAAGCCTATAGCGACTACCCTGTAGTAGGCGTTAGCTGGATACAAGCCAAAGCATTCTGCGAATGGCGTACCCTAAATAAAAACTCTTACCAAAAATCTAAAGGAGATTACACCGTAAACTCTTTCCGTCTCCCTATCGAATCTGAATGGGAATACGCCGCTCGCGGCGGTTTGGCAGGAGCTACTTACCCTTGGGGTGGCCCTTATACCTATGACGACAAAGCTTGCTTCCTCGCAAACTTTAAACCTATGAGAGGTGATTACGCTTCTGATAACGCTCTCTATACTGTAGAAGCTAAATCTTATGAACCTAATGGCTATAACCTCTATAATATGGCTGGTAACGTATCCGAGTGGACAAACACTTCTTACGACCCCAACTCCTATGAATATATGTCTACAATGAACCCTAACGTACTCGACGATAGCAACCGTCGTAAAGTAATACGTGGAGGCTCTTGGAAAGATGTCGCTTTTATGCTACAAGTTAATACCCGTGATTATGAGTATCAAGACTCTGCACGTAGCTACATCGGATTCCGTACCGTTCAAGACTTTATGGGGGTAAGCGAAAAACAACAAGCTAAATCCGCAAGAGGTTATAGATAATAAAGTAAACAAATCAAATCAATTTAATTCAATAACAAAAACATTTATTTAATAATTAAAGTATTATGGCAGGAAGTAAAGTAACAAAAACAATTTTTCAATACGCTTATGGTATTGGTGCCTCAATTGTAATTGTAGGTGCTTTAGCTAAGATTTTGCACGTAGATATCTTAGGAATGAGCGGTAGTTTCCTTTTGGCAGTAGGTATGGGTACTGAAGCCGTTATCTTCTTTATGTCGGCATTTGAACCAGTAGAAGAAGATTTAGATTGGTCTTTGGTTTATCCAGAACTTAAAGGTGGTGCTCCCGTAGCACGTCAAGGTATCTTGGCGCAACAAAGCCAAGACGATAAAGCCATTAGAGAGTCTTTGTCTGAGAAATTAGACAGCATTTTGGCAGAAGCTAAAATAGATGCTAACTTAATGCGTTCTTTGGGTAGATCAATAGAAAACTTTGCAGAAGCTAGCAAAGAAATCGCCCCTGTAACTAATACAATGGTAGCTACTCATAAATACGGCGAAGAACTATCAGAAGCAGCATCTAATTTGGAATCACTTAATAGCCTTTACAAATTACAATTAGAAAGAACTGAAAGACAAGTATCTGCACAAGCAGGAGTAGTTGATAATCTAGATACATTAAATCAACAAATGCTTACTTTTAAAGATAACTTGAAATCTTTGAATACTATCTATGGAGGAATGCTATCTGCAATGGGCGGCGCACGATAAGAGTAATTTATTATTAACTTATTAAAAAAAATAGCTTATGGCAGGTGGAAAATTAAGTCCTAGACAGAAGATGATTAACCTGATGTATCTTGTGTTCCTCGCAATGATTGCTCTCAATATGGGGAAACAAGTCCTAGATGCGTTCGGGTTAGTAAATCAAAAATTTGAAGTATCTAATACAAGAGATACTCAGGGAATTAGCTCAGCGATGGACCAGTTAGCGCTCAAAGCAAGTGAAAGTCCCGCTCAGTTTGCTCAAATCAACGAGCAATCTAAACAAATTAAAACCATTTCCGATGAATTGTACAACTATGTACAAGGTCTCAAAGATGGTCTTGAAAAAGAAATCGGACAAAGCGATAAAAAGGTAAACGAAAAAGATTACCAAGCAATGGATAAATCTGATTATACTGACCATTTATTCTTTGCTGAAGGTGCTACCGAAGGTAAAAAATTCGTGGATAATATCAAAAACTATCGCGAAGCCCTATTAAAAGTGTTAGGTGATAACCCAGCTTATGCTGAAATCGCAAAAAAAGTAAAAGAAAACTTTAATACCGATACAGTAAAAGATAGAGATGGTAACACTGTACAATGGTTAAACTTTAACTTTGAAGGTTTCCCCTACATCGCTTCTTTAGCAAAATTCTCTATGATGCAATCTGATATCTTATCAGTACAACAAGAGTTCGTTTCTAAAGCGTTGAAAGATCAATTTGAAATTCAAGCATCAATGACTAACTATACTACTTTGCTCGAGCAAGGTAAAGGCGCTTACTATCAAGGAGAAAAATTTGATGGTTCTATAGTATTAGGTAGAAAAGATGATAAAACAAAACCTAATGAAGTAGAAATTTCCCTAGATGGAAGAAAATTAGGACCAAGTGATTATACTATCGAAAATGGACGCGTAAAATTGAATGTGCCAGCAGGTAATGCAGGTGAACATAAACTTACAGGTAACCTTTACTTCGACGAAAAAGGTAAACGTATAGCAGTGCCTGTAGCACAATCTTTCTCAGTGATACCTAAACCTAATTCAGCAGTTATATCAGCTGATAAGATGAACGTAGTATATCGTGGTGTAGATAACCCTATCACTATCTCAATGCCTGGCGTTCCTGATCATAAGATTATGGCTTCTGCACCAGGGCTTTCAAAAGCAGGAGGTAGTGGAGCTTGGGTGATGAGACCAGGACAAGGTAAAGATGTTACAATTACTGTAAGTGGAGAAATCGATGGACAACGTTTTAGCTCTTCTAAACTATTCCGTATTAAGAGCATACCACGTGCTTCTGGTAGTATGGGAGGTATGATAGGAGATGCTAAGTTACCTAAAGCAAACGTTGGAGTATTGCCTGTAAACGCTGTTCTTGAAGACTTCGACTTCGACTTGAAACTCCAAGTAAACGAATTTAAAGTGTTTATACCAGGACAACCAAGTATTATAGTGAAAGGTAACAAGTTTAACGAACAAGCAAGAGCTGCTGTAGCTCGAGCTAAACGTGGTGATAAAGTACAGGTATTTGATATCAAAGCAAGCATCATAGGTAACTCTGCCTTGAAATTGCCACCTGTATCACCTATCATTATAGAAATAACAAACTAAGAGAAATTTTATGTTACAGCTTAAAAATATAATAGTACTATTAATTTTAGTATTTGGCTTTCAAATCTCATCTGCACAAGTAAATATCTTAAATGCTAAGGTAGCAAGTGAAATTGGGGTAAAAAGTGAAGCTCAAATACAAGCGGACAATGATAAGCCCCTACCTTATGGGTATGTAGATGATAGGGATATCTTATGGTCAGTAGAAGTATGGGAGGTAATAGATCTCAATGAGCGTGCTAACTTTCCGCTTTTATTCCCTACAGATACACTTGAAGTAGATGCTTACCGTCGTTCATTATACGATGTACTATTGAAGAATATTAAAAATGGTAAAATAAAAGATGTTTATTTAGATTCTTATTTTACTCAAACTAGAACTGTAGAGTCTATAGAGGCTTCTTTATCTAAGGTAGATACTTTGGATATAGGATATGAACAAATTAATGCAGGAGAACAACTTTCACCAGAGTATGTAACTCGTAGAAATTTGGAGTCTGCTGATATTGCTCAGTATCATATCAGAGGTATTTGGTATTTCGATAAACGTCAAGGAGAGCTTAAATATCGTTTATTAGCTTTAGCTCCTGTAGCTCCTGATGTAAACTTTATTGACTCAGATGACTCTACAATGTCTGCTTTAGTACCTTTATTCTGGGTATTCTATCCTCAAGTACGCGACATTTTGCATGAAGCTAAAACTTTCAATAGGAAGAATGATGCTAGACCGATGTCTTTTGATCACTTGCTGAATGCTCGTATGTTTAGCTCGGTAATCTACAAAGAAGCTAACGTATATGGTGATAGAAAGATTAAGGATTATATACCCGATAATGCGCTCTTGCAACTCTTGGAAGCTGATAAGATTAAAGAGAAAATCAGAGATAGGGAGCAAGATATGTGGACGAACTAATTTTAAATTCACAATAATTTAAACTGTTTTGAAAAAGCATTGTTTTGGTGCTCATACCATTAAAACAATGCTTTTTTTAGAGCAGTTTTTATTTTTTAAAATAATTCTAATGAAGAAATTTTTATTTTATTTATTTGCTAATTTTTTGGTGGTTGCATTCTGCAATTGGCTTTTACTACAAATTGTATATCCTTTATGGGCAGGTTATTGGTTACAAATAGGGTTACCGGTATCTTTAATATTACTTTCCTTACTTTATCCTTTGTTAAACAGTATTAAGCTATGGTATGAGAGACATTTATGGATGTATGCTACTATGGTGGTTATTTTATTTGTGTATTGGTTTTTAGCAACGTTATTATTAGAGAAACAGACTGTTTTTTGGTCATTTAAAACAGCTATGGAAGGTTGTACTTTTGGGCAAATTTTTGGTATGTGGCTTGCCTATTTGATACTGTTGGTGATGAATTATAGACTGGGTAAATACTTTTTTAAAGAGAATCAATTATTAAGAGAACAATATGAATATTAAAGATGCACAATTAGCCGTGGATAACTGGATTAAAGAGCACGGGGTGAGGTATTTTAATGAGCTTACGAATATGGCACAGCTTACTGAGGAAGTAGGTGAAGTGGCTCGTATTATAGCAAGGCGATATGGAGAGCAATCGGAGAAGGAAAGTGATAAGGATAAAGATTTAGGGGAGGAGCTTGCTGATGTGGTATTTGTAGTGCTTTGTTTGGCAAATCAGACGGGGATAGATCTTCAAGAGGCGTTTGACAAGAAAATGCTTAAGAAAACGGAGCGAGATCATAATAGGCATCAGAATAATATAAAGCTAAAGTAAAAAGAAAACTCAGGGTATTTGCCCTGAGTTTTTTTATTTATTCTTCTGTTTCTTCAAATGTATCGTCGTCGTCATAGAATTCTTCTTCTATTTCATCTACCTCATCTTCTTTTTTATCTTTTGCTCCTTTTTTGCCTTTTTTAGGTTTAGAGTTTAGGTCGTTATTTTTGAGCCAATCTCTTACTTCTTTTTCTATTTCTTCTGCCATTTCGGGGTTGTCTCTTAGTACTGTAAGGGTGGCATCTCTACCTTGAGCTAATTGAGTTCCTTTATATCTAAACCAAGAGCCACTTTTGGTAATAATATCGGCGTCTACACCTATTTCGAGCAGTTCACTTTCTTTAGAGATTCCTAATCCGAACATAATATCGAATTCGGCGGTTTTAAAAGGGGAGGCTACTTTGTTTTTGACTACTTTCACCTTTGTTTTATTACCGATAATTTCTCCGGTGCTATCTTTGATAGCTGCAGTTCCTTGAGCGCCTCCGTTTTTCTTTATTTCTAAACGTACAGAGGAGTAGAATTTAAGGGCGTTACCACCTGTGGTTGTTTCGCTGGGGCCATAGGAGCTACCTCCTATTTTATCGCGTAGCTGGTTGATAAAGATTACGATACATTTAGCTTTATTGATGCTACCGGTTATTTTTCTGAGGGCTTGAGACATTAGTCGAGCGTGTAATCCCATTTTAGACTCTCCCATATCGCCGTCGATTTCGCTTTTAGGGGTGAGGGCGGCTACGGAGTCTATAATGATAAGGTCTACTGCGTTTGAGCGGATGAGGGCGTCGGCGATTTCGAGGGCTTGCTCTCCGCTATCGGGTTGTGTAGCGAGCAAGTTTTTGACGTCTACGCCTAATTTTTGTGCGTATACGGGGTCGAAAGCGTGTTCGGCGTCGATGAAAGCGGCAGTACCTCCTGCTTTTTGAACTTCGGCGATGGCGTGTAGGGTAAGGGTTGTTTTCCCTGAGGATTCAGGTCCGAAGATTTCTATAATACGTCCTTTAGGGTAACCTCCTACACCGAGGGCAGCATCGAGGCCTATGGAGCCTGTAGGGAATACATCAACATCTTCGATGGGGCTGTCTCCTAAAGCGCGTACTGTTCCTTTTCCGAAGGTTTTATCAAGTTTAGCAAGAGTAAGCTTTAAAGCGGCTTTTTTTTGCTCTTCAATACTAAGTTCTTTTTCGTTTTTTGCCATTGATAGGGTCTTTTTATTTACAAGGGCAAAGATATAAAATAATTATCAATTGGCAATTAATAATAGATATTTTTTGGAGATATAGGGGGTAAGGAGTAGAAAATGGCTTTTTCTAATAATTAGGGGATTTGTAGTATATTTTTCTGTGGATATTCATTTTTGTAGTATTTTTTACTTTTGGGGAGGGTAGGGGGTAGGTATAGTGTGGGTATACTGTGGGTATAAGTGAGATATGGGGTAGGGGTAGGAGAAAAATTTTCTGTTTCGTGATTTTTATTTTTCTCAAGCAAGGGGGATGTAAATATGATTAAAAATCTGTGTGTTGTTATATTGAATTGGCGTTATTTTGAATGTGAAGGTTTTGAGGTTGATAGTGGAATGGGTGGGGTGAAGATAATGTTTTTTAGGTTTTGCAAATCTGATAAATATTACTATTTTTGTACGCGGAATATGAAAGAATTCGTTATGAGAAAAATTATAGTTTTTTTAGGGTTGCTATTCTTTAGTTTGGTATCTTGCAACCAGGGGTCTATCAAAAAGAGTGATTGGGAGGAAATGGGGCTTCATGGGAAAGTAAAATCTTTGAAGTATCGCATTTATGAGGATTATGTTGATGATAAAACGGAGAGTCGCGAGAACGAAATAAAGAAGTTATTAGAAAACACAGGTTCTACTTTGTTTTTCGATAAAAAGGGATATATTACTGAATATGTAGATCATATGGGTATAAAGGTGCCTTTAATATATGACTATAAACAAAGGACGATTACTATAAGATATCCTGAAGTTCTTCCTATTACTGAAATAAACAAATATGACTTACAAGGCAATAAGATAGAGGAAGCTATAAACTATGGAAAAACTTGGACAACGGAAGAGTATATGCTTACTTATAACGATGCTAAGCAGGTTGTTGAGAGGATAATAAAGAATGGGATGATGGTAAACTCTAAGAAAGAAGAGGGCTATTTATCAGAAAAATATAATTATAAATATGACTCTAAAGGTCGTGTGGTAGAAGAAACTTTTAGCAAATACAATAGTTTTTTGGATAAATGGTATATGAGTGATGTTACTCATTATGAATATAATGATAGGGGAGATGTAAGCCGGAGAGAAATTAGGACTTTTTCTAAAGGGGATAAACTTGCTAAAATTTACCAGTTTCGTTTAGATTATACGTATGATTCTCGGGGTAATTTTATCTCTCTAATTGAATATCTTCGCACTGATGAAGGAGAAAAGAAGAGGTTGTTTTTAGAGCGAGAAATAGAGTATTATTAAAGGTTTTTGTACAAAATATATTTCAAGAACTAAGAAGTATGAATCAGATTTATTTTATGGTGCCTAATAGAAAGGCTAAAGGAACTCCTATCTTTTTAGATGGGATTTTACACACACGATTTATTCCAAGGGAAGAATACAAAGGATCTACTCTTCCTCCTGTTCTCAATCGTGACAAATGGCGTGGGGGATGGATGAACTTAACTGAGCTCCCTGAAAAACTTTATCTTATCAATAAGCATAGGCTATTGGATTTTGATTATTGTGATACATTAAATGGTTTTATTATTTCAGAAGAGTTTAAGGAGATTATGGACGCACACAATCCGATGAAGTACCTTTTCACTCCCGTTGTGATGCTTAACAGAGACGGAGAGGTAAACTCTCAGAAGAGTTATTACTTTATTACAATCCAAGAAGATGTACAAGCTATTGATTTTGATAAATCAAAATTCATAGAGGTTAGACCACCAGATATAGAAGTAGGGGAAAGATTCCCGAAAGCTAAAATAAAAGAAGCTATAAAAATAGTTCTTAATAAAAAACTATTAGGGACAAAACCTATTTTCTATATTTATCAGTCATTTTTTGATGCTCTTCTTTATTGTAATGAAGAGTTTAAAAATAGTGTAGAGGCTCAAAAAATAAAGACAATTGAATTTCATCCAATTGAAGAAGTAGTTGAATATTTAAATAAAACATATAATTTGAAACTTTCAAATACTGAATTTATTATAGAATAATAAGGTAAATTATAGACTAAGTTATTTTGAGAATGTATAATTTAGGTAATGTATCAGATGTGTTGTTAAAATTTTATTTCATTAAAAATCAATACAATAAAAAAGAATTGTCCTACTATTTCTCTTTACTCACCATAGAGATAAGCGTTTTTTAAGCCTATAATGTGCTCTAAATAGTGCGAGGGGAATTATGAATTTTAAATTGTGGGACAGGTACAAGCTTGTGCCAGCGGGGGATAGAGTTTCGTAACAAAATAAATTAATAAGATATGCAACAGCTATTTATATGGGGAGAAGGATTTAGAGGATACAAAAAAGTAAAAGGAGTTCCGAGAATGATGAATTCCTTTGTAAGGAATACTCTTACAGATTGTGAAAGAACTTGGACATTATACATACCTAATAATGAATGTGTTAAACCACAAGGAATTTATAAATTACCTAATGAACTGTTTCTCGAGATTAGTGAAAATCAATCTATTCTATTTGACTTTATAGGTTTAGAATATAATGTAAAAATTGTTTCTGAAGATTTATTGCATTTTTTGGAAAGTAAAGGGTTAACAGAAGGTTATGAAATTGCTAAGATAATAAATGTAGTTGATAAATCAGGAAAAATACTAAAGGCTAAAAACTATTATGCGCTTCGTTTTTATGTATTTGACGATGATTTTTTAGTTTATTCAGAAGAAGGAGCTGTATATGGAAAGGGAGCTAAAGGAAGGAAATTATATCCAAATATGACTATCAAGTCCTGTGAAAAAAAACAAATATTTGTTTTAGAAAATCCATTATATAGTTATTCTTTTATTGTAACTCAAGAAATAAGAAATGATATTGTGAAAAAAAAATTTATAGGTCCTTATTTTTACACAACACAAGAATACATAAAAGCCTATAATGGGTAATATTGGTAATGTATCAGATGTGTTGTTAAAATTCCAACAGATTAACAATCAATGAAATACAAAATAATTAAAGTCCTATTTTCCTTTTACCCACCATAGAGAAAAGCGTTTTTTAAGCCTATAATGTGCTCTAAGTAGTGCGAGGGGAATTATGAATTGTGAATTGGGCACAAGCTACAAGCTTGCGCCAGCGGGGGTATTTTTCACATACAAATAGTAGAAAAACTTATTAAAATATAACTGAGAAAAATATGGAAAAGACAAGAGATTGTCAGCTATTTATGACTCCTAATGACGAACATTTATTTTGTAAAACACTGAGAGAGTTTAATTCTAACATTTACTTTTTAGATACAACACCTTCTCTTGAAGCAGATATAGAAAAAAGACTTTTTGAGGACGTTTCTATACTTGATAGCAAGTTCTTCTCTATAGTTAACTTTGATTTAATAAATAAAGAAGAACTACAGAAAAACTATAAAATGTATGGTGATTATTATCATTTTGATTGTTTAGGAAGAGCCCAAATGCAATTTTTACGTTCTCACCCAGATATTTATCAGAAAGGTTGCTTACAACACGGTAGAATAGCCGATTCTTATCACACAGAAGATGAGGAAGAAAAGAAATGGAAAAATAAGGTTTATAATATTCTTAGAAAACTAGGAGAAAAAGTGTATTGGTACTATTCTCTCCCTAATGGAGGAAAAGAAATAAATCAGAAACCTCAAAGCAATTTAGTAGCCCTTCCTGATGCAATTATGATGTATAATGGTACAAAAGAGAACTTTATGCTTAATAGTGCGGCTAAATATGTGCCTAAAGGAATTACTATCAATGATTTAATATAACTATAAAAATAAAGTTAAATGGAAAAAGTAAATGACATTACTATCAGAAAAGAATACCCAAGGGAGAAAGATTATATAGTTTGGGAATATGAAGATAGCTTTAATACTATGTATGTGTATAAGGATTTTATAGAAAAGGGACAGTTACAAAAATGGAATGAAAGAAATTTTCCTTCGACTGTAAAACAATTGGAGGTAAGGAGAAAAGCTGAAACAGATCTTCCTGCTTGTATTTATGATTTTCCAAACTTGGAATACCTCTCAATTTCACCTCAATTAATTAAAAAAATTGACTGGAGTCATTTTAAAAACCTGATTGCATTAGAAACAGAAAAATTGAACTGGACAATGAAGGATGAGATACTCCCTAACTTGTTAGACATATCTGTTTTACAAGGTAGTATTAAGTTCAAACAAAAAAACTTACCTAAACTTAAAAGCGCCTATTCCACCATCAAGTGCAATTTTTCAGATTACTTTCTGATAGAATAAATC
>CAUQUO010000040.1:0-27475 GCA_963521335.1 uncultured Capnocytophaga sp.
GGGGCGTGGTAGATCTTTCTTCTTGGGCTCCTCGCAAAACCCATTACTATTTCTATGGAGGCGACCTCTATACCGCCCTTGAAAATATCATCAAGGGCAAAATAGAAGAAACAATCATACGACCTTAATTTTCTAAAAATAATTGTATTATGAAATGGAACTATTTATGGATATTTTTGTATTGTTTTGTTTGTGAGGTTCAAGGACAAAATAATTGGTATAGTAACTATAATTATATAGAATCATTTAATGAAGGGGTAGCTATTGTTAGGAAAAACAATAAGTGTGCAGTGGTAGATTTTAAAGGTAAAGAAATTATCCCTCTCGAATATGATGAAATCAAACGTATTGATAGAAAATTTTTTAAGGTCAGAAAGAATAGTCGATATGGTTTGTTTGACAAAGAAGGAAAACTGCTTATTGATGTAAATTATGAAGATGTGGGGATTTTTGTAGATGGACTAGCAACAGTCAAACGTAATGGCAAATATGGTATGATTAATGAGAGTAAGAACAATGTAGTTCCTTTTCACTATGATTATATTGATAAACTAAGTGAAGGACTTATTCTCTTCAAAAAGAATTATAAATATGGCTACCTAAATAAAAAAGGTAAGGAGATAATCCCTCCTATATATGATCGTGCTACACCTTTTAAATTACGCTGTGCGATTGTTACTATTAATAATTGTGAGTTTAAGATTGAGAAAAAAGGCTGGTAATTTTGTTAGAATAAAATAGTATGAAAAATAGCGTCATATCTTACAGTTAAATATGATGATGAGAATTTCTATGGGGGCGACCTCTATACCGCCCTTGAAAATATCATTAAAGGAAATGTAATCGCTATGAATAAATTAGCTGTATATGATAAACTTTGTTGCTTTATTATCCTAAGTATTGAAGTAGCATTATCCTCTCATTTCAGACATCTTTTAGCTAATCTATTAGGAATAATAAATGATGCCTCTTATCTTATCTCGGTAATGGCTAATGATGAATTAGTAGCGCATCAAGGATTATTTAAAAATACAAAATTATACCAAAAAATGAATTTAATGAAGTTCATTTAGATAGGATAAAATCAATTCTGAAAATATCAATAATAAAGAGATATATACAATGAGATGAAAAAATATATAGTTTACTTAGTTGTTTTTATTCTCTTCAGTGTTGATGGATATTTTATCTATAAATCCATTAATAGCTTTAGAAAAATAAATACTTTTAAGAAAGAAACTGCTTTGGTTGTTGAGACAAAGTATGCAAAACATGGTAAGCGTGGTCGTACTTACTACTTAAAGATGAAACTTAAACCAACAGCAAGTGAAGGAGAGATATATGATATAGAACTCTCGGAAAGTTCTCGCTTTACTTTTAGAAGTCTTCCTAAAATTTCTAAAGATGATATAGTAACCTATTATTTAATGGAAGACTCTTTGTTAAAAGTCCCTGAAGTAATAGGACTTTCTACTGAAAAAAAAGCAAGGAGTAATTTTCAAGTATTCTTAGATATTTATTATTGTTATAATGCAATATGCCCTCATTTCTTCTCTCTTATAATATGTGGTTTGCTATTTGCTTTTATAAGAAAGAATTATAATGAAAAAATTGCATTTGATTGTTATATAGTCTTATACCCTTGTATATTATTTAAAGTTTTTCTAATAATTCTTATCTAAAAACACCCCTAATCTTATGGAATTTATAAAAATAGAACAAGAGTGAGCTACTCCGCTGGCAACAAATCAGATGATTACCAATGAGATAAATGAATTATATGCATTATGTACATACCTTTAGAGAAAAATTTGACAAAGAAATATTTTAGAGAATTATTAGCAAGGGCTATAGAACTCACTGAGAAGAAAATAGAAGCCACGCCCTCGTTACTCATTTATAAATCTATTCTTAATCAATTATACGATATCAATAAGAGGGTAGTAGAAGAAGGCAGAACGTTCTCCAATGAAGAGGATCACCAACGTTATACTATAGGAATAATTGCTATTAGATATTTTGATGGTTATGAAGGTTTTGAATATGCTGATATCTTAACTGATATTTCGTATGGAATATCTAAATATCCTAATATACCCGAATCATAAAATGTATTGATAAAACCTTAAAAAGAAGTTATTATGAACTTATATCCTTCTATATCTTCAGAGTTGGAACTGGCAGGGAAACTCATAATTCCTTTGTTAGTTTTTCACTTAATAGCTTTTGCAGCAAAAAAAGGAGAGAATAAATCTATTTCCTCTCTACTTGAAATCTTATTAGCATTGGGTATAATGGTCTATAATATAGCTGTAGGAATCTTTTTATTCCGGTGTGTGCGACCAATAATTCCCTATTGGGAGTTAGATCTTATAGAATGGTATCCCGTACCTCTATTTTTTGCGTTTTTCCTTTTAGTTTTTAACATTCTTTTCTTGCTCAGGTATAGAAATAAACTCTATGAAAATGTATTGTTTGTGCTGAGTTTAGGATTGCTGTTATTTACGCTCTATGAGTTTGTAGTTACCAAACCTTTTAAGCAACAAGATGGAGCCGAATTCTTATTAGATAAAACTCTTTTAGAACACGCCCCACTACTAAATTTTATAATTAATATAGCAGTAAGTTTGAGTTTTATACTATTTATTCGATATAAAAGAAAATGGCAATTATGAAAAACACCCTTTGGCTTTATAAAAATCCTTATCAGATAGAGATAAGAGAAAACGAAGCACATCCCCCACAAGTAGCGGTTTATCTCTATCAAGCAGAAGAGGAGATAAAAAACGTAGTCCTCACAGGAGGAGGGAGCGTGAGCAGTCTGTGGGAGAAAAGTGCGCTCTTAGACGGTGATAGGTTGCTCATAGCTTGTGGCAATGAGGTATTTTGTATCCTCTTGCCTACATTAGAGCTCCTTTGGCATACGCAGGTGGATATGGCTACTTGCTTTCAGATAGTCCCCTATCAAGAGGATTACATTACCCACGGCGAGGTGGAGATAGTACGCCTCAACAAGCAGGGCGAAATCCTCTGGCAGTTCAGTGGCAAGGATATTTTTGTCTCGCCCATAGAGCGTACCCCCGCTTTTAAGATGACCCCACAAGGCATTGACCTCATAGATTTCAATTATGAGGAATACCACATTGATTATGACGGAAAGCTGATTTGATAGAAGCGGGTTTTAGAGAGAATACAAAACAGAAAATTTTTCTCCTACCCCTTCACTACATTTCGCTTATACCTACAGTATACCCACAGTATACCTACCCCTTACCCATCTTAAAAGTAAAAAATACTACAAAAACCGCTATCCACAGAAAAATATACTACAAAACCCTTACAAAACAGAAATTAGCCCCAACCATCGTGAGCTTGCAACCTACACGATTGCAATTGCATTTTTACATCCAACTCACGTTAAAATAATAAATATAATAAGCATAAAAATTCAATAAAAAAGTTGTATCTTTGCCCCAAATTAAATATTGGCAAATCTACCAATTAGAAAAATGAGCAGTATCATAATTAAAAATTTTGGAGCTATTAAAATGCATAATGCTCCTATAGAGATTAAAAAAGTAACCTTTTTTATAGGTAATCAAGGCAGTGGTAAGAGTACTGTCGCTAAGTTAATAGCTACCTTTATGTGGATAGAAAAGGCCTTAGTGCGAGGTGATTATGATAGAAAATGGTTTGAAAGGAAAAATAGATTTAAAAATACTTTCTTACCATACCATCGCATTGAAAATTATCTAAAAGAAGATACTTTTATTCAATATGAAGGGGAAGCTTATATTATTACTTATGAGAATGAGTCTTTAAAACTTGAAGAAAAGAAAAACAATAATTATTCTTTACCTCAGATAATGTATGTGCCTTCCGAACGAAATTTTATAGCTTATGTAAAAAGTCCTAAAGAATTAAAGTTATCCTCAGAAGCTTTGAAAGAATTTCTTACTGAGTTTGATAATTCAAAAGAAATAGTAAAAAATCTTGAGTTGCCTATAAATACTATAAATACTATAAACAAGGTCATATTAGATTATGATAAACTAAATGACACTCTTAATCTTAAAGGGAAAGACTATAAAATAAAACTGACTGAAGCTTCAAGTGGTTTCCAATCTTTTGTCCCTATTTATATGGTATCTCGTTACTTAGGAAAGTCAGTAGGAAAGCAAAGTGAGATAAAAGTGGAAATGAGTGGAGAGGAAAAAGATAGGTTTAGAAAAGAAGTAGAACAAATATATAAAAATGAATTATTTACTGACGAACAAAAACGTATAGCTATTTCAGTACTCTCTAAAAAATTCAACAAAACCTCTTTTGTTAATATAGTAGAAGAACCAGAACAAAACCTCTTTCCTACTTCACAACGCGATATGCTTTATAGCTTGCTAAAAATCAATAACAAAATAGCCGATAATAAACTAATAATAACAACCCATAGTCCTTATTTGGTGAATTATGTGTCGTTAGCCGTAGAAGCAGGAAACATACGAAACGAGGCAAACAAAGAACAGATAGGAAAGATTATACAAATTTCAGCACTTGTAAAAAGTGAGGATTTAGCTATTTATGAACTTGATGAAAAAGAAGGTACTGTGAAGTTGTTAGGTGATTATAATGGAATACCTTCTGATGAGAATATGCTAAATCTCCAAATAGATGAAACCAATAACCTTTTTGCAGACCTTTTAGATTTAAAATAACAATGGCAATAGATTTTTTTAATAACCAATGTCAGCAAGTTTCTTCTGAAAAGATTTTTGGTTTATGTGATGAAGAGGGAACTCAAAAACCTGCTTATATTGATGTAAATAATCAAGACAATTGGATTGCAGAAATAGAAAATGAAGAACAGAAAGAGGTTTACTTTATCGCTATTGATAACTGTATTGAAATCTGGCGATATGATGACCCTACAAAAATGGAAAAACGTTGTGATGGCATGCTTGGGTATGACGGAAATAATCTTATTTTTGTGGAATTAAAAGATAGAAAGCTAAGAAATGCAAGTGATTTTTTAAAAGAAGCGGCTTTGCAACTTGCAGCAACAATAAATCACTTTAAAAAGAACTGTGATATTGCAGATTATAATATTAAAGCAGCTTATATAGCAAACAAAAAGAAAATACATCGTAGTTATGTAGCAAGGATGGAAGAATTTCAACAAGAAACAGGCTATACCCTTAGAATAGAAAATAGAATTAAAATTCCTCATACAAACGCCTAACCCTTAAATATATAATTATTACCTATTATACATTTGGGATAAAGTTTTTTTTTATATTTCATAATTATTTATTACTTTTGCACTTTCAAACTCAACAATACTAAAAATCAACGATAAAAATGATTAAAATTACACTACCCGACGGTTCAGTAAAAGAATATCAAAGTGGTATCACCCCTGCTCAAGTAGCGCAAAGCATCAGCGAGGGGTTGGCGCGTAACGTACTCTCTGCCTCTTTCAATGGCAAGACTGTAGAAAGCGTTACCCCACTGACGACGGATGGTAGTCTTACTCTATACACTTGGGATAACCCCGAAGGTAAAAAAGCTTTCTGGCACTCTTCTGCCCACATCTTGGCACAAGCGCTCGAAGAACTTTACCCTGGCATCAAGCTCACCATAGGTCCTGCCATCGCCAATGGTTTCTACTACGATGTAGATTTCAACGGCAAACCGATTTCCGAAAAAGATTTCCCTACTATCGAAGCTAAATTCTTGGAAATAGCACGTGGCAAACACGAATTTAAAATGCGCCCTGTGAGCAAAGCCGAAGCCTTGTCGTACTACGCTGGCAAAAATGAGTACAAAACCGAACTTATCGAAGCCCTCGAAGATGGTACGATTACCTTCTGCGACCACAGCACCTTCACCGACCTTTGTCGTGGGGGACATATCCCTAACACAGGCTTTGTAAAAGCCGTAAAAGTACTTAGCGCTGCTGGCGCTTATTGGCGTGGTGATGAGCACAACCCTCAGCTCACTCGTGTGTATGGTATCTCATTCCCTAAACAAAAAGAACTCACCGAATACCTCGAACTGCTTGAAGAAGCTAAAAAACGCGACCACCGCAAGCTTGGTAAAGAACTCGAACTCTTTACCTTCTCTAACAAGGTAGGTCAAGGTTTACCACTCTGGTTACCCAAAGGAGCTGCTTTGCGCGAACGCCTCGAAGCCTTCTTGCGAAAAGCCCAAAAACAAGCTGGTTACGAGCAGGTAGTTACCCCACATATCGGTCATAAGAATTTGTATGTAACCTCAGGTCACTGGGATAAATACGGGAAAGATAGTTTCCAACCCATTGCTACCCCTAACGAAGGTGAGGAGTATTTACTAAAACCGATGAACTGTCCGCATCACTGCGAGATATACAATTCACACCCTTGGAGTTATAAAGATTTGCCAAAGCGTTTCGCCGAGTTTGGTACAGTATACCGCTATGAGCAAAGTGGCGAGTTACACGGTTTAACCCGCGTGCGTTGCTTTACCCAAGACGATGCGCACATCTTCTGTACTCCTGAACAGTTAGACGACGAGTTCAAACACGTAATCGATTTGGTGCTTTATGTATTTGGCTCTCTTGGATTCGACAATTTTACTGCACAAGTATCGTTGCGCGACCCCGAAAACCTCAGCAAGTACATCGGTAGTGATGAGAATTGGGCAAAAGCCGAAAACGCGATCATCAACGCGGCAAAAGAAAAAGGCTTGAATTATGTAATCGAAACAGGCGAAGCCGCTTTCTACGGACCTAAACTCGACTTTATGGTGAAAGATGCCTTAGGCAGAAGCTGGCAATTGGGTACCATTCAGGTAGATTACAACCTCCCAGAGCGTTTCGACCTTTGGTATAAAGGTGCTGATAACGAGATGCACCGCCCTGTAATGATTCACCGTGCGCCTTTCGGAAGTATGGAACGTTTTGTAGCCATTTTATTGGAACACACCGCCGGAAACTTCCCATTATGGCTCAATCCGAGTCAAGCTATCGTACTATCATTGAGTGAAAAATATGAAAATTATGCTCAAAAAGTTTTGAGATTGTTAGAAAATTCCGATATTCGCACCCTGATAGACAATCGCGCTGAAACTATGGGCAAAAAAATACGCGAAGCTGAAACCCAAAAAATCCCGTATATGCTCATTGTAGGCGAAAATGAAGAGAAAGAAGGCACCGTATCAGTGCGCAAACGCGGTGGTGAGGATTTAGGTAGTATGAGCGTAGAAACCTTTGCTAAACTCATCAACGACGAAGTCGCTAAGTCAATTAAACAATTTGGCAATTAGCCAATTGGCAAATCGACAAATTAGTATAGTGAAAGTAATTTAAAATTTTAATAGCTATCATAAAAAAAAGTAACACACCGGGCAGAGATGACAAACAACCTCATCGTATCAATCGCGACATCCGCGTTCCTGAGGTGCGTTTGGTAGGGGAAAACGTCGAAGGAGGCGTATACCCCACTCGCAAAGCATTAGAAATTGCAGAAGAGCAAGAGCTTGATTTGGTTGAAATATCACCAAACGCCACACCTCCTGTTTGTAAGGTAATCGATTATAAGAAATTCCTTTACGAACAAAAGAAGCGTGATAAAGAGCTCAAAGCGAAAGCTACTAAAGTAGTGATTAAAGAAATTCGCTTCGGTCCTCAAACCGATGACCACGACTATGAGTTTAAGAAGAAATACGGCGAAAAGTTCCTCAAAGAAGGTTCTAAAGTAAAAGCCTATGTATTCTTCAAAGGTCGTTCTATCATTTATAAAGAACAAGGGGAAATCCTCCTCTTGCGCCTCGCTACCGACCTCGAAGACTATGGCAAAGTAGAACAAATGCCTAAACTCGAAGGAAAACGTATGACGATGTTTCTCGCACCCTTACCCAAGAAAAAATAATTAAAGATAAAAGGTAAGAAGTAACAGGTAAGAGGTATGCAACCTTACCTCTTATCTCTTACCTAAAAAAACGGAATTATATCAATAAAAATCTAAGTAAATGCCAAAAATTAAAACTAAATCTGGAGCTAAAAAGCGTTTCAAGCTCACCGGCTCTGGTAAAATCAAGAGAAAACACGCGTTCAAAAGCCACATCTTAACTAAGAAAGCTAAAAAACGCAAGTTAGCACTCACCCACGCTACACTCGTTCACTCTAACGACGAAGCAAGCGTGAAGAAACAATTAGGCTTAAAATAATTGTTTAAATAGTAGGAAATTAATAACCGTGGAGTAGGTACCCCTAAGAGTTTGTTTTAAGCACAAACCACCTGCTACAAAAATTAAAAAAAAGGAATTTATGCCAAGATCAGTAAATGCTGTAGCTCGTAGAGCTCGTAGAAAAAAAATAATGAAGCAAGCCAAAGGTTTCTTTGGCCGCAGAAAAAACGTTTGGACGGTAGCCAAAAACGCTGTTGAGAAAGCAATGCAGTACGCTTACCGCGACCGCCGTAACAAGAAGAGAACCTTCCGCGCTTTGTGGATTGTGCGTATCAACGCAGGAGCTCGCTTGCACGGGTTGTCTTACTCTCAATTTATGGGTAAACTTAAAGCGAATAACATTGAACTCAACCGTAAAGTTCTTGCCGATTTGGCAATGAACCACCCCGAAGCGTTCAAAGCTATTGTAGAAAAAGTAAAATAAACGTTTAACTAACGATATAATTCCGTATAAGAAATAGGTTGTCTTGAAAAAAGATAACCTATTTTTTACATAAAAATGTTTGTAAAATGAAAATGTTCTTACTCATAGGCTTTGTTGTACTCCTAATCCTTGTCATTCTCTTTATCGTTACCTTTCCTAAGAACAGTATCAATAGTATGGGGTGGGCTTTTTATGGAGGTGGTTTCTTGCTCATTTGTATACTGTTATATATTGCTATGCTGCTCATCTACCTCAGTGGAAAGAGTGAAATTATTAAATATATCAGCATTTTGATAGGGATTGCTTTTGTATCGGGTGTTTTTTGGCTTTTTAAAGGGGAGACAATTATTGAGAATTTGAAAAATGGTATCTTCTCTATAAATGTTCCTAAAAAATACGCTTTTTGGTATGATTATATTTATAACATCAGTCGAGATAATCCTTATATGGAGATGTATGGAGTCCCTAAGAAAACATTGGAGTGGGATGATGATTATAAACAAATGTTTATCAATGGCTCTTCAAATATGTTCTTCTCTAAAAAAGGAGAGTTGATAGTTTATTACAATGCTCCTATTGACAAACTTATTGTCTTCCGCAAGATAGGAGAAAAAGGATTTACTACCGAAAAATTGTTGATTGATAGGAAAGAGAAAAACTTCTTAGGAGGTCTCTTTTTGGGCGATTATTACGTCAATTTAGATGAGAATTTCTATCATACTTGGCTTGTTGATAATGATACTATTCCTAGGGCTTTAGAGGCTGTCAAGACTGAGGGCTTTACAGCTACAGAGACAACTGCTCTTCTTCAGAAAATAAAAGAAAAGGCTACGTATTATTATTTCAAAAATATAGATGAGCACAAGAATTATGCTAATACGCTATATGAATATCCAAGAGAAGGGAACTATAAGGTGGTATTTTTTATCGATGGTAAATGGCAAATGGCTCAACTGTATTGCGTAGAAGAGGATTTTGCGACGCTTAAGCAGGAGAGGGGTGTTCAGCCTTCTCTTAGGGCATCTACAGAGGCGTTGCTTGGCAATTCTCCTACTTATGGAGAGGCTAAGCGTATTAAACCTATGTATGTGATGAAGAGTAAGAGTTATGTTCCGTCAGAAGAAGAGAAGAAAAGTACAGATCCTAATTTTGATAACACCCAAGAGGTAGAGGTGTTTTTAGAGATTCATTGTTTAGACCGTATTTCTTATCTTAAGGCGCTGTATTTAATGCCTAAGAATTACAAAAAGTTTCTCACTACACCCCATACTTACCTAAAGAAGGGGGATGGGGAAATGGAAATTTTTTATAATGATGCTATCTATACTCATAAAGATTGGGATTTCGCCTTGTATTTTAGAAATAAAGAGGTTTATTTTATAAGGGGGCGCAATAGGTGGTAATGAGGTCTGATACCGGAAATACTAATCATTAGGAGTTTTGTAGTTTATTTTCCTGTAGATATTCATTTTTGTGGTATTTTGCACTTTTAAGATAGATAGGGGGTAGGTATAGGCGAGATGTAGGGTAGGGGAGGAGAAAAAATTTCTGTTACTCTTCTTTTCAATTGACAGTTGACAGTGGAATGCACGAATAGGTGTTTTTTTATAACGAATTGAGGTTCATAACAAATTTATTTCATATCTTTGTCCCAAACTTTTAATTTCAACAAAAATGAAAAGAATAATTCTTTCCCTATTAGCTACTGCTTGCTTGACTGCGTGTAGTAAAAATGATAACGATGCTCCTGACGACAAGAAGCCTCCTGTTATTTTAGAGCCCAAGGAAGCTCCTAAACCCACTGTGGGGGTATATCCTCGCATTGAAACTACTACCCATCATTTAAGACAAATGAAATTGGTTGCTGAGTCTACTATTGCGAATGGTAAGGTTACCAAATCTGTTCAGAAAGTAACTGATTTAAAAAACGGAAACGTTACTACTTATATCATTGATTACAAGTATGATGCTAATGGCTACCCCACCGAAATCACTACCTCTCGCGAAGGGCGCTCTACCTTTGATGAAAAAGAAACTTACCGCTTTGAAAACAAAAGATTGGTAGAAAAGATTAAAATTGTAGAGGGCGTTAGAACAAATACTCACAAATATTCTTACGACCCTGAAGGTAAACTCATAAAGTATATTTACTCTTCGCTACAATACACAGATTCTAAACCAAGTGTTATTGAAAGAAACTACACTTATAGTGGCACTACTGTTTCAGTTGCTATTGTAGGCGGGCATACTAAAACGATTACTTTCGACAGCCATTGGAATAAGTTGAAAAGTGAAGAAAAATTCACTCGGACTGCCGAAATTTGGGAGTATCAATACAACGATAAACCCAATCAAGCTTATGGTCATTTAGGCGACTTGCTCTACCCCGAAGAGTTTATTTCTAAAAATTGTCTTACCTTAATGAGACACATTTCAAAAGAAGAAGGCAAAGCCGATTCTATTACGGAATATCGCAGGGAATACCAATACAACGCACAAGGCAATATAAAAGAAATAAAAAAATACAATTCTGACGGTAAGTTAGAAGAAACTATAACATACGAATATTAACACAAGTAACAGATAACAAGTAAAAAATTCCCTTGCAGTTTGCACTGCAAGGGATTTTTTTTAAAGTAAAGTAACTATCTCACTTTGGTAAGGTATATGGTTACTAAGCCATTATCGCTTGGTGTACTGTAGGAGAGCTTGGTGTTATTCTCTGAAAAGACAAACGCCAACTCCTCTTTGTTTTGAGGGTCGGTAATATCGTAATATTTATTGCCTTCTTTTACCCACTCGTAGGTATTGATAGTTTTTTTGCATTGCCCGTTTTGCTCAGGAACATTAAGATATATTGTAAACCCTATGGAGCTACTCACTACAGTACCTTGCAAACATTCTCCTTCCTTTACTATTGCTTCCGTTTTTCCTACAGTAGCTTTGGTCATTATCCACCGTCCTACAAAAGGATCGAGGTAACTATAGTCTACCCCTTTTTTGTGAAGGACTTGTATTTCTTCCTGTTGTCGCTTATTTTTAAAGCGAAGGATAAGTTCCTTGCCCTTTATTTCGTATTTTATAGAGGCTGTTCCCCCTTTGTTTCCATTAGGAGAATCATTGGCAACCGTGATATTAAAAACGCCATTAGTAGCCGTATAATCGTAATACATTGGAGTATATTTACATTCTGAACCTTCCATATAATACCATTCGTGCTTTATTTTTTTATCGGAAATAGACCAATAAGTTTTTTGAGCACAATTGCCAGGAATTGCCCAGCTTTTTCCATTACCATCGGGATCATTAAGAAAGCTGTAAAGATACCAATCCCCAGTGAGCGAAGTGCTACCTCCGCCGTTGTCGTCGTCTTTCCCGCAAGAGGAAACGAATAATGCTGTGGCAACGAGTGCCGAAAAAATTAGTTTTTTCATATAATTATTATTATTAGTTTTTATCAAATAAGTCAGACAAGTCAGACGTGTCAGACCAGTCAGATTCCTGCCCCCTGACATCTGCCCCCTGAAACCTGACACCTATCATCGGGGCAAAGGTAACAAAAAATATTTTTATATCCTATTTTTTTAACTTATTTTATATTTCGTAACTCGTCATTCGTAACTCGTAACTCGTCATTCGTAACTCGTCATTTCCTTACATTCTTTCTATATTTTTCGCTCTTGCTTTCTTTTTATTTTGTTGTTTATCAAACTGCTACATTTTTAGTTATCTATATTTTCACTATCTGATGTTTTTAGTATATCTTTAACGTTCTATCTTTGCGGCAGAATTAGGTATTAGGTGTCAGGCATCAGGGGACAGGTGTCAGCTCTTACCTCTTACCTCTTAACTTTTAACTAAAATGAAAGGAAAACAAAGAACTTTATTAAACAGTATTGGCAAGCTCACCTTGCTACTACTTTTTAGCTTGCTTTCTACCGCCCTTTCTGCCCAAAACAAAAAGATTAGCGGAAAGGTAATCGATGAAAAACACCAGCCCGTGCTGGGGGCATCGGTGGTGGTGAAAGGCACTACTAAGGGTACTACTACCGATTTCGATGGGAATTTCACGATAGAAGTACCTGCTAAAGCCACGCTATCGGTTTCGTTTATAGGGTATCACACCCAAAATGTAGCGGTAGGCAACCAAAACCAACTTACTATCGTGCTCAAAGAAGAACAAGAGCAGTTAGACGAGGTAGTGGTGGTAGGTTATGGTACTGTCCGCAAGAAAGACCTTACGGGAGCGGTTACTTCGGTGTCTAACAAAGCCCTCAAAGAGAAACCTATTGCCAACGCAGGGGAAGCGCTCCAAGGGCGTGCTGCTGGGGTGCAAGTAACCTCGGCGGGAAAACCTGGTGACAATGTGTCGTTTCGCATTCGCGGTATCAGTACGATTAACAATAGCGAACCGCTACTGGTTATCGATGGGGTACCTACCGACCTCGGTATCAACGCGCTCAACGTAGATGATATAGAAAATATCGACGTGCTAAAAGATGCTTCGGCAACTGCTATTTACGGTTCTCGTGGTGCTAATGGGGTGGTGCTTATCACTACCAAAAAAGGAAAAAATGGCGACGGCAAACTGTCGTTCAGCACCAATGTAGCTCTTCAACAAGCTACCAACTTACCCGTGATGCTCAACGCCCGAGAGTTTGCTTCTTTTCACAACGAAATGATTGCCAACTACAACCGCACCCCTGGGGTAAGTCCGCTTACACAACGCCCTGATTTTGCCAATCCTGAGGACTGGGGAGAAGGCACTAACTGGCTCAAAGCGCTTTTCCGCCCTGCTTTTATGCGTAACTATTCGCTTTCATACTCAGGCGGTAACGACAAGAGCAATTACTATGTATCAGCTGGGGTGTTCGATCAAGATGGGATTATCCTCAACACTTCTTACCGCCGTTATACAGTGCAGTTCAACGGCGAGTCACGCGTAAAACCGTGGATTAAGTTTGGCAACAACCTCACCCTCAGCCACGACGAAAAGAAATCGGGCGACTACAACATCCGTATGGCGATGGCTTCTTTGCCTACACAACCTATTTACAATGAAGACGGTAGCTACTCAGGTCCTGATTCACCTGCCCATCAGTACAGCGATATCCGCAACGTGGTTGGTACTGCTCTTATCAACGGACAAAACACTACCAAAGGCTATAACATTTTGGGGAATATCTTTGCCGAGATTACTCCTGTAAAACATTTGGTATTCAAAACTACTGGAGGTCTTGATTTTAAATATTGGGACAACCGCAGTTTCTCTCCTAAATACAACTGGAAACCAATACCTAATCCGCTCTCTAATCTCTACCAAGATGCTAATAAGAGTACTACCCTCCTCTGGGATAACACACTCACTTATACCAATACTTTTGCCCAAAAGCACTTCCTCAATGTGATGGTGGGCACCAGTGCACAAAACAACGTGTATAGCAAAATCAATGCGAGTGTGAGCAACTTCTTGAGCGACCAGCAAAACCAACTCAGCAAAGGCTTGGAAAACCCTACGGTAGGCGGTACAATGAACGATTGGGCTATCCTCTCCTTCATCGGGCGACTCAACTATACCTATGCCGATAAGTACTTGCTCACTGCTACCGTGCGTCGCGATGGTTCTTCGCGTTTCTCCAAAGAAAACCGCTGGGGTACTTTCCCTTCTTTCTCTTTGGCGTGGCGCGCATCAAATGAGTCTTTTTTCCCTAAAAACGACTATGTAAACGATGTGAAATTGCGCGTGGGTTACGGTATGACGGGTAACCAAGGTGGTATCGATAACTATGCTTATTTCACCAAATTGCGCACAGGGCAATATGTGTTCAACAACAATTTGGTTTCTACTCTTTATCCTCACGTGATGCCTAACCCTAATGTGAAATGGGAAACCGTAGAGCAATTCAACGGGGGTATTGACCTCGCGCTACTCAAAAACCGCTTGAACCTCACTTTCGATGCCTATATCAAAAACACCAGTGATATGTTGGTGCCAATGGCGGTATCAGTAAGCTCTGGCTATTCGGATATTGCAGTACCGAGTATCAACGCTGGTAAAGTGGAAAACAAAGGGGTAGAGCTTACGGTGTCATCAGTGAATGTGAATAAAAAAGATTTCCAATGGAATACTGATGTAAACGTATCTTTCAACCGCAACAAAATCGTGAAGATGAACGATGGTGTGCCGCTATTCACTGGTTTCGAGGCGTTCCTCACCAAATTGCAAATCCTCTCCGAGGGTCACCCTGTAAACTCTTTCTATGGCTATGTAATGAACGGACTTTTCCAAAACCAAAGCGAGGTGGACAACTATGCTACCCAAGTGGAAAACGGCACTGCCCCTGGTGATGTGAAGTTCCGAGACCTCAACAACGACGGGGTCATCAATGCCGAAGACCGTACTTATATCGGCAATCCGTTCCCTGAATGGACGTTCTCTATGAACAACAACTTCAACTACAAAAACATTGATTTACAAATATTTTTACAAGGCGTAGCAGGAAACGATATCTACAATGCCAACCGTATATGGCAAGAGGGAATGTCGGTGCCACAAAACCAAATTGCCAAAGTAAAAGACCGCTGGACAGGCGAGGGTACTAGCAATAGCATTCCGCGTGCTATCTATGGCGACCCCAACCAAAATGCGCGTCACTCTACCCGCTTTGTAGAAGATGGTTCGTATTTGCGCATCAAGAACGTAACTTTGGGGTATACGCTCCCTAAAGAGGTTACTCAAAAATTCCACACCGATATGTTGCGCATATATCTGTCTTGCCAAAATCTCTATACGTTCACCAAATACAGCGGTATGGATCCCGAAGTAGGCACTGGTGGCGTTGATGGCGGTACTTATCCTGTAACCCGCACAGTTAGCTTTGGATTAAACGTGCAGTTTTAGGTGCTAGGTATCAGGTGTCAGGTGTCAGGTGACAAAAGAATCACTACAAATTGTTAATTGTTAATTATGAATTGTTAATTATGAAAAAGATATTATACATCACCCTATTGGCATTTCCGCTCTTCACGGCTTGTTCTAAGTTTTTAGACAAGACCCCTTACGAAGATTCAAGTGCTGAAAACATAAGCGATGCGGCATCGGCTATTGCCCTTACCAATTCGGCTTATAAACCCTTGCAACGCTCTAACCTCTACAATATGCGCCTCTGGACGCTCGACATCGTAGCAGGTAACAGCATCGTAGGCGCTGGAGGTGGTAACGACGGACTCGAAACTATCACTCTTTCCAACTTCAACGCAACTGCCGATAACCCTTTGGCACTCGAAATATGGCGCGGTTGTAACCCTGGTATTCTCTATTGCAATACGGCTCTGAAAGCTTTGCCTTCTGCCAATATCCCTCAGGATATCAAAAACCGCTGTATCGGTGAAGCCAAATTCCTCCGCGCACACTACTATTTCCTTTTGGTGCAACTCTTTGGCGATGTGCCTCTTCAGCTCGACCCTAAAGAGAGTTTGACTAACAAAACGCCTTTCCGCCAAAGCAAAATGAAGATATACAACGAGGTGATTATCCCCGACCTCAGAGAGGCTTTCAACCTATTGCCTACACGCGAGCAATATAGCAATGCCGATAAAGGTCGTGCCACCAAAGGGGCTGCTGCGGGTATGCTCGCCAAAGTATACCTCACCTTGGGTAGATATAGCGAAGCTCTTGAGATGTGCAACGCTGTCGAAAACCTCGGTTATACCCTTAATCCTGATTATTCCGATTGTTTTGGCGCTGCCGAACGCAACAAAAACACTGCCGAGTCTATCTTTGAAATTCAGTACTACGGACTCACCAAAGACGATTTCTGGGGCGAAGAAAACCAAGCCTCTTGGCTCAGTACCTTTATGGGTCCTCGCAACAGTGGTTGGGTAGGGGGTGCTTATGGGTGGAATCAGCCTACACAAGAGTTTGTAGACCAATACGAGGCGGGCGACCTCCGCAAGGATAAGACGATTCTCTACGAGGGTTGTCCTAATTTTGAGGGGAATGCGTACCGCGCTTCAATGTCTAACACGGGTTACAACGTGCGCAAGTTTTTAGTGCCACTAAGTCAGTCGCCCGATTTCAATACCAACCCTGCCAACTTTGTAGCGCTCCGCTTTGCCGATGTACTCCTAATGAAAGCGGAAGCCCTCAACGAATTAGGTCGCACTACCGAAGCCGAAGTGCCTTTGTACAAAGTGCGCACCCGCGCTGGGCTCACCCGTCGCGCCGATATAGAGAACCTCACCCAAGCGCAAATGCGTGAGAAAATACGCCACGAACGCCGTATAGAACTCGCTTTTGAAGGACATCGTTGGTTTGATATGATTCGCTGGGATAACGGTCAGTATGCACTCAATTTCTTGCACTCTATAGGCAAAACCAACGCCCGCGAGAAACACCTGCTCTTGCCTGTCCCTCAAAAAGACCGCGACGCCAACCCCAACCTCACCCAAAACCCAGGTTGGTAGTGCGAGCCGCACAGGCAATTAAAACAAATTACTTAATATGAATCAAGAGTTGAAAAATAATAATCCCTGATTAACAGATTGTTATTGCTTTTGCATCGCACTTCCCCCTTTGGAGGGGGCTAGGGGGAGGTTTATAATCAACAAATTAATTTAACCCTTGATTGGCATACTTAATTAACAAATAAAAACAATTTCACCCTTGTCGCTTTTGCATCGCTACAGTTCCCCCTCCTCGAGGGGGCTAGGGGGAGGTTATTTATAAGTTTTTGATTACTAACCCCTTTAAACCTTAGATAACAACAGTCTTTTAACTAATATGAAACCATACTATCTAATATTAACCCTCTTCCTGCTCCTTACGGGCTGTAAAAAAGAGGACTATATGGAGCTCTTCAAAGAGGGAAAACCTTTTGAATTAAAAGCTCCTAAAGAAAATGTAGCCTTAGACGCTGCCAACCCCGAACAAGAAGCGATCAAATTCACTTGGACGGCAGCTTCTAATTACGGCACCAATGCCGCTATCACCTATACCTTCCAAATGGATGTGCAAGGCAACAACTTTGCGGGAGGTATCAGCGAGAATGTAGGTCGTGAAGCCTATGAGAGAGTGTATAAAAACGAAGAACTCAACAATCTATTGCTCAGCACTTTCAAGGTTGCGGCAGACACCGAAGTTACGATGGAAGTACGTATCATTGCTCAAGTAGCTTCTGGCGAGGGAATGAAACAACATACCAATGTAAAAACCATCGTTTTCAAAACACATACCCCTATCAGCAATACGTTGTATATCATCGGTAGTGCTGCTCCTCACGGTTGGAGTGCCGATCAAGCCGAAGAGATGAAACCTGTTGAGGGTACTCCTAAAGCCTTTGCGTGGTCAGGACGATTGGCTGCTGGCGAAATCAAGTTCATCACTACCAAAGGTCAGTTTATACCATCGTATGGCAAAGGCAGTAACAACAACGAGTTGCACTTCCGCAAAACCGATGCCGACAATAGTGATGAGAAATTTACAATTGCCGAAAGTGGTGTCTATACCGTAAAAGTGAACCTTATCAACCTCACCATAAGCATCACCAAAGGCGAAGCGCCTGAATATACGGAGTTGTGGTTCGTAGGTGAACCTACCGGTTGGAGCTTTAAGAAAATGACTGTAGACCCCGCCGACCCATTTGTGTTCCACTACAATGCCGATTTAGGCAATGGAGGTGAGTTCAAAATAGGTACTAAAGAAGGCGATTGGTTAGCAGTATTTTTCCGTCCGAAAGAAAATAATACGGCTGAAGGTAGCGACCTCCCTGTGAAGAAATGGGCAGGCGACCCCGATTACAAATGGAAAATTGCAGCTGGTACTTACAAGATTACGCTCAACACCCGTACAATGAAGATTGACATTGTGCCTTTCACTCCTTATGCAGGAATGTATATGATTGGTAGTGCTACCGATGCTGGTTGGGATATCAACAATCCTATTGCTATGACTGTCGATAGTGGCAATCCTAATGTCTTTACGTGGGAAGGCGACTTGAAAGCGGGCGAACTCAAATTCTCTTGCGACAAGAAAAGCGATTGGGGTGGCGACTGGTTCTTGGCGGCTAAAGCTGATAAAGCACCCGCCGGAGTGGAAGAACCTATGATTTTTAGCGCTCACGGCTCTAACCCCGATAATAAGTGGAAAATTAGCGAGGCTGGCACCTACAAAATCTCCCTAAACCAACTTACCCAAAAGGTGATGATTAAAAAACAGTAAAAGTATCGCTGTATTTTGCCAAAATCTAAAGCTTGGAGCTACCTTGGAACAACCTTGGACAAAGCTTGGAGCTACCCTAATAGTAATTTCTTATTTTAAAATTGTTTTTTTATACGTGTTAAACAACTTTGGTATTTCGAGACTGTCTGAAAAGTCTTAAAAGGTATGATTACGGACAGTCTCCTATACCAATAATCATCAATTGTAATTTGTCAATTAAAATGAAAGTTTTATATACTCTATTCTTCGCCACTACGCTCAGCCTCTTCTCTTGCGAGAAGAACGATACGCCCAGCAACAACCCTATTACCTATGGCGAAACTTATTTGAAAATAGATATCAGCACCGATAAGGCGGTCTACTCCCCTGGTAGCACGGTGCGCTTCTCCTTGGCGAATATGCCTTCTGGTACTTACAAAGTGCGCTACTCTTATTTAGGTGAAGTGATTAAAGAAGAACCTCTTACCGCCACCTCTTGGCAATGGGTAACCCCTGCCGATGACTATCGAGGTTATTTGGTGGAAATATACCAAGAAGCTGGCGGTAAACAAAATACTTACGGCAGTATCGCTGTGGATGTATCTTCCGATTGGACAAAATTCCCCCGCTACGGCTTCTTGTCCTCTTACGGCAAAAACGAACCTATCGAGAAGAATATCGACTTTATGAACCGGTGTCATATCAATGGCATCCAGTTCTACGATTGGATGTATGACCATCACAAACCGCTGGCCGGCACCCCTCAAAACCCTTCTAATGAGTGGCCTGATCTCTTCAAACGTCCCACTTTCCTATCTACCGTACGCGGTTATATCAGTGCCGCTCATAGCAAGGGTATGAAAGCAATGTTCTACAATTTAGCCTTCGGAGCGCTCAAAAATGCCGAAGCCGATGGTGTTTCCAAAGAGTGGTTTCTCTACAAAGATAACCAGCACAAAGAGAAAGATGCGCACTTGTTAGGCGACTTTGCCCGCAGTAGTATCTACCTCACCAACCCTGGCAATGTGCAATGGCAAAACTACTTAGCAGGACGCAACAGCGATGTCTATGCCGTTTTTGGTTTCGATGGCTATCATATCGACCAACTCGGAGGGCGTGGCACGGTGTACGATTACAATGGCAATAGTGTAGACCTCTTGCCTCAATACGCTTCGTTTATCAATGCGATGAAAAGCGCACACCCCGATAAACGCCTTGTGATGAACGCAGTAGGGCAATACGGTCAAACTGAAATTGCAGGTACCAATAAAGTGGATTTTCTCTATACCGAAGTATGGGACGAAAAAACCTACGACCAGTTAGCTCGCATTATCCTCGACAACTACAATCGTAGCAACAACCAACTTAAAACGGTGCTGGCTGCCTATATGGATTATGAAAAATCTAAGAATGCAGGTTTTGTAAACGAACCTGGCGTATTGCTCGCCAATGCAGTGATTTTTGCCTTCGGAGGGGCTCATTTAGAGATAGGCGAACACTACCTCGCCAATGAGTATTTCCCTAACAAAAACCTTCAAATGAAAGCCGACCTCAAAAAAGCGCTCATCACCTACTACGATTTCTTGGTGGCTTACCAAAACCTCTTGCGCGACGGCGGTAGCTATACTTCAGTACAAGCAACTGCCGAAAATGCTACAATAGCGGCTTGGCCTGCTGCCAAAGACCAAATCGCTTGTGTGAGCAAAAAAGTAAATAACAAAGATGTAATACACCTCATCAATTTCAACGGGGTAACCTCTATGGACTGGCGTGATACCAACGGTACTCAAAAGAAACCTACCACAGTAACCGACCTTAAAACTACCGTCGCTGTAACTGCACAACCCAAAAAAGTGTGGTTTGCTACTCCCGACCTCTTTGGCGGTGCTCCTCGCGCGGTAGAATTTACCTATAACAACAACCAAATCACCTTCACTATCCCCTCCCTCAGCTATTGGGATATGCTGGTGATAGAGTATTAATGAGAAAATTAGCTAATCCACAAATCGACAAATCAATGAGATTTCTTACTTTCATAACAATAACCATCCTCTCCTGTGCTACTGCTGTAGCACAGGAGTTATTTTCGCCTAATAAAGCACTGAAACTCTCTTTTTCGCTCAGCGCGGAAGGCACTCCTACCTATTCGCTTTTTTACAAGGGGAAAGAAGTAGTTAAACCGAGTAGATTAGGTATTGAACTATTTAGTTCCAATGAAGTGAAATTTGGCGCTGAAATCACCAAAAAAGAGGGGGCAAACACCTCTCTCTTCCATAACTTTGAAGTGGTGAATACCCAAAATACAACCGTTGATGAAACTTGGCAACCTGTATGGGGCGAAAGCCAAAACATTCGCAACCACTACAACGAACTATTAGTAAGCCTCAAACAGAAGGATACCCACCGAGAGATGAACCTGCGTTTTAGACTGTTTGACGACGGCTTAGGCTTCCGCTATGAGTTCCCCGAACAAAAGCAAATGCCTTACTTTGTGATTAAAGAAGAACGCACCGAGTTTGCAATGACGGGTGATCATCAAGCGTGGTGGATACCCGGCGATTACGATACCCAAGAGTACGACTATCAGCAATCACGCCTCTCCGAAATACGCGCGATCAACCAAAAAGGGCGTCAGGCAAATTTAGCACAAACAGGCTTTTCGGATACGGGTGTACAAACCGCTTTAATGCTCAAAACTGACGATGGTTTGTACATCAACCTGCACGAAGCTGCTTTGGTGAACTACGGGGCGATGCACCTCAACCTCAACGATAAGACTTTCGTGTTCCAATCGTGGATTACTCCCGATGCCAACGGTGCCAAAGGTTATATGCAAACCCCTGCCCAAACGCCTTGGCGCACAGTAATTGTTAGCAACGATGCCCGCGATATTTTAGCTTCCGATATCACTCTCAACCTCAACGAACCTTGTGCTTTAGCTGATACTTCGTGGATTCACCCGATGAAGTACGTAGGGGTATGGTGGGAAATGATTACTGGTATGAAAGAATGGTCGTATACTTACGATGTCCCCAGTGTGCATATCGGTAAAACTGATTACACTACCCTCAAACCTCACGGCAAGCACGGGGCTACTACCGAAAACGTGAAGAAATACATCGACTTTGCCGCCGAAAATGGTTTTGATGGTGTACTGGTAGAAGGTTGGAACATTGGGTGGGAAGATTGGTTTGGACATTCCAAAGATTTGGTATTCGACTTCCAAACACCTTATCCCGATTTTGATATCGAAGCTATTCACCAATACGCCAAAAGCAAGGGAATTAAGATGATTATGCACCACGAAACCTCCTCGTCTATCCGCAACTATGAGCGTTTTATGGACAAAGCCTATCAGCTGATGAACAAATACGAATACCCCGCCGTAAAAAGCGGTTATGTGGGCAATATCATTCCGCGAGGCGAAAACCATTACAGTCAGTGGGTGAACAATCACTACCTTTATGCTATTAAAAAAGCCGCCGACTACCGCATTATGGTGAATGCGCACGAGGCTGTGCGCCCTACGGGTTTGTGTCGTACCTATCCTAACCTTATAGGCAACGAATCGGCACGCGGAGGTGAGTACCAAGCCTTTGGCGGTAGCAAGCCCAATCACGTGTGTGTGTTGCCTTTCACCCGACTTATTGGCGGACCAATGGACTATACCCCTGGGGTGTTTGAAATGGACATCAGCAAGAACAACCCCAACAACCATTCACACTGCAATGCCACTTTGGCAAACCAATTGGCATTGTATGTAACGATGAGCAGTCCGCTACAAATGGCATCCGACCTTCCAGAGAACTACCGCCGTTTTCCCGATGCTTTTCAGTTTATCAAAGAGGTTGCCCTTGATTGGAGCGAAAGCCACTATTTAGAAGCCGAACCAGGGGCTTATATCACTGTGGCGCGCAAAGCCAAAGGCACTCGCAATTGGTTTGTAGGCAATACAGCCGGCAAGGATTTTACCTCCAAGATTCATTTCAGTTTCTTAGAGCCCAAAACTACTTATGTAGCCACTATCTACGCCGATGCCAAAGATGCCAACTATCAAACCAATCCGCAAGCCTATACCATTCAAAAAGTATTGGTGACCAACAAGAGCAAGCTCACCCTGCACTCAGTAGCAGGCGGAGGTTATGCCATTAGCTTGTACCCCCTCACCGATAAGGCACAAGCCAAAGGATTAAAAAAACGATAATAAATACAGTAATATAATAGTGAAAAAAAGTCGCTAAGCGAGATACTTAGCGACTTTTTTATTATCAAAATTAATTTCTAAAACACGTCTTTGATGTGCTTCATACTGTTGGCTATACTATCTTTGGCTTCTGCAAAGTCTCCTTGTCCTATCTTCTTGATGATATTGGTCGCAAAACCTTTCATCTGTTCAAAAGTGATGTGAGGAGGCATTGCTAAAGTATCGCGATTGGTGTAGATATTCACCAAAGTAGGTCCGTCGTGCTCGAAAGCTGCTTTTACGGTGGCTTCGAGGTCTTCGGTTTTGCGTACTTCATAGCCTTTGATATTCATCAACTCGGCGAGTTTGTCGAAAGGTGGGTTTATCATATTGGTTTGCCAATCGAGGTAGCCCGATACTTCCATTTCGAGTTTCACCATTGCGAGTGAACGGTTGTTGAACACAAATATCTTCACAGGGTATTGGTATTGCATTAGGGTAGCCAAATCGCCCAAGAGCATTGATAGACCACCATCGCCACACATTGCTACCACTTGTCTGCCTTTGGAGGAAGCTGCTGCCCCAATTGCCATTGGGAGGGCGTTTGCCATAGAACCGTGGTTGAACGAACCAGTGAGGTAACGTTTGCCCGTACCTTTGATAAAGCGCGCTGCCCACACTACATTCATACCTGTATCGACGGTGAAAATAGCATCGTTGGCGGCGTATTTATCCAAAAGTTTAGCCGCATATTCAGGGTCTATTTGGTTCTCTTCAGTTTTCTTTTTGGTGTAATCATCTAATGATTTTTCGAGATCCAAATACTCTTTGTGAATGTCTTTGAGGAAACTATCGTCGGTGCGAGGGGTGAGTTTAGGCAATAAGGCGGTAATCGTATCCTTCACATCGCCTGCAAAACCGTAATCTACTTTGGCACGACGCCCGATAATCTCGGGGCGTTCATCTATTTGGATAATAGTACTTTTCTTAGGTAAGAACTCCGCATAAGGGAAGTCGGTACCGAGCATTACAAGCACATCGGCTTTGGCGCAAGCATCATAACCTGAACGATGCCCAAGCAAGCCGTTCATTCCCGCTATATAAGGGCTATCGGTGCGGTCGAAGAATATTTTACCACGGAAAGAAGCCACGATAGGTGCTTTAAGGGTTTCGGCAAGCTGTTCTACTTCTTTCACCGCATACTGACAACCGTGACCGCAGTAAAGGGCTATTTTCTTGTTTTTAGTGTCGTTTAGTACGGCTGATAATTTGTCGAGTTCACTATCGGAAGGGCGTACTACGGGTTTTGCTAAGAAGGTTTGTGTAGCAGTAGGCACTTCTTCGAGGTCGGCGCCTGCCACATCGCCAGGGAGTCCCAACACCGCCACGCCTTTCTCGTTGATAGCCGTTTGTATGGCGCGTTGCATCATTGTGGTGAACTGTTTTGGGGTATTGGCTACATACACATATTTACTGCAATCTTGAAACAGCAAGAAGGGATTGGTTTCTTGGAACCAGTGGGTACCGAATTTATGGGTGGCGCAGGTACTGGCAATGGCAATCACAGGGTTGCCTGAGCGGTTGGCGTCGTAGAGTCCGTTGATAAGGTGTACGTGTCCAGGACCTGAACTTCCCATACAACAGCCTATGCCGTTTAGTTCGGCGTCCATAGAGGCTGCATAAGCTGCTGATTCCTCGTGGCGGACGTGTATCCACTCAAGGCGACCATCGCGACGGATGGCGTCGTTCACAGGGTTGAGGCTATCGCCGGTAATGGCATAGACTCTTTTTACGCCTGCTTGTACTAACATTTCGACCAATTGGTCGGATACATTTTTGCTCATATATGTTTTTTTATTAATGACAGCTTAGGTATGCAAAAATAATACCAATGTATCGTTAATAATAGTTAATTGTTAATAGACTTTCAATAATCATTTCATCTTAGGTCTAAACGACCGTTTTTTGTCAAAGCCTTTACTGTCTATTTTCAAGTCGTTGGACAGTTCGGGCGATTGCTCGGCTTGGGTTTTCAGGTCGGAAAGGTATTGCACGATGTGCTGCCATACAAAATCGGGGTCGATATAGATGCCGAGTTCCTGCAAATTTACATAATGGGTTGCTCTATTATCTCCTCTGTGGTCTTTGTTGTAAATGAGCAACAACGGACTTTTTAACACTAACCAAGGAGGTCGGTCTTCCAGCTGAAAGATATTCCGCTCGCGCGAGGCTTCCATCTGTTCCAGTAGGGTATCACAAGTAGCCGATAAGTAGGAGGTTATCCTAATTTCTTTCCCGTCATTCATCAGCACATAGCGGTCGCCATACCACAAATCATATATGCTGTAATGCCAATCCTCAGGGTCGGCAAAATCCCAATGAGTGTATATTTTAGAGCGTGTAGCAAAGAGGTGCACAAGCGCATTGCCCACATAGAGTGCTGAGTGCAGTGCCTCATCATCGGTAGGGTCGTCAAAGGTTAGCCAACTTCTCTGAGGGAGGCTCATCCCTACCTCTGGTGGCAAACGGCGGTCATAGACGAGGTTTTCATCTATGCCGTAGTCAGCGACTTTATAGTCGTAGTAATCTTTGAATTTAGAGATGATTTTCATTTTTAGGGGTTAGGTTTCAGGGGATAGGGGTTAGGGGGCAGACAAATCGGACGGGGCTGGCAAGTCTGAGGGACATCTTTTAATTCCTATTCCTTATCTTCTAAATTATTAAGTACCTAATTCGGGATAATCCCAAGCGTTGTCGCTATCAGTAAGGTTGTCGTTCTCTTCTCCTTTGCAACACAACCATTCCAAACCTGCACGGCGTTCCATTACGATATCTTCATCTAAACCTGCTAAGTCTGAACCATATATACGAGCATTTACTGTTGTCCAGTGGTAGCGATAGTGCAAGTCTAAGGCTTGCAAGATTTCTTCTATGGGGCGCAGGGTGGTATGTGCCATAAAATCCTCAAGCCCCTCAAACTCGTCCATTGTATCCATTATCAAATCGCAATCGCAAATCTCATTGGGGAATGATAGTTCTTCTACGATGCCCAGAGCCCATAGTAATACCCATAATGACTCGTATTTCCAAGTGGCATTCATAGCTCCTGCCTCACTTATAGTACCTGCAATCACCTGCTGTTCCATAGGGGTTAGCAACTCAAGGACATTGTATTTTTCCGAAAGAAAATCTTCCGCATATACTCTATCCTCTTCAGAATATTCACCTTTACTGATAGATAAAGCACACATTATAGAAGCAAATGAGCATACCGCCCGCTCTATGACTTCTTTTTTATCACGAGGGGTTACTTCCTCTGTTTCATAACGAAAGGGCAAATGTTCTATATAAGGTACTCCTTGCGACACAAGTATTGCGATACTTCTGTTTTTGCGCTCTTGCGCAGTAATATATTTATTCATAGGTAAAAACTTTTTTATGAAAGCTCCAATATTTTTCTAATCCTTTCAATATGTATGGGGTGAAACTCCTCGTGACTAATAACGGCTTTACTTATATTGTCCTTCAAATACAACAATCCTTTATCTGTGATTTGTAGATCTTTATATAAACCTGAAGTATCATATTCTTCTTGGTGAGTTATCAAGTCTTCTTCAGTGATCATCTCTATTAGAGGGGCTACTTCATTAATAATTCCTAATAATGTTGTAAAAAGATGATGAAAATAATAAGAGGATGTTATTTTTCCTTCTTTTTTTAGCAGACTTAAAATGATAAGCACACAAAGTTCGTTATAAGGAGTCCTTTTCATTTTATTCCTCAAAATTCATTTCATCTACAAAGCAATAGCCATTTTTCATAAGCATTTTCAGGTAATCATCAAAACTGTCGGCAATGACTACCATTTCATCGGGGTCGTGAAGGAATCGCACTACTTGCCCTACTTTGCCTGTAGCAGAAGGCGAAAAGTCTATAAAAAGCTGTGAGGTGCCGCCATTGTTCATACAATCGGAAAAATGCAACCAATTATGAAGTTGTGAAGCATCACTTGTAATGCGATTGTCTATCTCTACCTCTTCATACTCTCGATTGATATAATCAGCATAAAAATCAAAGGCTTCATTTTGAGTTGCTACAATTTGCTCTGCCGAAAGCAGATAATAAGGATAATCTCCCATAGCTTCATCAGCGCCTAAAATAAGGTCGCTCACCGTGCCTTTTTCATATTCACGCCAATAAGTGCCGTCAATATGGCGGAGTAAGTCCAGCAAACTCTCTGGTACTTGTGGATAACGATTGCGGAGGAGTTGCAAATCGGCTTCGGTAGCGCCGTGGGCTGTAGCCATAAGGTTTTGCCACGCTTCTTCTCCACCATTATCGATATAGGCTTGTTTCAAGCCTTCAAGGTATTGTTCTACTAAGGTCATTGTATGGTGTTTTTTAAATTAAAAAATCTTGTTCTATAATACCCTCTTCAAAAAAATAG
>CAUQUO010000041.1:0-26553 GCA_963521335.1 uncultured Capnocytophaga sp.
CAACTTTGCCAAAGTCTAGAAACTTTGGCAAAGTGTAGAGACGGGCGATGATGGGAGTAATGGGGGGATGAGAATAATGGGAGCAATGAGAGTAATGGGAGTAATCGAAAAAAATGATAAATTAGAAAATGATTATTTTGAGATAAAAAATATATTTTAAACATTTATTAGTCAAATAAATAAAAAGCTTCGCTAAGTTTCAATTGACAATTGTGAAGTGGGAGCTACAAACTCGTGTAGCAAGAGATATTAGGAGCTCGTGTAACCACATCTTATATGTTAAAATACAGTTAAAAAAGCGTGCAAAATATTGAACAATGTCTAAAGAAGAAAAACATAAAAAAGAGAGCAAGTTTCTCAGTTTGGTACTGCGACACCACCCTGAGGCGATTGGTATTAGCCTCGACACACACGGTTGGGCTGAGGTAAATGTACTCATTAAGAATATGAAGCGTAAATTCCCAGTGTTCAGCCTTAAAATGTTGGAAGAAATCGTCGCTACCGATAGCAAACAGCGGTATGCTTTTAGCGAGGATAACACAAAAATACGCGCCAATCAAGGGCATTCGCTTGCCGTAACATTAGAATTACAGCCCCAAACACCTCCTGAATATTTGTATCACGGCACTGCCAGCAGGTTTGTAGAGAGCATTCTCAAAAGCGGACTCCAAAAGCAAACCCGCCAACACGTACATCTTAGTATGGATATAGCAACCGCAACCAAAGTAGGTGCGCGACACGGCAAACCCGTCATCTTTAAAGTAAATACAATGGCAATGCACCAGGCAGGGTATGTTTTTTACCTCTCTGCCAACGAGGTTTGGCTTACAGATGAAGTACCACCAAAGTTTTTAGACCTAATCGTTAATAATTAAAACACTATGCAAACAGAAATCATTTGGAAGAAACAGTTTAAACAATCGTCTGCTTTTAATATTACCCCTATAGCCGACCCTTTTAACCCCAATTGCTTCTATGTAGGGGGTGGAGCTGAAGATGATTATGGAAAACATACACGCCTACGTCGGTTGTCGTTTGCTACAGGTGAGGAAGAAGCCTCTATATCTTTAAAAAACAATATAAAGGAAATATACTTTACTCCCGATGCACAATACGTATTAGTTCTATCTGACGACTATTTGTTAAGAATACAACGGGAAAACCTACTTATCACCGATATGTATGATAAGAATTTCCCTAAAACAGCCAGCTGTATGGCTTTTAATCATCAACCTATTTTTTTCTTGATGAATTCTGCTGATAAAAGTCTCTTTACTTTCAATTGTATTGAAGGCACTAAAAAAAGGAAAGTAACAAAGGTAGAGGGGTGTTTATCTCTTGATTTTGAAGATGAGGAGCACCTCCTTATCTATGCTCCTACAGCAATACAACGTTATGATTTAGTAAAAGATAAAATAGAGATACTTTTCAATACTGCCCCTTATAGGTCTGTAGTGAAAGATAGTAAAGGAAATATTTATATGAATTTATGTGATAACAACAGAAAACTTCTATCCATTATCCGTAAAATGGCGCCCGATGGCACTTGTGAAGATTATGATTTAAGTCCTTTCAATGTAAAATTTGACAATTTCAAACTTTCTAAAGACGAAAAACATCTCTTTTTAATGGATTGTTACGAAAAAACAAATACTTTTTGTAAGTTTTCATTAGAAAATAATGAGATAGCAAGCAAATTCACATTGCCAGAAAGCGAAAGACTCTTAATGTTCTTTGAGCAACAACAGCTTATACTCACTAAAGAAAAAGATAGCTTTCAAATGAATTTTATAGGTAGAAAAATAATTAAAGAATGAAATTATTCAAGCAAAAAACGTGGCAGTTTGAAACCTCGGGAGTAGAAGGCGAGGTAAAACTCTTTGGCGTAAATATATTTGACTACAAATGGCAAGAAACAGGAGAATATGTAAAAGTAACAGACCCTCTCTATCACGCCGAAAGGTCTTTTTGCCTTTATAAAGTAGTGATAAACGGCGAGACACACAGCTTTGTAGCGGGAGAATTTAGCAATATGATATGGGGCTTTTATTTATTGAAATATTAATATGGAAAACATTAAAAAACTATACAATCTCACAGCAAAGAACTGCAAAGGCTTCTCAGAAGCACAGTTATTAAAAGCTGAAAAACGCTTACACATCACCTTGCCTAAGGAGTTCCGAGCCTATTACTTACAGTTAGGGGCAACCAAAAGTGTAAACCAATCCTATAACTCGTTGGCTACACCTCAGCAATTGTATTTTGCAGGCGATTACTTATACTTTTGTGAAGAAAACCAAGGAGTAGTGATGTGGGCTATCCGCAAAGAAGATTTAACCAACCCCAATCCTCCCGTTTGGGGTAATTACGGCTCTGAAACTGACCCCAATTGGATACAAGAAACTCAAAACCTCTCCGACTTTTGGCTCTACCTCGCCATTTACAATGGTGTGATGGGAGGCTTGCCTTATAACGCCAATGCAATGGGCGGTTGGAGTATGGAAAACTTTGAAGTACCCGAGCAAGCTGTTGCCCACATAGAAAAACAATATACCGAGCTTACCTCCCTCAGCTGGAAAGGGCAACGCACCTTTACCGATACCGATTTTCAAATAGTCATTACCCTTGCCATACATCGAGACACAAACCGAGCCACAGCTATTTTTATAGGCAGCGCTCAACAAGAGTTATTTGATACTCTTTTAGACGCTATGGAAAACTTTGGCTTGGAATGGGATTATACTTCCTACGACGATGATGATGACGATGATTTTCAAGTAGTCTCAGAAGCTGAATTAAATGAATTAAAAGCCAAAGGCTTATTGCCCTTAAGTTAGCTGTTTTTGCAATACCTATGATGACAATGGTAACGATTTTTGAAGAGTTTTAAAGAAATCTATTTTTTATGAAAAGGAAAATACTCACATATATTTATCTCTTTTCCTATGCCGCTTTACTTCCTATGATTATTGGAGGTTTAATATTAATGATAATTTCATTTGTACAGCATCGTGATATGATCTTTAATCCCGATACCTATACCAAAAGGTTTGTAACACTTGATTCTGTCATATATTCTACTACGAAAGGGGCTCGAGACTACCCTCGGCAGGCTTATTCAAACCAAGTGAACAAGGGTAAAACTACTATTGAAATTGTGAATATTGAAAAAGGTACTTTTTATAACTATGTTCAAAAGGAAAATGATAAAAACTATATATACATTTGGTACAAGCCTAATGAGGAGTATGCTTATTTAGCTAAAAAAGAAGAAACTATTTTTCCAGTAAAGGAATATTTGCGCGATGATAGAAATCTAATAATTGTATTTTTAGCAACAATTATCCTCAATAGGGCACTCCACCGATACCTGTTTAAAAGATGGTGGACTTTACCACGCAAATAGCTTGATAAGTCCCTTTAAATTATTAAAAAATATGACCGAAGCAGTAGCAAAACACATCAAGAAGCTCCATCAGTTGGAGAAAAAAGGCAATTTGGAGGTAGAAGACCTCTTGAAAATCCTCAAAACGCCTAATAAGGAATATATTACTCCCTTGCGAGAAATGGTAGCGCAATACGATTGGCAACCACTGAACGATGAGCTTATTGTGCCTTTCGCCTCGTGGGTAGATGCCATTTGCATTTATTTGGAAGAAGGGGTACAAGGCTTGGTAAAAGCAATACACAAAACAAAAGACTTTTTTAGCATCGTTTTGGGAGTATTAAAAGGGTTACCTACTGAGGAAGCACTCCCTGCTTTTTTGGAAATTGCCCAAACTTTTTCTGCTAAAATCACCGATGAACAGGAGGATTTTGTAAAAGAATACACCTATTCACTTTGTGATATATCACAACAACTCAAAGGCGAGAAAGTAAACAAAGACCATCACGACACTTTTGTACCTATCTTAAAGCAAATCATCAGCTTTGCACAGTCTAAAAAAGACGAAGTGCTAATGTGTAGTGCGACAGTGTGCTTTCAGGCGTTTGGCGACAAGAACGATATACCCTACCTCAAAGCACTCCCTTTTACGGAAGACTACTATAAAAGCACAGGAAAAACTATTGCCAAAAGAATAGAGAAGAAATATGCTTAGTTTTACAAAAGACAATATAGAAGCCCTACACCAAGCCGGCATTACCGCTGAGTTACACCCTCCTCAACCCCAGCTAATGAGCCTTGATGAGGTACTACAAAACAAGTTTGCCCTCCTGAATGACTACCCACAAATGGAGTTTTATTTTATCCGCTTTCCTGATGAGCTTGTCTCTATGCAACTACAAGGGGAACACTTCCAATGTTTTGGAAAATGTTGTTATGGTTATTTTGTACTGAACGACAAAGGAAATGTATACTTACTCTCTACTAATGACGATTATACTACTACCCCTACGGTATGGGTGAATCATTCGCTGGAGGAGTTTATCAAAAGTTATAGTCTGTTGCTGGCGGGAGTATTTCAGCTTAAAGGAAGTGATACTTCTACCCAAGAAAAACTTTTTGCAGTACTGGATAAAGTTGCCGAGCAAGTAACCGAGGCTATTCGTGAACTTAATCCTAAATTATTAGAGGAAGGAAGCCTTTGGAAGCAATTTATCTATATGATAGAAGACGGTTGGTTTTCTACTGCTTATCACGAAATATTCTATATCAAAGAAGGAAGAAGAAGTCTGTAATAATTCGTCAATTAAAAATACCTCTATGCAAAAATACAAGGAACTATTTCCATCCGCAGAAGACTACCATCGCTATATAGAGCAATTGGAAAAGAAAATAAGCACTTTTGCTACTTCGTATATGAGCAATGCCAAATGGCGCAAGCTCTTTACGGCTATCATCGCTCATAAAAATCTTATCAAGCAGTGCGAAATATATGATTTCTTTGGCTATTGTGTGAACGAAATCGCTTGGCACAAAGTAGTCAATGACAGCGATTTGTACATTCAAGAAGATTATATTTCGGAAAATATTACCACTGGTGAACACCCTACTTATTACCGCGAAATTGAATATATAGAGTTCAAAGCACGCTGGCAAAAGACGTATATTGGCAAATTAGTCCCTCCCATTTACGAGACACAAGACCTCAACGCTATCGAAACCTTGCTCCACAGCATAGGTCAGTTTCAGTTATTAAAAACAGAAGAGAGTTTGAGGGTATTGGGGTATGGTAATTAAAATTACAACCAACGGCGTACTTTCAGGCAATAGTTTTCGTATTCTTTGCCAAATTTCAGTCTGAGGGCGCATTCTTCTGGAATGATTTGGAAGCGTGTCATATAAACTATAAATAGCGGTATCCCTATCCAAGTTAAAAGATAAGAGAGCCATATCGCCCAAGCGATCAAACAGCAAGCCAAGCCTACGTACATAGGGTTGCGACTCAGTTGGTACACCCCTTTTGAAACAAAATGAGTAGCCTGCGATGGCTCAAGAGGATTGACAGTAGTGCGGGCTTTGTGAAAACTCCAAAGACTAGCTAATCCAACTCCTATACCTATCCCTGCGACAGCTATAGCCACTACAGGCAAGGGAGGCAATGCACCAAAAGGCAATAAACGAGCAAGCACCCACATTATCAAGGCACAGATAAACCATACTATAGCAGGTGGGATTTTAAGTTCTAAATTCTTCATTTATAAATCAACTAATGTTTTTTTAGAAAGGAGCATACACCCCCAAGTCTTTTCCCCAATCCAATTCGGCAAAACGAGTACTAAAAGCCTCATACACTTCTTTGGAATTGATTTGTAAAGCGGTATAGTTCTCAATTTCTTGTAGTTTTGAAATATCAGTAAATGATACAAAAATAGGTAGGTTGCTATGCTTTAATAAGCTTTCTACCTGAGGTTTGGCTTTAACAAGCGCTACCATACACACTTCAAGCATAGTTTTCCTATAGTTATCACAATTGCTTTTGATAGCACTCGCCTCTTCCCTAAGTTTTTTATTAAAGGCTTTCAACTGACTATCTTCTAAATCATAACTCATACACAACCATTCATTAGGCGACCATTTAAAATATAGAAAATCGTCAGTATCAGTAGGTGTTACCTCATTTTCTGATAGAATCTTCTCCAAGTCTTCAGTATTGGCTAATGCTAAAAAGAAATGCTCCATATCATCATTGCCAACCAATGCCAAGGCATAAGTTTGTTTGTGATTATCCTTCATTTGGTTCAAATCGTTCACAATACTATTGCACAAGGTATTAATGAGTTCTTCCATTTTTTGTTTATCCATAACGTTATTATTTTAAAGGCAAAGATAATTATATTTTGGTAATATTTAATTCGTCTGCAAAGATATCTATACAACCCACTTTACCGATGAGTTGTATTTGCCAATGCTGGTGCTGTTTTACTTTTTCTTTGCACAAAACAGAAACAATATACATACCATCTCCCTCATAATTAATAGGATAAAGCGATTGTTCTCCTACGGCTACTCTTACATTAAAGCTGCTGGTATTGGAAAAAACCAATTGATACTGCTCTATTTGTTCCTGCAATTTGCTCACTGTTATCACTAAGTCTTGCGAATGTTGTATATATTTAGCATCAAAATCAAAAGAGATAGTTTGGATTTTGGCATCGGGTAGGAGGTTTATAAAATCTTGTAGGGTCATTATTTTCTTTTTTTACAGAGCAAAGGTAGTGATATTTTGGTAATAGGCAAATTTTAGTGATTAATGCAAATGGTAGTATATTTTTCTACAAATATGCTTTTTTGTAGTTTTTTTTTCTTTTGAGATGGGTAAGGGGTAGGTATAGTGTGGGTATACTGTGGGTATAGGTGAAATGTAGGGTAAGGTAGGGAGAAAAATTTTCTGTTTTAGAAAATTATCTATATCTTTGTTGCCTAAAAAATGAAGAACTGTCATCAGTAAGTTATCCCGATTTGCACTTTTCAGCTTATAAAATTTCTAAAGAATAATGAATAATACTTCCCCTACTTTCCTTGATTTTGATGATGAGAATAGTATTTGCGCTTTGATAGATAGTGCTTTTCTACCTAAGGAAAGTTATGAAATTGAATATAAATCGGCTAAAGAAGGTTTTCCGATGAAAGAATTTTGGAAGACCTATTCAGCTTTTGCTAATACTCATACGGGCTTTATTATTCTTGGTATAAAAGAAAGAAAAGACGGCTTACTTATTGAAGGACTTAGTGATGAAGCTATTGAAAGTTATCAAAAAACTTTCTGGAATAACTGCAATAACCCTAATACTATTAGTACCAATCTCCTGAACAATAGCGATGTACGCGTATTACAGATAGTTGGTAAAAATACATTGGTATTCAAAGTACCTTTTGCAGCAAGGACACAGCGACCTATATACCTAACGACTAATCCTTTTGGTAATACCTACAAACGAAATAACGAAGGAGATTACCATTGTACAGATGATGAAGTACGGCAAATGATTGCCGATGCTACAGGGGAACTTAGGCGTGATAGTCTTATCTTAGAGCATTTTACTACTGATGATTTTGATCCTACTTCTGTGAGACAATTCAGGCAGTTATTTTCTGTTTTCAATGCTTCACATCCTTGGAATGCCCTCAGCGATATAGAACTTTTTACTAAAATAGGAGCTTATCGCAAGGATAGAAAAACGGGTAAAGAGGGTATTACTTTGGCAGGATTACTAATGTTTGGCAAAGGAGATAGCCTTAACCAACAAGAGGCACTTCCTAATTTCTTCCCTGAATATCGGGAACATCTTTCAGAGGCTATTCGCTGGACAGATAGAATATACCCCGATGGCACTTGGGAGCATAATCTTTTACAGTTTTACTTAAGAGTACTTCCTAAAATAACCTCAGTACTCCCTAAACCATTTCAATTAGAAAAGGACACTCGTATAGAAGAAACTTCTGCACATATAGCACTGCGTGAGGCTTTTGTAAACGCCTTAGTACATACTGACTATTCACAAAGTGGTAATATTATCGTAGCCCTTGAAAAACAACAATTTGTAATTTCTAATCCTGGTACTCTTTTAGTATCTATAGACCAATATTATGAAGGGGGCATCAGTGAATGCAGGAATCCTTCTCTACAAAAAATGTTTATGCTCATAGGTAGAGCAGAAAAATCAGGTAGTGGGGTCGATAAGATTATGGCAGGTTGGGATGAATTACATTGGAGTAAACCTTACTTAAAGTTAGAAGAACATCCTAACAGAGTAAAACTCATTCTACCTATGTTTCATATATTGCCAGAACAAGTAATGGCAAATCTTCAAAAGCAGTTTCCTACTATAGGAGAACTGACTACCAATGAGCTAACTGTACTTACTTTTTGTAGTGTAGAAGGCTGTATTTCAAATAATAGACTGCAATATATACTTAAATTGCACCCTACTGATATTACCTTTTTATTAAAAGGATTGGTAGAGAGAGGTTATTTAGAAAGTGATAATAAACGCCGTTGGGCTAATTACCATATCAAAGGGAAAAAGGTTGCAACCTCCAACCAAAAGGTTGCAACCTCTAAGACCAAAAAGGTTGATACCTCCGACCAAAAGGTTGCAACCTCTAAGACCAAAAAGGTTGCAACCTCCGACCAAAAGGTTGCAACCTCCGACCAAAAGGTTGACACCTCCGACCAAAAGGTTGACACCTCCGACCAAAAGGTTGACACCTCCAAGACTAAAAAGGTTGATACCTCCGACCAAAAGGTTGACACCTCCAAGACTAAAAAGAATCTACGAAAAAAAGATTTAGAAGAGGAAATACTAAAACTCTGTAACAATAGATTTAGGAAGAAAGACGAGCTTGCTTCCTTACTTGGAAAATCTGAAAACTATTTGAAAGACAAGTTCATTTATAGGATGCAAAGAGAAGGAAAATTAGAACCTTATTTTCCTCTTACTCCCAACCACCCTGAACAAGCTTATAAAACAACTGAAATATATACAAAGAAAAATTACTAAGTTTTAACTTTATAAAATTAATAAACTAATGAATACACTAAGAAAAGAACTACGCCCCGATTTTGCGACAGCAGAAAAGCTGTACCCGCTTGTATTAAAACGTTTGGAAGACTACGAAGCCTTTCATGATGCCCAAAGTGAAGACACTCCCGAAGAAGTATTTGATAAAGAATACAAGGCAATGGAGCAATACCTCAGTAAACTCACGGGTAAAGACCTTTCCGATACTTGGCTATGGGAATGGTGGGAAGGCAATGGTATTGAGGTTTTTGCCTTTGATTTGGCAATGCCTGACCCTGTAAAGCACAACGACCTCACTCGTGAAGATATCGCTGCTTTTGTACGTATCATCATAGATAGTGAATTTGAGTGCGAAAACGATTTTCAGGAGGAGTTTATGATGGATATGTTCTATGAACATCAATACTTTTATAAGTTTTTAGAAATCAACTGTCCGCATTTTGACCCTTCTGTATTCAATACCACCAAAGATAAAAAAGGCAAATATCACGAGCCTACTGTAGAGGAGGTTATGAAAAAAATATGGAGGTAGGTGCCAGGTATCAGGTGTCAGGTGTCAGGTTATAGGGAATAGAATTTTATTATTGTTCTTTTTGAGCAATTCCTTTTGAAAGTCTGAGCATAGGAAGCACACTATGTGTTACCCAACCTTTATTTTCTGTTTTATCAAAGGTAAAGGTTCTCATATAGGTATCCTCCTTAGCTAAAAAAGATAGATTGTAGAAAGGAGTCCTTTCTTTTTTCTCAAAAATAGCCTTTACTTGCGCTTTATTCTGCATTACTATTTGTATTTCATCGGTTTTATCGAACACAAGGGTATAGGCTCGCATATAATAACCGTTATAACTTTTAGCAATTATAAAGGGCTGAGATTTGTCATTAAAAGTTATATCGTATGTATCATTACTAAGAGGTGAATCCGACTTTTTCATAGTGATATAACCTTCTTGAGCTAATTTTTCATAAGTAGCTAATTCTTCTTTAAGAATATATTTTCTTTGACCTGTAACTACACGTGCTACCCCATAAAAAGGAGTTGTTTCTGCTAAAGCTTCTTTTATCAGCTTGTCAGTTTTAGAAGTTGTTAGATTATCTGAACAAGATATAAAACTAATCCCAAATGTTAAAAAAAGTAAAATTGTTTTCATTATTTTGCTATTTCAATAAAAATTTAACGATGCAAAAGTAAGTGTTAAAAGAATATCCTATTTAAACTTTTTCAAAAAATATTTTACTTTTTCGATAATATTTTTTACTTTTGCCTCTCAAATCATTAACTTATTATGATGGATATAGAAAAAGTAATCAATAGAATTGTACAAGAGAGAACTAAAAAAGGGTATTCTTATGAAAATATGGCTGAGGAATTACACCTCTCTGTGCCTGCTTATCGCAAATTGGAAATAGGAGAAACTAAACTATCAGTAGAAAGACTCTTTCAAATTTCTATGATATTAGAAATCCCCGTAGGGGAATTGCTCGATTTAGAAAAACAACAAATGGTACAGAACAACTACCATAACGATGCTGTATACCAACAAAAAATAGAACATTTTTACCAAGAAAATAAGGAAATAACTGAACTACTCATCAAATCTAAAGATGATTTAATTGCTCAGTTGCAGAAAGAAATAGCTTATTTAAGAAAAGAATAATTTTCTAAAGTGGAATATTCTAAAACCTAACATTTAAAAATCTATACAAATGGAACTAAATCGTATCAAAGGAAAAATCGCTTTTATCTCAGGCGCCAGCAGTGGGATAGGTAAAGCTGTAGCCGAAAAACTGGCACAAATGGGTGTAAACCTCATTCTTTGCGCACGCCGTGCTGAGGTATTGACAGAACTGAAAACCCAACTCGAAAAAGAACACGCTATAGAGGTTATTACCTTAGCTTTCGATGTGAGAAACTACCAAGAGGTAGCAAAAAACATCCAATCCTTACCCGAAAAATGGCGACAAATAGATATGCTTATCAACAATGCAGGCTTGGCAATAGGATTGCAACACCTCCACACCTACGCCATTGAAGATATAGACCAAATGATAGACACGAACATCAAAGGGTTTACCTATATCGCCAACAGTGTGATTCCGCTAATGATTGCCACTGGCAAGGTGGGAACGATAGTAAATGTAGGGTCGGTAGCGGGAGAAATAGCCTACCCCAATGGCAGTATCTATTGCGCGACCAAGTTTGCCGTAAGAGCCCTCAGCGATGCGATGCGCATAGAGCTAATGGACAAAAATATAAAGGTAACCAATGTAAAACCAGGGTTGGTAGAGACCAATTTCAGCAAGGTGCGTTTCAAAGGCGACCAGCAGAAAGCGGATAATGTATACAAAGGGATTACACCCCTATATGCCGAAGATATTGCCGATACTATCGCCTATATCGTCAATCTGCCCGACAAAATTCAAATCACCGATATTACCGTCACCCCCCTCCACCAATCGGATGCTATTCACGTTCACAAATTAGCAAATTAGCTGATTCACTAATTTCCTCTTATGTTAAAAACCTTAGAACAACAATACCAATTTCAATATCCTGAACTATATCATCGGCTTTATGCTGAGCAAATGCTTGATATAGGCGAATATACTTCACATTGGAGCAAGGAAGTATATCCACGACTTAAAAACCACCCTCCACTCTTTTTGTACAGCGGTGATTTTGAGTTGATTCCACTTGCTAATATTGCCGAAGCTATCGAAGAACTCAACGGCGAGGAGAGTTGGTTCAACATCAACCCCGATTACCTTTTTATCCCATTCGGAGAAACAGGCGGCGGTGATTATTATTGCTTTTTGTACGACCAAAACGCTCCATCGCTGGCGCGAGCTTTCAGCTCGTGCCCTATAGTACTCTTGCAACACGATTCTGACGAGGCTGAGCTATTAGCAAACACCCTCGAAGACTTCTTTTTCTATGAGATGCTCAACTCGGTGAACGATATATACGAGGGGTCGCTCGTACGCAGTGAAGGTGATTTCTACGAAAATATCACCCGCCTACTGCAAAGTCACCTGCCTTATATAAGCAATGAAGGGCAACGGCAAGTAATACAAGAAGTTTACAGCCGAAAACTCACCGATTTCACACGTGTGTTGCCACGTTCTACCCAAACCTATCAAGGATTATTATCCGATGAAGAATTGGCACAACTCCTGCAACAGTATATCCCCATAACAGGCGAAAAAACCTTTGTATATACAACTGAAAATGAAGTAGAAAGTACACCTCTGCGATATATAGACGGAACGCTCTATGTACGGGTAAGCCCTATTCCTGCCAAAAACGACAAAGTGTATGATGCCCTCAAAGCGCTGAATTGGCGACAAAACAAAGCCGTTACTGACCGCTTAGAGTACAGCAAGAAAATGCAATTGTACTACAACGACCAGTATGGTATCCCGTGGGAAGAGTATATTTTAGGTGCTTTCAAAGAGCGTATTGAGGCGCTGAAGCAATTCCCCAATGTAACCGTAACTTTTGAACAAGCAAACAATGACTAAACAAGAAAAAGATTTCAGTGAGCTCTCTCAAAAACTCCTCACCACTACCGATGGCAGTGAGTATCACGAATTGGTAAGAAAAATAGTGAAGAAGTACGGCGAAAAAATGCGTCAAGAAACCTTACAAACCTTAGTACGAGCAGTAAAAGAAAGCAAAATTACCCATGCTCGCAACTTTGTAATCGCACGTATCTCGGAACTTGTGACCGAAAACGACACTGCGCTCGCACCTTTCTTCTACGAAATGATATCCAAAGGCTTACCCTATTGGGCTTTTAGCGGACTGCTGAAAGTAGAGGGAGACAAGTGCTATCCTTTTGGCTCGTAATCGCCGATAAAGATGCCGACCCCTATATACTTGACCTTTCCAAAAGTGACGGCAATGATGCGCCTATCTACAAAGCTCCTCACGGTGCAGGTGAGTGGAAATGGCGCAAAGTAGCAGGAAGTTTCTTAGAATTTTTAGAGAAATTAAGCTAATGAATTATATATATTATGGAAGAAATAATACTTTTAGAACTTTCTAAACAGATAAGAGATCAAGGCTATGATGCCACTCCAGATTTGCCTAATCTGATGATACGAATAGGCGACAAAATGCGTATTGAGCTTGATCCTATCCCTATCACCCCCGATATTCATAAAAGTGTGTTGCCAATGCATATAGGCACTTATTTAGAGGATGGATTTTTCCCACAAGGAATTTTGGATAATATAGCAGGTTTTGGTGATACCGATGAAGAAAAGATAGATTCATTCATAGAAAATTACCTTTCTACTACATTCCAAACCATCATCAATAGTTTGGGTTGCCTTTTTGATAAAGGCTGTGATATCTATCGGGACAATTATCATTGGCATACCTCTATAGGCAACCTATATTTGTTAGGAAAATGGCAAACGCCTCGCAATGAAAGAGATTTCTACAACCTTTTGATAGACATTCTACCTCAAAAATTCACTACCGAATACCGTATCCAGTCGCTAAAATGTTTTGTAGCACGTACAAAAAGCGGATATGTAACCGAGTGTTTGTTAAACAATGAAGATTGGGATGAAGGAGCAGAACGCCTGCGCCAATACGCCCAAACTTGGCAAGACGAAGCTTCATTCCTATCTATAAAACAACTCCTGATATTCCGCCTTTGTGACGCAATACACAATGAACCTATATCATAATAACCTTTTAAAAATCTACGGTTACGCCTAATTTTTCAGCAATAATAGCATTGATATAGGCTGAAAGAGCAGGGATTTTCACGCTTTCTAATACGGTATTTGCAAAAGCATAAGTAAGTAAGGCAGACGCTTCTTTTTTGCCTATTCCACGTGTTTGCAGATAGAATAAAGAGTCTGCACTGAGAGAGCCTACAGTACAGCCGTGTGAGCACTTCACATCATCGGCGAAGATTTCGAGCTGGGGCTTGGTGTATACCGTTGCCTTATCGGAAAGGAGGATATTGTCGTTCTGCTGATAAGCATTCGTTTTCTGAGCGATTTGTTCTACCATTATCTTACCATTGAACACATTGGTAGCTTCATCGCTTACGATACTCTTATAATCTTGATGACTCTCGCAATTAGGACAAGCGTGGTTTACTAGCGTATAATGGTCGGTGTGTTGTGTGCCTTTGAGGATACTCAACCCTTTGAGGGTAGATTCTAAATGCTCGCCTTGGTGATAGAAATTAAGGTTGTTGCGAGTGAGTGTGCCCCCAAATGAGAAGGTATGTACGCTGGCATGGCTATTTGCTTCTTGTGAAATATAGGTGTTATCGATAAGAGAAGCGGTAAGACTATCGTTTTGCAATTTGTAATAATCGAGGAAAGCCTCTTTGGCTACAAAAGCCTCGGTTACTACGTTGGTAAGGATAGCCATAGCAGTATCCGATAGGTTTTGGTGTACTTCAATGACTTTGAGCTGTGCATTCTCTCCCACGGCAATAATATTGCGCGGCTGATAGCAAGTGGTTTCTTTTCTGTCGTTGAAATACAACAACTGTATAGGTTTATCTACTACTTTCCCCTTAGGTACTTCTATATAGAGCCCTTCTGAGGTAAAAGCCGTATTGAGGGCTGTGAATATATCGCCTTTTTCGGTATTGGTATTGAAGTATTTTTTGATAAAGGCTTCTCCTCCCTTGTGCAACGCCTCTAATAGGGGCGTAATGGTAGCACCTACAATCTCTTTACTTGACATTTCGGGGCAGTAATAGCCGTTTACAAACACAAGCTGATAGCAATCTGCGATAGCGTACTTGTGTAATACTTCGGGTGAGAGGGTTGTTTTATTGTGAATAGGTTGCCACAAATTGTAATCAGTAGCTTGGAGGTTAGAGAGTGAGGTGTATTTCCACGCTTCTACTTTTTTATGTGGGAAACCTTTTTCGGCAAAGAAACTAAGGGCTTCTTTGCGAATATCTTTTAATATATCGTCTTTATGAGGGAATGCCTCGAAGGCAGCAACCCATTTTTCTTTTAAATTCATCTTCTTAATCTTTTAGTGCGAGCCACACAGGCTATCAATTTGCTAATGAGCCATTGGCTAATATTCTAATTTGCTAATGAGCCAATGGTATATGGCGTTGCGATTGCTATCTACTTCCATATAGGAGGCTATCAGCTGACCGTTGTGATAGTGGAGTTCGTCGATATCGCTTACTAAAAACTCTTCTACCTCATCTTGATAAGGTTCAAAACCTTTGAAAATGATTTCGTCTTCCACTGTGAGGGTACTGATATCAAAAATGTAATGCCGATTGCAATACATATCGGTAATCAGTATTTTGTCACCTTTGAAAGGTTGTGCTATGGCTCCCCAATCCTTGGAGAAATGGTGTTTTTTGAGTGTTTTTAGCGATGGATAACTCATTATATAAAGCTCTGCCTCGTAGAAATTGGTGAATACAGCTTCTTTTTTATTGAGCATACAGCAGAAATCTACATCGGTAGGCAATTGTTTGGCTACTTTTAGTTTTTCGTTTTCAAAAGATAACAGATAGCTCATACAACCATCTTGTCCACCATAGAAAGTGATAACCACCTTGTTGTTAGGCAATGTTTTCAGCTCTATATTAGCATCGTAGATTTCGTCGTCCATAGGTATAGACGCCAAAGCCTTCCCTTGCAGGTCATACACCCATACAGTGATGTGCTGGGCATCGTGGCGCTCGGCAAGCCAAATTTGCTGGTGTTCTATCGCTAATAAAGCCCCCACAATAGGTTTGTTTATTTCCCAAAGCAGTTCTTTTTCAAAAGTGTAGATCGAAAAACCTTCTGACTCATTGTATACGCCTATTTGCTGATGTTCATAGTTGATAGCAAAGAGGTCTTTTCTTTTTAAGAACTGAAACGCCTCAGGCAGCAATGGGTTTGTTAAGGTTTCTGTGTATTTTTCAATGAGCATAACCGTAATTAATCATTAATCATTAATAATTAACCATTATCCTTTCAGCCAATCATAACCTTTGGCTTCCAATTCTAAGGCGAGGTTTTTGTCGCCTGTTTTTATGATTTTACCATCGGAAAGCACGTGTACATAATCGGGGACGATATAGTCTAAGAGGCGTTGGTAGTGGGTGATAACGAGTACTGCATTGTTTTCGTTTTTGAGTTTGTTCACCCCATTAGCGACAATGCGTAGGGCATCGATATCGAGACCAGAGTCGGTTTCGTCGAGGATAGCGACTTTAGGTTCGAGCATTGCCATTTGGAAGATTTCATTGCGTTTCTTCTCACCGCCAGAGAATCCTTGGTTGAGGGAGCGAGAGAGGAAATCGGGGTTTATTTCAAGAAGAGCTGCTTTTTCGCGTATTTTTTTGAGGAGTTCGGCAGCAGGCATATCAGGGAGTCCTTTTGCTTTGCGACTCTCGTTGATAGCTGTTTTGATGAAGTTGGTTACTGATATACCAGGGATTTCCACGGGGTATTGGAAAGACATAAAGATACCTTTGTGAGCGCGCTCTTCGGGGGCATTTTCTAACAGACTTTCGCCTTCCAAAAGGATATCACCCTCGGTTACCTCGAAGTTTTCGTTGCCTGAAATTACCGAAGAGAGGGTAGATTTTCCGGCTCCGTTAGGTCCCATAATGGCGTGTACTTCACCTGCTTTTATTTCTAAGTCAATCCCCTTAAGGATTTCTTTGCCGTCCACACCTGCGTGGAGATTTTTTATTATTAACATTCTTGATTATTTTATAGGTTGTTATATTTTCTGATTTATTTCATCTCTTCAAAAATAGCACTATACACCATATCAATGTCTTCTGACAAGCCCCATTCCAATTTATCTTTTGCTATTTGCAGTTCTTCATAGGTAAGCCGCCTGCCTAATTTTTCTTCTGCCCAATGTTGTACATCAGCTACTGTTATGACAAATAATATTTTCTCTTCTTCCATAGTTCTATTTCAAGGGTGCAAAGGTCGGATATTATTTTGAATTATACAAAATTTTATTTGTAAGGTTGTTCCAAGCTTGCTGTAAGGTAGTTGTAAGAGGGGAGCGGTTTTGATAGGAAGCAAAAAGGCTACACCTATTGGGATGGTGTAGCCTGTGTGTTTTTGGTGAGTTATAACGCTTACATTTGTTTGGTAAGGGTGTATTCTTTCACCATTTCGGGTTCTTTACCGTCTTCACCTACTTGAACGATGTTGTCGCCTTTGGTAATGTAGAAGGATTTGTGGTTATCTGCTTTAGAAACGAGTGTAAAACCTTTATCAGTGCGTTCTACTTTACCTTCTTCTTTAGATTCGAAGTTTTTGCTTGCGCAATTTTCTTGTTTTACATAGGTGTCATCGGCATAAAGGTGGATAACGGTAGCCATTCCGCCACAATCAGCAGCGGGGAGGGTTCCTACATAGGTTGCTAACAATTGAGGAGTTACCATTTCGGTTGCTTTTTCAGCGGTGTTTTCCATCATAGTGGTGGTTTCGCTTACTACAGTGTTAGCGGTTTGTGAGGGGTTGTTTTGACAGGAGGCGAGCATAAGCACGGCAGCTCCTAATGTTAAGATGTGTTTTTTCATAAAAATATAAATGTTTTTAAAATGTTACTTATTGGGTGATAGGGAGTTCTACGGTAAACTCGCTTCCTCGTTGTATTTGTGAGGTGAAGTAGATTTTTCCGCCGTAGGAGAGTACAATGTTTTTTACCATAGCTAATCCTAAGCCACTACCGCTGGTTTTGGTTGTGAATTTAGGTTCGAATATTTTATCTTTATCGGCTTGAGGGATTCCAATGCCGTTGTCTTTTACTTTTAGGGTGATGAGGTTATCGGTTTTGGTGATGGATACTTCGATGGAGGGGAAGGGTTCGTTTTCGGTAGCTTGGATGGCGTTTTTGACGAGGTTGGTGATGATACGCCCTAATTGGTCTTTATCGAAAACGGCTATTATTTGTGGGTGAGAGGTAGAGAATTGTATTTCGTGGTTGTTGAATATATCTAAGGTGCGCTTGATGACGGCGACGAAGTTTAGTTCTTCGTCGTTTTTAGCGGGCATATTGGTAAGTGCAGAGAAAGCGGTTGAGATATTGCTTAGAATATCGATTTGTTGTATGAGGGATTCACAGAATTCGTTGGTTTGTTCAGTAGATTGAGGTTCTCGAAGTGCTTTTCGTTGGTAGCTTTGGACGGATAGTCGCATAGGGGTGAGGGGGTTTTTGATTTCGTGAGCTACTTGTTTAGCCATATCGCGCCAAGCTTGTTCGCGTTCAGATTGAGCTAATAGGGTTTTGCTATTTTCAATTTCGTCAATCATTCCGTTATAGGCATTAACGAGTTCTGTTATTTCGGCGGGGGCAGATTTGAGGATGATTTTTTCGTTTTGGGAGAGGAGTCGGGTTTTTTCTAATCTTCTTTCGATAGTTTTAAGGGATTTGGTGATGTATTTGGAGATGAAGTAGGCGACGGTGAGAGCGACGACGAGTAGGGAGAAATAGACGATGGCTAAGTTGTATAAAGAGCCTTTGAGGGCACGCTCGTTGAAGGTGTCGTTTTCGAAATAGGGGATATTGAGAATGGCGATGGGTTTGAACTGGAGGTCGGTGAGGTAGCTATAGGAGGTTTGGTAGCCTCTACCACCGAATTCGTGGTGTTCTACTAGTCTTTTATTAAGAGTAGCGGAGAGTTGGTGGAGTATAGAGGGTGGGATAAAGAAGGCGTCTTGGTCGGGGGAAAGAGATGCTTTAGAGCTTTTGAGAAGGACGCCATCGAGGTCGTATAGGGCGAAGTTTAGATTTTGGATATTGGCAATGCTATAGATATCCTCACGGAAGATGAGGGGGATATAAGGGGTTTCGACAGGGAATGTGGTTTGAGAGAATACGTATTGTATTTGCATTTTGATTTGGTTTTCCTTGTCGATGAGTCGCTCGTCGTGATATTCTAAGGCTTGTTTTTTGTATTGGGCAATCATTACGAAGGCTAATATAGCAAAAGCTACTAGCACGAGTAGGGTCATACTGAGGAATATCTGGAAGCGAAGGGTATTTTTTTTAAACATAACTTTCCTCTTAGAGGGGTAGAGAGAGTTTATTTTAAGCCAATAACAAAAGCAGCGGGATAGGTTTTTTTAATTTCAATGAGGTTTTTTTCGGCTTCTAATCGGGTACGGAAGCTACCGATGCGCACCTTGTAGTTTGGCGACTCGAAACTGAGTAGGGCGGGGTATTGTTTAAATGTATTTTTGGCAGCGAGCATTATTTTGTTGGCCTCGGTGATGTTTCCGTTATAGATTTGGACTTGGAAAGCGCTTTCGGTACGAGCTACTTCTTTTTTGAGTTCCATAGCATCTGTTATATTAGCTTCTTGATTGATGGTTACTTGAGCATAAGTAGCGCTTGTAGCGATGAGCAAAGAGGCTATTATTAGTTTTTTCATATCTAAAAATATTTAACTTGTTAAAAATTATTATGTTTATTAGTGTTTTTTCTTTATAGACCAATAGTATTTATTAATTCCAAATCCTATGCCAAAGAGGAGGAGGAAGAATAAAAAAATGCTTCCTAAGACTTTGAAGTTAAGGGGTTCAGCTTGAGGGACATATATAATTTGCCCATTGGCTGTGCTTATAAGGCCTAAGAGAGTGATGAGTAGGCTTATGAGAAAGAGGAGTTCTAGGCGGAGGTCTTTTTCAGGAAGGAGAGTTTTTAGGGTTTGCGCTCCTCCTACAATCAATAGGAAAACAACTGTTGCTATACATAGAGCTATAAGTTGAAAGGAGGTTCCTGTATAGTAAAAGATAGCTTGTGTAAGTATATAGAAAAGCGCTGGGAATAACAATAGATTGGGATACCAATATAAGAGTTTATTCCAATAGCTTTCTTTGCCTTTAAAGATTGTACGCAAAGAGGTAAAACAGAATGCGATACAAACAGCTGTTTCGATGGTGAGTAATACAGTGATGTTGCTAAGTACTTTGGGGTTGGCTATCATAGTATCGAGGGTTACTTGCGATTGCTCGGAGGCAAAATCGGTAGTGAACCATATGAACCCAAAGGTAACCACAGCGAACAAGAGCTGTTGCCACAGTTTCCAGAAACTGAGTTTAAGAGCTACATTTATGGTTATAAATACTATGAGTATAGGTATTATCATTTATTGTTTATTATTTGTGAGTAGAGTTACAAAAACAGCATCTTTATTGTCCTTTTCTTTCCAATGTACTACTACACGTTCTTCATTGATTGCATCAACTTGTTTTCCGCAGTAATCGGGTTGAATAGGTAGATGCCTACTAAAGCGTCTATCAACAAGCACTAAAAGTTCTATTTCGACAGGCCTACCAAAACTCTGTATAGCAGTAAGAGCAGATCTTATACTGCGACCTGTGTAGAGTACATCATCTATGAATACAACTCTTTTATCTTCTACGATGAAGTCAATAGCGGTAGAATTAGCCTCTAAAGGGCGAGCTGTGCGCCTAAAATCATCGCGAAAGAAAGTAATATCAAGCAAACCTAAGGGGATATTACTTATTTTATAACTTTCGGTGAGTAATTGTACCAAACGTTTTGCTAAGTAGGTACCACGGGGTTGTATACCTATGAAAACTGTATTAGAAAAATCGGTATGGTTTTCTATGAGTTCACAGGCTAAACGATGGAGCATTACCTCAATTTCTTTCTCACCAAGTATTTCTTTTGTATAAGTATTCATAGTGGTTAAAAACTAAGTGTGCTTAGGTTTCTTTGTGCATCAGGGTTACCATCTTTAGCTGCTTTCTCAAAGAAAGCTTTGGCATTTGCTTTATCGCCCAACATATAATAACTTGATGCACGATAGTTGTTCATTACAGCATCTATTGGAATACCCAATTGCTCCATTTGTGTCATATCGTTAATAGCTTTTTGATATTGTTGTATATTGTAAAAGCTAATAGCACGATATTTAAGTGCATCAATATGGGCTGGTACTTTCTCTAAAAACTTAGTAAATATAGGAATTGCTTCTGTATAACGTTGTTGTAAATAGAGTTGCATCGCCTCTGAATAAAGTGGTACAAATTGCTCTACTTGCAAACGCGAAATTATTTTATTTCTATTGTTTACAATATCAGGATTGTTAGGCAAATATACTACTGCACTATCTAAGGTTGCACGTGCATCAGTTATAAGATTATTTTTCTCTTGTAGATAAGCTAATGTATTCCACGCTTGTGCTTCATTCCTATTTGCGATAAGAGCATCTCTATCTACATCTACGTGAAAACTGTTCTTGAGAGTTACCTTCCATTTAGGTTGTGTTTTTTGTATACTATCTTTCTCTAACCCGAGATATTGTTTCAACAAATGAATAGATTCTTTCTCTTTACCCATATTGTTTAGCGCAAAGGTCTCTAAGTTCAAACTTCCATAGAAATTAGGCTTTATCATCCGTGCTTTATGAGCATATTTATAGATACTATCGAGCTTTTTATCAGGTTCCATAAAGTAAGATACCGCCATAAAATATTCAGGACGCGCATCATATGGATGATAATGGATAGAAGAAAGTATTTTCCGCGCATCTTCAAATTTCTGTTCATCTATAAGATAACGCGCTTTCTCTACATCGGTAGGCTCAGCCACAGCTGTCAGGTTAGGTATACGAGGATAGTTATTTATAAGATAATCCGCAGGCGATTTAGGAGATCGCATCCCTTGTTGCTCTTCTTTTACCATACGTTGTATCTTCGATGATTCAAAATACATCTTTTCTACTACCACACCTAAAAACATAAATACTATCGCTACTATTCCTATAGGAACTACCGCTATCGAAGAAAGCTCAACTCTACCCTTATTCTTCCGGAAGTAAAGTACTGCCAACCCTACTGCTATCCCTACATAGATCCCAAAAAGAGCCTGTATTTCAGGACGGTCTTGTGGAAAGTTGAAAAACGCATCAAATGAATACGCAAAAAGCCCAAAAAGAGGCAAGAAAAACCACTGCTCTTGCTCTGGATTCTTATTCTTATAGGTGCCTCTTAAAAAATAATAAGCTATAAAAATAAATATAGATACAAAAGCCAAACCTGCAAAAATACCTGCTTCTGCCGTCAATTCCAAAAAGTCATTGTGGTTTTTGTACATATAAATATAATGCGGGCTGTAAGAGTTCTCATACTGCAAAAAACGCACCTTCCAGTTCCCTATACCTACCCCCAAAAGTGGGTCGTTAGGTATCATATCCGTAGCTGTTATTACCCAAGCCGTTTTACGCAGATTATTACTCGTGTTCTCTTGGTTAGCTACCTCTGCCAAACGCGCTCCAAAACTAGTGCTTTGTCGCACTTGTTGAGGGTATAAATAGTTCTGTATAAAAGAAAATACCCCAAAAGCAATCAGCACCAGCCCTACGTGTACCAAAACCTTTACTCCTATTTCTTTCCTTTTAAATACAAAGTAGTCAATAACTCCATAAGCAATAAAAATCAAAACCGTAAGAATAGTAGCCAAATAGAAAGTACGTGTACTCATAAAGAAAATAGCCAATGTACCCACTAAAATCCCTATTCCTCCTATGATTCGCAATGTATCTCTCCTAAAATAAAACAACCATATCGCAAAGGGTATCTTGATAAACATCGCTGAGGCTAAAATATTCTTGTTAGAATACGAGCCTTTGATATTGTAATCGGTATTTAGACCCTTGATGATACCTTTTACTCCGTCAAGAGTTACCAAAAAATCATAAAATAACAATAGCGTCATCGCTACCGCCAAAGGTACCAAACTTTTCTTGTTGTATATCACCAATGCCGAAACCATCCACGCCGCCGAAAAAGCTGTAAATATCTTGAAAAAATGCAAAATAGCTTCTTCTATATCAATCGCCTTAGAAAAAGAAAGCAAAGCCAATACCATTATAGCACAATAGGCTATCCCTATCTTATTAGTGAAAAATCCAAAAAGCACATCTGTGCGCTCCCTAAATTCTTTTATAAAAAATACAAGCCCTACCACTACCAAATTCAAAATAGCAAAGGTATAAAACTTAGATGCATTAGAGTCAAATGCCATCCAGTTCGGCGTAAGCACCGTTACATAACCATACGCTATCAACAGTATTGTCGTTAGTAAGTTCATAGAAGCATTAGCCCCTTCTGTAGATGTCTCCGTAAAAGCTACAGGGCCAACGGTCTCTTTTTTCTTATTGGGTTTCATATTATGTATTTATATAATTATTCTATTCTTTTTTATTTCCAGTTCCCAACTCTATCAACTCATAACTCATCCCCGCCTGCTTCACCACTTCCTCCGTCCGCTCAGGATGCGTGTCTGTGATGAAAAGCTGACCAAAATGTTCTTGAGTAACAAGTCTTACCAGTTGCGTTACACGACTATCATCTAGCTTGTCAAAAATATCGTCTAAAAGCACTATCGGCGTTATCCCTAACGATCGCTTCAATATTTCAAACTGCGAAAGCTTCAAGGCTATCAAAAACGACTTCTGCTGCCCTTGGCTACCATACTTCTTGATAGGAAAATCCTCTATCCCAAAAAGCAAATCATCTTTGTGAATTCCTACTGTGGTATACTGCGCACTCCAATCCCGATCTGTACTCTCCAAAAGCAAAGCCGATAAATCCCTTTCGTGCAACCTACTCTCATACTGCAAACTCACCTGCTCTTTACCTCCCGAAATACAACTGTATTGATAACTGAATATTGGTAGAAAAACTTCCATAAAAGAAACTCGCTTCTCATAAAGGCGTTGCCCTAAAGGCGCCAACAACTCATCGTAAAAACGAAGATTTTCTAATGAAAAACTACCCCTTTCCGCCATCTGTTTTAGCAATGTATTCCGCTGCAAAAGCGTCCGATTATACCGCAATAAAAGTTCAAGATATTCTCTGTCTATCTGCGAAATAACACCGTCCAAAAACTTCCTGCGCGTTTCACTACCCTCCACAATCAAGTCGCGATCTGAAGGCGAAATAAGCACCATAGGATACTTCCCTATATGGTCGGCCAAACGTTCATAAAGCTTGCCATTGCACTTCATCACCTTCTTTTGCCCTCTTTTTAGGCTACACACAATCTGCTCTTCACGCGCCTCTCCTTGAAAATACCCCTCAATAAGGTAAAACTCTTCATTGTGCCGAATGTTTTGTACTGAGGAAGCCGTAAAATAACTCTTCCCCATCCCCAAATGATAAATAGCATCCAATAAATTTGTCTTACCTACTCCATTATCACCTACAAAACAGTTGATAGAAGCACTAAAAACATACTCCTCAGAGGGTATGTTCTTGTAATTGACGACTGATATTTTCTTTAAAAACATATTTAGCTGATGCAAAAGTACAAATTATTTTTTAATTAACAAGCACATCTTAAGCCGTCAAAATCACCCCCTTCATTATCTCCGCCTTTTCTTCTTGAATGCGTGATCAAAAGCCTCTGCCACTTTCTGCTTCCTGCTCTTCCTATCAGATTTCTTCTTGCCTCCTTCACTCTTGCGCTTCTTGCTCCCACTCTCTTTCTTTCCCCCTCTATCACGTCCTCCTCCTTTAGTAGACACCTCTACATTGATAAACCGTCCGTCCATCTGAAAATCATTAAAGGTGCTCATCACCACCTCAGCAAGATCTGCATCAGTGTTAAAAAAAGAAAAACTGTTCTTTACATCTACCTTGTAAACATCATCACGACCCAAGTTCAGCGTCGCCTTCAAGAAATCTTTCAGCGTCTTCCAGTCATAACCATCGCGCTCACCTATATTGATAAAATAACGAACCTCATCACTGCTATTCCCTTTGCTTCCCTTGCTCTCCTCTCCAATCGAAAGATTTTCAGCATTCTTGTAGTAACTGAAAAAACGCGTAAACTCTACCGAGAAAATCTTCTTAATAAGCTCCTCTCTATCTACCTCTTGCAACTCCTTGTGAATAGCCGGTAAATAATTCTCTATCTCCGGATTTACCTCCGTATTTTTAAGATTATTAGCCAAATGATAAAGCTGTATCTCACAGATTTCCATACCCGATGGCAACTCCTTCTGCTCAAATGGCTGCCCTATCACTTTCTCTATAGCCTTGATTTTCTTAACCTCACTCTTCGGAAGTATCACCATCGACACCCCCGATTTCCCTGCCCTACCTGTGCGACCACTACGGTGGTTATACGTCTCTATCTCATCAGGAAGCTGATAATGAATAACGTGCGTAATATCATCTACATCAATCCCTCGAGCGGCTACATCTGTCGCTACAAGCATTTGTATTTGGCGCGCTCTAAATGACTTCATCACCAAATCTCGCTGGTTCTGACTCAAATCTCCGTGAAGCGCTGCCGCATTATAACCATCTTCTATAAGCTTCTCTGCTACCGCTTGTGTATCTCGCTTAGTACGACAAAATACTACCGAAAAAATATCAGGATTAGCATCTGCAAGCCGCTTCAACGCCTGATATCGATACCTCCCATTTACCAAGTAATACTCGTGTTGTACCGTACTACTAGCTTGATTGCGAGTCCCTACCGTAATCTCTATAGGCTTGCGCATAAACTTCCGCGCTATCTTAGCTACTTCATTAGGCATCGTCGCCGAAAAAAGCCACGTACTTTTATCCTCTGGCGTATGAGACAATATACTTGTAATATCCTCGTAAAAACCCATATTTAGCATCTCATCCGCCTCGTCCAATACACAGTAACTAATATGACTAATATCCACAAAATCACGGCGTATCATATCCTGCATACGCCCTGGCGTTGCCACTATTATCTGAGCCCCTTTCCTTAAACTCCGCGCTTGCTCTTCTATACTCGCCCCTCCATATACCGCAACCACATTCACCTTGGGTAAGTATTTAGCATAGTTTTTCAACTCCGAAGCTATCTGCAAACACAACTCTCGAGTCGGAGAAAGAATGAGACCTTGCGTGTGTTTGCTCTCTGTATCAATAAGTTCAAGTAATGGAAACCCAAAAGCCGCTGTTTTCCCTGTACCCGTCTGCGCCAAGGCTACCATATCAGTATCATCTTCCAAAAGAGTAGGAATAGCTTTTTGTTGTATTTCTGAAGGAGTCTCAAAGCCCATATCTTCAATAGCCTTGAGAATAGGGGTGTGAAGCCCCAATTGTTCAAATAAATTCATCGATGTAATTTGTAAATTAGCAAATTTTATATTCCCATAATTTTGCTAATTGTTTTTAAAGTGCAAAAATACAAAATATTTTTTAATACACAATCACAATATATGCAAATTATATTACACGGCATTCGCATTTAAGATAATAGGTTTATAATTTATTAATAAACTACAAAAAATAGTAGCGAATATTAGGTGTTTTCTCTTTTTAAAAAGTCTCAAAACCACTTTTGCGTAGCCACATTAATTGCCCGTCGTGCTACGACCTTTGCCAAAGCCTCTTATCTCCTCTTACCTAAAATTACACTCCATTCATTAACCATTAATCATTAACCATTAATTAATAGTTTTAATAGCTCTTCATACTACGACCTTTGCCAAAGTCTATTTTCTTACCTCTTATCTCTTACCTAAAAACCGCCCGTGCGGCTCGCTCCTCCCATTACTCCCATTACTCCCATTACTCCCATTACTCCCATTACTCCCATTA
>CAUQUO010000042.1:0-26332 GCA_963521335.1 uncultured Capnocytophaga sp.
TGGATTGGGATGCTCCTTTTAGGGTTTATCTCCAAGTTCCTCAAAAAAGTTTAAACACGTTTATTAAGAGATATATTTCTGATGGGTATGGGTATAAACTTTCTGATCAAATAGATTATGAAAATCCTAAAAAGCTGAAAGGAGAATATTTTTTATTACAACACATAAACTCTATTGACGGTTGGGATAATTTATTTTATGACAATACCTTAATAAAAAACATAATAGGAGAAAGAAAGGTAAAAGCCAATGAATTGTTTTTTGATAATCAATTAGAATTTGAAACAGCTCTTTTTGGGCGTTCTTCTTATACTAATTAACGTCAGTTCGATATAACAGAACATTGATTTACAGCTTTGTAACATAATATATTCACAAAATAATTCACCGTCAGGTGAAAATTCGTGAGATAATAAAAAAATAAAGACTTTTATGCACTCCCAATTTCGTGAAAATTCGTGTTCACATACCCAGCTGTGAGCCCTCGCTGGCTTTGTGGGAGATTAAAAATATTTTACTGATTGTTAAACAATTACTTACGCCGAACTCACGTTTAATATAATTCTTCTTCTGATGGTAGATAGACGACATAATAATCTGTGCTACCGCAGGTGATTCCCAGCCTGTATCGGAAAAAAGAATATCCGATTTCACATTGTTGCCTTGGGGCATTCCTCTACCAAAATCAATGGTAAGAGGCTGTGGCGTGCTGTGATAACTCACCTCAAAGCTATAAAAGCCTCCGTCTTGAGTGATGACCGAGAGGTTGGTAGCAGTGGTAAAGCTCGCGGTAGCAGCTTAAAAAGAAAAACAGCAAGCGCGGGGCTTACTGTTTTTGTGTTTCTATGTAGGTGTAACTTTATTCTCCATAAGGATTATCTGTTATAACCTCTCCCTTATGAGCTTTTATGTACTCCTTTATGTCTTCATCTGCCCATTTAGCCCAAAGATATCTAGATCTTTCCGTAAAATAAGTATTAAAAAACGGAAGTGCAAGGCAAAATCCATTGATAGCAGTAGATTTAAACTTAATATCTTTCCAACTTTGTATTTTACCACTAAAAAGATCTCCCCAGAAATCTGCGAAATCAGCAGGTTTGTCAGGAGCTCTAAATGGATTTTCATCTTTTTTTATTGCGTCCCAAGAGTTTGTTTGCTCTAAAAAACTATTATCTTTGTTATCTTCTTGAGCATTTTTTCGATAATATCTTCTTTGTACGTCTGTAAGTAGATTAATCATTACAAGTCCGTGACAATTTTGTGCTACAAAATTAAGAGTACCTCTCCAAATAGGTATTCCTACTTCAACATTACTTATGATAGTAGTAGCTCCTAAATATCCCATAAGAAATGAACCTAATACGTTTACACCAAGCTCTGTATAATTGTAAAATAGAATATCACCTATTGCTTTTTTTGCATATTTTTCGTTAAAGAAAGGCTTTAATAAACCTCCTGATTTACATACTAAAAAGGAGTATTCAGTGAGGGCTACTCCTCCATTAAAATAAACGCCATTTTTCTCATTTCGCCAACTGCCTGCTTTTAAAGGATTTGAACAATCGTGGGTACAACTTTTATGCAAAAAATATAACCCAAAACCAAAAAATAAAAAACCACAAGCAACCCAACCTATTGGTCCTGTTGCGGCTACCAATAAGATCCCTGCGCCTAAGGCTAAGAAAGACCCTGCTTGGTTTATAGGCTTTTTACATATAAAAGAACTATCCAAATTTCTATCTTCAGTTGTAAGTAACATACACTCACCTTTTGACACATTGGCATTGGGCCTATCTTCTATAAACTTACGCGGTTCAGTGTTCATTTGAAAAGTACAAACCACATAAGTATCTCTTTTTAGATAAATTGCATTCATAATTAATGTATTTTAAAATAGTTATTTTGTGAAAGGATAAATTAATAATGCTAATCAAGGTTTAAAATAAATTTTCAAAGAGTAATGCAGTAGCTATTTTTCCAAAGATATGGACAAAAAGACCTTTGCTAGAGCGCACTTTTCCAGCATATTGTATCTGAGTCTTTTCATTTAACCAATTAAAGAACGATTCAATAGGTTGTCTTATAGATGAAACAGCCTTATTATACAAAGATTCAAAAGCAAAATCTCTCTGTTTTAATACTTCTGACTTGTTCTTTTTCATTTTTATAGGTGTTATCATTTCACTATTATTTGATTTCAAAACTTCATTAACAGCAGCACTTTGATAAATCTTGTCAGCAATAAAACAAGTATCTGTTAGCTCTTGCCAATTTTCTTTGAAAACACTTAAATCATTTTCACTAGCTTTGGTAACAATATAATCTTTCAAATTTTGTTCAATAGATATATGCTTAAAGACTTCGCTAAGTCTGTTTAAACGATTATTAAAGGCTTGATAAGAAGGTATTTTAGGGAACCAATCAAGCCAGTAATCTTTGATGAAATTATACATTTCTTTTATTTTGTACTTGTGTTCAACACCAGTGCAAAATAGATAAATTGTAATAACTTCTTGATCTGTAAATACAGGTTTGTTGTTATTGCTAAATCGCTGACAAAAATATTGCAAATAATTATCGTATTTTTGACATATTGTTAAATATATTTTTACTAATTTTGTCGCCGTAGTCTGATTTATCATTTATATCTGATTTTTTTTTGACACCACAAAGATAGTGATTTATCAGACTACTTTTATTTTTTCTACTTTTTCAACTCTTGATTCGCATATCTATGGAAAATCTATCCCTGTGGAATGGAAAAATGGAATACTAGTCCAGATGCACCATATATTGGTTGGCAAGTTGGAAAAGGGAAAGATAAAAAAGTAGGGCATATCTTATTAGATTATGTTCCTGCTGGAAGAAGTAAAATTAAATGTTACTAATAAATGAACATACGCGATAAAATTTTCTATAAAGAGACTATTAAAATGGCTAACATTCCTAATACCTTTTGTTTTTTAGTTGATGAAAAGTGTAAAAATGAAATATTGGAGAAATTTATTGATTTTTCATCAATTAAAAATAGTATTTATCCAAGATATTTTGAGCATCTAAAAAAAAGGTCTATTATTGGGAACTGGATGGGAGATTGTGAAGAATATTATCAATTTGAAATTAGAAGGTAATTTTTACATTTTTATTGATGATGCCACTGCGATATATAAAATAATACATTGGGATAATGTTCGTAAGATAATTTATGAGTGGGGAAGTTTTGATATGTATATTGTTTCTGAAAGCTATGACTTTATGATTTGCCTAACCAATGAAAATAATGTTATTATTAGTGGAGAAAATTCTAAGCTTAATCAACTTATAATTTAAAGTTGTATTGGATTTTTTTAATAGTAATATTCAAAAGGTCTTCTTGAAAAGAAAACCTCCTTGTTTATGACAAGGAAGACCATCTTATCACTTGGGTATTTGATGAGAACTCCTTTGTGCCTGCTGCTAAACTTGTAGGGGATAAATCGTATTCTATCCTCACCGACCACTTAGGAACGCCGTATGAGGCGTATGATGAAAATGGAGAAAAGGTGTGGGCACGAGAATTAGATCTTTATGGGAATGCTATTGCTGGTGATAGCTCGTTTATTCCTTTCTTATACCAAGGACAGTATTATGATGAGGAGATTGGGTTAGCTTATAACCGTTTCCGTTATTACTCACCTGAAAGCGGTACTTATATTAGCCAAGACCCGATAAGGTTAGCGGGTGGGCTCGCGTTTTATGGGTATGTGATGGATTGTAATGGGTAGATTGACCCGTGGGGGTTAAGTTCTGCAGCACTACGGAGAAACTTAGAGGCATCCTATGGAGATAACAAACAAGCTCAACATTTAATTCCAGAAGAGGTTTGGAATGATACTGATAATACTAAATTTTTTAATGATATAGGATTAGGAGATGGTAGAGATAAAAAAGAGAATGGATTAATGATGTGGGATAATGAGAAAATGGCAACAGCCAACAATAAAAAATATTATCATAGAGGTTCTCATGCTGATTATAGTCTTCAAGTCGGATTTGAGGTTAGAGATATTAAGTTAAGATATAACATTTATGGAGATAAGGATTTAGCAAGAAAAGAGATATCTGAACTTCAAAATCGTTTAAGGACTGAATTAGACGCTGATTTGGATGATATTAATACAAAGGCAAAAAGATTACATTAATTTTTAATTTTATGGATAGTAATATTTTAAAAAAACTGAAGGAACTGGGGAAAATGCCTAATGAAGATTTATATAATGATACACAAGAGATCATTAATTTAGCGCGTAAATATGAGGAACTATTAGAATCTATTGAACGACCTATATCATTAGAGGACGGATACTTTTTATTGTCAATTCTACCTACAGAAAAGTTTTATGGGAATGAGGAAGTAATATCAAGTCTTATAGAATCTATTGAGGTACGTGAAAAAAAGGTTTCTATTGAGGAGTATAAATCTTTAGTAAATTCTTGTACTAATCCGTATGTTAAGGATTTCTTAGATTATGGTGTTGAATGGTTAGAGGAACATATATCTTAGTTTTTATAGGGTAAATTAAGTTCTCTATTAAAGCAGCTAAAGATAATAATAACCCAAGGGAAAACCCTACCAGTCAGACCCTTTGGGAATACGATGTGCTGGGGCGTATTGTAGCAGAAACTCAAAATGGGCATCGCATCTCCCATCAGTACAATGCTTATGGCAATCGCACAGCGATGGAAAGTAGTTTGGGTGCAAAGCTGCAACACACCTACAATGAGTGGGGAGAGTGGGTAATGTTCCAGATGTGTTGTTAAAATTCCAATAACCTACTAATCAACACAATACAAAAGAACTGCCCTACTATTTCCCTTTATACACCATAGAGATAAGCGTTTTTTAAGCCTATAGAGTGCTTTAAATAGTGCGAGGGGAATTATGAATTGTGAATTGGGCACAAGCTGCAAGCTTGCGCCTGCGGGTGTTCAATATTTAAATAGTTTAGGATGGTAATTTATGGATTTATATAAAGAAAAAAGAGTTAAAATGACAATTGTTGATTTAGTTTATTTCATTAGACTAAAGTTTAAAATGATTTTTGGTAATGAAAAGAATTTAAACAATCTTTATTACTATTTATTAGGTTATATTGCGGCTAAAATAGAGCAAAATGTAGAAGAAAGCATCGAAGAAAAATTTCATTATTATTTTAGTGAATGGCTTTATAAGAAATATAATAATAAGTTTGATCATCCAATTCCTTGGAATATAGTTTACAACACTTTATTTATTGATGAAGAAGAAAAACTAAATACTTTTTATAGTGATTTTGATGATTTTATAAAAGAAAACATATCAGAGTAAATGTAAATCGTATAGTATCCTCACCGACCACTTAGGAACGCCGTATGAGGCGTATGATGAAAATGGAGAAAAGGTGTGGGCACGAGAATTAGATCTTTATGGGAATGCTATTGCTGGTGATAGCTCGTTTATTCCTTTCTTATACCAAGGACAGTATTATGATGAGGAGATTGGGTTAGCTTATAATAGGTTTAGGTATTACTCACCTGAAAGCGGTACGTATATTAGCCAAGACCCGATTGGATTAGCAGGAAATAATCCTAATTTCTATGGGTATACCTTTGATTGTAATACTGAGGTGGATGTTTGGGGGTTAACGATTGGAGATAGAACATTTAAATATGTAATTCAACAAGGGGATTTGAACGGAGGGTGGGTGCATATTGATCTAAGACATGTCAGTGGAGGGCACTCTAGAGGTGAAGGTGATTTATTTACGAGAGGTACAACAAGAGATCATTTGGAAAAAGCTGCAAATAAAATTGTAAAAAAAGGTAAAAGAATAACTAAGGATATAACTAAGAAAATGCAATCTTTTGAAATGAAAATCAAAATAAAAGGAAATAAGAAAGAGCTTGTCAGAGTTTATGTTGACACCATTGAAAAGAAAATAATTACAATATTCCCTGCTAGAGGAAATGGAAATCACTAAAAATATCATATGACTATTAAATTTGATATTGCATCAACATACGATGAAAAAATTTCTGAATTTGAATTAGGAGATATAACTATTCAGCAATCGGAATTTATTATAACAAGCAAAAGGGACAAAGCCCCCTATCAAAATTTTATGTTTTTCCCTACACTGACTAATTTTCTGTATAGTCTGAGAGATAGCATTTCTAAAAATCAAAAGAATATTACGTTTACAGCGTTAGATTCTTCTTTTGAATTTCATTTAGAAATTTATAAAAATATGATTATTTTAGATAAGAAAATAGAAGTCCCTCTCAATATTTTTTTGAATACTGTATATGGAGCTTCAATGAGTTTATATTTAAATTATAAAGGAAAAGTAGATAATAGTAATGGTATTTTAGATGAATTTAAAACAGAATTAGATAGTTTTAAAAGAATTTTATTCTAAAAGTGAGTTTTTTATCAATAAGGGGCGTATGATGAAAATGGGGAAAAGGTGTGGGCACGAGAATTAGACCTTTACGGGAATGCTATTACTGGGGACAGTTCGTTTATTCCTTTCTTATACCAAGGACAGTATTATGATGAGGAGATTAGGTTAGCTTATAACCGTTTCCGTTATTACTCACCTGAAAGCGGTACGTATATTAGCCAAGACCCGATTGGATTAGCAGGAAATAATCCTAATTTCTATGGGTATACTTTTGATAGTAATACAGAGGTGGATGTTTGGGGGTTGGATATCCATCATATAATTCCTAATGAAATTTATAAAGAGTTTCGTTCTGATTTTAAAAAAATTAGAAAAGATGGGTATATACAAAACAGATCTACAAAAAATTACAAGATGAATTAAGAAAGCATATAGATGATGCCCTAAATTCAGATATGAATTTAAATGATTATTTTAAAGAAGGGAAACATAAGAAAAAGAATAAGAATAAACATTAATAGTAAAAGTATACATTATGAAGTTTTATAATATAAAGTTTGACTTCGAACCTAAAATAACAGGAAGAAGAAATGGGAGTTTTGCAGTTGAAATAAGGAAAAACTCATTTGAAAAAGATGAACATAAAGAATATTTCAACAGCTTTTTTGATAGCAACAGTAACGATATAAAAAGGGTTCGTATAGAAACATTTCAGCAGTTTGATTTAAAAAAATGTCCAAGTGTCATCTATTTCCCTATGACTAAAAGTATTAAGAAATTAGATTTTATGTATTACGCTCCTTATGAATTAGGAATTGATTTCTTAGTAAGCAAAAAGATTGTGGATATTATATCTGTATACAAATTACCTATTCACAATAAAATTCCTGTAAAGATTGATACTTTTGATGGTAACTATTTCCTAATAGGTTTCCCTGTATGGAGTTTTGAAGTTCTTGATTTTCAAAAAAGTACTTTCTATCATCGGGATAGAGATGTATTCTCTTTTATAGACTATGAAGATTATGAAAACTCCGAATCGAAATATAGATATACGACAAAAGTAGATTTGTATTTAAAGGAGAAAATAGAATATGATGTAATTTCTATAGGTGCAGCTTTTTTTTTCTCTGAAAAGATTGTTGAAGAATTAAAAGAGAATAATGCAACTGGATATAGAATCGTTGATGGAATTTTAAATATATGATACTTACCTAACATAGAATTAGCGAATGATTTTCATCCGATACTTTAGGGCGGGATTGGGAAGCGGTTATCAGCAGTGGGGAGAACCTGCATCGCCACTATGCACCACTTCCTGAAGAGGAAGAACTCACTGATATTCCTTTGGAAAGCACAGAAGGTTAGTGATTTTTGAAAAAAAAAATCTTACTTTTGCCCTTTAAATACGACTCAAGGGTTGAGTTGATTTGTTGATTATAAACCTCCCCCCTTTAACACATACCCAGCTGTGAGCCCTCGCTGCACACATACTCCGCTACGCCAACTCGCGGACTTTCTCCAAAGGGTAACCTCCCCCCGTCCCCCTCCAAAGGGGGAGATGGGGTGTAAAAGAGGCAACAGTCTGTTTATCAGGGGGTATCTTTTTAATCCTTGATTTATATTTTAAAATTATGTATATGTTTAAGGTATTTATTTTTTTACTTATATTAGTTTCTTGTAATACTTCTGTGTATAGAAAAACGGATTGGGAAGATCAAAATCTTTACGGGCAAGTAAAAAAGCTTGTTGTAATACAATATAAAGTTTATGATTCTATAAAGAATGATGATGGGAGTCCTTATATGTCTCAAGAAAGATTATCTGTTAGTTCTTTTAACGATAAAGGATTCTTAACGGAATTTACTGACTCTATATCTAACCAGCAAAAAAGTAGGTCGGTTTATTCTTATCTGAAAGATAACGTTGTAGAAATTGTTTCGTATAGAGTAGGTAGGAAAACAAGTAAAAACACTCTGAAATACAATGATAAAGGAGAGGTAATAGATGAGGAGATGCTTGTGTATGTATTAGTAAATGAAAAAGATAGTTCTTATACTATGGAGAGGAGTTATAAATTGGTAAACAAATATGATGAAAGGGGGAATAAAATCCGTAAAGAGAAACTAAGTTCAGAGGTTGAGGGGTTAGTAAAAGGTTTTACAGAATTTAAATATGATGAAAAGGGGGATATTATTGAAATTGTTAGTGATTATGAGGAGTATAAGATGAAAAGAAAATTTAAAAGCAATGATAAGAGAGAGGTATTATCACTAAAGTTATATGATTTAGAAGATCATTTAATGTGGGAATACCTAATTACGGATTATGTATATGACAAAAATCGGAATTGGATATCGAGAAAAATAGAGGTAAGGGATGGAAATAATAATTATAAAGAAACACAAATAGAAAAAAGAACTATTAGCTATTACGAATAAGAGATGCTAAACAGAATTTATCAATATATCAGAGGTCATAAGTTGGCTACATTCTCATTTTTTGGTGCGTGGGCACTTATTGCTATTTATGGCTTGAGTAGGTTGCGTTTTGAGGAAGATATTACGAAAGTATTACCTCAGAACGAGAAGACGAATTTGACATCGAAGGTGCTGAAGCAGCTTAATTTTGCTGATAAGATATCGGTGATGATTACGGTATCGCCGAAGGGCAATCTTAAAGAGATGCAGGAGGTGGCAGAGGCGTTGCGCGATAGTATCAGTGCTTCTATGGGCAAGTACATCACTGGTATTCAAGGGATTGTAGGAGAAGAAGAGATGGAGGGGACGTGGCAATTTGTGAATGAACACCTTCCTCTGTTTTTAACTGATGAAGATTACGTTTACCTAGAGAAGCGGCTGGCTACTGATAGCTTGCGGGCGATGGTAGAGAGCCATTACAAGACGATGATGACCCCTGCGGGTATGGTAGCGCAGCAGTACATCAGGAGAGACCCTTTTGGACTTACTTTCAGGGGGATGCGGAAGCTACAAGAGCTGAGTACAGGTACGGATTTCAGGATAGAGAACGGTTTTTTGACTACTAATGACGGGCGACATATTCTCTTCTTTATCAATCCTAAATACGATGGCAATGACAGTGAACACAACGCTGCTTTTGTAGCGCAATTGGACGCATTGCAAGACCATTTCAACGTTGCGTATAAGGAGCGGGTGCGGGTAGATTTCTTTGGAGCGCCTTTTATATCGGTGAGTAATGCGACACAGATAAAGACAGATATACTAACAACGGTACTTATTTCGCTATCGGTATTATACTTGTTATTAGTTTTCTTTTACCGCAGTGTATACATTCCGTTTATAGCGTTTATTCCCTCGGCTTTTGGGGTGCTTTCAGCTTTAGCTTTCTTATACGTATTGAAAGGAAGTATTTCGGCGATATCTATCAGTTTAGGAGCTGTACTTTTGGGGGTAACGATAGACTATTCGCTACATATACTCACCCATTACAAAGTAGCCAAGAACACCGTTGAGCTGTATCGGGCAGTAACGGTGCCTATTTTGCTAAGCAGTATCACGACTGCGATTTCTTTTTTGTGTTTGCTTTTTGTACACTCGGAGGTGATGCGCGACTTGGGAATTTTTGCTTTTATAGGGATTATGGTATCGGCATTGTTATCGCTTGTATTGATACCTCACTTTTACCGAGGCAATCGCACAATAGAGGTACGAAAGACTTTTTTAGACAGCGTTGCTGCTTATCCATTTCATCAGAACCGCTGGCTTGTAGGTGGGAGTTTGGCACTTATTATTGTGAGTTTTTTTACGTTTAAGAATGTAAGTTTTAACGGAGACATTGCGAATATCAACTATATCAACGAGCGCTATCAGGTAGCACAACGACAATTGGAAAACATTACCGATAGCGAGTACAAATCGGTTTATGCTACGGCTTACGGCAACAGCTTGGAGGAAGCTTTAGGGCGCAATTACACCTTATACAAGCATTTGCAAGGCTTGAGGGCGCAGGACAGCATCAAGCAATTTAGTTCTATAGGGGGGATTGTATTACCGAAGAGCGAGCAAGAGGTGAGGCTTAGGCGATGGGAGGATTTTTGGGCAGATAGGAGTCATCATTTGCAACATTCATTAATTGCTTTGGGGAAAGGAGTAGGTTTTAAGGAAAGCACATATGTTCCTTTTTACGAAAGTTTATCTGGAGGTTTTGAGGTAATAGAAGACTTGGATACTTATAAAAGTCTTTCGGCAATTCCGTTAGAAGATTTTATCACAGAGAAAGACGGTTTTTATACGATAGCCAATTTAGTAAAGCTAACGGCAGGAGAGCGGACATCATTCATTCATAAGATAGAGAAAGAGACTCCAACAATAGTAATTGATAGGAAGAACCTAAGTGAGACCTTTTTGGGGAAGCTGAAAGACGATATTCTTCTATTAGTAAACTATTCTTCGATAGCTATTTTTGTAATATTGTTATTGTTTTTCAAGCGGATAGAGCTAGTGTTGCTGACACTTATCCCGATAGGGGTAACGGGGGTAGTAACTTCGGCATTGATGAACTTTTTGGGTATAGAGTTCAATGTATTCAGTATGATAGTTTGTACGCTTGTTTTGGGGCATTCGGTAGATTTTAGTATTTTTATGACTTGTGCGCTACAAAAGGATTATACGGATGGCAAGGACGAGTTGCCTGTGTATAAAGTATCAGTATTATTAGCTTCAATTACGACCTTTTTGGCAATAGGGACGCTTATTTTTGCGAAGCATCCAGCGCTAAAATCGATTGCCTCGGTATCGGTGATAGGGATATTCAGTGCTTTGGCGATTACTTTTGTATTTTATCCTACTATATTTAAGTTTTTTATATTCAGGCGTCCGCAGAGAGGTTTATCACCCGTAAGTTTGCGTTTGGTGGTGCAATCTATTTTTTTAATCAGTTATTACGCACTTTCGTCTGTTTTGCTCTCGAACATAGGGTGGCTACTGGTGAAGTTGACCCCACGGCGCACCTTATGGCTAAGGAAGTTAGCGAGCAAGCTCACGACTTCGGTGCTTTATGCGAACCCGTTTGTGCAGAAGCGTGTAGAGAACCCCACAGGACAAAAGCTATTGAGTCCATCGGTAGTAATTTCTAACCACAGTTCGTGGCTTGACACGCTTATCATAGGGCTTTTCACGCATCGCATCAGCTATATGGTAAACGACTGGGTGTATAGGTCGGTAGTATTTGGCAGGTATGTAAGGGCGATGGGCTTTTTTCCTGCATCGGAAGGGATAGAAAAAGGGATGCCTTTATTTGAAGGAAACTTAAAGCAAGGGATTTCGCTGATGCTTTTTCCTGAGGGGAAGCGCTCGGAGAGCAATCAGATACATCGTTTTCACAAGGGAGCTTTTGTGTTATCGGAGAAGTTTTCGGTACCGATAGTGCCTGTATACATACACGGAGCCTCGGAGGTGCAGCCTAAAGGAGATTTTATTATTTATGACGGTGCGCTCACGATACACATAGGGGAAAGTATTGCTTTTGATGACTCTCGTTTTGGGGAGACAGCTCGGGAGCGTGCTAAACAAATAGGGGGGTATTTCCGGAATACTTTTCTGGCATTGCGCCGGCGTTTGGAAGGGATAGACTACCTGAAGAAGAAGCTTTTTTTGAGTTATCTTTACAAAGCGCCTTATGTGGTAGAGGCTGTAAAGGCCACTTATAAAGAACATCGGGAGCGCTATTGGGAACTGGTGCACAGTTTGCCTGAGAAGGCGCGTATCTTGCACATAGCCAACGACTACGGTCAGCTTGACTTTTTGTTATTGCTGACTTATCCTGAGCGAGAGGTGGTATCGGTGATTGCTGATGATGAGAAGCGCGCTATTGCATCGCAGAGTTATATCACAAAGATACGGAAGCTCAAGTATGTAAAATCTATTGATGATGAATTGGCGAAGGGGGATTTTGAGGCGGTAATCGATGAATTTTAGTGCGAGCCACACGGGCAGTGATGGGGTGCGAGCTACATGGGAGTAATGGGAGTAATGGGAATAATGGGAATAATGGGAGTAATGGGAATAATGGGGTGTGAGCCGCACGGGCAGTGATGGGAGGTGTGAGAATAATGGGAATAATGGGAATAATGGGAGTAATGGGGTGCGAGCCGCACGGGCAGTGATGGGAGGTGTGAGAATAATGGGAATAATGGGAGTAATGGGAATAATGGGAGTAATGGGAGGTGTGGACACGGATTGTGCTGTAAATATAATTATGAATCAATGTTTTGCTATATCAAACTGATGCTAAATAATTACTAATATACTGATGCTAAATAATTACTAATATACTGATGCTAAATAATTGCTAATATACTGATGCTAAATAATTACTAATATACTAATGCTAAATAATTGCTAATATACTGATGCTAAATAATTACTAATATACTGATGTTAAATAATTACTAATATGGAGGGTATTATAAAAATACAATCGGGGAGAGTGCTTTGTATTGGGGGCTCTAAATCGGAGAGCAATAGAGTATTGCTATTGAAGGCGTTGTTTCCTGCGTTGGAGGTAGGTAATTTATCAACTTCAGATGATACGGTGGTGCTACAAGAGGCTTTGTTGAGTTCTCGAGAGGAGATAGATATCCATCACGCGGGGACTGCGATGCGCTTTTTGACGGCTTTTTTTGCGATAGCAGAGGGTAGAGAGGTAGTGCTAACAGGATCGGCACGGATGCAAGAGCGCCCTATAGGAGTGCTTGTAGAGGCTTTGCGCAGTTTGGGCGCTTGTATTACTTACACAAATAAGGAAGGATACCCACCGCTACACATTGTAGGGAAGCGGATAGAGAAAGACAGTGTGCGTATACGAGGAGACGTAAGCAGTCAGTTTTTATCGGCATTATTGTTGATAGCCCCTGCGCTTGACAGAGGGCTTAGTTTGGAGCTTGAAGGAGGTATCACCTCCTTGCCCTATTTGAAGATGACCACAGCGCTTTTGGAGCACTGTTGGGGGAAGGATAGTGTGTGCTGGGAGGGAAATCGTATTAAAGTATCTTCTTGCATAGGGAAGACTTTGAAGAATGCTTATTGGGAGGTAGAATCGGATTGGTCATCAGCTTCTTATTGGTATTCGTTTGTAGCGTTATCGGAGGTAGGGATGAAGATGCAGTTGTCGCATTACAAGCAGGATAGTTTGCAAGGGGATAGTATTTTGGTGAGCATATACGAGCATTTTGGGGTATACACGACTTTTGAAGGGAATGGTGTTATAAGTATAGAGAAGAGAGCATTGGTATGTGATAGTTGTCTTCATTTAGAGCTAAACGACACTCCGGATATTGCACAAACGATAGCTGTAACTGCTTTGGGACTTGGCATTGAGTTGTATTTGGAGGGGCTTCATACGCTAAAGATAAAAGAGACAGACCGCTTGATAGCGTTGCAAACAGAGCTACGGAAGCTTGGGGCAGAGGTGAGCGTAACGGACAGGAGTTTGCATTTATCTTCTTGCAGGAGTTTGCGAGAGGGAGTGAGTATAGCGACTTATAACGACCACCGTATGGCGATGGCTTTTGCGCCACTAATGCAAAAGATATCTATTGAAATAGAGGACAAAAGCGTAGTAAGCAAGTCTTATCCGGAGTTTTGGGAACAATTATCGATGATAAGCATTTAAATAATTATACCATTGGTTTATAGACATTTATATATTAAAAAAGGAGAAATAGAGAGAGGGGCGGTTATAAAGAATTAAAAAAAAAGTGCTAATATTGTGTTTATTACATATTTAATTTGTATCTTTGCGCCCTGAAAAGAAAAAGATTAGTAATTATTAATAAAAACGTATAAAGATGACAAAAGCAGAAATTGTATCTAAGATTTCCGACAAATTGGGTCTTGATAAGAACGATGTACAACTTACGGTTGAAAATTTTATGGATGAAGTAATTGCTTCATTAGAGAGTGGACAGAATGTATATTTGAGAGGTTTTGGAAGCTTTATTATCAAAACGAGAGCAGAAAAGACAGGGAGAAACATATCTAAGAACACTACTATAAAGATTCCTGCTCATAACATACCCGCTTTCAAGCCTGCAAAAGTATTTGTAGAGGGTGTAAAGAAGAAAGTAAAAGTTAAATAATTAATCATATAATAAAAATAATAAAGTTATGCCAAGCGGAAAGAAAAGAAAAAGACATAAAGTGGCTAACCACAAACGTAAGAAAAGAGCGAGAGCAAATCGCCACAAAAAGAAAAAGTAGTTTAACACTACTTTTTCTTTTTAGAAATTAAACGTTCATTGAATTATTAAATTAAACAAAAAAAATCCAACAAAGTGGAAAAAGAATTAATTATTCGTTCTGGTTCCTCTTACGTAGATTTTGCATTGCTGAGAGATGGCAGGCTTATAGAGCTTCACAAGGAAGAAGATAATAATGGATTGGGAGTGGGTGATATAATGTTGGCTAAGGTGCGCAAACCTATACAAGGACTCAATGCGGCCTTTGTGAATGTAGGGCATGAGAAAGATGCCTTTTTGCATTATCACGATTTAGGACCTCAATTGGGCTCATTGTTGAAGTTTCTGAAATGGGTAATATCAGGGAAGATAAAGGATTTTTCGTTGAAAGATTTTCCTTTGGAGCCAGATATTGACAAGAATGGCAGTGTAGCCGACACGTTAAAACCCAATCAGCCTATATTGGTACAGATAGTGAAAGAGCCTATTTCTACCAAGGGGCCACGTATCAGTTCTGAACTCTCGATAGCAGGGCGCTATTTGGTGTTAGTACCTTTTTCTGACAGGATATCTATATCGCAGAAGATAGAGGGGAAAGCGGAGAAAGAGCGTTTGCGTAAGTTATTGCAAAGTATAAAGCCCAAGGGATTTGGGGTAATTGTACGGACGGTAGCTGAAGGCAAAAAAGTAGCGGAATTGGACAAGGATTTGCAGAGTCTCTTCAATCGTTGGGTTTTGATGTGCAGAAAGATACAGAAAGGTGTTTACCCATCGAAGGTAATGAGTGAAGTGAGCAAGACTGGAGCGATACTTCGGGATATGTTCAACGACACATTTACAGGGATACAGGTAGACAGCGAGCCACTGTATGAACAGATCAAGAAATATGTACAAGAGATTGCACCAGAGCGGGAGAATATAGTGAAGTTATATCGCTCATCAGTGCCTATTTTTGAGAAGTTTCATATAGAGCGGCAGATAAAGACTGCCTTTGGTAGGACTGTATCGATGCCAAAGGGAGCCTATCTAGTGATAGAGCACACAGAAGCGTTGCATGTGATAGATGTGAATAGTGGGAATCACTCTAACAAGAACAACGACCAAGAGACTACAGCCTTATCGGTGAATTTAATAGCGGCCACGGAGATAGCGCGACAATTGCGGTTGCGTGATATGGGCGGTATTATAGTAGTAGATTTCATAGATATGGGCAGTAGTGAAAACAGGCGCATATTGTTTGATCATCTACGCAACGAGATGGCAGAAGACCGGGCGAAACACAAGATTTTGCCGCCGAGCAAATTTGGGTTGATACAAATTACGCGTCAGCGTGTGCGTCAAGAGCTGAACATCAAGACAAAAGAAGAGAACCCAAGCAAAGAAGGGGAGATAGAAGCCCCAATTGTTCTGATTGATAAGATCAATATAGAACTTGAAAGCATTATTAAAGAGGAAGCCTATAAGGGGCGTATTGTACTGAATGCCCACCCTTTTATAGTGGCTTATTTGACGAAAGGCTTTTTTAATTCTATTCGTTTTAAATGGTTTTTGAAGTACAAACGATGGATAAAGATATTGCCTCGTGATGCCTATAGCTATTTGGAGTATAGATTTAAGACTAATGAAGGTACTCCTCTTTAACCTTACTAAACTCGGTGCTAATGCGCCGAGTTTTTTTTGTGATTTTATAATTGTATTTTTAGAAGAGAAATAATTGAAAAATAATATGGTTACGATTGTATCGACAAAGGTTCTTACAGAGGGACAAAGTAGCGGGTTGTTATCGGCAGGAATAAGGTTGATAGCCTATGATTTTATCGGTATCAAAAATGTATCGATGTGGCTAAGTTTGCCATATGATTTATTGATTGTTACGAGCCAGAATGCGGTAAGGAGTTTGTTGGCTTATGAGGGTGTTGAGGCAGTAAAAGAGACGCCCGTACTTTGTGTAGGGAAGCAGACAGAGAAGCTTTTGGCATTGAATGGTTTTAAGGTGCTTTATAGCAGTGATTACGCTATAGAGTTAATTGCTTATATAAAAGAACATTGGGAAGAACTGAAAGGGTATAAGAAGGTAGTTTTCTTGGCGGGTAGCAATCGGATGGATACGCTTCCTAATTTTTTTAAGGAAAGAAGATGGGAGGTAGAAGAGGTTTTGGCTTATGAGACCGTATTGACGCCCGTAGTTATTGAGGAGAAGGTAGATGGGATATTGTTTTTTAGTCCGTCGGGAGTAGAGAGTTATTGCAAGAGTAATACAGTAGGGACGGAGAAAGTGTATTGTATAGGAGCCACAACGGCAGAGGTAGCAAGGCGTTATTGGGAGGAGGTAGTAGTATCTAATGAGCCGAGCATTGAGGGTGTGATAAGGCTTGTAGAAGGAAGCGGAGATCGTTTATAAGATGTATATCAAGATGTGTAATGATATGTATAATATATACCCTATTTATGTGTAAATACACAGGTGGGTGTAAGTTATCAACAGAGATTAAACACGTTTATCAACAAGTTAATAACATTTTATTTAACTGTAAATAAACTACTTAATATAGTTATCAACAATTTTACAAAAAGTTTGGCACAATATTTTCTATATAGGAGCTGTAAGTTTAAAGATACTTATAGTGCATTAATAAAGATAAATGATTTGTTTACATCTACAAGAATTGGTTAAAAATTAAATTACTGAGAAAAAATTGCTAAAAGAAACATTGTTAGATAAGAATCATTAAACAAAGTGTTGTAAAAAATTAAATTTCATTTCATTGTGTTGTTGGGAAACAACTTTTATTTTAAGAACATTGCTAAAATTTTAATTGTTAAACTGAATCATTTATTAAGCTATATTTCAATAGAAGCATTAAGTTTTAGAATCGCTTAATGAGCTTAATATACTAACAAATATGGGAGTTAGTAGTAGTATTTATATTATATGCATTGGAAAAGACTTCCTGATAAAGGGAGTCTTTTTTTGTTATAATAGGTTTATAATTGGAAAAAAATTGTAACTTTGCACGATTTTTGGAGTAGGGACTCCATAATGATTGATTACAATTAATATATAATATTTTAAGAAACATAACGAATATGAAGAATCCTATTCTTTTAGTAGAAGATGATGTAGTATTTTCTAAGATGTTGAGTCGTTTTTTAGAACGGAACGGCTATGATGTAATAGGGTGTTATACATTAGAAGAAGCAGAGAAGAATTTGCATGCTGATTTAAAGATGGTATTCACAGATTTAAGGCTTCCTGATGGTGATGGTATAAATTTTCTAAAGCAAGTAAAGGAGACATTTCCTCATCTTCCTGTGGTAGTAATGACGAGCTATGCGGAAGTATCTACAGCTGTAGAGGCGATGAAATTGGGGGCTTTTGATTATATATCAAAACCATTTCAGCAAGAGGATGTGCTGAATGTGATTAAAAACGCCCAAAGCAGTACACATACGCATGACCAAGAGGTAGCGATGTTGAAGAAGAATGCAGAGTCGTCGAAGGCGGACAATAGCAGTCCTGCTAAAATAGCTAAGACGCAAGAGGTAGACAAGAACAACCCATATATAGAGGGTATCAGTCCTGCTTCTAAGCGATTGAGCAAGTTTATCAACTTAGTAGCACCTACGGATATGTCGGTATTGATAATGGGAGAGAGTGGTACAGGTAAAGAGGTAGTAGCGAAGTCTATTCATATGAAGAGTGAGCGGAAGAACAAGCCTTTTATAGCTGTAGACTGTGGGGCTATCCCTAAGGAAATTGCATCGAGTGAGTTTTTTGGTCACGTGAAAGGCTCATTTACAGGAGCGATTACGGACAAAAAAGGGCATTTTGAAGAAGCTAATGGTGGTACTATTTTTCTTGATGAGGTGGGGAACCTGAGTTATGAAAACCAAATACAGCTATTGCGAGCCTTACAAGAGCGTCGTATCAAGCCTATAGGTAGTTCTAAAGAGATAGAAGTAGACATCAGGGTTTTGGCGGCGACTAATGAAGATCTAGTAGCGGCGGTGAGCAAAGGAGAGTTTCGCGAGGATCTTTATCACCGATTGAATGAGTTTTCGATAAAAGTACCTTCTTTGAGTGAGCGCAAAGACGATTTGATGATTTTTGCTTCTTACTTTTTAGAAAAGGCGAATGAGAAGTTGCACAAGAATGTACAAGGTTTTACAGAGAAAGCTGTACAGAAGATGCTAATGTATACTTGGGGAGGTAATTTGCGTGAGCTATCGAACACTGTGAAACGTGCTGCGCTTCTTACACAAGGAGATTACATTACAGAGAATGAGCTTCCGGAGCCTGTAATTATAGAGACGAGACATTTTCCGACTGAGCGTTTTTCATTCTCTACCAAGGAAAATGAGCGAGAACTTATCATTGGGGCTTTGCACGAGACTCAGAACAACAAGACAGAGGCAGCGAAGCTATTAGGTTTCACTCGTAAGACACTATACAATAAGCTAAAGGCTTATAATATTGACGAATTTTAATATTGGAGCCTGTCCGAAAAGTTTTATTTATGTGGGCGTTTGCAAAACGCCCATACATAACATACTTCAAAAGCTGTTGATAATCAGAGTAATCAACTTTGCCAAAGGTCGTAGCACGACGAGCAATTAAAACTTTGGCAAAGTGTAGCGACGCAAAAGCGATTTTGAGACTTTTCGGACACCCTCTTTTATCTTTTTCTTTATTTTCTTATTTTACCTTACATTAAAAAACTTAAAAATCTAAAACAATAACATTATATAGATATTCTTGGCAAAGGAATAGAAGGCTATCAACAATGAAAAAAACTTATATTCTTATTACTTTTTTCTTCTCATTATTTACTGCAATTGCGCAAAATACTTCACCTCTTACAACCCCTGATGCCCAAGCACAACAACAATGGGTAAATGACACCTACAACAAGATGAGTCTTGATGAAAAGATAGGACAACTATTTATGGTATCAGTATTTTCGAGCCATATAGGTACTAAAAGGGCGGAAGAAATCAAAGATTTTATCAAGAAATACTATATTGGAGGGATTATTTTTTCTAAAGGAGGGCCTAAACGACAAGCAAGACTCACCAATGAATATCAAAGTCTCTCTAAAATACCTCTTTTTATGGCAATGGATGCCGAGTGGGGGTTGGCGATGCGTTTGGACTCTACTTATGCTTACCCGTGGAATATGACTTTGGGAGCTATTAAAGACAACCAATTGATAGAACGCACAGGGAAGCGCATAGGCTTACACTGCAAGCAGCTGGGGATGCAATTCAACTTTGCCCCAGATATAGATATTAATACGAACCCAGAGAACCCTATTATAGGCAATCGTTCTTTTGGTGAGGACAAGGAAAATGTAGCACAGAAAGGTATTGCTTTTACGCGAGGGATGCAATCAGTAGGGGTATTGGGAAGTGCTAAACACTTTCCGGGACACGGTGATACCTCTAAGGATTCTCATAAAACTTTACCCCTTATAAATTTCTCGGCTAACCGTATTGACGAAGTAGAACTTTACCCTTTTAAAGCCCTCATCAGGGAAGGGGTAGCAAGCATAATGGTAGGACATCTTAACATTCCTTCATTAGAGGCTAAAGAAGGGCTACCTTCATCTTTATCAAAGTCTATTATCACTGATTTGCTCAAAAAGAAATTAGGTTATCAGGGGCTTATTTTTACTGATGCTTTGGGTATGAAAGGGGTATCGGAATACTTGCCTATAGGTGAAGTAGAAGTAGAGGCTTTTTTGGCAGGTAATGATATTTTGCTGATGCCAGCTGATGTAGCTAAAGGTTTTGAGGCTATGAAGAAAGCTTACCAAAGCAAACGTATCAGTGAGGAGCGTTTGGCACATTCTGTAAAGAAAATATTGATGGCTAAGTACAGAGCAGGGCTTACCAGTTTTAATGGATTAGACGAAAGCACTGTAACGAGCACCTTGCATACAATAGAAGATGATTTGCTAACAGAGGAGCTATTTGAAAACGCTTTAACAGTAGCCCAGAACAAAGAAAACACGCTCCCCTTAAAAGACTTAGAAAAGCGTAAGATAGCTTATGTAAAGTTTGGTAATGACAGTGGTTGGGCTTTTTATTCGACTTTGCGAAAATATGCAGAGACCGTGCTTATTGAGCCTAAAAACGAGGCACAGCTGTATGAAGCTATAGAAGGGTTTGAGACGATAATTATAGGGTTGCACAAGCTAGACAAGACCCCTTGGGATGCGTATAAATTTACAGAGAACGAACTGAAATGGCTTGATCATATCACAAAGAAGAAGAAAGTGATACTCACGGTATTTACGCGTCCTTATGCGATGCTTGATGTAAAAAATATATCTTCTATCAAATCAATAGTTTTTGCTTATCAGAACCATAAGGTAGCGCAAGAGAAAGCAGCTCAGCTTATTTTTGGGGCAATAGAAGGGAAAGGAGTATTACCAGTTTCGGCACATCCAGAGTTGCCAGTAGGGACTTCTATCAGTACTCCTAAAATAGGGCGATTGGCATATGGGTTGCCAGAAAGTGTAGGGCTTTATTCATATAAACTCGAGGCAATTGACAGTATAGCACTTGATGCTGTAGCGAAGAAGATGACGCCAGGTATGCAAGTATTGGTAGCCAAGAGAGGGAAGGTAATCTATCGGAAGAATTTTGGTACGCTAGATTACAATCCGGACAATAAAGTAACTGACAACACCATTTATGACCTTGCTTCACTGACGAAAATATTGGCTACACTGCCAGAACTGATGCGTCTTTATGTAAGAGGAGACTTCAAACCCGTAGATACTTTTGAAGACTTATTACCAAAGTTAAAGCACACTAATAAAGGAGATATGACAATGAAGGATGTACTCTCGCACTATGCGCAGTTTCAGGCGTGGATTCCGTTCTACAAAAAAACATTGGGAGCAGACAAGAAGCCTTTGCCTGAATATTACAGCACCACCCAAAGTGATGATTTTCCGACAGAAGTAGCCAAAAATTTATACTTAAGAGAAGGGTATACAGACACTATTTATAAGACTATAGACGAGAGTGAGCTTATCAAAGATAAAAAGTATTTATATAGTGATCTTCCGTATTATTACTTCAAAAAATACATAGAAAAAAAAAACAAGAAGCCTCTACAAGAAGTTGTTCAGAGGCATTTTTATAGAGGGCTAGGCGCCTATCAGCTTACTTATCTTCCTTTACAACGATTTTCACCTCTAAACATAGCTCCTGCCGAAGATGAGAAAGAGTTTCGCAACCAAGAGCTTCGGGGATATGTACACGACCAAGGGGCAGCACTTTTGGGCGGTGTAGGAGGGCATGCGGGTCTTTTTGGCACTGCTGATGATGTGGCAAAAGTGATGCAAATGTATCTTCAACAGGGATATTATGGGGGTACGTGGTTTTTGCAACCACAAGCTATTGCCTTGTTTAACACTTGTAATTATTGTAATGAGGGCAATCGCAGAGGGCTGGGGTTTGATAAGCCCCAGTTGGGCAAATCGGGACCTACTTGTGGGTGTGTACCGATGAATAGCTTTGGGCATACGGGATTCACAGGCACTTTTGCGTGGGCAGACCCTACCAATGAGATAGTAGTAGTTATCCTGTCAAACAGGACTTATCCTTCTTCAGATAATAAATTACTAATCAATAGATTAGTTCGTCAAAAGATACAAAGAGTGGTGTATGAAGCAAGCAATAGATAATTTGAGAATAGTAGATGATTTTTAAAAGAGCCTTTTCTACAAAAAAACGATAAAAACGAAAAATAATTAAAAATATTTGGAAAGTAATAAAAAGTATCTGTATATTTGCACCACGTTAAATTCTTTTAAAAACACTATTATATGGAAACTTGGATTATAGCTGTATTTTTCATCGGTTATATTTGTATTACTACTGAACACCAAATAAAGGTAGACAAAACTATTTCGGCTTTGGCTATGGCTGTTATCTGCTGGACACTACTGAAAGTGGCTAATATTGATGTGGTAGAGGTAGTGGATAGGGTTTTAGCACCTGTAGATACCGCAAACAACAGTGGAGCTATTGATAAAGCTTTGCAACATCACTTGGCAGAAACAGCTGAGATTTTATTTTTCTTAATCGGTGCAATGACTATTGTAGAAATCATTGATATGCACCGAGGTTTTGAAATTATCAAGCGCATTATTCTCACTAAAAGTAAGATAAAATTACTTTGGATTATAGGAGTTATCGCTTTCTTCCTCTCTGCGATTATTGACAACTTGACGACTACTATCATTCTTATTACTATTGTAAGGAAGCTTATTCCTGATCAGAAAGAGCGTATTTGGTATGCTTCTATGATAGTGATTGCAGCAAATGCAGGTGGAGCTTGGTCTCCTATTGGGGATGTGACAACCACTATGCTTTGGGTAAAGAATAAAGTAAGTGCTGCTAAATTGGTAGAATATGTATTGATACCAGCTATTGTATGTTTAATAGTACCTTTGTTTATTGCTTCGTTTTTACCTGTATTTAAGGGGAAAATAAGCAGTTCTGAAAGTGAAGAGAGCATTACTTACAAGAGTAGTATGCCTGTATTATCAATAGGGTTTATTGCTATTATTTTTGTACCTATTTTTAAATCTATCACGCACTTGCCTCCTTATATGGGTATGCTTTTGGCATTGGCTACTATGTGGTTTATCTCAGAAAAGCTAAAACCTATCAGTGAGCTTTCGCCAACAGACAAGGATAAATTTAGTATTCATCGTGCGATGAGTCGTATAGAGTTTTCGAGTATTTTATTCTTTTTGGGTATCTTATTGGCGGTAGCTTCTCTACAAACAATCGGTACACTTTTCAACTTTGCACAGACATTGAATGAGACTATCCCTAGTACTAATATAGTGATATTATTATTAGGATTTGCCTCAGCGGTGATAGATAATGTACCACTAGTAGCTGCTAGTATGGGGATGTTTCAAGAGGCTATGGACAGCGGTATTTGGCATTTTATTGCTTATGCAGCTGGTACGGGAGGTAGCTTACTTATCATCGGTTCAGCTGCGGGAGTAGTAGCTATGGGAATGGAGAAAATTAGCTTTTTTTGGTATGCTAAAAACATCTTATGGATGGCATTATTAGGCTTTGTATTAGGTTATCTTACCTTGGTAAGTTTTGAAGCACTGCACGTATTTGGATGATTAACACAATTAACAATTAATAATAAAGCCAGCTAAAAGCTGGCTTTATTATTTTATTCTACTGATACGAGTTCGATATCGAAGATAAGTGGAGCATTTGGAGGTATTATGCCTCCTGCTCCTCGGCTACCATAGGCAAGTTCTGAGGGAATTACGAAACGGGCTTTATCACCTTCATTAAGGAGGAGTATACCTTCGTCCCAGCCTTGTATTACTTGGCCTATACCCACGGTGAAGGTAAGGGGCTGGTTACGGCGATAAGAACTATCGAATACGGTTTTGTCGAGCAACATTCCCGTATAATGTACAGACACTTGTTTGCCTGCTTGAGCTTTTTTACCATTGCCTTTATGAGTGATTTGGTAGTATAGACCTGTATTGGTTTTGTTAAATCCTACGATTTCTTTGGCAAGAGCTTCTTTGGCTTTGTGTTTTTCTTCGGCTAAGCGAGCTTCTTTTGCTTTTTTAAAATCTTCAAAGGCTTTGAGGGCGTCCCATTTTTGAGCCTCCTCCCCTACTCTTATAATTTCTATTTTTTCGATTTTATCACCTTGAGCGATAGCATCTACGACCTCTTGACCTTCGACTACTTCGCCAAATACAGTATGCTTATTATCGAGCCAAGGTGTTGGGAGGTGAGTGATAAAGAATTGGCTACCATTGGTGCCAGGTCCTGCATTGGCCATAGAGATGACCCCCGCTTTATTGTGCTTGAGCTGTGGGTGAAACTCATCGTCGAAGCGATATCCTGGGTCTCCAGTTCCTGTGCCAAGTGGACATCCTCCTTGAATCATAAAGTTGGGTATCACACGATGGAAAGAGAGTCCGTCGTAATAAGGGGTGCCGATAGGTTTTTTGTTGTTTTGCATTTTACCTTCGGCAAGAGCTACGAAATTTCCTACAGTAGCAGGGGTTTCGAGATAGGTAAGGCGCAAGAGTATAAGGCCTTTAGTTGTGGTTATTTTAGCATAAATTCCGTTTTGCATTTTTGAATTATTAAGATTTGAGGGGGCAAAGATAGTAATTATTAATGATTAATGATTAATGATTAATGATTAATGTTTAATGGTTAATGGTTAATGGTTAATGGTTAATGATTAATGTTTAATTGAGTGTGAGCTGTATGGGGGTATAGGGGTATAGGGGATAGAGATTAGAGGATAGGGAATTAGCAAAATAAAAGTTTCCTTTATGGCTTGAAAACTGTTTTTTAAGGTTTTTGTAGTATTTTTACTTTTTGACTGGATGTAGGGAAGGTTCAAGCGAAAATTTTTCTATTTGAGATTTTTGTATATAGGGTGTTTTTTAGTATTTTTGCACTGTTGTCTTAGAAAAAGTTTTATCAATTGACAATTGGCAAATGGGGAGTATGAGCCTTAAGCACTAAACCCTAATTTCTAACCCCTAAATAATTATCATTATGTATTTTGCAAACACTTGGCACAAAAGTTTTAATTTTGTAATCACTCCTGAGGAGTTTGAAGCGGTATTCAGTAGAGATGATTATGAGTTTGTAATTAGCAATATGCTAGTAGATATGGACTATATCAGCACTGAAAAGCAGGAAATCTTTAGTGCTTATCAGCAATATTATGAAAAAATACTGCTCCGTGAGGAAAAGTATAATCACAAAATCTTATGGACTATTGAGGATAAGATGCGACAAAGTATGATTGATCAAACCAAAAAACTCATTTTCCTAGAAGTAGAGGACAACAAGAAAGATGCTGTTAAGTATAAGGGAGTGCGTACGAAAGAGCCTTTTATGAAGATAGCCCCTTTTTATCTTCTCTATATAAAGGAAAAGAAGTTGCTCTCTACCATTTATCACGCCCCTGAAAACACATTCGGGCTCAAGCTCACCTATCCTAAAACTATCAGTCTTGCAGATAAGAACGATAACCTAAGAGGCAATTACAGCACCGAAAAGTACCCTATGTATGCCATTTTTGAGGATATCATCAAGCAGATTAAGAAAATCAGTCATAAAGCAAAGATGATGAAAGGAGAGCTGTTGCTCAAACCTGATTTTTGGATTTCCGACAAGGCAAAGGAGCAAGTAGGGAGGAACTATTACTTACAGCAAATGGGATTGGTGTTTGTTTAAATTCTTAATATATTAAAAATGTGAGGTGTGAGGCAGACGGGCGATGATGGGAGTAATGAGAGTAATGGGGTGCGAGCCGCACGGGCGATTATGGGAATAATGGGAGTAATGGGGGTAATGGGAGCAATGGGGTGCGAGCCGCACGGGCGGTTATTTAGTGAGTTTTAGGGGAAAAGGATAGTGATGGTGTGGGCTATAAGTTTGTGATAGTGGGTAATCAACTTTGCCAAAGTCTAGAAACTTTGGCAAAGTGTAGAGACGGGCGATGATGGGGGGAATGGGGTGCGAGCCGCACGGGCGATGATGGGAGTAATGGGAGTAATGGGAGTAATGGGGTGCGAGCCATACGGGCGGTTATTTAGGGAGTTTTAGGGGAAAAGGATAGTGATGGTGTGGGCTATAAGTTTGTGATAGTGGG
>CAUQUO010000043.1:0-26142 GCA_963521335.1 uncultured Capnocytophaga sp.
GTAATGGGAGTAATGGGAGTAATGGGAGTAATGGGAGTAATGGGAGTAATGGGAGTAATGGGAGTAATGGGAGTAATGGGGTGTGAGCCACACTGGCGGGGTTTTTAGGAGACAGTTATGGGTGTAATGGGAAATACTAAATTTTAGGGGTTTTGTAGTATATTTTTCTATAGATTGGGGTTTTTGTAGTATTTTTTACTTTTGGGGTGGGTAGGGAGTAGGTGTACTGTGGGTATACTGTGGGTATACTTGAGATGTAGGGTAGGGGTGGGAGAAAAATTTTCTGTTTCTCATATTTAAATAATGTTAGTTCGGTATAACAAATATATAGATAAATATTTATTAGCCAATAAGCCGTTTTGCTGTTTTTTTAAGTTTTGCGCTAGCTGTAAGTTGTAAAAATAGTTGGTTGCCAATTGTCAATTATTAATAGTTTCCTATCTTTGCCCCATATTTGTAGAAAAAAATGAAAATCTGTACTATAGAAGACAATACTATTAGCCTGAACGGGACGGTGCTTTTTTCAGATAAAAGCGATTCTTTTTCTGATTTTTCTAAGAAAGCGCTAAAAGTTCTCCAGATGGATTATCCTAAATTTTTCAAGATGGATAACCTTAGTAAACTTGCGTTTTTAGTAGCAGAAGTGCTTCTTCGTCCTTTTTCTCAATCAGAAAAAAATAACACAGCTTTGGTATTTGCCAATCGATCTTCCAGTCTTGATACAGACTTGAAACATCAATCGACCATTGCTAATCCGGCGCAATATTATCCTAGTCCTGCTGTTTTTGTTTACACCCTGCCTAATATTTGCTTGGGAGAGATAAGTATACGGCATCAGCTAAAGACAGAAAACAGTTTTTTTGTATTTGATAGTTATGAGCAAGCGCAACCCTTTTTAGAGGACTACGCACAATTGCTTTTAACGCAAAACCGAGCAGAAAACGTTCTTATTGGCTGGGTAGAGTTTTTGGAAAAAGAGTACAGAGCTATCGGTAAATTAGTGAATTAGGATTTGAGGGGATGGAGAGGATAAAACGATTCTCTAAAACTTTAAATTTGCTAAATTCCCTATTATTTTCTACCTTTGCGCCAAACAAACGTCTAATGACTAATAATAAACGAACTATGTCAGTAACAGTAACCATAGAGCAAACCAGTCCGCAAGCCAATGCTATTATAGAGATGTTGAGAGCTTTTGATTTTGTAACGTTCAAAGAACCCAAAAAAGCAAAGGCCTTGGCAACGCCTACCCAGTATGTAGCTTCAGATGAAATATTGGAGGAGGACGAGAATGGTATTCCTTTAGAGCACAAGGATTTTATTTTAGACCTCTCGAGGAAAATCAATAAGAAAATAGCCAAACGCTGGGACGAGCATTTTAACTTCTAAAACTTTTTAAGATTATGATAATTATTGCTGATAGTAATATTTTTATGAGTGCTTTGCTATCTCCTAAAGGTACTATTGCATCTATTTTAGCAGAGAGAAAAAGAATACAATTTGTAGTGCCTGATTATCTTATAACAGAAGTAAACGAACATATTCCTGATTTGGTGAAACGCCTTAAAGGGAATAAGACAAAAAAACAACTAATAGCTGATTTCAAACAACTTTTAGAAGGAGTTACTATTGTAGAAGAAAAAGATGTTAAAAAGGCAAATGCAGCCAAAGCAAGAGAAATAGTAGCTGATGTAGATATAAAAGATTATCCTTTCATTGCACTACATTTAGAGATAAAGCATAAAATATGGACTTCTGATGACCGTTTGAAAGAGGGACTTACCCAAAAGGGGTACGCCCATTTCTTTATTTCAACAAAAGAGGTAATCGCACAAACATATAAAAAGAATATCTAAAAGAATAAACAAACCACCACTGCCCGTGTGGCTCACACCTAACGACTAAAAATAACCGATATATGAAATTCAACGAGTATAAACACTTAGACCTTACTAAGATAGCAGAAGAAATATTGGCTTTCTGGAAAGCCGCCAACATCTTTGAGCAGAGTATCGCCTCACGCGAGGGCGCTATTCCGTTCGTGTTTTTTGAAGGACCGCCATCTGCCAATGGCGTACCTGGTATTCACCACGTGATGGCGCGCTCTATTAAGGATATTTTCTGCCGTTATAAAACTCAGAAAGGATTTCAAGTAAAACGCAAAGCAGGGTGGGATACTCACGGCTTGCCCGTAGAACTCGGGGTAGAGAAAGAACTCGGCATTACCAAAGAAGATATAGGCAAAAAAATAAGCGTAGAGGACTATAACAAGGCTTGTAAGGAAGCCGTGATGCGCTATACCGACATTTGGAATGACCTTACCGAGAAAATAGGCTACTGGGTGGATATGGAAGACCCTTATATCACCTATAAACCCAAATATATGGAAAGTGTGTGGTGGCTTTTGAAACAGCTGTACAACAAGCAGTTGCTATACAAAGGATACACCATTCAGCCGTACTCGCCTAAGGCAGGGACAGGCTTGTCATCGCACGAGCTCAACCAACCAGGGTGCTACCGCGATGTGAGCGATACTACGGTTGTAGCGCAGTTCAAAGTGAAAGCGCTATCAGCAGCTGCAAATAAAGCTTTGGGCAACCCTACAATCCCTATTCATATCCTCGCTTGGACAACTACCCCTTGGACATTGCCTTCTAACACCGCACTTGCTGTGGGCAAAGAGATTGAGTATGTACTCGTAAAAACCTACAATCAATATACTTTTGAGCCGATTACTATCATCATCGGCAAACCGCTTTTGACAAAACAATTCGGCAAAAAGTTCGTAGAGGGCGATGCACAAGCCTTAGTGGCTTATACACCTGAAAGCAAGACAATTCCTTATCAAATTATAGGAGAATGCAAAGGTGCAGACCTCGTAGGCACTACTTATGAGCAACTCATTCCTTGGTGCGCTCCTGCCGAGAATGCCGACCAAGCTTTCCGCGTGATTGCAGGCGACTTTGTTACCACCGATGATGGTACAGGTATCGTGCATATCGCTCCTACTTTTGGTGCAGATGACGCCCGTGTAGCCAAAGAATACGGTGTGCCTCCAATGCTTGTGAAGGATGCGCATGGCAATTTGATTCCGTTAGTAGATTTACAAGGAAAATTCATTGAAGGACACAATATTCCTGAGGCTTTTGCCGGCAAATACATCAAAAATGAGTATTACGATGCAGGGCAAGCGCCTGAAAAATCGTGGGATGTGAGCTTGGCTATCCTCCTCAAAGAAGAAAACAAAGCCTTCAAAGTAGAAAAATACGTACACAGCTATCCGCACTGCTGGCGTACTGATAAACCCGTGTTGTACTACCCGCTCGACTCGTGGTTCGTACGTGTAACCGATTTCAAAGAGCGTATGTTCGACCTCAATGAAACCATCAACTGGAAACCTAAAGCTACTGGTGAAGGGCGTTTTGGCAACTGGCTGAAAAATGCTAACGACTGGAACCTTTCGCGTTCACGCTATTGGGGTATTCCCCTACCTATTTGGCGTACAGCCGATAAGCAAGAGGAAATCTGCATAGGTTCGGTAGAGGAACTAAAAGCCGAAATACAAAAAGCTATCGCAGCAGGCGTGATGACAGCCGACCCTTATAAAGATTTTGTAGTGGGCGACAACTCCGAAAGCAATTACGACAAGGTAGATTTGCACAAAAATATCGTAGATAACATAGTGCTTGTATCGCCTTTGGGCAAACCAATGCACCGCGAAACCGACCTTATCGACGTATGGTTTGACTCGGGTTCTATGCCTTATGCACAATGGCACTATCCTTTTGAAAATAAGGAATTTATCGATAATCACACCGCTTACCCAGCCGACTTTATTGCAGAAGGAGTAGACCAAACACGCGGTTGGTTCTATACGCTCCACGCTATTGGTACTTCGGTATTCAACAGTGTGGCGTACAAAAACGTAGTGTCTAACGGTTTGGTACTCGACAAGAACGGACAAAAGATGTCGAAACGCTTGGGCAATGCGGTAGACCCATTCACTACTATAGCCGAGTATGGCGCTGATGCCACTCGCTGGTATATGATTTCTAACGCAAACCCTTGGGATAACCTCAAATTCGACTTGGAAGGGGTAGCCGAAGTGCGCCGTAAATTCTTCGGTACGCTCTACAACACTTATTCATTCTTTGCGCTCTATGCCAATACCGATAGCTTCACTTATGCAGAAGCCGATATACCACTGGCTGAACGCCCTGAAATAGACCGCTGGATACTTTCGGAACTCAACACCCTTATCAAAGAAGTAGATGCCCTCTACGCCGATTATGAGCCTACTCGTGCTACGCGTGCTATTTCCGATTTTGTACAAGAAAACCTTAGTAACTGGTATGTACGCTTGTCACGTCGCCGTTTTTGGAAAGGAGAATACGAAACCGATAAGATAGCCGCTTACCAAACGCTTTACACCTGCCTCATAACCATCGCTAAACTGATGGCGCCAGTAGCACCTTTCTATGCCGATAGATTGTACAAAGATTTGGTGAGTGTTACCGGTAAAGAAAACAAAGAAAGTGTACACCTCACCGATTTCCCCATAGCTAATGAAAGCTACATTGATAAATCATTGGAAAGCAAGATGCAGAAAGCGCAGACTATCTCATCCTTAGTGCTATCGTTGCGCAAGAAAGAAAGTATCAAGGTGCGTCAGCCATTGCAAAAGATAATGATACCGATAGCCAACGCCACCGAGCGCGCTGAAATAGAAGCGGTAGCAAACCTTATCAAGCACGAGGTGAATGTGAAGGAAATAGAGCTTTTGGAAGATGCCTCAGGTATATTGGTAAAACAAATCAAACCGAACTTCAAGACCTTAGGACCTAAATTCGGTAAGGATATGAAAGCCATTGCCACAGCGGTACAAGAATTTGGACAAGCAGAAATAGCTCAGTTTGAAAAAGCACAAACGTACAGCTTGCAACTGCCCGACAAAACAGTTACTTTGAGTTTGGACGATGTAGAAATCAGCACCCAAGATATAGAAGGTTGGTTGGTAGCCACCGCCGGCAGTCTGTTGGTAGCCTTAGATATTCACATCACCCCTGAACTGCGCCAAGAAGGTATCGCTCGTGAGTTGGTGAACCGCATTCAGAATATCCGCAAGGACAACGATTACGACATCACCGACCGTATACAAATACGCCTTCAAGCGCAGCCCGCTTTGCAAGCAGCCGTTACTGCCAACGAGGCTTACATCAAGAATGAAACCCTTACTGATAGCATCACTTTTGTAGAGAGTCTGCCAGAGGGTGAAGAAATAGCCTTCGACGAAGTAACAACAAGAATAGTAGTTGCAAAGTCATAATCTAATGATACACTTTGCCAAAGGTGTGAGCCACACCTTTGGCTAAGTTTTTTTAATATCTTATTATTAAGAATGAAAAAGATATTAGTAATACTTGCTTTTATAAGTTTATCAAGTTGCCAAGAGCAGAGAACCTCTCAAAAGAGCGTTGAAGAACAAATAGAACCATCTAAAGTTGTTTCAGTAGAGAACTCTGAGGAAGCAAGACTTAAAAGGTATCTGACTTTTAAATCGTACTTTAAAAAAGAGCTAAAGATTCCTGTTGATTTTACTAAAGAAATTTTTGGAAGTAGAGAGGATACTTTGCCTAAAGCGCTGTACAATCAAATTATTTTTTCAGACCAAGAAAGAAATAAGATTCAAGAGTACGCAAAGTTTTATACTCTTGATGGTGAGCTTATAGATTGGTCTGATACCTATGGTGTTTTGGATACAACACCTTCTAATGCAGGAAGCTATAGGCATAAAGAAAATTTTCAACCAAAACTATATCCTCTTGGGTATATAAATTTATCTGAAGAATATGATGCTTTTGTACTAAAAACAAGTCATATAGATTTGATATTCATTGATATTTTTGTTTTTAATAAAGAAGGAAATATCAAATCATTTGTAAGTGTATTTGAGATAGATCCTTTGAGAGATTGTGAAAAAACTTGGGAAGATTTTGTTTACAATTATAAGGTAGATACTTATTTTATACAATCGCAAATACAAAAAAATCAGATTATTAAGTGGACTGAAAAAAGATTTGGTATGACTATCAAAACAGAATGGCAACTTCAAAAAGATGGTTATTTTAAAGTAATAAAATTAAAAAAGGAAGGTAAAAATGAATGGCTTGAAGATTAGTACATTCAGGAAGAATGCCTAGCCAAAGGTGTAAGCCACACGGGCGGAAACCTTTGTAATTAAAAAAACAAGAAACAAAATGAACACCATAGTATTAAAAAACAGCATTGATTATTATCAATATCAAAAAATAGTAGATTTTTTTGCTACAATAGGGGTGGAAATAGAAAAACCTTATGAGGAGGTAGCTTTGCAAGACGATGAAGTTCTTTTGCAAGCGTTAGATGAGGGTATAACACAAGCAGATAAAGGGCTTTTGATACCCCATAATGAAGTGATGCAAGAAATAGACTCACTTATAAAAAGCTATCAAAAGTAATGAAAAAACTAGCTATACATTGGACTCCTATGGCTAAAATCCAATATAGTGAGGTAATTACTTTTTGGATAGAAAAGACAGAAACAATATCCTATGTAGAAAAGATTCAGAAGGAGGTAGCTTATTCTCTTGAACTTTTATCGGAGTTTCCTAAAATGTGTCCAATATTTCCTAAAAGGAGCAATAAAGATATAAGACAGTTAATAATTCTTACAAATTATTCTATTTTCTATAGAATAATTGAAGATAAAGAAGAAATTGAGATAGTGCTTTTTTGGGATAATAGAACTAATCCTAAGAAATTGAGATTTAATTAAGAGTCGTGCTGAACTACACAAAAGATTAACCGCCAAATATGGAAATAAGATGGACTGAGGAAGCTATCAAAAACCTTTGTAAAATAACCAAATAAGAAATATTTCTATGAGTTTTGCTAATGATATTAAGAACCTAAGCAGTTTTTTAAAAGAGCAAGGTTTTTTGGCTGTACCGATGAATTACAATAACCTTCGTTCGTGGGTAAAGGAATTGGATAGCGAACACTTGGTTTATATGTATGTTTACGTCGGTCAGTACAAACAACATAGCCAAGATGGTTTTCTTATCGTATCGCCTCCACGTGATAACGATGATGTTTGGGAACGTACCTCCTTAGCTTTTGGTATTCCTTTAGATGAAAACTTTGAGTTAGGTTCAGGGTTTTATGACAAATACATCAATAGACTTACCAATCTATTGCCCAGTGCCGTTTGCTTAAAAGAAGCCGTAATCAATGAGATGCACAACCCCAGTGAGATTGCAACAAAAGGTATTAATACCGCTAAAATATTAGCTACTCGTTATATGAGAGTTGTACAAGGGTTTCGCGATTTGCAGAAAGCGCCTAATTTTGCTGAGCTCTGTCAAATTAGCAAAGAAACGTGGTTAAAAAAGAAGAAAATCTATTGGTTAGAAGAAGATTTGGGCAAGAAATATCTTGAACCCTATGCTGATGATATTATAAAACAATATCCTGATACTTATACCGAAAGACTTAGTATTATTTTGGCTACTTATAGTGTTTTTAGGTAGTACCTTCTAAATTTTAAAACCTAATACGATGAAAATAAAATCTTTTTTCTGTGTTTTACTATTCATTGTGGGTGTGTATGCTTATGCGCAAGGGGAAGCTGCTGGCAATGACTGGGCTAAAATGGGTTTAAAAGGCAAGGTAAAATCAGTGAAAACTTCTATTTATTTTGCTGAGGAAAAAGGCAATGATTTTGCTAAAGGGTCTACTCTCTCTCAAGGTATTTACCCTGTTAAAAAAATTAAACAGTACAGCGAAATGGAAAGAATGGGGGTAAAAGCTTTCTTCATACAGTTTTTAGTAAACATTATCCCTTCGGCTATTACCTTTGATAAAAATGGTTTTATAACTGAAAAATGGCGCTATGATGATATATTTCCTAAAAAAATAGTATATACTTACGACAAAAAGCATCGTCTTATTGATAAATCGACATTTGTAGACGAGGTTTTAGAGACAAAGGATACGCTTGTCTATAACACCAAAGGGCAATTAGAGAAGGAAGTACTTGACCTAAAAACAAAAGATGAAACTATCTATACTTATACTTATAATGTTGATGGAGAGCTTATTCAAAGGAATTTTAAAAAAACTGAAGATCTCCCTTTGTTTAAAGAAATATACATTTATAACAATAAAAGACTTGTAAATAAGGAAGTTTACCAATTCGACCGACTTATATGGCGAGGACTTTATGAATATGGGGCAGAAGGAGAGCTTATTAAAGCCATTTCGCAGAAAATAGACGACTTTATATGGCACTCTAAATATACTTATGGTCAGAACAACCAGCTGAAAGAGGAATATCTTTTGATAAATGAGAGTGAAAATAATGGATTTTTAAACAAATTCGGTTCAGATAGGCGTTTGACGTATCATTTGACGTTTTCTACCGATTATCTTTGTGAGTACAAATATACGGATGACAAGCAAGGTAATTGGGTGAGAATGATTACTTATGAAAATGGGGTTCCTATGCTTTATGTAGAGCGAAAAATAGAGTATTTTAAGTAAAATCGTAAAAACAGCCAAAATACATTTCCTTAGAAAAAATACTATTTTTTTTTCTTAATAAAGAAAATATATATTTTTCTATATCCCTTCTAAAAATCTTAACCAAAATAAGTAAGATATAAAAAAAATGTGTACCTTTGCCGTGCATTTAAAAAGCCATAACAATAAACTCCTAATTATCAATAGCAATACCTTTTGAATCAAAGAAAGGCGTTTGCTCTAATGTAAATGATAAAGGAGTTTGCATTTAAATCTATAATCGCAAAAACAAAATAAACAAACTCAAAAACCTTGAAAATACAAGATACTATATACCAATAGGGGTAGTGCCCCTTCTAACAGCTAAAAACTAATATCTAACAACTAAAAATGAAATCTTTCTATTCTAAAATACTCCTCTTTGGTGAATATGGTATCATCAAAAACTCCAAAGGATTGGCAATCCCTTATAACTTCTATAAAGGAACGCTAAAACGCAAATCTCAAAAGCAATCTGAACTACATCACCAAAAAGAAGAAGATATCCTCAAATCTAATGAAGCCTTACGTAGCTTTGCTTCTTATCTACAAACACTTACAGAAGAAGAAAGCCCTATCGTTCAATTTGACATACAAAAACTCAATGCCGATATTACCGCTGGTATGTACTTTGATAGCAGTATCCCACAAGGCTATGGAGTAGGGAGCAGTGGTGCCCTAGTAGCTGCCATTTATAGCGAATATGCTATCAACCCTATCAACCCCAATGACAATCTTACTCGCGAAAAACTACTCCAACTCAAAGCAATCTTCGGGCGTATGGAATCCTTCTTCCACGGTACCTCTTCAGGCTTAGACCCCCTAAACAGTTACCTCAGCCTCCCCATCCTTATCAACTCGCACGACCATATAGAACCTACCGGAATTCCCTCTCAAACCCCTAATGGCAAAGGCGCCGTCTTCTTGCTCGACAGTGGTATCATAGGCGAAACAGCCCCAATGGTACGTATCTTTATGGAAAATATGAAAAATGAAGCCTTCCAAAAAATGCTCAAAGAAGAGTTTATCAAATACACCGATGCTTGTATAGACGATTTCCTCAAAGGGCGCTTCAAATCTCTATTTGCGAACATCAAAAACCTATCAAGTATCGTGCTTAACCACTTCAAACCTATGATACCTAAAGAATTTCATACCCTTTGGAAACAAGGAATTGATACTGGTGATTATTTCCTAAAACTCTGTGGTTCTGGTGGAGGTGGATATATCTTAGGCTTTACTGAAGATTTAGAAAAAGCCAAACGCACCCTTGCAGGACATAAATTAGAAGTAGTATATCAATTTTAATAATGAGTGACACCATTAAACATGAGTGTGGAATTGCCTTAATCCGCCTCCTTAAACCTCTACAATTTTACAAAGAAAAATACGGTACAGCCTTCTATGGTATCAATAAAATGTACCTAATGCTTGAAAAACAACACAATCGCGGGCAAGACGGTGCAGGTCTGGCAAGCATCAAACTCGATATGAACCCAGGCGAACGTTACATCAGCCGTATACGTTCTAATGCCCAACAACCTGTACAAGATGTCTTCTCACAAATCAACGAGCGTATCAATATAGGATTTAAAACCAATCCAGCCCTTAAAAATGATGTCTCTCTTCAAAAACGCGAACTCCCTTATATAGGAGAGCTCATAATGGGGCACGTCCGCTATGGCACCTTTGGCAAAAATAGCATCGAAAGTGTACATCCTTTCTTACGCGAAAACAACTGGATATACCGCAACCTCATTATGGCGGGCAACTTCAATATGACCAATGCTCACGAACTCTTCCAAAACCTCGTGCGCCTCGGTCAGCACCCCAAAGACAAAACCGATACCGTTATTGTAATGGAAGGCGTAGGGCACTTCCTCGACGACGAAGTAGAAGAATTATATCGTAGTCTCAAAGAAGAAGGTTATAGCAAGCAAGAAGCCTCTCCTTTTATCGCAGAAAGGTTAGATATCGCGCGTATTTTAAAACGTGCTGCTAAGTATTGGGATGGAGGCTATGCTATGGAAGGGATACTCGGGCACGGCGATGCTTTTGTATTGCGCGACCCCGCAGGTATCCGCCCAGCTTTCTATTATCAAGATGATGAAATAGTAGTAGTAGCCTCTGAGCGTCCTGCTATACAAACAGTCTTCAACGTAAAATACGAAACCGTACAAGAATTACCTCCTGGCAATGCAATTATTATCAAAAAAAACGGAGAGGTAAGCATCAAAGAAATCCTTACCCCTACCGTGCGCAAAGCCTGTTCGTTTGAGCGCATTTACTTCTCTCGAGGTAGCGACCAAGATATCTATCGCGAACGCAAAACCTTAGGGAAACTGCTCTATCCACGCATTGCACAAGCTATTGATAATAACCTCAAGGATACTGTCTTTGCCTATATCCCTAATACAGCCGAGACAGCTTACTTAGGAATGATAGAAGAAGCCGAAAACCAGCTCAACCAGCAGAAGATAGCTCAGCTTACGCAAGCTACTCCTCCCGATTACCCTGCAATACTCTCTCAGAAAGTACGCACTGAGAAAGTAGCTATCAAAGATGTAAAACTGCGCACCTTTATCACCGAAGATAGCAGTCGCGACGACCTCGTAGCGCACGTCTATGATATTACCTATGGCTCTGTACGCAAAGGCGATACCTTAGTCATTATAGACGATAGCATCGTGCGAGGTACCACTCTGAAGAAAAGTATCCTTAGCATCTTAGGTCGTTTAGAACCTAAGAAAATAGTAGTTGTCTCTTCTGCTCCTCAAATCCGCTACCCCGATTGTTATGGTATCGATATGGCTCGCCTTGAAGACTTAGTAGCCTTTCAAGCTACTTTAGCCCTTCATAAAGAGCGTAATACCTATCATATTATAGAAGAAGTCTACAAAAAATGCCTTACCCAAATACATCTCACCGATGATAAGGTCATAAACTATGTAAAAGAAGTCTATGCCCCTTTTACTGAGGAAGAAATATCTAATAAAATAAGAGATTTATTGTTGCCTAAAGACTTCTCTTCAGAAGTAGAAGTAATATTCCAAACCGTAGAAAACCTCCACAAAGCTTGCCCTGAGAACCTCGGCGATTGGTATTTCACGGGTGATTATCCTACCGATGGAGGCAATCGTGTTGTCAATCGCGCCTTTATCAATTTCTATGAGGGGAATAAAGAACGCGCCTATTAATCTGTTTTAAACTGAATGAAGAATATTATTAAATACTTTTTCCAAGGAATCCTTATTATAGGCCCCCTAAGTGCTACTATCTGGATTATATGGTCTATATTCAAAAGCGTTGACAACCTCCTGCCCGATATCTCCAAACAATACCCAGGACTCGTATTCGTAGTAGTGCTGGTAGGTACTGTGCTGATAGGCTTTATCGGTAGCCAGCTTATCTTAGGAAAACTCTTAGTCGCTACTATGGATTATATATTAGCACGTATCCCTGGTATAAAAATAATATATTCCTCTATCAAAGATATGCTCGCTTCTTTCGTCGGCGATAAACGTAAATTTACCCATCCCGTATGGGTAAGAGTTAATGAAACTCCCGATATATGGAGAATAGGATTCCTAACCCAATCTTCAATGGAGTTTGCCCATTTAGACAATATGGTTAGCGTCTATCTCCCTCACTCATACGCTATCTCTGGTTGGGTAATTGTTACCTCTTCCGAGAATATCAAACCTGCTGAAGGCTTTACTGCTCAAAAAGCAATGGAATTCGCCCTCAGTGGCGGTATTCTGAAAGCCGAGAATAAATAACACCTCTCTCTTATATATAACCCAAAAAATGTATATCCAGCACTATAATATAGTTACTCCCTTAGGCTTTGATATAGCCTCTACCGCTCATTCTGTACTCCGCGAGCTCTCTGGTATTGCCCGATATCCTATGTATGGACAGCTTTCTAACGTTTGCCTGTCTAAAATAGGTGATGGTACCCTCAATACCAAGTTTAAACAAATACTAAACGAAGAAGGATATTCGCGCTTAGAAAAAATGCTACTCCTCGCCCTCTATCCTATTCTCGATAAAATAAAAATAACTCCTCATACAGCGCTTATACTATCTACTACCAAAGGAAATATCTCTTCTCTCTCCACGCCTTCTTATGCCTTGCCTTATCTGTCTGTATTGGCTCAGAAAATAGCTGATACCATAGGGCTTACTACAACCCCCATAGTCGTTTCCAACGCTTGCGTATCAGGAGCTATGGCTCTATCTCTCGCTCAGAGGCTCCTCCTTTCTGGCTCTTATGATAGCGCTCTAGTAATGGCAGGTGATGAAATTAGTGAGTTTGTACTCTCTGGGTTTCAGTCTTTTCAAGCAATGAGCTCCTCTCCTTGCAAACCCTACGACGCTTCCCGAGACGGGATTACCTTAGGCGAAGCTACTGCTGTTGCCTTTTTGACAACCGACCCTAAAGAGGCTAAAGCACAACTCTTAGGTAGCGCTTCTATCAATGATGCCAACCATATCTCCGGACCCTCACGCTCTGGCGAAGGATTGTATCTTAGTATCCAAAAAGCCCTCGAAGAAGCTAATGTCTCCCCTCAGCAAATCAACCTTATCAATGCTCACGGAACAGGTACTATATATAATGACGAGATGGAAAGCATCGCTTTTATGCGTGCCAATATGTTAGCCACCCCTCTAAATAGCTACAAGGGCTACTTCGGACATACATTAGGAACCGCCGGACTTTTAGAAACCATCCTCTCTATAGAACTCGCTCATCACAAAACCCTCCTGAAAAGTCTTCATTACGAAACATTAGGCGTCTCTCACCCTATCAATGTCCTACGCGAAACTCAGTATAAAAAAGTACAATACATCCTCAAAACAGCTTCTGGTTTCGGAGGAAGTAATACCGCATTAGTCATAAAAATATAAAAAACTTTGCCTAAAATTATAGCATATCTCACTACAATTTTAGGCAAAACCTATTTTCTCTAATTTGCTAATTAGTTAATAATGTCAAATCCTGTATATTTTCTAAGTACTTCTGGCACTACAATACCTTCTGGCGTTTGATAATTCTCCAAAATACCCGCCAATACACGCGGTAAAGCAAGAGAACTGCCATTAAGCGTATGTACCAAGCGATTTTTACCCTCAGCATCTTTGAAACGCAATTTCAAACGATTCGCTTGAAAAGTCTCAAAGTTAGAAACTGAACTTATCTCCAACCATTTCTCTTGAGCTGTCGAATATACCTCAAAATCATAAGTAATAGCCGAAGTAAAACCTAAATCACCTCCACATAAGCGCAAAATATGGTAAGGAAGCTTCAATTCGTCGAGAATACCCTTTACGTGTGCTATCATCTCTTCAAGAGCTTTATAAGAACGGTCAGGATGCTCAATACGCACAATCTCTACCTTGTCAAACTGATGCAAACGATTCAACCCACGCACATGCGCACCATAGCTCCCTGCTTCTCTGCGAAAACAAGGAGTATAAGCCGTACAGCAAATGGGTAATTCACTTTCATTGAGCAATACATCTCTGAAAATATTCGTCACAGGCACCTCCGCAGTAGGAATAAGATAAAGATCATCTACCCCTACGTGATACATCTGCCCCTCTTTATCAGGCAACTGACCAGTACCATAACCCGAGGCTGCATTCACCATATGAGGCACTTGATATTCGTTATAGCCCGCCTCAGTATTCTTGTCCAGAAAGTAAGTAATAAGAGCGCGTTGCAGTTTAGCTCCCTTGCCCTTATAAACCGGAAATCCTGCGCCAGTGAGTTTTACCCCCAATTCAAAGTCGATAAGGTCGTATTTCTTAGCAAGCTCCCAATGTGGTAAAGCATCTTTACCCAAGTTAGGTATTGATCCCGCCTCAAATACTACCACATTATCAGCCTCCGATGTCCCCTCAGGCACTTGCTCATTAGGGATATTAGGCACGCGATACAGCAATTGGTTCAGTTGCTCAACAGTACTGTTAAGCGTGTCTGTCAGCGTTTTAATATCGTCTTTCAGCGTAGTAGTCTCAGCCTTCAAAGCATTTGCCTTCTCTGCCTCTCCCGCCTTAAAAAGATTTCCTATCTCCTTAGAAAGCTGGTTAGATTTAGCCAAAGTCTCATCTAATGCAAGCTGAGTGCTACGGCGCTTCTCATCCAAAACAATAATCTCATCTATAAGAGCAATCTCTTTAAAATTACGCTTCTTAAGCCCTGCAACCACACGGTCTTTTTCTTCTCTAATAGTGTTTAGTTGTAACATAGATATTCGTTTTATATATCGTATAAATCGGCATATAAGCCATTAGCTAATCAGCAAATTCCTCCGTAACATCCTCCCAAGTCTCATATGAGAAAGGAACATCGTTATAAAAAGCCTCAAAAGGAATAAATACATCCTCAGCTTCCGCTACAATAGTGCGATAATGCGTAAAATCCCCTCCCTGACGATATACACGCGCTTCTATCAAATAAGCACTCTCTTCATCAAGCTCTGGGTTCTCCAAAATCGTCTGTACATAGTCGTCTTTGTCGTCATCGTAAAACACTACAAAATCGTGTCCACTAAAAGGCAAATCTTCTATAAGCTCCTTGAGCTCTTTCAGTGATAAAACCTCGCCTTTAAAATCTTGTGTATCTATTCTCTTCATCTGTTCAATTGTTAAAAGTACAACAATTAGCTAATTATCAAATCGCCGTTGCAAAAGCAATAAGCCCAAAGATAATACCAGGCGCATTAGCCAATGCTACCGGAATATCGCGTTTAGGCTTCTTTAGCAATCCATAAGCTACCCATAGCGAACAGTTAATCGCCGCTACCAAAGGCTGTATCGGGTTTCCCTTATGCCCCGCAAGGTTATCACTAATCTGAGGAATATATGATACATACATCCCAATAGCAGTAGCAGTAGCTACCCAACCTAAAATACTAAAAAGTTTCCCGTTTTCCATTATATAATTATTTTTAAGTTTCTTATTATCGCTACATCAGCAAATTGCCTCTACCCCTCAGTAGCTTGCAAAAATGCCTTTTTATCCAATACCTTCTGAGCAAAATCTGCAATAGAATTCTCCACTAGCTCTCGCCGAAAAGTATCCCGAAAAGGTTGTACTGAAGTGTGTAGCGGACAAGGTTTCTCGTCTGAACAAGGACGCAAACTCATAGCACACTTGATGAACTTCTCTCCTTCTCCTATCTCCTCTATTACTCGCATCATCGGTGCATTCTTCTCTTCATCAGATAACCAAAATCCTCCACCCGGCCCCTTGTTTGAGCTGATAACTTTCTTGCGCGCCAATGTCTGCAATATCTTTGCTAAAAACGGAGGAGGAATGTGAAGACTATCCGCTACTTCCTTTACCCCTATTTTATGACTTACTGATGAGTGTAGTGAGAGATATATTACCGCATTAATGGCATATTTACTCGAATTAGATAACATAGTTTATTTTTCCTTCTATTTTATAATTTGTCTATTTGTCTGCTGATAACCAATTTCTGTATCTCCGTAGTGCCTTCTCCTATAGTACATAGTTTCGAATCTCGGAAAAACTTCTCCACCGGGAAATCCTTCGTATATCCATAACCCCCGTGTATCTGTATTGCCTCCGTAGCCACTCGTACACACACCTCCGATGCATACATCTTCGCCATAGCACCCGAAAGCGTTACACGCTCGTGATTGTTCTTCTGATAAGCCGCCTTGTGTAATAACAATTCCGACGCCTCTATCTCAGTAGCCATATCCGCAAGCTTAAATCCAATACCTTGAAGATCTATCAAACGCTTCCCAAACTGCATACGCTCCTTCGCGTATTTTAGCGATGCCTCATAAGCACCTTTAGCAATTCCCAAAGAAAGCGCTCCTATCGATATACGCCCCCCGTCCAATATCTTCATCGCCTGAATAAAACCTTCTCCCACTTCTCCCAATCGGTTCCCATCAGAAATACGGCAATCCTGAAAAATCATCTCCGCCGTCTCACTCGCCCGCATCCCCAATTTGTTCTCTTTCTTTCCACTACTGAACCCTGGCGTACCTCGCTCTACCGCAAAAGCCGTGATTCCGTGCTTGTCTCCTTTCTCTCCAGTACGTGCAATCACCACCGCTATCTGCCCACTCTTGCCATGAGTGATAAAATTCTTAGCTCCGTTCAATACCCATTCATCTCCATCCTTTACAGCTGTAGTACCCATACCTCCAGAGTCAGAACCCGTATTGTGCTCCGTAATCCCCCAAGCTCCTATCCATTCCCCAGAAGCCAATTTTGGCAACCAGCGTTGCTTTTGCTCTTCGTTGCCAAAAGCCAAAATGTGATTAGTACAAAGAGAATTATGTGCCGCTATCGAAAGCCCTATTGATGGGTCTACTTTTGATATTTCTTCTACTATCGATATATAATCGTGATAGTCCAACCCCGAACCTCCATATATCTCAGGAACTAAAATCCCCATAAAACCAAGTTCCCCAGCTTTTCTAAAAACTTCCACCGGAAACTCCTGTGTCTCATCCCACTCCATTACGTGTGGGCGAATATATTTCTCAGCAAATTCCTTCGCCGCTTCGGCTATCATTAGCTGTGTCTCTGAATAGCTAAAATTCATCCGTTTTTTTCTTTTCCTTATTAATTTGCAAAATTACAAAAATAAATTTGTAATCAAACAGACTTCCTGCAAAAACTTTTTTTTAATCATTTTCCCTAAACAGAAAATTTTTCTCCCCAAACTCCCTTATACTTCACTTATACCTACAATATACCTACCCTATACCTACCCCTTAGCAAATCTAAAAGTAGTTTTTTCTAACTAAATCTTTTTTCGTAGAAAAAAATACTACAAAAAAACTTTCCCAAAGTTTTTACAACTTTAGAAAAGTCCATAAATTAGCACCGCTATACTTTGCCTACCTCTTGCCTCTTATTTAAAAAACAATATACAAATATAACTGAAGCCGTTCAATCCGCTCTCGGTCAAAATCAGGAAGCTTCAGCAAATCTTCAAAACTCCTAATACTCCCAAGCTCCGAACGCAACCCTACAATCTTCTTCCCTTCCCCGTATTTTATATAAGGGATTTTACTCAGCTCATACATATTCAGTGCATTGATATCCTTTTTCTCTATTACAGGAGGTGTTTTTACCTCAAAATGCTCCGCAACACGCTCATAAACCTCCTTTTCAAGCCCATACACCTCCGCCACCTGATTGATATAACTAAAACCCCGCAACTTCTCCCGATACTTCAATATCCTATTAGAAAAACCCTCTCCTATACCATAAATCTTCATCAAATCCTCTTGAGTAGCCGTGTTAATATCCTGTTTAGCGAAATGTTTAGTAGCCGAAGAATGATAAGAATAAGAAAACTGCCTATTGTGCTTCACCCAGTCAGGAAATTTAAAAGAAGAAGATATCTTTGCCAATAAACTATCTGAAACACCCGTTACCTTTTGAAACTCTTCCGCCGAATTAACGTACTTGTTTTGCGCGCGAAAAGCCTGCAAACGGTCAATCTGTGCAGGCGTGAGCCCCAATCGATAGCCTTTATAATCACTGATGAAGTTAGGGTTGAAAGGGTAGATAGTGTCTTTCTTTTGAGCAGAAGCAATGCGCCTTAGAGAATCCATCTCCTTTTCAATGACATCGCTTTCAGTAGTAGGGAAAGGCACACTGAAGTCAACGAAGTAAAAAGCCAATTGCCCTACTACCACTATCAGTAGTAAGTATAAAATAATACGATTTTGAGAAGGGTAAAAAGTCAAGGTAAATGGATTAATGATAAATAGTCAATATTTATAGTCTTTGTCTTAGTGCTTCATACAAGAAAACACCACACGCCACCGAAACGTTTAGCGAACTGATATCGCCTACCATAGGCACTTTTGCTTTGCTATCTACCACCTTCAGTACAGCAGGCGAGACACCTACATCTTCCGCCCCCATCACGATAGCCGTAGGCAAGGTGAAGTCTTCAGCATATAACAATTGATTAGTCTTCTCAGTAGCTGCCACCACCCTGATACCACTGCCCTGCAAGTAGTACACCGTATCTACAAGGTTCTCTACCTTGCAGATAGGCACCCGAAATACTGCTCCTGCCGAGGTCTTTACTGTATCAGCTGTGATGCTCACACTACCGCGCTTCGGTATGATAATCCCAGAAACCCCCGCGCATTCAGCTGTACGAATGATAGCCCCAAAGTTGCGCACATCCGAGAGGTGGTCTAGCACGAGGAAAAGCGGTGCCACCCCACTCTCAATAACCGAAATCACCAAATCCTCAAAATTGTGATAATCTACAGGGGAAAGATTTGCTACTACCCCTTGGTGGTTTTTCTTGGTAAGACGGTTGAGTTTCTCAACGGGCACATATTGTACAGGCACTTGAGCTTCTTGCAATAAGGGCATCAACTCTTTGTATAAACCACCTTGTAAGCCTTTTTGCAAAAAGACTTTATCAATGGTTTTGCCTGCTTTGAGGGCTTCTATCAGGGCGCGAATGCCATATATTTGCGTTTCTTGTTCTTGCATATTGTAGTATGATAGATGTTTATTTTTATTATAGAGGGGACAAAGATAAGGAGTTTTCTGCAATAGAGCTAACCTTTTTGCAATATACCCACTTTTTTAAAGGATTAATGCTTTTTAGTTGACCATAAAAAATCCTAATTGTAAATAAAGTTTGGCATATTTATTGTACTTTTTAGCTAAAACACACAAACAATGAAAACCTTATCAAAAATCTTTTTAGCAATATGCTTAGCAGTTGTAGCCAACAGCTATGCACAAGATAAAATTGTTACTCCTCCAGACGAAGATGTAAATCTGGGTATTCCTCTTCCTTCAGAAGAACCTCCAATTGATATTCCATTTGCTGTTGCAGAAGAAAAACCTATGTTTGAAGCCTGCAAAGAAGTCCCTAACGACAGACAAACTGAATGCTTTAAAAAGCAATTAGATAACTATGTGAAGATTCATTTAAAATATCCTCCAAAATCCCTTGCTGCAAGAATAGAAGGAAGAGCAGTGATCGTTTTTCGCATCAATACTGATGGTACTGTTACTATAATAGGAAAACGTGGCACTGACGAAATATTGGAAGAAGAAGCCGTTTTTCTTATTAACAGCTTACCCTGTCTTATCCCTGGTAAAATGAAAGGCGTCCCAACCGCTGTGACCTTTGCTTATCCCATTAATTTCAAACTGCCCAGATAATTCTTCTGAGGGAGAGAGGTGCGCTACTACTCTTGGTGGTTTTGCCTGCTTTAAGGACTTCTATCAGGGTATGAATCTCAACAAAACTCCCATTCTAATTGGTTTTTAGGATTTTCGGCTTCCCAATAACGTTTCCACTGTGTTAAGTCGGCGATAATCTCATCATAAATAGGTAGTTTTTTCAAGGCTCCACTGCGCATAAAGAGCATCTTTATCTTCCGGTGCCCCACCTCCGATGAGAATATATACCACATCGTATCATTGATATGAGGCTCCTGACCGGTATGAATGAAAAAGGCATCGTTGAGTGCCTCTATAAAACCTGTATAGGTTCGGCACTTGCTCGCTTCTATCATTGCGACATACTCTTTCTCTTCTTCAAAAAGATGCTCCTTCATATTGCAATATTATTGTCTCACTATAATCTGAATTTTCCCTTTCAATTTCGTAGTCTTAGCTTCTATGTTTATTATACCTGCTTTATCTCCTGCTTGTACCATCATTACTAATTTTCCGTTGAAAAGGTGCATCTTTGGCAAGTGGAATTGATCGGTACAAGTAGGGTCACCATTAGCACCTGCTTTATAAAAGCCTGCTCCTTTAACAGAGAAAGTTACCAAATCGTTTACAGTAGGGCATAGATTGCCGTCTTTATCAACCGCTTCTACAGTGATAAAAGCAAGTGTATCACTATTAGGGGTGAGCTCTGTTTTGTGTTCAGTGCTGAGGCGCAAGGCATAAGGCTTGCCAGCGGTGTGGATTTCTTTTTCGGCTACTGCCTTACCATTGTCATCATAGGCTACTACTTTCACAGTACCAGGTTCGTACTTAGTATCCATCCACATTAGGCGGTAACGTTTCTGGCGTTCTAAATCTGAAGGGTTGCCGTCTTTTTCTTTCTCTTCTAATTTTATAGAGAGGTCTTTACTGCGTTTGCCTTGACTTTTACCATTGATAAACAATTCGGCTGAAGGATAATTCGTATAAACAAAGATAGGCGTTGTTTCACCCTCGCGCCCTTCCCAATTCCAATGAGGGAGGATGTGTAAGGTTTCGGCTTCCTTATTCCAATGTGAGCGGTAGAGATAGAAGCGGTCTTTAGGTAGCCCAGCCAAATCTACTGCTCCAAAGTAGGAACTGTGAGAAGGCCATTCTACATAGTAAGGAGTAGGTTCGCCGAGATAGTCGAAGCCTGTCCAAATGAACTCTCCTATGGTATAAGGCAAATCCTCTTGATGTATCCAGTCGTCTTCGGGCAAGTTTGACCAACCGCAGTGTTCTACATCATAAGACGACGATTGCATATCGGGGTATTTAGCCATTGATTTGCGCTCTACGGGGAATTTGTACACCCCGCGTGAACTTACCGTTGAAGCGGTTTCACTACCCAAAATAAGCTGTTGTGGCAACTTGCGGTAAGCCTCTTTGTACTTAAATGGGCGGTAATTGAAGCCCATTAGCTGCATCGTTGCTGCCATATTGTTTTTAAGCACATCGTGGGGTCTATCCATACCATTGCTCACGGGGCGGGTAGTATCGTATTTTTTGATGATATCTTGCAAATAGCGCGCTACTTGTGAGCCACTTTCTACGCTCTGTTCTTCCACCTCATTCCCGATGAACCACATCAGTACGCTAGGGTTGTTGCGGTAGTGTTTTACAAGGTTCGTAAGGTCTTTTTCAGCCCATTCTTTGAAGTACAGATGATAGCCATTATCCACTTTGGGGATAGCCCATTCGTCGAAACTCTCTACGGCGAGTAGCATACCCATTTCATCGGCAACGCGCACATATTCAGGGGCGGGCATATTGTGCGAAGTGCGGATAGCATTCACACCCATATCCTGCATCATACGTATTTGTCGGCGTATAGCACTTTCGTTTACGGCAGCACCCAGAGGTCCTAAATCGTGGTGCATACACACCCCTTGTATTTTGATTTTGCGTCCGTTGAGGTATAGACCATCATTAGGTTTGAGTTCGATAGAGCGAACTCCGAAGGTAGTGGTTACCTCATCTTTTACAATATCGCCTTCATAGAGTTTGGTGACCGCTTTATAGAGGAAAGGCTTGCCGATGTCCCATAATTGTGGAGACTTTATAGTAGTAGTTTGTTCAACAGTATTATCAAAAGAAGTGCTACTCACCAATACTGAATGCATTGTAGCTACTTTCTGACCTTGAGGATCAAGGATTTCAGTGCGAAATTCTAATTTCTCTTTGGGGTTATTAGCTACATATTCTGTTTTAATCACTATTTCAGCCAAATCCTCACGTACTTTAGGGGTAGTAATTTGTACGCCCCAAATAGGGATATGCGTCTTGTTTTTAGTAATGATATGCACATTGCGGTATAATCCAGCTCCTGGGTACCAACGCGACATCTGGGTAAGGTTGTTGAGTCGCACTGCCAAAGTGTTGTTATTAGCTTTTACGTAAGGAGTGATATCTAAGAAGAAAGTGTTGTAGCCATTGTGCCATTCACCGGCTTTTTGTCCGTTTACAAATACTTCGGGGTTACTCATTGCCCCGTCAAACTGTATAAACACCTGCTTATCTGGGGAGAGTTCAGGCACATTGAACTGGGTGCGGTACCAGCCTACGCCTACAAAAGGCAAGCCACCTGTGCGCCCCGTATGCTCAACAGCAGCTTTTTGTCCGTCCTGCTTGATAGCCGTGCGCTGGATATCGTTTTCCATATCAAAAGGACCATAGATAGCCCAATCGTGAGGCACGGTTATACGTTGCCATTTAGCATCGTTGTAGTTCGTTTGCGAGAATGCAGGTTTGTCCTCACGGGTAAATTTCCACCCTTTTTGGAGGGTTTGCTGTTGAGTCCAGCCATTTATAGCCGTCAGCGACATCAATAGTAAAAGGTTGATTTTATTCATTTTTTAATATTTAATTTACTTCAAAATTCTCTCTGCAAAGGTACAAAAATAATTCTAATCACAAACTTTTATAAAAGTCGCTATTTTTAACTATTTCTGAAATTGTGTCTTTCAAAAAAGGATAGATACTATTGGCTAAATTATGAACTTCAGTAGTATAAAGTATAGGCTGTCCTTTATCGTCTTTGTCATAGTGCTTCAAGCTATTATCTATGGCTGTTTTTATATGTATAGGAGCTTTGCGAGCATCAAAACCTCCTTTTACTTTATCGTTTAAAAACTCTTTAAAAGTTGTACAAGCCTCTACTTCTTCCTTTTTTGGTTTTTCTTCTTTAAAGTGGTAATACAACCATACTTCAAATGAAGGATTGCTCTGAGTTACTTCCCAACTGTTTTTATCTGTTTTCTTTTGTGTACAGTAAGCTTTCAGTTGAGTTATTTTGTCGTTTTCATTCCAGCGGTCGGTATCAATTACAAACCATACTTCATCGCGATAGTCAGCGTTCAAAGATGTTTTTAGGAAATGCTCTTCTGCCTGTTCTTTGAGCTTTACAGGATCAGACTTGCCCTGTTGACTTCCAATAGGGATAATGTCAATATTAGACGAAATGCCAGTGAAGTAATTAAAATAGCTTACTTCTCTATCTCCTTCGCAAAAGATGTACACTTTTTTAGCCTCACGTGTAGGGGCTTTTCGATTATATGTTTTATTTCTGGTTAGGTATGTCATCGGTATGCCAATTGAGTTCTTTTAAGTTTGATAAAAAAGGAATACCTCCATAACGTCCATTAAGGTAGTCATTTTCAACTGTAGCTGTATTGCTGATATTGAAATCGCTAAGTGAATACATTTGAGTAGCTCCTCCTATATCTTTTTGGGTAAACCAAATTTCGTCGGGGCGTAATATTTCTTGGTCTAACAAACACGATTCGTGAGTAGTGAAAATTAGTTGCCCTTGCGCGGTAGTATCTGATGATATTTTTTTAATAAGCTCTTTTATCATCATTGGGTGAATGCTACGTTCTATTTCATCTACTATATACACCCTTTCATTATTGATAACATCACTGATAAGAGGTGCATATTCTAATAGTCGCTTAGTACCGTCTGATTCCAATCTCAAAGGGAAGTGGACTTTATAACCGTCTTTACCCAAATGTTCCATAAATAATCGCTTGGTGCTAAGGGTATCATCTTCATTGAGAACAATAGCTACTTCTTCTCTTGTATGACGATCATAAAGAGCAATACCTTTATCACTTTCTTTTTTCAGTCTATCAACAAGTTTCCTTTTCTCCTCTTCATCAATATTAGGAAATGTTTTTTCTATTGTATCAGTTTTTATATAAAAGTTCTCAATGCCAGTACTCAAGTTAGGTATGAACGTATTGATAAAATCACGTATTTTACTATCTGTATCAAATAGATGTACCATACCATTTACCTTGAAGGATGGATATAAAACTACAAGGGTATTTAAAAACCAACCAAACACATTGTGAATATCAACATACTCTCTAAGATTATACTGAGTAAAAAAGGTAAGCAATAATTGATTTTTACCTAAAAACTTTTCACTTAGCAAATCTAAAAACATACGTTCTCTTTCATCGATTACTTCACCGCCTACAAAAGGTATCTTTTGCGTTCCTTCTACTAAAGTACGTTCAAATACTATACGATCTTCCCCTTCTTTAAATGTTTCTATCAGTGCCTCATTGAGTATTTGATTATGTTCGAAAGTAATGGTGTAATAATACATTTTGCCATTGGTTAGCAATTCTATACCTAATGAAATAGGTTTCGTGAGTGCCTCCTTCCTGAGTTTAAATTTATAATCATCGGCATCGTCTATTACCTTTCCCGTTTTTATCATCTCTTTTAGCAAGCTAATAGCTTTTACAAAATTAGATTTTCCAGAGGCATTGGCTCCATAAATAGCAGTCATACGCAGAAAGTCTACCCCATTAGCGTGTTTTTTGTGGTGAGGCAATAGTTCTGAATCGTTAGTCAGAAGGTTAAATTCTGTTTCTTCTTCAAACGAATATAAGTTCTTTATTTGAAATCGTATAAGCATAATCTTTATTTTTTATTCTTTGCTACCGCTTTCAGTTTCTTAAAAAACGCTTCTTCTCGTTCGGCGATGGTGTATAATTGCTGAGAGAGTGCGCTATAGGCATCTACTTGGGTGCTGCGGTTTTTGTATACGCGGGCGATGGCTACTGCAAAGTCGCGCCACGCATCGCCGATATCGGTAATTTCTTTAGAGAGTTCTATTAAGGCGTCGTTTTTCAGGAGTTTGCCGGCTTCTTGCAAGAAAGCGCCGTAGATGAACCTAAAACCTGCTCCGCCAGTACCTACTTCTTCTTGCATACGTATCAGCTGGGCGAGGTAGTGATTGGTGGTTTTCGCACCTTTCTTGCGGTACCATTTCAGTATATCCTTGCTGACGGTCTTGATGCCTGCGACACCCACTATGGGCACGGGAGCAAGCATCGTCTTGCACGTTTGCCTGATACCCTTCCATATGGCCTTTTCTAAAGAAATCTCTTTGGGTAGATGAGTAGGGTAATACAAATGACCTTTAGGAGCTAACACCCCACTGGGGAAGCGCACTTTGGTGAGTTCTTCGGGGGTAAGCGTGGTGACGTGTGGAATCACGGGGTCGCTGACGAGGTACTTGCCATCTTCTTTGCCATAAACCACTAAGTTGTGAGCGTTGAAGTGAAAGCGATATTCGTCGGGGAAATAAGGCAGGTTGAAGACCCCTACTTGCAAGCCAGAGGGGATGCCTTTAGCGAGATTGTCGTCGAGGGCTTGTTGTGCTTTTTCGGGGGAAGAAAACTTTTGGCGTTTTACCTTAAAACCTAATCGTTTGGCTACTTTACTAAAGATATGCCCTGGCATCGTGCGGTAGCTAATGGCGGGGGCTTCATTGACTTTTATCCAAGGAAAATAGAAGAACAAGAGTCCGGAGCCGATGCCAAAAACCATAGGCTCACTCAGCTGGATTCCGTTGAAATATAGCAGGTTGGAGGCGACGCCATTTTCGCAGTGCGCCGATTGTCGATGTGTAAAGTCTATTGTATTCATATAAAAAATCGGGCAAAGATAAAGGATAATTAGCAAATTAGCAAAAGAGATTGCTCTAATTAGTCTCCAAGGTTGCTCCAAGGTTGCTCCAAGGTAAGGGGATAGGGGATAGGCAATAGGGGATAGGGGATAGGGGGAGCGAGCCGCACGGGCGGTTTTTAGGTAAGAGGTAAGAGGTAAGAGGGAGTGATGGGAGTAATGGGAGTAATGGGAGTAATGGGGTGCGAGCCGCACGGGCGATATTGGGGGGTGAGCTGTATGGGCGGTTTTTAGGTAAGAGGTAAGAGATAAGAGGGAGTAATGGGAGTAATGGGAGTAATGGGAGTAATGGGAGTAATGGGAGTAATGGGAGT
>CAUQUO010000044.1:0-26051 GCA_963521335.1 uncultured Capnocytophaga sp.
CGGGCTATGTACGCTATCAGAAGAAGGATAAGAAAATTAGTTATAAAGCCCTCTCGGAGCGTGTAGCCGAGCGCTTCTATGCGCTGTTAATTCCTGCAATCAAAGCCTATCCTATCCCAGAGCCTTTGTATTGTCTGAATATAGCCTTTGATTACCAATATATAATGCCCCCAATAATAGGTTTTGGCACTGAAAGCAAGAGGCTCGAATGGAAGGAAAGCTACGGAAAAAGAGCCGATGGCTTACTTTGGAACACTGCCGATTATGCCCATACCGTAGAGATTGAAACAGACAATGAAGACACTGCTCTCTTTGAGCTTTTCAATCAAGAGACTGAAATGCAAGAAAAGAACAGTGCCGCCACGAAGTTATTAGTCGCTTGTGCCAAACGCCTCAAAGAAGAATGGGCATCACTGGGCATTCCTTCTACGGATGATTTTGTAGTGGTAGTAAGCGATGAGGAAGAATCTTTTTTGAAGAAAGTATAATCCTATTTTAAAACTAAAAATAAAATGACTCAAGAACAAAAAAACCACATTCAACAGTTGGCGAAAGAACATTTTCGCTACTCATTTTCTCACATCAAAGCCAAAGCCGATAGCAAAGGAGCTCATTTAGAGGCTTATTATCTATTTTTAGTAGATGATTTCTTTGCCGTTGGTGATGCCGCTATCAGTCGGGAAGCTATCAAGGCTTATGACCCCAATGCTACTATATTAGACGCTATATGGAGTGGCGAATGTGAAGAGGACTACAATGGTTCTTATGTGCCTGTACAAAAAAATACTGGTGACTGGCTCGACAACCAAAGTCATTTGTACAAAGAGACTTATCTCTTGGTACAGGCTTTAGAAGGTGACGATGAAGAAGAACAATATGATGCTTTGCGTAAGGACTTTGAGGATTGTCTGCTCAATGCCCTTGCCGAGTGTGATAAAGAAGGGCTTTTTGGCAATCGCAAGGAAAACGGCTTACTTCTTTTTGCCTTTTATATAGATGATTATGACGGAAATGAAGAGGACTCACTCTTATATCGTTCCACTGAACTCCTTAACCCTAAAAAAGATTGGGACAAATTGAAAGGATAAAATTTAAAAACACGCTTGTTTTGTCGCAAAAAAAGTGTATTTTTGCGACAAAATAATAGCTTATATCGTATGGAAAGTACTGATGATAAAATACTTAAAAGGTTATCAAAATGCGGGAGGTATATCAAGAAATGACTTTAAGAAACTATTAAAGAAAGTATGATAACCAATGAGATTATATACAGAAATATTATTTTGGAATGGGGAAAAGCTACCAACTATATGGAAGCATTTCAAGATGTCTTTGCTTTTGACAGCGAACAACAATTATGCTATCTAAAAATACAGTTATTGCATAATGTAGGTTCTTTATCTCTTCCCATACCGCCTTTCTACACTGAAATAGATGAGAATCTACCCATTTCTAAGATAAAAAGAGGAGATTTTAGCTTTGAAGGAAAGGAGATTGACAATATTCGTCAGTATTTATGTGATGATATGCTCATTTTTAGCTATACCACACAAGGTACAATATTTAATCTGGATGTTAAAAAAGTAACTGATAATTTGTTCTTTCTATTAGACAAAGAAAATATATTAAAATACATTGTAGTTACAAAGATATCAACCTTTCCTTTTAGAGGTTATTATTTAGATGAAAAAATACTTAGAGAAATCTATTTTCTTGCTTACACTTATGAACTTGATGACGGAGTACAACTGAGAAGCCTGCTCCAAATGATACAGAGTGAGGAGCATTATAAAGAGATTTTCAAAAGTGAATTAGATGATTTAATAGAAGAAGTAGAAGATTTTTTTAACTAAGCAAAATGTCCCCTGAACTACAACCATTAGGCGAAGCTATTTTTGAGGCTACTCAAAAAGCATTTTTAAAACTCTTTGAAAACGGAGAGCATTATTACTATTGTGTGTTACTCACTACGGGTGAGGCGCTTCCTCCTTGTATTGCAACGTGGTCGGTGGAAGCTTTAGAGCGATTCGTAAATGAAAATGCTATCCCCCAAGAGGAAATACCATACTACAAATACTCATTTGCCGATAGCCCTTATTACGCTTTTGGTTATGAGGAATATTTTCAGCAGGTAGTGCAGCTGTTTGAGGAGCGTGACTCTCTTATAGATTACAACAATGAGGCACAATGGAACGAGGAATACAACCTCCGACTTGCTGCTATGGTATATGCGATGAAAAAACTTGACGAGATAGGTATTTTTGCCCTCAACCAACCACGAGAACAAGTGTATATCAACGTAGAACTAATGCCCCCCGACGATACCGATATAGAAAGAGCCTTGTCGCTTAACAACCCTGATAACATTGAGGAATGGCTTTCTATATTTGGTTGATGATTTCCCCTTACCTCCTTAAAAAAACAAAAATTCCAAACTACTGAATATTCAATAGTTTGGAATTTTATTATTAATCATTAACCATTAACCATTAATCATTAATCTTTACTCTTCAAGTCTTATATCTAATCCAAGTCCTTTAAGTTCATGCATCAATACGTTGAAAGATTCTGGCAAGCCTGGTTCTGGCATCGTCTCACCTTTTACAATCGCTTCGTAAGTTTTAGCACGACCTACTACATCGTCAGATTTTACTGTTAAGATTTCGCGTAAGGTACTAGATGCACCATAAGCCTCTAATGCCCATACCTCCATCTCTCCAAAACGCTGACCACCAAATTGGGCTTTACCTCCCAATGGCTGTTGGGTGATGAGTGAGTACGGACCGATAGAACGCGCGTGCATCTTATCGTCGATCATGTGTCCAAGTTTGATCATATAAATCACCCCTACAGTCGCTTTTTGGTCAAAACGTTCACCGGTACCACCATCGTATAGATAAGTATGACCGAAACGCGGTACGCCTGCTTCATCAGTAAGCTCGTTGATTTGCTCAAGCGATGCTCCATCGAAGATAGGGGTCGCAAACTTCTTACCGAGTTTTTGTCCTGCCCAACCCAATACTGTTTCATATATCTGACCGATGTTCATACGTGAAGGCACCCCAAGTGGGTTCAACACGATATCTACTGGAGTTCCGTCTTCAAGGAATGGCATATCCTCATCGCGAACGATACGTGCTACGATACCCTTGTTACCGTGGCGACCTGCCATCTTATCCCCTACTTTTAGCTTACGTTTCTTAGCCACGTAAATCTTAGCTAATTTGAGGATACCTGCTGGCAACTCATCTCCCACAGATATAGTAAACTTATCACGGCGCAACATACCTTGCAAATCGTTTTCGCGAATGCGGTAGTTGTGCAAAAGGTCATCTATAAGGCCATTGATATGATTATCATTTGTCCAGCCTGCAGAAGTAAGGTGGGCATAATCTTCAATCGCTTCAAGTACTTTCTTGGTGTATTTTTTGCCTTTAGGAATGATTTCTTCTCCGAGGTCATTCACAACTCCTTCTGAAGTTTTTTCATTTACTAAAGACCATATTTTATCTAATAATTTAGTACGTAATGCAGCAAACTTAGCATTGTAATCTGCCTCAAGAGTAGCGATGTCTTCTTTGTCTTTATTGCGTTTGCGTTTGTCTTTTACGGCACGCGAGAACAATTTTTTATCAATTACTACTCCATAGAGTGAAGGAGAGGCTTTAAGTGAAGCGTCTTTCACATCTCCTGCTTTATCACCAAAGATAGCGCGGAGTAGTTTTTCTTCTGGAGTAGGGTCTGATTCTCCTTTAGGGGTAATTTTACCAATAAGAATATCTCCTGGGCGTACTTCAGCTCCGATGCGAATCATACCGTTTTCATCCAAATCCTTAGTAGCATCTTCTGATACGTTAGGAATATCATTAGTAAGCTCTTCAGCACCCAACTTAGTGTCGCGCACTTCCAAAACATACTCGTCAATATGAATCGAGGTAAAAATATCATCGCGTACTGCCCGCTCTGAGATTACTATCGCATCCTCAAAGTTATACCCTTTCCAAGGCATAAACGCTACTTTCATATTACGCCCAAGTGCTAACTCTCCGTTTTCAGTAGCGTATCCTTCACAAAGTACCTGACCTTTTTTCACGCGTTCTCCTTTGTGAACAATAGGTTTTAAGTTGATACAAGTACCTTGGTTTGTTTTTTGGAACTTAATAAGGTTGTATACTGTTTCATCTGGGTCAAAACTTACTAGCTTTTCCTCATCAGTACGATCGTAAGTAATGATGATTTTCTCAGCATCTACATAGTCTACTACCCCATCGCGCTCAGCGTTCATAAGCACACGCGAGTCCGAAGCTACACGGCGTTCCAACCCCGTACCTACAATAGGTGCTTCTGGTTTCAACAAAGGAACTGCTTGACGCATCATATTCGAGCCCATCAACGCACGGTTCGCGTCATCGTGTTCCAAGAACGGAATAAGAGAAGCCGAAATCGAAGCGATCTGGTTCGGCGCCACGTCTATATATTGTACCTCATTAGGTTCAATCACAGGGAAATCCCCGTCTTCTTTTACAACTACTTTTTCCTCAACAATGTTGGCTTTATCGTCTAATGTAATATTCGCCATACCAATTTTGAGTCCTTCTTCATCTTCGGCAGTAAGGTAAGTCATATCTTTAAGATCTACCTTTCCGTTAGTAACTTTGTGGTAAGGGGTCTCAATAAAGCCCATACCGTTTACTTTAGAAAATACCGCTAATGATGAAATCAAACCGATGTTTGGTCCCTCAGGGGTTTCGATTGGGCACAAGCGTCCGTAGTGTGTATAGTGTACGTCTCGCACCTCAAATCCTGCGCGCTCACGCGATAAACCTCCAGGTCCTAAAGCTGATAAACGGCGCTTGTGAGTGATCTCGGCTAATGGATTCGTTTGATCCATAAACTGAGATAATTGGTTCGTACCAAAGAACGAGTTGATTACTGACGAAAGTGTCTTTGCATTGATCAAATCAATAGGGGTAAATACCTCGTTATCACGTACGTTCATACGCTCGCGAATAGTGCGCGACATACGAGAAAGACCTACCCCAAACTGAGCTGCCAACTGCTCTCCTACCGTGCGCACACGGCGGTTAGACAAGTGGTCAATATCATCTACCTCTGCTTTAGAGTTGATAAGCTCAATCAAATATTTTACAATGGTGATGATATCCTCTTTGGTAAGCACTTGCTTTTCCATAGGGGTATCCAAGCCCAATTTCTTGTTGATACGATAACGCCCTACATCTCCCAAGTTATAACGTTGGTCTGAGAAGAACAACTTGTCGATAATACCGCGAGCTGTTTCCTCATCGGGTGGTTCAGCGTTACGCAATTGTCGGTAAATGTGTTCTACCGCTTCTTTTTCAGAGTTGGTAGGGTCTTTTTGTAAAGTGTTGTGGATAATAGTATAATCTGTAGCCTGACTGTCTTCTTTGTGAAGAAGAATAGTTTTTACATCAGCATCTAAGATTTCTTGAATGTTATCTTCGTCGAGTACAGTATCGCGGTCGAGGATAATCTCATTACGCTCAATAGATACTACCTCTCCAGTATCTTCGTCTACGAAGTCCTCGTGCCAAGTGTTAAGCACACGGGCTGCCAAACGACGACCAATGTATTTTTTAAGCCCTGTTTTAGAAACTTTGATTTCTTCAGCAAGGTCAAATATTTCTAATATATCTTTATCGCGCTCAAACCCAATCGCACGGAAAAGTGTAGTTACAGGCAATTTCTTCTTACGGTCGATATAAGCATACATCACATTGTTGATGTCGGTAGCAAACTCTATCCACGAACCTTTAAAAGGTATGATACGTGCCGAGTAGAGTTTGGTTCCATTAGCGTGAAACGACTGTCCGAAGAATACCCCTGGAGAACGGTGTAATTGAGATACTACCACACGTTCAGCTCCGTTGATAACGAATGTCCCGCTAGATGTCATATAAGGCACTGTCCCCAAGTATACATCCTGCACGATAGTTTCAAAATCTTCGTGCTCTGGGTCGGTGCAATAGAGCTTCAATCGAGCTTTCAAAGGCACACTATAAGTAAGTCCGCGCTCAATACACTCTTGTATAGAGTAGCGAGGAGGGTCTACGAAATAGTCGAGAAACTCCAATACGAACTGGTTACGTGTGTCGGATATAGGAAAGTTTTCCTTAAAGGTTTGATACAACCCCTCGTGAACTCGGTCTTCCGACTTGGTTTCCATCTGAAAGAACTCTTGAAACGATTTGATTTGAATATCCAAAAAATCAGGATATTCAGGAACGTGTTTCACAGAAGCAAAATTAACTCTTGCGGTTTGATTCGTAAGCATTTTCTTTACTTTAATATTATTGTTTAGCGTGTTAGTAGTAAGTCGTTCTTTATTTGTCTTTAGTCATTAGCTACCACAGTAGATAGGCAATATAGCTATTCCATTTTCTCCTCTTTCTATCTCTGTACCTTCATAAAATACGTGGTCTCCTAATTCTTTATTTGCCTGTTGGTTATGTACTTTCATTAAAAGTTCATAACCCAAAAAACTCTTGCCGTTATCAGGAAGCAAAGTCGCTGCCAATTCTACCTGATAACCATACTCATCATCATCTGGCTCTTCTTCAAAAATATCATCGTCTTCCATCAGTTCCTCATTAGGTAGTATGTGCTCTGGATCTACCCAAGCCATATATTGCATCTCAATCTTAGGCTCATCAACTACAAGCTCGTCCAATTGCCATTCTTTCTCGTTTTCACAGCTAAGATTATACTCTTCGATATCCTTTTTAAACTCTTCTACAGTGTTGTAATATTTCTTAGAGAAACTCCAATAGATGTTATTTAAGCGTTCTAGATGTTTACTCATTTTGTTTTATGTTTATTTGGCAGAAATATATTCTACCTAATATTGTTATTGTATTGTTTTCTAAAATAAAGGTTCTTGATAACAGCTTCTAAAATCCCTTATTTCTATTACACCAAGTTCTTCATAAACCTTATAATATACTATAAATCTTTTGTTTAAAAAATACTTTCTATATAAATCCATTTGCTTACTATATTTAGCTAAAAAATAGGGGGCTTCAGCTAACTCATCTTCTAAGGTTTCAACAGCTTGTATTATCTTAAATGAATAATCAAAAGAACCATTATGCTCTTCCCAATAGTCGAGAGTATCATAATACTTCTTTTTAGCTTCTAATACCCAATTTACTCGCATATCTTTCTCTCACTTCTCTGCGTACCTCTTCACTACTCATTACCAGCCCTGATCTTGATTGCTCTTCAGCAATAGCCAAACTCTTTAGTTCATCGGGTGTTAATTGGTAGTAAAAATCATCTCTTTCAATAGAAAGCTGAGATTCGTCTATTTCTGTTTTCAATAGCATTGGCTCCATATCCTCAGTATTTTTTCTAATAAAAAACAAAGATATATCAGTACCTTTTATTTAAATTACAAAATGGTTTAGGCCTTTTTGCTGTTGAAAAAGACCTAAACCTTATAGGGTTTATAAGTAAAATTATTTCAATTCTACTTCAGCACCAGCTTCTTCTAAAGATTTTTTAAGCCCTTCAGCTTCTTCTTTAGAAACTCCTTCTTTTACTTTTGAAGGTGCGCCGTCTACTACTTCTTTAGCTTCTTTAAGTCCAAGACCTGTTAAGTCTTTTACTAATTTTACAACTGCCAATTTGTTAGCTCCTGCTGATTTCAAGAATACATCAAATTCTGTTTTTTCAGCTGCTGCTTCTCCTGCTCCACCTGCTGCTGGACCTGCTGCTACTGCTACTGCTGCTGCAGCTGGCTCGATGCCGTACTCTTCTTTCAAGATTTGAGCAAGCTCGTTTACTTCTTTAACAGTTAAGTTTACTAATTGTTCTGCGAAATTTTTTAAATCTGCCATTTTTTCTATCGTTTTTGTTTAATTGTTTAAAAATAAATTCTGTGGGTTCTGTTTTACTTTTCAGATAAAGTCTTGATAATACCAGCCAATTTGCCTCCTCCTGATTTGAGTGCTGAAACAACATTCTTGGCAGGTGATTGAAGCAATCCAATGATATCGCCAATAACTTCGTTCTTAGATTTAAGAGCAGCTAAGGCTTCTAATTGACTGTCTCCTATAAATACAGCCGCATCTACATACGCTCCTTTTAAAATAGGCTTTTCTGATTTTTTGCGGAATTCCTTGATGAGCTTCGCAGGCGCATTTCCTACTTCTGCATACATCAATGAAGTATTCCCTTTAAGAATGCTTGGCAATTCTCCAAACTCTTTCTCTGAAGCCTCCATTGCTTTTGCTAGCAAGGTGTTCTTTACAACTGCCAATTTGATATTCGCCTTGAAACAAGCACGACGCAACGCCGTTGTCTCTTGAGCGTTCAAACCAGTTAAATCTGTTACATAAATAACATTGTTGTCAGCTAACTGTGCAGTTAAATTATCTATTACTAATGATTTTTCTTCTCTTGTCATAATGTCTGTTTTTAACTACAAATTAAACTGTTTTAGTGTCTACCGCAATACTTGGGCTCATAGTAGATGAAATATATATCGATTTCATATACGTACCTTTAGCCGCTGTAGGTTTCATTTTTATTAATGTTTGAATCAACTCGTTAGCGTTGTCTACAATCTTATCAGCTGTAAATGATACTTTCCCTATAGAAGCATGTACAATACCTGTCTTGTCTACACGAAAATCTATTTTACCTGATTTTACCTCTTGTACAGCTTTACCAATTTCCATAGTAACGGTACCTGTCTTAGGGTTTGGCATCAAGCCTCGAGGACCCAATACTCGCCCTAACGGACCTAATTTACCCATTACTGCTGGCATCGTTACGATCACATCTACATCTGTCCAGCCATCTTTGATCTTTTGTAGATACTCATCTAGCCCTACATAGTCCGCCCCAGCAGCCTTAGCTTCCGCTTCTTTGTCTGGAGTTACCAAGGCAAGTACACGAACGTCTTTACCTGTCCCGTGAGGAAGGGTTACTACTCCGCGTACCATTTGGTTTGCTTTACGTGGGTCTACCCCTAAACGCACTGCAATATCTACAGAAGCATCAAATTTAGTGTAAGTGATTTCTTTCAATAATGCTGAAGCCTCTTTGAGTGAATAGAGCTTATTCCTATCTACTTTTGCAAGTGCTTCTTTGTGTTTCTTTGTTAATTTTGCCATATTGCTTCGCGATTAAAAAGGTTTTTCTCCAGTTACTGTAATACCCATTGAACGTGCCGTACCAGCAACCATACTCATTGCAGACTCTATCGTAAATGCATTCAAATCAGGCATTTTGTCTTCTGCAATCGCTTTCACTTGTTCCCAAGTGATACTTGCTACTTTCTTACGGTTTGGCTCTCCGGAACCTCCTTTAACCTTAGCGGCTTCCAATAGCTGAACTGCAGCAGGCGCTGTCTTGATAACAAAGTCAAATGACTTGTCCTTGTATACGGTGATAACTACAGGAATTACTTTCCCTTGTTTGTCCTGCGTACGTGCATTAAACTGCTTGCAGAACTCCATAATATTAACACCGGCAGCACCTAATGCGGGTCCAATTGGTGGCGAAGGATTCGCTTGACCTCCCCGAGCTTGTAGCTTAACTACTTTACTAATTTCTTTTGCCATTGTTTATAATTAATAATTTATTTAAATGTCTCCCTTTTTTAAGAGACTTCTGTTACAATTTTTCTACTTGGGTGTAGCTGAGTTCTAATGGCGTCTTCCTTCCAAAGATTTTTACCATCACTTCAAGCTTCCGCTTCTCTTCGTTCACTCGCTCTATCACTCCATTAAATCCGTTGAACGGACCCTCGATAAGTTTCACCATCTCCCCTACTTCATACGGAATCGCTACCGTCTCTACAGTCTCCGATAACTCATCTACTTGCCCCAACATCCGGCTTACATCCGATTTGCGCAACGGTAAGGGATCTCCCCCTTTTGTCTCACTTAAAAAACCTACTACTCCTGGAATCGACTTAATGATATGCACTACTTCTCCCGCCAAATGCGCTTTTACCATTACATAACCTGGCATATGAACCCGGTCCTTCATAATCTTTTTGCCATTACGCACCTGCACTACTTTCTCCGTAGGCACTAAAACTTCTTCCACATAGTCCGCATAGCCCAATCTCGTCGACTCCGTTTCTATGTAGTTCTTTATCTTGTTCTCTTGGCCCGTAACCGTTTTTATAACATACCATTTTTTTTCTAACAATCCAGACATGCCCGTTGTTTTTTATTGCATAAATTCAAAATACTTTCCTATGAGAAACTCAAATGAAGAATCCATCCCCCAAATTACTAATGAAAATAGTACTGAAAATACCACTACCACTACCATTTCCTTCTGTGCCTCTGAGGCTGCTGGCCACGTTACATGGTTCTTAAGCTCGTCATAAGACTCTTTAATATATTGAATCATAACCTGTTAATTTAATTTTATACGCAATTATACGCACTACTATATGCGCTTTTGGGTGGCAAAAGTACACCAAATCTTTTAATCTACAAAACTTTTGCTAATTATTTTTTTTATAAAAGTTATTTTGCTTGTCTATATCTACACTTTTGTTCTCTGGGTCTAAACTGATGTTTGCCACTTTTTCCAACGGAAGATTTAGCTCAAATGTATAACTCGTATTCCCCCATCCCCAGGCGGGCATCACTTGCCGCTCAAGATTACTATAAGGCGTGGGCTTCTCTCCAAACTGCATCCGCAATGGCACATATATATATCGCGTATTGCCCGATGTGTCCGTTACTAAAAGATCTATTGGCAATGGCAAACGCCCTATACGCTTCAAGGTTACTAATGTCTTGTCTCCCTTGCCTTCTACCTTATCTATTGCATAATCCGCCGTGTGCGTGGTCTCCATAAATTCATTCAAAAACCAATGCAACTGCATCCCCGATTCTTTCTCTGCTATTCGTATAAAATCATTCGGAGTAGGATTCTTAAACGCATATTCTTTATAATAACGCTTAAGCGTTTGATCCAATGGTTCTCTACCTATGATGTAATCTAACTGTGCCAAAAATAACAACCCTTTATAATAGGCCGTAATACTATATGCATAGTTCGTAGCAAAACGATCCGAATGGGTGATTGGTGGCTCTTGCATCCCCGATCTTACCAACCCAAAATATCCCGTAAAAGCTCGAGCAAAAGGCGAATCTGTTTTGCTGATTAGCCCCAATACTTGTTGTCTCGCCAAATATTCTATATACGATGTGAATCCTTCGTCCATCCAAGGATATGTAGCCTCATCTGTCGCCAATAAATGCTGAAACCACGCATGGGCTAACTCGTGGGTGGCTGTCCCCAAAAGTCGCTCATACTTCTCCCCGCCTTCAATAAGGGTGCACATCGCATACTCCATACCCCCATCTCCTCCTTGAATAAACGAATAAGTAGGCCAAGGATAAGGCCCTATAAGCGTATTAAAATAATCAAACACTTGTAGCATCGGCGCTTCTATCTTCTGCCAGTTCTCCGCATATTTTTTGTAGAAGAAATGTATGGTCTTCCCATTCGCCAAAGTGTGCTTGTGATGCGTAAACTGTGGGTTGGCCGCCCAAGTAAAATCATGCACCCGCTCTGCTACAAAATGCCACGTCTTCGTCTTTACTTTCTTAGCACTATTAGGCACTTTCACCCCTTTATCTTCATACCCAAATCCTATTTCATTTGCGTTCTGCAATACCCCAGAACCTGCTACCATATAGGTCTTGTCAAGGGTCAACTTCACATCAAAGTTCCCCCATACTCCATAAAACTCTCGCCCCAAATACTCTGTAGCATGCCACCCCTTGTGGTCATAAGCTACCATCTTAGGATACCATTGCGCCATCGAAAGTGCTACCCCATCAGGACTATTCCGCCCCGCCCTGCGTATCATCACTGGCGCCTGACCCTCAAATGTCATATCTAGCACCGTTTGGCTGTGAGGCAATAGTGGCTTCGATAGTGTTACTTTCAATATCGTACTCTCGTGACTGTATTTCAATACTTGCCCGTCTTGCGAAAGTGATGTTACCCGTAAATATCCTATTTCATTAGGCTTTAACTTCGCTATACGACTCTCATAAATAGGCTCTTTTTCTGTCCCAAGATTATTTGTCATACGCCCATCTGGGTCTGGAAGCGATTGCAAGTGGCTATCCATCTCACTGTTGGGCTGAAATGCATTATAATAAAGGTGATAAAACACCGTCGTAAGCGTGTCTGGAGAATTGTTCGTATAAGTAAGCCTCTGCGTACCTCTATACTGAAATGTCTTGACATCCATCGTTACATCCATCTGATAATCCGCTTGCTGTTGCCAAGGATTGTCTTGTGCCTCTGCCGTAAAACTACTCACTATAGCACATATAAATAAGGTGATTTTTCTCATCGTTATTCTAGTAAAAAGTATTTCTTATCCTATTATCATTCCCGCTATAGTGGCCGACATCAACGATGCCAACGACCCCCCTAAAACGGCTTTAAGCCCAAACTCCGAAAGTGTCTTGCGCTGGTTCGGAGCCAAAGCCCCTATACCTCCTATCTGAATTCCTATAGACGCAAAATTAGCAAATCCACAAAGCATATAGGTCGCTATCATTACCGATTTGTTATATAACAAATGTGGCTCCGAAGTCAAGTCTTTCAATGTCGCCAATTGCGTATATGCTACAAATTCCGATGAAGCTAATTTGATACCTAACAACTGACCCATAAGCATCACATCTTCTTTCGCTACCCCTATAAGCCACATCACTGGCGAAAATATCGTCCCTAATATCATCTCAAGCGATAATCCACTTTGGTAAGGCGTCATCGCCGCTATCGCCGAATTAAAAGATGTCAAATCCCCTATCCAATGAAGTATATAGTTAAGCATCGCTATAATCGCTACAAACACCAATAACATCGCTCCTACATTCGCCGCTAACTTAAGCCCATCTGTAGTCCCATTAGCTATAGCATCAAGCACATTAGAGCCTACATTCTCCATCGCCACATGCGAGTCGTTAGAATACTTCTCCGTTTGAGGACACAACATCTTCGATACTACTATTGCTCCTGGCGCCGCCATTACCGATGCCGCCAAAAGATGACGCGCAAATATCAAGCGCATCGCAGGATCATCGCCCCCTAAATACTGTATGTATGAAGCCATTACTCCTCCTGCTACCGTCGCCATCCCTCCTATCATCACCAGAAGAATTTCAGAACGCGTCATCTTTGCCAAATAAGCCTTGATCATCAATGGCGCTTCCGTTTGTCCCAAAAATATATTCCCCGTTACCGACAAACTCTCCGCTCCCGAAATATTCAGCAACTTAGAAAGTGCCCACGCCATCCCTCTCACTATCACCTGGATTACTCCCAAATAAAACAGTAAAGACGTAAGCGCCGAGAAAAATATAATCGTAGGCAATACTTGAAAAATAAATATATACCCAAAAGTATTACTGTCTAATAAGTTGCCTAATAAAAACTGACTCCCAGCTCTGGTAAAATCCAAAATCAATACAAATACTCCTCCCGCCAAATCAAAAACTTTCTGAATAAATCCTATCTTCAATATCCCTACCGCCAAACTGAGCTGTATCAACAAGCCTATCCCTACTGTCTTCCAGTTTATAGCTCGCTTATTACTACTGAACAAATATGCTATCAATAAAATAGCTATCATCCCTACAACTCCTCGCCACAAACTATCCATCGAAAAACCCTCACTAGGAATTACTTTTAGCACTTCAGCCGTCGCCGTTTGAGTCGCTGTCTCGGTAGCCGTAACTACCCCACTCACAGTTTCTTTCATTTATAATATATTGGTTTTTATTTTTTTCCTTAAAAAGTATGATCCCGTCTAGAAATCTCATCCCTTATATGAGCCGCAAGCTCATAATCTTCACCCTCTATACAATCCTCCAGCATCTCCCTTAACTCCGCCATAGAATATTTTGTATATTGATTGCGAGGCTCCTCTTCTATATCATCAAGAGATGGACTCACCGAAGTCTTATTCTCATCATTAGGTAGCGGTATATAGATCCCCGCCTTTTCTATAATACTCTTGTAAGTATAAATTGGCGCATTAAATCGCAATGCCAACGCTATAGCATCACTCGTCCGCGCATCTATCGTCTCCTCCTTCCCATTCTGTACACAAAGCATATTCGCATAAAAAATTCCTTCTTCCAACTTGTATATCACTACCCTCTTCATTTGTATACTGAAAGCATCCGCCATCAACTTAAATAAATCGTGCGTGAGCGGGCGAGGTGGTATGAGATTTTTTTCTAACTCTAATGCAATAGATTGTGCCTCAAAAGCACCTATGACAATAGGTAATTTCAAATCCGACTCCACTTCACTCATTATCAATATAAATGCATCATTCTGAGATTGATTATATGATATTCTTTTTATAAAGAGGCGTACTAAATCCATCAGTAGTTCTTGAATTTTGGGCAAAGGTATAAATAATTTGTTAATTAGCCAATTTGTCCATTACAATTAGAAAAATTTTCTCCCGCCCCCTCCCTATATCTCACCTATACCCACAGTATACCCACAGTACACCTACCCCCCAACAAACCTAAAAGTAAAAAATACTACAAAAATAAATATCCATAGAAAAAAATACTACAAAAAACCTATTTCTTAGAAAATAGCCTTCTGCCAATCCCCTACCCCCTATCTCCTATCTCCTAAAATTTGCATATCTGTCAATTATACACTACCTTTGTCGCCAAATTATAATACTCCTCATTAAAGGTACCCAAAAATGAAATAACCTTTATGTATTATAACGTCAAAAACTCACAAAACACACACCGCTGAAGACTATAAGAAAAATAAGTAATGAGAAAATTATTAGTGGTAGGAAGCATCGCTTTCGACCAAATCGAAACCCCTTTTAGTAAAAGTGACAAAATAATGGGCGGAGCAGCCAACTATATCGCTCTCGCTGCCTCCCCCTTTCAAATACCCACCGCAGTAGTCTCTGTCGTAGGAAACGACTACCCCCCCGATTTCCTAAATCTACTCAAAGAACGAAATATAGATATCTCTGGCATAGAAATCGTCCCTAATGGCAAAACTCTATTCTGGAGCGGACGATATCACAACGATATGAATCTTCGCGATACCCTCGATACGCAACTCAACGTATTAGCCAACTTTAAACCTGTTGTCCCCCAGAATTTCCAAAATGCCGATGTCCTAATGCTCGGAAACCTGCACCCCTCTGTCCAAAGCGAAGTGCTCAACCAAATGACCTCCCGCCCAAAATTAGTCATTATGGATACTATGAACTATTGGATGACTCACACCTGGGACCTACTTATGGAAGTCATCACTCGCATAGATGTACTAACTATCAACGACGAAGAGGCTCGACAGCTCACCGGAGAATACTCCCTCGTAAAAGCCGCCTCTCGTATCAACCAAATGGGCGTAAAATACGTAGTTATTAAAAAAGGAGAACACGGCGCCTTACTATTCCATAATGATAAGGTGTTCTTCGCCCCAGCTCTCCCTCTAGCCGAAGTATTCGACCCCACTGGTGCTGGCGATGTATTCGCAGGTGCTATGGCTGGATACCTTACCAAAACCGGCGACTATTCCTTCAACAATCTTAAAAATGCTCTAATACACGGTGCCAATGTAGCTTCTTTCTGTATAGAACAATTCGGCGCTCAACGAATGCTCTCTCTCTCTCAAAACGAAATGTACAAACGCCTACAACAATTTAAAGACCTAACTCAATTCGATATAGTTCTCACACCTAATACCTAATAACTATGATTTACAAAAGAAGTAGCGAACTATTCGCTAACGCACAACAAGTACTCCCCGGAGGGGTAAACTCCCCCGTACGAGCTTTCAATGCCGTAGGTGGTACCCCCATATTTATTAAAGAAGCTCAAGGTGCTTACCTTACCGACGAAGATAACCGCCAGTATATAGACTACATCGCCTCTTGGGGACCCCTCATCTTAGGGCACGCCTACCCTCCCGTTATCGAGGCCATAACCAAAAGAGCTAAAAAAGGTACCTCCTTCGGTATCCCCACCGAAGTAGAAGTTCAAATCGCCGAATTAGCCGTCTCTATGGTGCCTAATATCGACAAAATCCGCTTCGTAAATAGCGGTACCGAAGCCTGTATGAGCGCCATACGATTGGCTCGTGGCTATACCAATAGAGAGAAAATTATCAAATTCATAGGCTGTTACCACGGCCATTCCGACGCTTTCCTTATCGAAGCTGGTAGTGGTGGAGCTACCTTCGGGACTCCCAATAGCCCTGGAGTAACTCAAGGTACCGCCAAAGATACCCTCTTGGCTAACTACAACGATTTATCTTCCGTAAAAAACCTTTTCGACGCCAACCCTCAACAAATCGCCTGTGTTATTATAGAACCCGTAGCTGGTAATATGGGCTGTGTTCTCCCTCAAGAAGGCTTCTTAGAAGGATTGCGTAAACTCTGTACCGAAAACGGCGCTTTACTTATATTTGATGAAGTAATGACCGGTTTCCGATTAGCCAAAGGTGGCGCTCAAGAGGTATTCAATATCAATGCCGACTTAGTTACCTTCGGAAAAGTAATCGGAGGTGGACTCCCTGTAGGTGCTTTCGCTGGTAGCAAAGAGGTGATGAGCTTCTTAGCCCCCGAAGGCCCCGTATATCAAGCAGGTACCCTCAGTGGCAACCCTTTAGCAATGAGCGCAGGATTAGCTATGCTCTCTGCCCTCAACGACCACCCCGAAGTATTCGATAGCTTAGCTAAGAAAACTGCTTATTTGCGCGAAGGTTTCCACACCGTACTCGAAAAGTCTAGCATACCTCACCAAATCAACAGCTTTGGCTCTATGTTTACCCTCTTCTTTACCGAAGACCCCGTCACCGATTTTGCCTCCTCTGCAAAAAGTGATACCCTACGCTTCAAAAAATACTTCCACGGAATGCTACGCGAGGGCATCTATCTACCCCCTAGCGCCTTCGAAAGCTACTTCCTCAACGATGCTATCACCTATGAAGATTTAGATAAAACAATCAAAGCTTTGGGTAGAGTAACAATGGAATTATAATAAACTAATAAATAACCAATGATTTATGAAACATTATTTTAAAAACGCCACAACTCTGTTGGCTTTAGTCCTTTCTCACGTTGTCCTTGCACAACACAAGCCCTTAGGAGGCTTCGCTTATGGTACTCTCTCAGCCCCTACGGGTAAAGAATGGGAGTCAGTAGAGGAACTCTCGCTTAACAAAGAGTATCCTCGTGCTTATTTCTTCTCGTTTAAAGACGAAAAGACGGCTACCCAAGTATTGCCTGAACATTCTCCCTATTGGAAATCTCTCAATGGACAATGGCAATTCCACTGGTGCAAAACCCCCGAAGAGCGCCCCAAAGATTTCTATAAACCCAATTTCGACGCTTCTACTTGGGAGTTGATTCCTGTGCCTTCCAATTGGAATATTCAAGGTATCCAAAAAAACGGTACGCTCAAATATGGAGTGCCTATCTATGTAAACCAACCCGTGATTTTCTATCACGAGCGTAAGGTAGACGATTGGCGTAAAGGGGTTATGCGCACCCCTCCTAAAACGTGGACAACCTATGAGTACCGCAATGAGGTAGGTTCTTATATCCGCGATTTTGAAGTACCTACCGATTGGGACGGTCGTGAAATCTTCATCGATTTCGATGGAGTAGACTCTTTCTTCTACCTTTGGATTAATGGGCAATACGTAGGCTTTTCTAAGAACTCACGCAATGTAGCTTCTTTTGATATTACCAAATATCTACACAAAGGCAAGAATAAAGTAGCCATAGAAGTATACCGCAATTCCGATGGTTCTTTTCTCGAATCACAAGATATGTTCCGCCTACCTGGGATATTCAGAACAGTAGCCTTGCGCAGTACTCCTAAGGTGCAAATCTTTAACCTCAACATTCTTACAGATACCCAAAACCTCACCGATTGGCAGTTAAAAGTCAATGCCGAAGTGCGCAACCTCAGCCCAAAAGCAGTCAAAGATTATCAAGTGCGCTATAACGTATACGAAGTCTCATTGTATAAAGACGATGTTACCTCTGCTACTACCAAAGGAAGCATTCCCCTAAAAACAGTAGATCATAACGCTATCGATAAAGTAAGCGGTACAATAACCGTAAAGAATCCTAAACTATGGTCGGCTGAGGAGCCTCATCGTTATGTGCTCGTAGCTCAACTTTTGGATAAAAAAGGGAAGGTGGTAGAAACAGTATCGTCTTACTTTGGTTTTAGAAAAGTAGAAATCAAAGATACTAAGGCTGAAGACGATGCTTTCGGAAAGACAGGAAGGTATTATTATCTCAATGGTAAGACTATCAAATTTAAAGGCGTAAACCGTCACGAAAGTCACCCCGCACAAGGGCACGTGCTCACACATCAACAAATGGAAGAAGAGGTGATGATGATGAAGCGAGCCAATATCAACCACGTGCGCAACTCTCACTATCCACCCGACCCTTATTGGTTTTACCTCTGCGATAAGTATGGTATTTATTTAGAAAACGAAGCTAATATAGAGTCTCACGAGTATTACTACGGCAAAGAATCACTTTCTCACCCTAAAGAATGGGAAAAGGCACATACAGCCCGCGTAACCGAAATGGTAGAGGCTACCTATAATTCGCCTGCCATTGTGATATGGTCACTTGGTAATGAAGCAGGCCCTGGTCAGAACTTTGTAACGGCTTATAATCACCTCAAAACACTCGATACTTCTCGCCCTGTACAATACGAGCGCAATAACGACATCGTAGATATGGGCTCTAACCAATACCCTTCCGTAGCGTGGGTACAGGGGGCTGCTACAGGTAAGTACGACATCAAATATCCGTTTCACATCTCCGAATACGCGCATTCTATGGGCAATGCCGTAGGGAATCTCGCCGACTATTGGGAGGCTATCGAAAGCTCTAACTTTCTATGCGGAGGTGCTATCTGGGATTGGGTAGACCAAGCGATGTACAACTATACCAAAGACGGCATCCGCTACCAAGCCTATGGAGGTGATTTTGGCGATTTCCCTAACGATGGTCAGTTTGTGATGAACGGCATTATCTTTGCCGATAGAACAGTAAAACCACAGTACTACGAAGTGCAGAAAGTGTATCAGAATATAGGCGTGAAAAAACTCAATAGTTTTACTTTTGAAATTTTCAATAAAGGCTATTTTACTGATCTTTCAAACTATGAGGGTATATGGAAACTCTATAAGAACGGTGTGCTTGTAGAAGAGCGTCCTTTTGAAGTGCCTTCTGTGATGCCACAGCAAAAATCAAGTGTGACCATTACCCCTGTAACCTTAGATAGCAATGAAGAATATTACAGTATTGTAGAATTCCGCCTTAAAGCAGATACCCCTTGGGCTAAAAAAGGATTTGTACAAGCTCGCGAACAATTCTTAATGCAACCTGCTACCCAAAAGCCTTCTCTTTCCTCTGTAACCAAAGGAGAAAAGCTCACCCTTAGCAAAGACAAAAAGACCATTACCGGAAAAGACTTTTCAGTAACTTTTGATTTCGATAAAGGTACGATAGGCACACTACGCTATGGTGAGCATACTATTATTGCCAACAGCGACCTAAGTCTCAACGCTTTCCGCGCCTTCACCAATAACGACAACTGGATATACGAACAATGGTTTGAAAAAGGATTGCATAACCTGCGTCATAAAGCCATTGCTTCCTCAGTGAAACCTAATAAAGAAGGTGGTTATACATTCTATTTCACGGTGGAATCACAAGCGCCTAATGCAGCTAAAATAACAGGTGGTGCCAGCTCAGGGAGAAATAAGATAGAGGAACTTACCCACCAGAAATTTGGTGCAAACGACTTTAAGTTCACTACCAACCAAATTTTCACCGTCTATCCCGACGGATCTATCGAACTACAAGCCAGCGTGGTGTCTAACGATGCCTCTTTGGTATTGCCACAATTGGGCTATTTACTCAAACTGCCTAAGCAATACGAGAACTTCACCTATTACGGTCGCGGTAAACAAGATAATTATCCTGACCGCAAATCGGGGGCTTTTATAGGTCTCTACAGCGGTAAGGTAGCCGATGAGTTTGTGTCCTTCCCTAAACCACAAGATATGGGGCAACACCAAGAAACCCGCTGGGCAGCTCTTACCAATGCTCAGGGCGCCGGCGCAGTGTTTGTAGGGGCTGAACCGCTATCGGTAGCAGCTTTGCCTTATAAAGCTATCGATATGACTTTGGCAGGACACCCCTACCAATTACCAGAACCTGACGGCGTGTACTTGCAACTGAACATAGGCAACACAGGTTTGGGCGGACATAGTTGCGGTCCTCGTCCGTTGTTGCGTGACCGTTTGTTAGCAACCCCTCATAATTTCGGTTTCATCATTCGTCCAGCCAAAGAAGATTTGCAAACTATAACCAATGTAAGTGCAAGCGGTGAGCAACCTCTTTCTATTACTCGCAGCAAAGTAGGAAAAGTATCTATCAGTACAGCCAATGCCCTTGCAACTATCTATTACAGTATCAATAATAGCAAAGCACAGAAATACACCCTTCCTTTCGATTTGCCTAACGGAGGTACTGTAAAAGCGTGGTTTGCAGGTAATGAAACTCAGAAATACACCCTTACTTTCGGTAAAGCCGAAAGCACGGCAATGGAAGTAATTTTCGCCAGCAGTGAAGAAGCAGGCGTAGGTGATGCCAAACATTTAGTAGATGGCGACCCCAATACCATTTGGCACTCTGCCTATTCAGTTACTGTAGCCAAACACCCACATTGGGTAGATTTCGATATGGGCAAGGTTGTTAATGTAAAAGGCTTTAGCTTTACCCAGCGCACTGATAGCTGGAGCGGAAAGGTAAAAGATTACCAAATACAACTGAGCAACGACGGTAAGAACTGGGGCGACCCCGTGAAAGTAGGAGCTTTTAAAGATATGAGTAGCGCCCAACAAGTACTGCTCGACAAAGTTGTAAAAGCACGCTATGTGCGTTTCACCGCCCTAAGTGATTTCTATGGCGAAGATTTCGCCACAGGTGCCGAGTTTATGGTGATATTAGAATAGAAAAAGAGTAAAATAAAAAAAGCTGTTCAAGGTACTATCTTGAACAGCTTTTTTTATTTTGCATCGCTACACTTGATTGCTGACTTCCTCCAAAGGGGGATATGTGATGTAAAAGCGATAACATTTTGTTAATCAGAGGTTGTTATTTTTCAACTCTTGATTCATATTACTAATCTCAAATTGTTTGTCCCCAATCTGTACCCACGCTTTACCATTCTCAAAGAGAGCGCCATCGTCATAAATAAATCGGTGAGTGTTCCGCCTTGTTCAGCTGTTACTATTACCGAGATTTTATCGGCGAAGTTGAGTTGCTTGAGTACCTTGGATGTGAGGTTTGTCTTATCGTTTTGAGGGAGTACTTTGGTGATATCCTCTTCAAACCGCAACTGACTCAAGCCATAAATGGCAATGAGCGCCCAAGCGGTAAAGAATGAGAAGGTAGCGAGTTTATGAGTGGTGATATATTGGTAAATTCTGTTTAGCATATTGGCAAAGTTTGCGATACTTCTTTGAGTGCCCCTTCTAAGGTAATAGGGTACTGCATAATAGTTTTGAATTTTTAGTTTGAGTTCAGGTAATCATCCCATAGCGGCTTGTTCACTTCCTCTAAAGCTTCCTCTTCGCTAAGAGGGTTTCCATAATTGTAATATTGGTTTTTATCCTTGCCATAGGGCAGTTTATATCCTTCTGGAGAAGTGAGCTCTACCACCTCAAAAGTATCGAAATCCGCTTCTTTGATGAGTTTGTTCAGGTAATAAATACGCTTATCATCTTTGGAATAAAAATGCGAAATCTTTCGCCACGTAGCGGGATTGGCTTTTGGCAAGGGTGTTTTCCCATAGAAAACATAGGTATCATCTTTCGCAAAATCACCGTCGTTCATTGAGATGAAAGTCGCTGGATTTGCCTTAGCAAGTATCTTTATCTTGCCGTGATAATCCTCATAATACACCTGCTTACTATCTTTGGCATAGCCATACGGAGTTTCTACACGCACCACACGCCTAATACCATCGCTAAACTCCCACGAAGTTTCTTCATCTCCATCCGTTCTGTGAATACCCTCATCACATACCTCAAAAGTACTAACATCCTCAGGTTCAAAGCGCCCTCCCGATGTCCATACACTTTGGTAATCGGTAGCGTAACACTCGTTGAGCATTTCGAAAGTTTTAGGATTCGCCCCTTTGAGAGGGCGCCCCACGATATAACAATGCTTATCGTCTTTAGCAAAAAAGCCATTAAAATAAACAAAAGTATCAAGATTTGCCTTCTCTATAGGCGAATAGCGGTAGTATATTCGCTTGCCGTCTGTCCAATAGCAGGGCGTTTCTTGAGTGTCCGCCATATAAAAACGCGGGTCGTTGTCGATATCTGCTACGGTATGGATATCGATATCAAAAAAAGGAGGCTTTTTAGCCAAAGGTTTGTTGATTTTCATTCTGTTTCTTATTTTATTTCTATACCTAATTTATTAATCTCAAATTGTTTGTCCCCAATCTGTACCCACGCTTTACCATTCTCAAAGAGAGCCCCATCGTCATAAATAAAAGGGAGGACGGTTTCGTTTTTGTCATTGATATAACCATATTTATCGTCTTTCATTACTAAGGCAAGCCCTTCGCTAAAATAAGAAGCATCATCGTAGAGAAACGGAATGATTTGTTCGCCTTTTTGATTGATAAAGCCCCATTTGCCGTCTTTCTTTACAGCTACATAATCTTTATCAAAGTAGGCAGTATCTTCATAGATAAAGGGAATCACCTCTTCTCCTTTCTCATTGATAAAGCCCCATTTGCCATTCAACAGGGCAGCTGCAGGACGGTGGGTATAGAAGTCGTTGTCATCTATAAGGTCGTATTTTATAGGAGTAATCTCCTTGCCAGAGGTATCTATCAATCCGTATTGCGCACCTATTCTCACGATTGCTACACCTTGAAAGAAGTCATAGACAATATCGTACTTTATAGGAGTAATAAGGGTTCCCTTCTCATTGATATAGCCCCATTTGTCACCTTGCCTTACACAAGCAAAGCCCTCGTGAAAATCGGTTATTTCATCATATTTTTCTTGCTTTTTTGTGTTCATTGTTTTAACTTTTAATTATCTTGCAAGTTCTTAAATCTTCTGTATGTTTGTATAAATATCGTAGTTTTCTTGATCAAAACAAACCATCTTCACTTGCTTGATTTTATCCGTTTTTTCCAAGAAATGAGCTATGGTATGAAGCGCTATTTGTGCTGCTTTCTCCTTTGGAAATCTATACCTCCCAGTACTGATATTAGGAAATGAAATAGTAGCTACTTGATGCTCTAAAGCCAACTCCAAACAACTAATATAAACTTGTGCCAGTAGGTTTTCTTCATTATGTGTTCCCCCATTCCACACCGGACCTACTGTGTGAATAACATATTTAGCAGGCAAATTGCCCGCAGTAGTAATAACAGCGCTACCTACCTTGCAACCTCCTTGTTTATTTCTTATCTTCTCACATTCTTCAGTGAGTGCTTTGCCTCCTGCTTTATGAATAGCTCCATCCACACCTCCTCCACCAAGTAGAGAAGTGTTGGCAGCATTCACAATAGCATCTACAGAAATTTTAGTGATATCTCCTAATACGATTTCAATGTTATTATATATCATCACTCAATTAACCATTAAACATTAAACATTAATCATTAACCATTAACCATTAAACATTAAACATTAAACATTAACCATTAACCATTAATCATTAACCATTAATCATTAGCCATTAAACATTAAACATTAACCATTAACCATTAATCATTAATCATTAGCCATTAATCATTAATCATTAATCATTAACCATTAATCATTAATCATTAATCATTAACCATTAAACATTAAACATTAATCATTAACCATTAATCATTAAACATTAATCATTAAACATTAATCATTAAACATTAAACATTAAACATTAATCATTAGCCATTAATCATTAACCATTAATCATTAACCATTAATCATTAACCATTAACCATTAATCATTAAACATTAATCATTAAACATTAACCATTAAACATTAATCATTAATCATTAATCATTAAACATTGTTAAATGTCTATAATAGCTTGTGAGTATCATAGCCGACATATCATCGGGGTGTTTAACGCCTTGGTCTAAAAAGAACTTCACAAGTTCGGGGTTTCCACTACGAATCCACTCATTGCGGATGCCCATTCCTATCGTAAAATGACTTTCCATAAAGAATTCATCTTCGGTAAGCGTTTTTATATACTCTTTATCCTGCTTCTTGAGGTTCTTATCCAGCATTTGGATACATTCTGTTAAGTTTTTAGGTTTTTGTTTTTTCATATTGACGTTTTTTATTTGTCCAAAAGCTATAAAACTAATGATACACATACAAAAAGTAATGAGATGTTTCATATAATTATTTGGAGTCCATTTGTTATTTGTTGATATTAGCCAATTAATATTGTGATTGTTATAAGAGACTGTCTGAAAAAGTCTAAAATATTATTTTTCAAAGTTTAAATTGAATATTTTTGAATTTTATTCTATTAAAAAGTTTCAAAACTACTTTTGCGTCGCTACACTTTGCCAAAGTTTTAATTGCTCGTCGTGCTACGACCTTTGGCAAAGTTGATTACTCTGATTATCAACAGCTTTTATAGTATGTTATGTAGAAGCGTTTTGCAAATGCCCATATAAATAAAACTTTTCAGACACCTTCACTAAAGACAAGGCTTTGCCTCTTTTGTATATCACCAATGGGTAGGTTGTTGAAATAACAACTTATCAAATACATTAGCATTACATTTGCACTGCTTCATCAAGCCATTCAGTAAACCAAGAGATGAAAGATACTCTTTCTCCTTTTTCATTCAATAGAGGTTTTAATCCTCCATAATCAATTCTTCCATCAAGCCACATATTGCCATATTCTTCACCATTTACAACTAATAAATAAGTGGCTCCGTGCCCTATATGACAAATTTGCAAACAACCTGTGATATGATTAGTACTCATATACTTCTCTAATACTTCATCATCAGGGCGTTCACCCCCATCCCAGTCAATAGCATCAATCCATTCGTCTTCATTCCATTTTTCATTATAAGGGAAAGGCTTAGATAGATTAATTGCAGGATTATCTCTAAGTTTAAAATCAAACATTGACTCTTGCAAAGAAAGTAATCCTTGCCTTGGTCCTATACACCCATTCCCTATTTTTGTTATAAATTCTCTATAACCTTTAGGAAGTATTATATTGTTCCTTTTTTCTATTTCAGAAACTTCTTCTTCTGAAATCGTAGGGTTTATAAATACCTCTTTAGGAACAATTGATTTTAAAGAATCGGGATGTGCTAATAAAAATAGCATCTTTTTTTTAATATAATCTATTTGCATAATAATTTATTGAGGTGCCAAATTCTATAGTCATTATTTCTTTTATTTATACATCAAAATAACTAAACACAAACTTAGGGGGTAACTCATACAAAAGATAATCGCCCACGATAAGCCCTATACATTCATTTTTATCATCATATACACAAGCCTCTACCACAAGTTTATTCATCTTTTTATCTTTATAGAGAGTGAGTTCGCGTAGTTTATTCACTTCCTTATCTATTTCTTCTATCGGGAAAAGGTGCAATACGCTTTTGTCTTCTACAAAATCAAGAGTCTCATTGATTTCTTCTAAAAACGCTCCCGAAACACCAAACTTTTCAGCTAATACTTGGGTATTTTGCGATTTATAAGCATTTAAAAAATCGGTAAGGGCGTGGTAAATTTCTGTTTTAAGGGCTTGTGTAATTTCCATATAGTGTTATTTAATATATGAATCAAGAGTTGAAAAATAATAATCCTTGATTAACAATATGTTATCGCTTTCACATCGCATCTCCCCCTTTGGAGGCAGGGCTGTTATAAAGTTTTGTAAGTTATTTTAAATTATTATTTTTGTATTC
>CAUQUO010000045.1:0-25175 GCA_963521335.1 uncultured Capnocytophaga sp.
ACAATTAACAATTAACAATTAACAATTAACAATTAACAATTAACAATTAACAATTAACAATTTTAACAATTAGCAGTGGCGTTTTGATAAAATCTTCCCCCCCCATTACTCCCATTATTCCCATTACTCCCATTACTCCCATCATCAATTTCTTACCTCTTATCTCTTACCTCTTACCTAAAAATCGCCCGTGCGGCTCGCACCCCATTACTCCCATTATTCCCATTACTCCCATTATTCCCATTACTCCCATTACTCCCATTACTTCCATTCCTCCCATAACCGCCCGTGCGGCTCGCACCCATTAACCATCCGCTTTTTAAACCGCGCCACATCCATCTCCTTTGGTATAGCTTCCCCCTCAAATACCGCCTTGTATAGCACCTCTCCGCAATAGGGCGCATTCAGTACCCCCCGTGTGCCCAAACCATTCAACACCCATAAACGAGGATACAAAGGGTGTGCCCCTACCAGGGGCCTCCGGTCAGCTACTGTAGGCCGTATTGCCGCCTGATGGCTCACCACCTCATAACTACAACAAGTCATCTTGTTCAGCTTTCCCAAAAGCTCTTCACGTGCCTTCTCTGTGATTACTTCACTCAAGTCCTCAGGATCATAAGTAGCCCCTATCGTATAATAATCATCGCCCATAGGCATAATCACCCCATCGCTCTTCAAAATAGATTTTAATTGTAAATCTGGTGCGTAAAAAGTCAATGTCTCTCCCTTACAGGGGCGCATCGGTAGTGTCTTAAAATAAGGATTCTTACTAATACCACACCCCTCACAAAATACGATATGCCGCGCCGTTACACCTTTATAACTCACATGATCACTGCCTATTTCCAAAGCGCTATAATCAAAAGTCTTCGCGTGGAAAAACCCTTCCCGTTGCCAGCGCCCAAGACTCGCTTCAAGATACCGCTTCACATCTACTCTCCCCGTGTGCTTCACCTCTCCCATCCCAAACGGCGCTGGCAACCAGTCTGATAGTGCCAACTCCAACCGCGTGCTCAGATACCTCGATAAAACAGGACTGTCAGAAGCCGTAAACCAATTGTTCTGCTCCTCTATCGAAGCAAACTTCCGGTATACAGGTAGTTGTTTATGAAAACTTACCCCTGTCTTTTCTTCTATTTCACAATAAAATGGCTCACAAAGCGCCGTTACTTCATCAGCCTTCCATATAGGGGTAAAACGCTTCAATACCACAGGATTATAAACCCCTCCTGCTATCAGACTCGCCACCTGAGAGCGGTCTGAAAGTATACAAAATGTCTTCTGATGCTTCTCTAATAGATTAGCAAAACTTACCCCCGCCAGTCCGGCTCCTACAATAATAAAATCAAACATCTTTATTTCTTCGCTATTTTCATCACCATCGCCTCAAAAGCTTCTCGGGCAACAATCGCTTTGTTGCGCACTCGTGTGCGATAGTTGTAAATCGTATTCGTAGAATAGTGCAAAAAGGTCGCTATCTTAGCACTGTCTGTGATGCCCAAACGTATCAAAGCAAAAATACGCAACTCCGGCGTCATCTCATTAGGCTTCGGCATAAAACGCTCCTCAGGCACCAATAAAGCATTAAATTCACTGATAAACGTAGGAAATAAATGCAAGAAAATATCGTCAAATAGCTTGTAAAACTCCTTCAACTCTTGCTCTATCATCTCTGTCGATCGCAATAGCTTATAAAGCTCATCAGGATTCCGCTCCTTCGCCTTCTTGTTCAGCATCTTCTGGTACTTCTCTAGCTTACTGATGTAGATAGAGCATAAGTTAAAAAACTGACCTATATACGCTTCCTTCACTTCATTGCTCTCATTCAGCTCTGCTACTACACGCTGCAAGTCGCCGTTGAGTACTTCCAAATCTTGGTTTTTAAGATAAAGCTCCTTGCGTATCTTCCCTATGCGCTTCATCTGGCGCGTTACTAGCAGTACCGCTATGATAAGGCATACCGCAAAAATACCTACCATCCATAAAGACAACCGCAATTTCGTGTTCTTGCTGTGTATCCGCTCCTGATATGCCTTCTCTATAATCGGAAAAATCCGCATTACCTCGTCCGATCGTAATTGGGCATTGCAAAATGACGCATCCTCCATCGACGATTTTATACAAGTGTAAGCACTCTCTACCTCTCCCAACTGAAAAAGCGACGAAGCCAGCTCCAGCATCGACGCATTCTCCTTGATAGCGTCTTTAATATCGCAAGAAGCCGAAATAGCAAAGTATTCTATCTGTTTCGGCACATTCTTTTTCTTCTTGTAAAGTGTCCCTAGCACATAGCCCAATACCGCCTTCTCGTGCTCATCAGTATGCATTAGCGCAAAACGATCTAAAAGCAACTTCTCCGCCTCGTCATATCGCTTCGCATCCGTCAGAACTCCCGCATATAAAAGCAGATAATGCGTGCTGTTCTTGTCTACCAATCCCAGCAAACGCTCCCGATATTCATTGCTCTTACTGATGTAGTAAGATGCATTCGGATTGTTAAAAGCGTAATTGTTATAAAGGTTCTGATAGCAATTGTAGTATTTGATGCGCTCCCCCTCGTCAAGCGCCTCCTCGCGGATTGCACCCAATAAATCCGAAGCATCTAAGTAATTCCCCGAGATAATATATAATGAAGCCAACTCCAAACGAGAATCATATTCCCAATGAACATTCTCCAAACGCTTAGCAATCTCAATGTTCTCTTTCACATAATACACCGCCGAGTCCGAAATATAAGTCTTAAACTCATCAAAAAGCCGTTGATTGATAGCATAGCGTTGCGTAGCACTCACTTCTGGCACTTTCAGCAAATCGATAGCCTCCTTGATTTTGCGTTCTTTTAGCTTAGTGTAATAATCCTTCTGCTGAATAAGCATCGTAAGATTGCGTAGCAAAACCTTATTCTGTGCCACTTGACCAAACAAAACACAAGAGAAGAGTAGTAAAGCAATCGTCACTAAAAAGCGGTTATGGTTCATAGTATAGTGAATGAATGACTATAAATAGCAGGCAAAGATAAGCATTCTTGTCTAATTGACAAAAAACAGAAAATTTTTCTTTTACCCACCCCCTATATCTCAAGTATACCCACAGTATACCCACAGTATACCTACCCCCTACAGATCCTAAAAGTAAAAAATACTACAAAAACCACTATCTATAGAAAAATATACTACAAAACCCCTGTTTTTTAGAAAATAGAAAAAAGAAACCAGTGATCAATTATCTCCTTATTTATCAATAATTCTACAATTACATCATCATTCCCATTACTCTCATTACTCCCATTATTCCCATTACTCCCATTATTCCCATTACTCCCATAATTGCCTGTGCGGCTCGCACCCCATTACTCCCATTACTCCCATTACTCCCATAATTGCCCGTGCAGCTCGCACCCCATTCATTAATCATTAATCATTAACCATTAATCATTAATCATTAAACATTAATCAATTTTCCTTGCTCAATAAAAATTGTTTTTGTAGTTTTGCCCGCTCAGTAGCGATCTATTTATAAAAAGCAAACAAAATGATATACTATACACTTCTTTCCATAGGGGTAGCATACCTGCTTTATATGATTGTAATGCAGGCGATTACCAATCTTAAACGCGAAAAAGCAATCGAAGAACTTCGCGAAAAATGGCAAAACGCCCTCATAGACGAAAAGCAAACCAAAGAAGAAATTATGGAACGTATCAAAAAAGAATACGGCGAATCTGTAGCGAATAGCATCGAAAAAGGCGTCTATAAAGAAGGAATGCCACACTACCTCGTCAAAATGGCCGTAGGAAGACCCCGCGATATCCAAAAAACAGAGTTCCTAAACTCCACCTCCGAACGTTGGTTCTACAAATCTCTTATCCTCAATTTCCAAAACGGAAAACTAATAGGATGGGAAACTAATGATAATACCCAAAGAGCATAACTTATGATAAAAGATTACTATGAAATATTGGGCGTTAACACCCAAGCTACTCCCGAAGAAATTAAAGACGCCTACAAAAAACTCGCTAAAGCTTATCACCCCGATAAACATCAGGGAGACCCTATCTATGTAGAAAAATTCAAAAGCCTACAAGAAGCTTATAGCACCCTCTCTGATGCTCAAAAGCGTCGCGAATACGATATGTATATCGCTAACCAACCCAAAAAACAACCCTCCTCTCAAAAAACAAATACACAAGAGAATACTAACCCCCAACCCAATAAACCTGTAGACCTCCCTACCCTCGTAGAAATGTACTTCCAAAAACGTACCCTTACCGTACAAACACGCAAATTCTATGACGGGTTCCTCGCTACTCCTAAAAAACGATATATCTCTTGGGTTAAATTTATCTTAGCGCTACTATTCATCGCTTTAGTAGTTATATTACTCAATCCCTCTTGGGGACTCTTGGGCCATTAATACCTAACAATTGATACATAACATACACAACGAAACGGATTTTACGGCTACTGCCTTGGATACTTTTCGCTATCAATACGAAAATAACGAGGTATACCACCGCTTTTGTACCCTATTACAACGCACTCCCGAAAAAGTAACTGCTCTTGAGCATATCCCTTTTTTGCCTATTGAATGCTTCAAAACGCATAAAGTGTATTGTGGCAACGCGCCTCATCAGCAAATCTTCACCAGCAGTGGCACCACAGGCGCACAAACTTCCCAGCATTATGTGAAAGACCTCTCTATTTACGAAGAGAGCTTTCGCAAAGGATTTGCATACTTCTATGGCGATATCCGCGATTATGTGGTCTTAGCCCTTCTTCCTTCTTATTTAGAGCGCACTGGCTCATCGCTTATCACTATGGTAGCCGACCTTATAGAGCGCTCAGGTAGTGAGTATAGCGGTTTCTATCTCAATGAATACGACCTCTTAGCCGAGCGTTTGCAAATGCTTGATGCTTCGGGTAAAAAAGTGTTGCTTATAGGGGTATCGTTTGCGTTACTCGACCTTGTTGAAAAGTATACTTTCTCCTTAAAAAATACGATTGTAATGGAAACTGGCGGAATGAAAGGTCGGCGTAAAGAACTCGTGCGAGAAGAGTTGCACGCACTCCTCTGCAAAGGCTTTGGTGTCGAAATGATTCATTCGGAATACGGAATGACCGAACTCCTTTCACAAGCCTATTCTGCAGGCAAGGGGATTTATAAGTGCGTACCTTGGCTCAAAGTGCTTATACGTGATACAAATGATGCGCTGAGCTATTTGCCTACCGGCAAAACCGGCGGAATTAATATCATAGATTTAGCTAATAGAGAATCGTGTAGTTTTATCGCTACTCAAGATTTAGGAAAGCTATACCCCGATGGTACTTTTGAAGTATTAGGGCGCTTCGACAACGCCGATATCAGAGGGTGCAATTTGCTTATTAACTAATTATTTTTTATTTTTGCCGAAAATATAAGAATTATGGGTACAGTAAGATTACAAGCAACAGTGCAAGAATTTGATATTCCATACTTAGAAAGGTTTTTAAAAGGTATTTCGGCTACTGAAATCAACTTTGAAAAAGAAGAAGATGCCTTTGATATTCTTACTCCTGAAGACCTCAAAGCTATTGCGCTCTCAAAAGAGCAAGGGAACCTTGGTATGGTTACAAGCAATGACGATGTTTTTAAAGAAATCCAATATTTTAGAAGTTCAAAATAAGAACTCTTATTTTAACAGAAAAATTCCCTTGCAGTGCAAACTGCAAGGGAATTTTTTTGTAGTAAAGCAACTAATTTATTAATTGATTACTGTTTTTGGAAGAACATTGTAGTACCCCCAAGGCTAAGCGTAAGTGTTTGGTTGTTGTTGCTAAAGCTAAAAGGTAAGGGTACTTTTTGTCCGTTAGAAACATTGTAATATTTGCCTCCTTCTTTTACATAGTCGTAGCTTTCCACCTTACCTGCTTGGCATTGTGTGATGTTTGCAGGCAGGGTATAGTAGAGCGAAAAGCCTATAGAGCTCGCTATTATATAGCCTGTAAAGCAAGCAGGAGTACCCGCAGGATAAGTAGTGCCTCCTGCTTCTATTTTGGTAAGTTTCCAATAACCTACCAAAGGAGCGAGGTAACTATAGTCCTCTCCTTTTTTGTGAAGGACATTTGTTTCTTGAAGACCTAAGTTATTTGTAAAACGCAAAATGAGCTCTTTGCCTTTCATTTCATATTTTACAGGATCCAATTTTTGTCCTTTAGTACCATTAGGCGAGTTGTTAGCTACAGTCACATTTATCTCACCATTAGAAAGGGTATAATCGTAGTAAATAGGCGTATATTTACATTCGGAACCTTCTAAATGATACCATTCGTGCTTTATTTGGGTATCAGAAAATGAGCGATAACTTCTTTTGGAACAATTATTAGGAGCAGCCCAACTCATATCTTTTCCATTAATTCCAGAGTAGTTATACATAGTATGTGTATACCAATCTCCAGTGAGCGAAGTGTTACCTCCGCCGTTGTCGTCGTCTTTCCCGCAAGAGGAAACGAATAATGCTGTGGCAACGAGTGCCGAAAAAATTAGTTTTTTCATATAATATTTGTATTATCCTCTCTCCCGTTCCCTCTCTCCTTGGGAGAGAGGACGGGAGAGAGGGGTTAAAAAATAATGTTTAATGTTGTTTATGATTTTTTATCGCCACATCATACCGCTAAAATAAGAAGGAACACCGTGTGTACCTCTTTCTTGACGTAGCACAATGAAGCCACTTTTGTCGTTTTCGAGGTCGTAGAGTTTGTTATCATCACGAATTACAAACACATAGCCATAGCCGCCGCTTGTTACCACAACACCTCCTTGGCTGGGTTGTAATGGGTCATAGTCTGTCCAAGCACGCCCTACAGTGGGTGCTCCTACAAAAGCAATATATTTGCCGTCGGGAGAGAATACAGGATGATATTCGCCATCTGCTTTGCTGGAGCCTGTAAGTTTGGAGGTGGTTACTTGGTGGAGGTCGCTGCCGTCTATATTCTGTACCCAGAGGTGCCCTTCATAACGAAAAGCCACGCGTGTACCTTGTGGGTTTACTGTTACATAGTTGGCTCCCTTGCCGTTGTTTATATTCAACACTTTTTCTACCTTATTGCCGTATTCTTCTTTCCAACGATAGAGTACTCCCTTGATAGCACTATACATTTCGTTGTTCTGTGTCCATACGGGGGTACTTTGTGCCCTCAAATCATCTCGAGTAAGTCCTTTGGTAAAATCGGCAATGAGCTTGCCTGTTTCAGTATTAAGCAAGAGTACACCGCGCTCATCCCAATAATAAGAATCAACTGCGATAAATTTCTTGTTGGGAGAAAGGCGAATGATGCATTCCTTGTAAAACTCCTGAGGGTCATAAGTAAAACTAAACGAGAAAATGTTGCCTGTTTTTGGCAGTTTATCATAGGCGAACCATACATAGTTACCATCCAAAGGGCGCAACAAGAAAGTTTGGGTATCTTGAGTGCCAAACGAGCGGTCAGTACTGATTGCCAATGCTATTTCCTTGCTACCATAGGTAATATCGCAACCTGTAATACCAGGTCCATTCATTGTTTTGGTAACCTTGCTCAGTTTGCCGTTGGAAAAGTTGTAGGATTGGATACCATCGGTAGCAAAATCCACATAAAGGGTGCCAGGGAGAGAAGCCCCACTACCTCCGCCGTTGTCGTCGTCTTTCCCGCAAGAGGAAACGAATAATGCTGTGGCAACTAATGCCGAAAAAATTAGTTTTTTCATATAATTATTATTTAATGTTTTTTGCTTTTACAATTTATCAGACAAGTCGGACGTGTCAGACAACTCAGATTCCTGTCCCCTGAAACCTGAGACCTAAAACCTGACATTGGGGGCAAAGGTAATAAAAAATAGTTTAATATCCTAATTTATGTCGCTAATTAACCATTAACTATTAATCATTAACCATTAATCATTAAAAAAACCTCCTCTTGTAGTTTGTACCACAAGAGGAGGTTTTTAAGTTACATTTATTGCCTGTGCAGCTCGCACCTTTGGCTAAGTATAAGTTTATTGTTCATTATTCATTGTCAATTCTTCATTGTCAATTGTTTTTTTAAGTTCTTCAATCTCTTTTTGGGTGTCTTCTACGATAGAAGTGTCTATTCCCGTGTGATTGATATGATGATGAATTTCAGTTTTAATCTCATCAGTAGCATCGCGCAATTGGCGCATTGTTTTGCCCAAACCACGCGCAACCTCTGGGAGCTTATCAGCCCCAAAAAGTATTAAAACCATAAAAAGTATAAATATAATCTCTGAAATGCCCATAAATTCAATTAATAATTAACAATTACCTGATGCCTAACGCCTGACGCCTGACACCTAACTCACTGCAAAATTACATTTTTTTCGTCATAAAATAGCAAATTTCATATTTTTTTTATACTTTTGCCCGTATGAAAAAAGTAAAATATTATTATGACCCCGAGACGCTCTCGTATAAGCGCATCCGCAATCGCAAGCGCACAAAGGTGCGTAACGCCCTGATATTCCTCACGGCAGCGGCACTCTTTGGGATTTTATTCTCTTTTATAATGATTAACTCGCGTTTGTTCTTCACCCCTCGCGAGGTAGTACTCGCACGCGAGATTAAAACCTACGAAACCAACTACCAAATCCTCAACAAAAAAATGGAATTAGTAGAGGATGTCCTTGCTGATATCCAAGAGCGCGACAACAATATGTACCGCCTTTACTTCAACGCTCCTATCATCCCTGATAGTATCCGCAAGAGCCTTAAAAACCCCAATCGTTATAAAGACCTCGAGAAATTTGGCAACTCTAAGCTGATTGCCAGCACCAATGAACGTTTAGATGTATTGCGCAAGCAGTTGGTTGTTCAATCTAAATCGCTTGATGAGATTACCAAACTCTCTAAGGCTAAAGAAAAATTCCTCGCTTCTATTCCCGCTATTCAGCCTATCAACAACAAAGATTTAAAACACATGGCTTCAGGCTATGGTTGGCGCACCGACCCCTTCACCAAAGCGCGTAAATTCCACTATGGTATGGACTTCGCCTCACCCCAAGGCACTCCTGTATATGCTGCTGGCGATGGCGTGGTAGTCCGTGCCGATAGCAACGCCTCGGGCTATGGTAACCACATCCGCATCGACCACGGTTATGGCTATGTAACCCTCTACGGACACCTTTCTGCCTACAACGTGCGCGCCGGTCAGCATGTGAAGCGCGGCGACCTCATCGGGAAAGTAGGAAGCACCGGTCGCTCCGAAGCTCCTCACTTGCACTACGAGGTTATCAAAAACGGCGAACATATCAACCCTATCCACTTCTACTATGGCAACCTCACCCCCAGCGAATACGCTGATATGCTACACGTCTCTACCCAAGAAAACCAATCGCTTGATTAGGGGTCAGATATTCTTACCTCTAAACAACCTCTAAAAAATAGTCAGAAATAATCAGCAAATTACTCTATGGCAATATCAACAAAACTCAAAAAGCGATGGGATGTTTATCCTACTTTGCAAGAGGTGCTCACAGCAACTCAAAACCTTAGTGTATCCCCTTTCGGACTTACCGAAGAGGGCTTGCAGGACTTTCGTGGGATTAAGCTCATAGGCGAAAGGGTGCAAGTTCCTTTGCGAAATGGCTATATGTGGGAAAACATATCGCAACCCCTCCACATCTCCCTATCTTATGCCGATTTTACAGGCTCGGTATGGCAGTATTTTGCCATTGAAGAAACAGACGATTTTACCCCTGTAATCGACCATGTTATTTTCGACGAAAGCCTATTTGAATTGAGTGCCTATGCTATTTGCGGAAATGGCGCTACCTTCTTATCGTGCAGTTTTGCTGGTTGCAAATACAAATGGGGAGATTTTATAGGGGCTACACTAAAAGACTGTCGATTTACCCAAATCAAAAAGAATGTCCGCTTAAAGTTCAATAGTTGCAAACTATTAGAGGACTGCTTGTTTAGCGGAGAAATTCACAAGGCACTTTTTTGGTATTCCAATCTGAAAAACTGTACCTTTGAAGGGTTGTTATACGACAGCTCGTTTTACGGAGCAGAAAAGACAGGAGACCTGCGTAAGGGCGAGATTATTCCGCCTGAAAATGTAGATAACAGAATGGATGGCGTGGATTTCTCTAAGGCAGATATCATAATGTGTAGCTTTTGGTCATTTTGTTATTTAGATAAAGTGAAACCTTCAAAAAACAATTGTGTATTCAAAGTAACCGATGAATTTCACAACTACCTGCTTTCCATTATAGAAAATAGCGATAGTCCTTTAAAAGAGAAATTGATAGAATACGCAAAATTATTCTACGCTCCGCACACTACAACCCCTTACGAAGTAGCACATCCTAATAATTTTTCATTCAAACATCCAGAAGAAGCTGAACTGAGTCAGCAACTCTATGATTTCCTGTGTAAGGCAGCGGAAGCTACAGGTTGTAGGGTGAAGTAGAGAGGAGAACAATCTAAAAAGAATTACAGAATTGATTATCAATTATGGATGCAACAGATATAAAAGTATTGCTAAAAGTAGGAGAACGCATCTCCTTTGAATGCAAGAAAGCCGAAAATAATATCCCAAAGTCAGTATGGGAAACTTATTCTTCCTTTGCCAATACTATTGGAGGTATTATTGTTTTGGGTATTACTGAAAATATCAAGTTTGCAGGTGAAGCCAATCATTTTGAAATTACAGGAATTACGAATCCACAGAAATTGAGAAAAGAGTTTTTTGATACTCTCAATAGCAATAAAGTAAATCGTAATATCCTTACTGATAGCGATGTTGAAATTATAGATTACGAAGGTGTTTCTTTAATGTGTATCACTGTTCCTCAAGCTGATTATAGGCAACGCCCTATCTATATCAATGGAAATATGATGAATGGTGCCTTTAAGCGAAATTATGAGGGGGACTATCACTGCACTGAAGAAGATGTGAAAGCAATGATTCGCGATGCCAATGATAGCGGGAATGACGGAATACTGATAGAACACTATAATACAGATGATATTGATAGTGCTACCCTTAATGCCTATCGCAACAGATTTAGAACTGCTAACCCCGACCATATCTGGAATGATTATGATGATAAGGATTTTTTACTCAATATAGGGGCTTATACCAAAGATAGAAATATAGGTAGAGAAGGACTTACACTAGCAGGTTTGCTCCTCTTCGGCAAAGGACTTTCTATAAGAGAACGCTTTGATAATATCCGTATGGATTATCTTGATTATACTAACTTAGAAGAGGAAAGCCGTTGGAGTGATCGCTTAACTTACGATGGGCGTTGGGAGAATAACCTCTATAACTTCTTTATGCGGGTACAATCCAAACTTATTAGCGATATCAAGCGCCCTTTCAGTCTCAAAGGTATGGAACGCGAAGATGATAGTTTGCTACACAAAGCTATTCGTGAGGCACTTACAAATCTAATTATTCATACTGATTATATGCTAACAGGAGTTTTAAAAGTAGAGAAGTATGACAATCGGTTTGTATTTTCTAATCCTGGTTCACTTAAAATACCTGTAGTTGATATTTATGAAGGAGGGCACTCCAAAGCGCGAAATCCTCATATACAAGCCATTTTTAGAATGATTGGTTTCGGTGAGAATATAGGCTCTGGATTTCCTACCATTTTAGAGGCTTGCAAAAAAGAAAACTGGCGTAGACCTCTATTAAGCGAACGCCCCGATTTGCACTTGGTGGAACTTACTCTTTCTATGATTTCACTAATATCGTCTGAATGTGAAACACAGCTTTTGGAAATCTATGGTGATGATTATAAAGAAATAGAAAAAGAAGAGCAACTTATTTTGGCTACAGCGTTTAGTGAGGGGATTATAGCTAATAATACAGTGCAATTACTCCTTGACAAAAATCCTTTAGAAGCAGGAAAACTACTCTATGCCTTAGTAGCAAAAGATATGCTATTATCCACTAACAAAGGGCGTTGGACTACTTATGCTATTAACAAAGAGTATACTCAAGGAGTAGAAAACTCAAGGAGTAAAACTCAAGGAGTAAAAAGGCAAGGAGTAAAAAGGCAAGGAGTAAAAAGGCAAGGAGTAGAAAAGGCAAGGAGTAATAAAAAAGAAAAAATTATTGAGCGTATTATAGCTTTTTGTCAAGAACCTCACACCTTGCAAGAAATAGCGCAAGAATTAGGTTTCTCTGATCGCTATAAGATGAAAAGAAAATATATAAATCCTTTGTTAGGTGATGTGCTACAAATGACTTCTGTAGAGAGTAAAAATGCTCCTACTCAGAAATATGTAGTAATCAGCAAATGAGAAAATCAGCAAAATGACAAACCTCATTCACACCATACAGCAAGCCTTTTCTGGCGTTACCTTGGGCAACGGCATAGGGCTCAGCGAGGGCAATGCTATGGATGATTATGCCCCAGCCGAAGAACGCGCCCGCTGTCGCAAGCAAGATGAGCAAACTCATTGGCACAAGATACCTGTAGAGCTTCTCAACCAATATTATGTAGCCCTCTGCTATTTCGACCCCAAAGGAATGCGATTTCACCTGCCCGCTTTCCTTATTGCCGACCTACAAGGGCTGTTCCATTTTGACCTTGTCTATACATTTATCCATTTAGACGAGTACAAAGAGCAACAATTCTCATTGCTAAACTCTCAGCAAAAACAAGCAGTCGCTCAATACCTGCGCTGGATATGCATCGACCCCAATTGTCATATCACCGCAGACGATACCACCGCCATTGAAGAAGCCCTTTTACTATTTTGGGAAACCTAAACTTACCATATTAGTAGTAATTAATAATAAATCAAATTTATATGAATTACAAAACGCTTACTACATTATTAGTCTTTGCTCTTTGTCTGTTGGCTTGCAACGGACAAAAAAGATTCACTACCCTACCCGAAAAAAACTGGGAACGGTTTAACCTTCACGGAAAAGTTAAAACTATGGAAGCAATCACACAAATGATGCCTCATTTCCTACCATACGGATATGAGGGTTCTTCAACTATCTCCACAACTATTTCCTTTAATACAGATGGGTATGTTCAGCAAATAAAAACGGATGATGGTATTCAAAAGGAGGTTACAACAACAGATTATGTTTACGACACTCAGCATAACCTCATTACTGAAACTGAAGTAACTCTTTCTGATGAAGGCGCTCCTTTAAATAGAAAAACTATTCATTATAAATATAACCAAGTAGGTAAAGTAATTCAAAGAGATGAATATATAAACGACCAATACGCTTTTAAAATTCTTTTTTCTTATGATAAAAAAGGAAGATTCTCCAAAATGAACACCATTCCTATTAGCAAAGAAGATTCTTTAACCTCACAAACAACATTTTCTTATAATGATAAGTATTACGATAAGATATCGACTACTACGTATCCAAAAAGAAAGTCCATAGCTGATGTGGTTAGCTATAAATATGACAACCAAAATAATCTGATAGAAATGGAATTTAATATTAATAAAAAGGCTGCTAAATCTGTCTCTACCTACAATGAAAACAAGAATGAAATCTCAAAAAAATATTTTTTAGATGGGGAAGAACAAAGTGAAGAAATCTATGAGTATGAATACGATAAGCACCACAACCCCATAAAGAAAAGAACCTTAACAGGCAGTCGCGATTTACATAACATAGAAACAATAAAATACGAATATTATGAATAATAAAAATCTCCCCCAACGAAGAATATCCCTATATGGTAGAAGCCACCCGTGAGGACAGTCCGTTGGATATCGATGATATCGTATGGGATTTGTTAGAACTTGCCTCTCCTTTTGAAGGTAATTACGACGGCTGGGGCTGTGCAAACGTACAATAAAATATGAATCAAAGATTAAAAATAATAATCCCTGATTAACAGATGGTTATCACTTTTGCATTGCATCTCCCCCTTTGGAGGTTGTCGGCAATTGCCGAGTAAGTGAATTAGGGGGGAGGTTATCCCTTTGGAGAAAGTCCGCGAGAGCGGAGTATGTGACGGGGGAAGGTTTTAAATCAACAAGTTAATTTAACCCTTGATTGACATTAATAATAAATCAAACTTATATGAATTACAAAACGCTTACTACATTATTAGTCTTTGCTCTTTGCCTATTGGCTTGCAACGGACAAAAAAAATCCTATACTAAACCCAAAAAAAACTGGGAAGGGATGAATCTCCACGGCAAAGTTAAAACTATGGAAGTACACGAAAAAATAATGCCTGATTTTATAAAAGAAGGAAGTTCGCAATCTTTTAATAACAATATTTATAGTATTCTCTTTTTCAATACAGATGGTTACCTCTATCAAAAAAAAGGATATTATGATAGTGGAAAATCCTTTGCAACAATAGATTATGTCTATGACGATCAACATAATCTCATTAGTGAAACCGAAGTAACTTTTTCGGATGAAGAAACTCCTTTGCGTAAAGAGGCTGTTCTTTATAAATACAACAACAAAGGTCTACTTATCCAGAAAGATGAATATTTAGGCGATCAGTATGCTTTCAAAACATTGTTTGTTTACGATGAGAAAGGGAGATGCTTACAAGAAAACAAATTTATTCCACCTCCTATTGGCAAAGAAAATGATTTAACCTCACAAACAACTTATTCTTATAATGATAAGTATTATGATCTGGTAAAAACAACTAATTATTTAGAAGGAGAATCTGAAGCTGATGTAGTTAGCTATAAATATGACAACAAAAACAACGTGATAGAATATGCCTTCTGGAAGAAAGCTAAAAGGGTTTTTACCTATAATGAAAATAATGAAGAACTCACCCAAGAGACTTTTTGGGAAGGAAAATCAAAAGATAAAATCATCTATAAATATCAGTATGATAAGCACCACAATCCTGTGAAAATAACACAAGAAGTAGAAGGTGATTTATATAGCATAGAAACAAGAAAATACGAATATTATGAATAATAAAATCTCCCCCAACGAAGAATATCCCTATATGGTAGAAGCCTCTCGTGAAGACAGTCCGTTGGATATCGATGATATCGTATGGGATTTGTTAGAACTCGCCTCTCCTTTTGAAGGTAATTACGACGGCTATTTATCCATTGCCCAATCTCCAAAAGAGCAACCTTGGAGCAACCTTGGAGGAAGCTTGGAGCAACCCTATAGTGCTATTAAAAACAAATAACAAACAAAAACACATATGACTCACAAAAACCTTCTCACCCTATTAGCCCTCACAACCACACTGCTCGCTTGTGATATGCGAGACATTCCTTTCCCCGAACCCCAAAACAACTGGAAAGGAATGAACCTTCACGGAAATGTTAAAACTATGGAAGTCATTACAGAAATAATAGCTGACTCCCTCTATGAAGAAAACAAAAACGCCTCCCGAGACTCCACCGTTATCTCCTTTAGCATCACTGGAAATATTGAGCAATACAAATCCTATGACAACGATAAAAAACTATATAATAACATAGAATATACCTACAACGCTCAAAATAAAATCCTTAGCGAAACATTTGTAGAATTTAACGACGATGGCTCCCCTTCTGATAGAAAAGTTACCTATTATAAATATAACTCAGTAGGACAATTAATTCAAGAAGACGAACGTATAAACAACCTGCACACAAAAAAAATTATATATGTTTATGATGATGAAGGAAAACGCATCCAAGAAAATGAATTCACTCCTGCTCCTATCGGGAGGGAAGATGAATTATACATCCAAAAAGCATACTCCTATGACGATAAATACTACGATGTAGTAATAACAACTACCGATCTAAGAGCTAGAGGTGTTCCTTATGTGGCTAAATATAAATATCACAATAATAAAAAACCCATCGAAATTCTTTTCGGTAACAAGGAGATCTTTACCTATAACGACAACAATGATGTAATATCCCAAAAGACCTTTTCAGATGAAAAATTAAAAACCGAAACTATCAATAAATACCAATACGATGAGCAACGTAATCGCATAAAGGTAATAACTGAATTAGACGGTAAATTGTTCAGCGTAGAAACTATAAAATATGAGTATTATAAAAATTTAAAACAATAAACACCAATGAAGTATTCTAAAATAATTGATGCCGTTTATGACGAAGTATTAAAGGGCGAAAATGCCGGCACCGTCCCTACCTATATCCCCGAATTAGCACAAGTAAACCCCGAACAGTTTGGGGTCTATTTCTATAGCCTCAACAAGCAATCCTATGGCATAGGCGACTGCGATGTAAAATTTTCGGCGCAGAGTATCGCCAAAGTGCTCGCTCTCTCTTTGGCGTATAGTATCATAGGCGACCAGCTTTGGCGTCGCGTAGATGTAGAACCCTCAGGTACCTCGTTCAACTCTCTCGTCCAATTAGAAGCCGATAATGGTATCCCGCGTAACCCCCTTATCAATGCAGGAGCGATAGTAATATGCGATATCTTGCTCTCTATCTTAGAAGATGCCCCCGCCGATTTCCTTACTTTTGTACGCGAATTGGCTAACGACGATACCATCAACTATTCTATTTTAGTAGCCGAATCCGAAAAATCCGTAGGATATCGTAATTTTGCCCTTTGCTATTACATCAAGTCACTCGGGAATATCGAAAACGACCCTATTGAGGTGCTTAACTTCTATTTCAAACTCTGTTCTTTGGAACTCACTTGCAAGTCAATGGCCTATATATTCTCATTTCTTGCCAACGATGGGATCCGTATGCACGACCGCGTACAAATCCTTACAGAAACCTGTACCAAGCGCGTAAACGCTATAATGCAAACCTGCGGATTTTATGACGAGTCCGGAGAGTTCGCTTTTAAAGTAGGCTTGCCAGGCAAGAGTGGAGTAGGAGGGGGGATTGTCGCCCTATTGCCCAATCATTATAGTATAGCAGTGTGGAGTCCCAAACTCAACGACAAAGGCAATTCGTATAGAGGAATGAAGTTCTTAGAAATGTTTACCGCCCAAACACACACCTCAATATTCTGAAACTTCAATATGCTAAGGCTTCTTTAATGTTGATGAGTGTTTGCTTGATATATTCTAATTTCTCAATAAGAGCGAAGTTGTCGAGCGTTTTTTGCTTTTCTTCTCTCAGGCGTTGGCGCGCTCCTTCAAGAGTAAAGCCACGTTCTTTTACTAAGTGATAAATCAGCTTGAGTTTTTGAATGTCATCTGCTGAAAATTTCCTACTGCCTGAGGTTGTTTTACGCGGACTGATGATGTCGAATTCTTTTTCCCAAAAGCGTATCAGCGAGGCGTTCACCCCGAAAGCCTTAGCTACTTCGTTGATGCTGTAATACAGCTTTTCTGGCAAGTCGATTGTCATATTTTAGTTCTTAGGTGTTAGGAGTTTCCGTTCTGATAATTTTAATTTGCTTGATACGCTTTTTGTCAAAAGCCTCTACAATGAATTTATAGTTGCCAAAGACTATAGGTTTCCCTTTCTGAGGGAAGTTCCCTGAGATTTCTAATAAGAAACCAGCAAGCGTTTCGGCATCACCTCTGTTTTCGTCAAAAAGGCGCTCTTCTTCTTCGTTAAAGTCAAGGATGCGATAGAAGTCTTTTAATACGGTTTTTCCTTCAAAAATAAAGGTATTATCATTGATTTTGGAGTGTGTAACATCGTCGTCGTCAAATTCGTCGTTGATGCTACCTACTATTTCTTCTATGATGTCTTCTAAAGTAATCACGCCACAAGTACCACCATATTCGTCTACTACTACAGCGAGGTGTATTTTCTTCTCTTGAAATTCGCTGAGCAAGTCGTCGAGTTTCTTGTTTTCGGGCACGAAGAAGGCGTTGCGTTTCACGCTATTCCAGTCGAAGTCGGTTTTGTTGAGGTGAGGCAGGAGGTCTTTGAGATAGATGACCCCTGTGATATGGTCTAAGGTTTCGCGATATACAGGGATACGAGAGTAGCCTATTTTAAGTATTTCGTCGAGGAGTTCTTGGTAGGATAGGTCTTCACTTAGGGCGAAGATGTCTACTCGAGGTACCATTATTTCGCGTGTTTCGGTATTTCCGAAGGAGACGATACTTTCAAGGATTTTCTTTTCTTCGTTGGTGGTGTCTTCTTCAGAGGCGAGTTCTAATGCTTGAGAGAGTTGACCTACGGATATATGGCTTTTCTGTTTGCCTAAACGCTTCTGTATCCATACGGTGAAGGCTTTCATCGGGAGGCTTATGGGGGTAAAGAGGAGGTCGAGAGTGTATACAAAGAAGGCGAAGCGCTGAGCGAAGCTTATTTTGTTGCGGTTGGCGTATATTTTCGGGAGTATTTCGCCACAGAGGAGGATCATAAAGGTTACGACGCCTATATCTAATACGGTGCGAATCCAAGGGGTGGTAATGCCACCAAGGAGGAAGTCTCCTAAATCGGCGAATAGGAGGACGATAGAGATGTTTACTAGGTTGTTGGCGATGAGTATGGTAGCTAATAGTTTTTTGGGGTTGTCTACTAGTTTTGCGATAGTGGTGCCTGTAGGAGATTTGCTATCTCTAAGGGCATTAACTTCGGCGGGAGAGAGCGAAAAGAGGGCTACCTCTGACCCTGAGATAAGGGCTGAGCAGAGTAATAGGATGAAGAATATAGCGAATTGAATAATGATACTCGCCTCTATGGCTAAGAAGGGCAATAGAGGGAGTACCGAGAAGGGTTCTGTTTCCAAAATATTATAATTTCGTTACACACTAAAAGGGCGGTAGGGTGGTTACTGAGGGTTCGTCGGTTTTAGGGTCGATTACTTTAGGGGAAGGTTTTGTTTGTCCGTCGCGTTTAGGGTTTGGTAGGAAGGTAACATCGGAGGCGTGGATTTCGGTGGCATATCTCATCACGCCGTCTTCGGTTTGCCATTTACGGGTTTTGATGCGTCCTTCGACATAGATAAGGTCTCCTTTATGGGTATATTTTTCGACGAGTTCGGCGAGTTTGTTGCGCACGATAACGGTATGCCATTCGGTGCTGACAATACGCTCGTTGGTACTACGGTTAGTATACTCGTCGTCAGTAGCTAAGGGGAATTGACCTAAGCAGTTTCCTTCACTAAAATAGGTGAGTTTTACATTGTCGCCTATGCGACCAATAAGGATTACTTTATTTAAAGTTCCGTTCATTAGATAATTGTTTTTAATATTAAAAAGTTTCGTAACAAGCCCCAAAGGTACGACTATTTTTTGAATTGGCAAGTTTTTTAAGATTTTTTTAGGTAAGAGATAAGAGATAAGAGGTAAGAAAATGTAGGGTTGCTGTAAGATTGCTGTAAGGTTGCTGTAAGATTGCTGTAAGATTGCTGTAAGGTTGCTATAAGGTAGTTGTAAGAGAGGTGTTGGGTGTGTTAATGGTTGGGAGGGTTTTATTTTTGGCGTACTTTTTGCTGTAAAAAAGTAGTGAACAAATAAAAATATATGAAAGCATTATCTTTATTGGCGTTGTTGCCTCTTTCGTTGTTGGCACAAAATACTATTCCCTCAGGGGTTTATAAAGCTAAAAATTTTTCTAATGACCTGGAATTGCGTTTGAACGATGACAATTCTTATGATCTTGTATTGGCTTCTGGCAAGTATACTATGAGTGATAAGAAGATTTATTTTTCTACTAAAGGCAATTCTTTTTCCGTAGAGAAAAAGCAGGGTGATAGTGAACAATTGCAGCTTGTCTTTAAGACTATGCCTGATACTTATGCAGATCCTCGTTATATTTATATAGGTTATGAGAAGGCTAAGGGCGAGGTGGAATACGTGTGTTTGTACAATAAGATTTCGCTGGATAATATTCAGGATAAGAAAGATGAAGACGGTAATACGTATTACGTTTTAGAAACGATTGAAATTCCGCGTACGCAGCATTTGTATTTGGTAAATGCTTATGGGGCACAGAATGACAAGAACAAGGAGGTGAAGATAGAGAAGTATCCTATAGGCAAAGAGACTAATAGCCTAGAGATTTCTGTTTTAGATACAAAAGGGGTACGTTTAGGAGGGGTGTATAATGCTGAAAAGAATACTCTTGCGATATCGGAAGGGGATTCTAGGAATTCTATTGTTTTTGCTAAAGAAAATCAGGCTTTAGGAGCTGCTTATATAAATTCTACAAATACAGAAAAGGTGAAGAACTGGAAGCACCTTATTGCTTTTGATGAGGAGAAGGATATCCCAGAGTATAATCCAGAGAAAGAGGCTAAGAAGGTGAGTTTTTCAACGCTAAAGAGTCTGAAGTCGGCTTTGAATACAGCGGCATCTCAGCAACGGGTGCTTATTGTATTTCAGCAGCCAGAGAATGCTAATGCCAAGGAGGAGTTTAAGAAGCTTTTGGAGTATGTAGCAGAGGATTACGAGAACAATAAAGTGCTGTATTATTTGGCGACTGCTAAAGAGGCAAAAGAGCTGAAGGCCAAAGGGGTGCCTGCGGGCAACCAGATGGTGGTGTTGGACAGTCGAGGAGATTTGCTTTATTACGAGCCTAATACAGTAGGGGGGATAAGCAGTGATTATTACGAAGGTTATGGTATTGCTCGGCTTGAAGATGTGGCGTTGGCGAGACAGCTCGACCGAGTGTTGGGCAACCCTAAAGCTCCTTTGAAAGAAGTACAACAAACTTTTTTGCGTTTGTTGCGAAGTGAATATCCAATGATTAGTGCGATAGCGAAGAATCATCCTACAAAAACTGTCAAGATAGAAAGAACAGAAGACAATGAGGTAGCAAAAACGGAAGACTATGATGATGAAGATGAAGGTGCAGGAGAAAAGAGTTTTTTAGATAGTTTCAACAATCAAGATGCGCTATACCGTATGAAGCTAACCCCAGAGGCACTTGAAGCGCAATGGAATCGCATGGTAGAGGCTCATACGAAGGACAGCAAGCTAGATGCAGGGTATGCTGCAGTGATTGCACTCAACAATACAGAAGATTATTACAAGAAAGCTTTTGGAGAGGAAGCAACCCCTAATGAGAATCAGCTAAAAGCGATTGCCTACCTTTTGAAGTTTCACAAGGAAATCGAAACGCACAACAAGAGACTTTTTCCTAAGAAAGGCGGAGGTTATGAAGATAGCGAAGAGCATACTTATCGCGAGCGTTTGGACAATGGAGGAATAGAGGTTAATTACAATCAATTGCCAGATGTGATAGCCTCCTTAGGTTATAAAGATGATAAAATGTTGCCACAGGTGAAAGCCCTTTATGAAGAGGGGGTACGGAAGCAGCTTTTTGATATGCTTGATTATATAGATTTTCTTTACGAAGTAGAAGATAAGGAAGTAGCGACCTATTTTGCCGATTATTTTAAGAAATTGCAAGAGAAGGACAGCCACCTTATAGCAGCGTTGGACAAGGAATATAGTCAAAAAGAAAACGGATATAGCTGGAAATACTATAAGATGCGTTTTGCGAATCGCGCTAACAATGTAGCGTGGAAGGTATATCAGTTATACAAAGACGATCTTAAAGCGTTAGCGGCGCCTTATCAGTGGGCGAAGGCTGCGGTGCAGATAGAGCCAGAGAATCCGTATTATATGGATACACTTGCGCACTTGATGTATGCACACGGAGAGAAGAAGGAGGCTATCAAGCTTGAAGAGAAGGCGGTAGAGCTATTATCGAAGAGTGATGATGGTAATGAGGAAGAGCGTGCTGAGGTGAAAGCGAATTTGGAGAAGATGAAGCGACATAATTAAAAATATGAATCAAGAGTTAAATTAACTTGTTGATTTAAAACCTCCCCCCGTCCCCCTCCAAAGGGGGAGATGCGATGCAAAAGCGATAACATTCTGTTAATCAGGGATTGTTATTTTTCAACTCTTGATTCATATTAAAAATGTAAAAATAACGTTTAGAAGAATTTTATTAGATAACCAACAGATACAATTAGTTTAAAAAATGAAAAAAATAGTAGTAACGGGCGGTTTGGGCTTTATAGGGTCTCATACCGTAGTAGAATTGCAAAATGCAGGTTTTGATGTGGTTATAATAGATAACCTTTCCAACGCTCAAGAAAGTGTGTTAGAACACATTACAAAGATTACGGGCAAGAAGCCACTTTTTGAGAAGTTTGACCTTCGCGACAAGGCAGATGTGCAAGATTTTTTCAAGCGTCATACAGATGTAGCGGGGTTGATACACTTTGCGGCTTCTAAGGCAGTAGGGGAGAGTGTAGAGAAGCCACTTTTGTATTATGAGAACAATCTGACTACGCTTACTTATTTGTTGCAAGAGTTGAGCAAGCTCTCTAAGGCGCATTTTATATTTAGTTCGTCTTGCACAGTATATGGGCAGGCAGATGAGTTGCCTATCACAGAGAGTGCGCCAGTGAAGAAGGCGGAGTCGCCCTATGGCAATACGAAACAAATCAGTGAGGAGATTATAACAGACACCTGCAAAGTTACGCCATCGCTTAATGCCATTGCTTTGCGTTATTTCAATCCGATAGGGGCCCATCCTTCGGCAGAGATAGGAGAGTTGCCATTGGGAGTGCCACAGAATTTAGTGCCTTATATTACACAAACGGCGATAGGGTTGCGCGAGAAGATTTTGGTTTTTGGAGATGATTATCCTACCCCTGACGGCACTTGTATACGGGATTACATACACGTAGTAGATTTGGCAAAAGCCCACGTGGTAGCGCTCAAACGTTTGTTGGAAGGCAAGAATACTGAGAACTTTGAGGTATTCAATATAGGAACGGGCAAAGGCAGTTCGGTATTAGAAGTGATACAAAGTTTTGAGCGTGTATCGGGCAAGAAGCTCAACTATCAAATAGTGGGGCGTAGAGCGGGCGATGTAACGGCGGCTTATGCCAATACAGATAAAGCGCACAATGTGCTGGGCTGGAAGGCGGAGAGCACTCTTGATGAGGCGATGCGCTCGGCTTGGCAATGGGAACAGAAGGTGAGAGGGAAATGACTAATTATTAATGATTAATGATTAATTATTAATTATTAATGGTTAATGATTAATGAGGGGCTGTTTGGGGAGGTTTTAGGCTTCAAACAGCTTTTTATTATATAATTTTGATGAAGGAAGGTATTTTGGAATGAATTTTGGTAGTAGAAAAACAAAAAAAGAATAATTGCATTATTTTATGAAACGCCTGTTAGTTTTAATTGTTTTTAGCGCATTGTTATTAGTGGGGTGCGATGATAAGAAAAATGGGAATGAAAGTACCTATTTGCCATCTTCGGTAGGTCCTATCAACAGTGTAGCAGTGGTGATAGACAATGATCTTTGGGAAGGTACTGTAGGGGATACTATTCGTCGTTATTTTGCGGCTCCGGTAGATGGGCTTCCTAATGAGGAGCCTATATTTTCGTTGCATCAGGTGCCGCCACAGGTATTTGAGGGCAATACGCGCAATAGTAGGAATGTGCTTATAGTGCGCAGGAACAAAGAGAAGAAAGCCTTTGAGAAGGAAGATCTATTTGCTAAGCCCCAAGTGGTGTGTGTGGCGCAAGGTAAAGAGGTGCGCGATATAGCCTGCAAGGTAGAGGAGTATCACAAGGAGTTTATAGAGGCTTTCAGGAATAATGAACTACAAGAGACACGCAAGCGTTTCAACAATGCTCTTAGCACAGATAAACAAGTAGAAGAGACTTTGGGGGTAAAACTCACTTTGCCTTCTATTTATGAGGTAAGGAAATATGGGAAGAACTTTTTTTGGATAGAGCGCACTATCAAAGGAGGGAAAGCGAGTATTATTCTTTATGAGATGCCATTGGGCAGTATTCCTTCAGATGAAGAAGGGCGAGCAAAGGCGATAGTAAAGATGCGAGACTCTATAGGGAAGAAGTATATACCAGGGCCTAAGGCAGGGATGTATATGGTAACAGAGACCTATCTTGCGCCCAGTATCAACGAGGTGTATATAAAAGACCGCAAGGCTATAGAAAGCAAAGGCTTATGGGAGGTGAAGGACTTTGCGCTAGGAGGACCTTATATCAACTACATTATTGAAGACAAGGCGCATAATCGTTTGCTAGTAGCGGAAGGTTTTCTATATGCGCCAGGGGTATCGAAGCGCGATGTGCTTTTTGAACTTGAAGCCATCATCAAGTCGTTGGAATTTAGTCGTTAGTGATGAAAATTCTTTTGCTTGTAGCCATATATTTTATATCTTTTGGAACTTATCTAAAAGCACCATCGATAGGGGGTAGGGGTACTCACTGTGAATACTACCTACTGATTTAGGATTTTTTGGGCATATATACAATGCGTTTGTATCACTTTAATCCTCAGGTTTGAAGTAGTTACCGTACAAAACGAATGGCAATGGCTACAAATGGTAGGCGAAGAAGACGATATTTTCTGATAAGTAGTCGTTAAAAAATTCTTCATTATTCATTGTTAATTATCAATTGTTTTATACCTTTGCACCACAAACAAGTAACAGCTAATAGGTAGCACATTACCTCTTAACTCTTACCTTTTAACTAATAGAAACTATGCTAAGTATATTTTTAGGGGTCGTAGGACCTTGGCAAATCATCATCATTGTAGCCCTTATATTATTGCTTTTTGGAGGCAAGAAAATCCCTGAACTAATGCGCGGTTTGGGCAGTGGTATTCGCGAGTTCAAAGAAGCGGCGAGAGACCCTAATGAAAAGAAGAACGAAAACACTGAGAAATTGGAAAATTAAAACGACAAAATAATTTCATGTATTTTGCACTCTGAAAATTAGTGCATTATGAGATTATTTAATGGATAAAACTTCTTATAGTTTACTGAACGCTTTAAAACTGACTTAGATTGCGAAGAATATTTAGCTTCTTTAAAATGGGAAGATGGATATTGCTGTCGCAAATGTGGTCAGAAAAGATTTTTATGGATTTGATACAGAAAGTCCTACTGCAGGAACACTATTTTATGCAAAAAGTCCGTGAAACTATGAAATCCAGTGAATTGCACAAATTGAATGATAGCGTTTAGGTTGATGAACTTACCATAGACCGATATTTAGCGGAATACAGTTTTAAAATTAATTGCTCACAAAATAAAGATACTATCTTTAACAAATTAATGAAAAGAATTGTAGAGCGTTCTCCCGTTTCCCAAAGTCAATTAGTATGTAGCTAAATAGACATCTCAATTTATTTTTTTTAATCAAAATGTACAACGGGTTGCATAAATATCTTAAAAAACAAATGAAAAAACAAATGAAAAAACAAATGAAAAAACAAATGAAAAAACAAAAAATGAAATTATTACTTATTA
>CAUQUO010000046.1:0-24569 GCA_963521335.1 uncultured Capnocytophaga sp.
TTTTCTATAAAAAATAATGCAGATGGAATAATTTTCTTAAGAAACAAACTTAAAGTATTATGGAAAAAAAATAATATGGATTCTAATCTATTAAATACAAAAGTCCATCATAATCATTAAAATTATATTGTAATATGAGAAATATTATATACCTATTTTCTATTCTATCTGTTAGTTGCCAACAATTTACAGGATATTCATCTAACAGTCCTAATATTGATACACTCAGTACTAAAAACTACACTTCTGATACAGGAAATCACTTCCGTGTGGAAGAAGATACTATATTGTACTACAACGGGAAGCAGTTCCTTTTAACAAACTCAATACAGGAGTTGATAGGAATCATCAATGTACCTTATAGAAAAGAAGAAATGATTGAAAACACCTCTATTTCAAAGCGTTGGTATTGGAAAAAAGGAGCTCTGGCTTATTGGTATAGTGAAGATGATGGTGGTATTCGTTTTTTCAAGAGTAAAGAAGACTACGAGAATGTAGATATAAGCGCCACCGAATACTCCTCAGAAAAAGAGATGATAAGAGCACAAGGAATGTATGATAGCCTGTATGTGAAGGAATACCCAGAGAAAGTGCTATCTACTTTTTATATATGGGATGAATTAGGCTTTAATATTTCTACACGAGGTACAAGCGATACTATTGCAAGAATTTGTATATTCCCTCTACCTATGCGAGCCATAAGGAGTCCTTTTAGCAAAAATAAACCTAATAGCCAGCCAAAAGCCATAGCAGCAGAGAAAAAGGACTATGAAGATTACACAAGAAGTCTTCCCAAAGGTGCTTTTAAAGGAAAAATCACTTATAATGGAAATACTTGTGATTTCTCACAACTAAAAGCAACTGATTGGGATAAAATGGTAAAACAATTGGGGCTTGAAGGTGCATACTATGATGACCCTGGTGATTCAAAACAATGGAGTAGGAGGAATAGATCTTACGAAGTTCATATTACCTTTAATCGTATGACTAATGAAGGATCTATCGATTACCGCTCTCCTGATGAGGTTGGTAGTATAGATTTTGTGGAGAAAATCATTATATCTAAGTAACAGTATTTATCCCTCCTTCTCCACCAAATACCTCAGCTCAGGATCGTTGGCGATGCGTTCTTTTTCGCGTTCAATGATTTCAACGACATCTAACTTTATTTGACGGTAATTGGCTTCTACCTGTTCTTTGGTAGTGTCGTTGCCGTTGGCATCGGTAAAGGAGAGGATTTGAGGTATATATTCTTGGGTATCAGAATTTAACATAGACCGCTATTTAGCGGAATACAGTTTTAGGATTAATCGCTCACAAAATAAAGATACTATCTTTAACAAATTAATGAAAAGAATTGTAGAACGTTCTCCCATTTCCCAAAGTCAATTAGTATGTAGCTAAATAGACACCTCAATATTTTTATATATCATTTTTATTGCTTTTTACTGCTTGTAGACAATCATCTAATGTACAGTATAACACAATAAACCACGAACAAGATAGTATTAAGGAAATAGTAGTAAATAATAATGATAGTGTTTTAAAAAAGATTCCAATAAAAGTTTTTTATAGAGCCTTAGTTTCTAATGAACAACGGATTGAAATAGATACTCTATCTTCCTTAACAATCTACAAAGACTATATAATAGATAAATTGAGTATGGATTACTATCTTATCAATATAGATAGTCTTGAACAAGGTGATACCAAGATATATTTTACATCAAGTAAAGAGAGTTCTTATGTAGATTTTGAAGAGAATCAACTTATTAAATAGAAAAGGATAAAAAGAAGATGTTTATTTGGAATTTGCAACATGATAATAGTCTTTATAATATGCTTATTGATAGTATAGATATAAAGAAATCAAAATATCCTATATACGAGTGGAAAGAGTAAGGAAGTTAGGAGTATAATAGTAAAACTAACTTAGATAGTATTTTGAAGTTAGTTATAATCTTTTTTAGGAACTTGATGAGAATAATAATTTTAAATCATAGACAATGAAAACACGTATTACAGAACTTTTTAATATTCAATATCCTATCATTCAGGGGGGAATGATATGGGCAAGCGGATGGCGATTGGCCTCAGCAGTGAGTAATGCAGGCGGTTTGGGACTATTGGGAGCAGGCTCTATGCATCCCGAAACCCTTGTAGAACACATACGCAAGTGCAAAGCGGCTACTGATAAACCTTTTGGAGTAAATATACCAATTATGTACCCCGAAATGGACAAGGCTATTGAAGTGATTTTACGCGAGGGAGTAAAAATTGTATTTACTTCAGCAGGAAATCCAGCTACTTATACTTCTTTATTACAAAAAGAAGGTATAAAAGTAGCTCACGTGGTAAGCAGTAGTAAGTTTGCTCTCAAAGCACAAGCAGCAGGTGTTGATGCGGTAGTAGCAGAAGGTTTTGAAGCAGGTGGCCACAATGGACGTGAGGAAACCAGCACAATGGTGCTCATTCCTGCGGTGCGTAGAGTATTAGAAGTTCCACTTATTGCAGCGGGAGGAATCGCTACAGGTAGTGGTATGCTTGCTGCAATAGCATTAGGAGCTGATGGTGTGCAAATAGGTAGTAGATTTGTAGCTACTACTGAAGCGTCTGTACACCCCGCATTCAAAGAGAAGGTTGTAGCAGCTGGTGAAGGAGATACAGAACTTACACTAAAAGAATTAGCCCCTGTGAGATTATTAAAGAATGGTTTTTATGAACAAGTAAAGGCACTATACAATACCCAACAAGCTACTATAGAGAACCTTAAAGCCTTATTAGGTAGTCGTCGTACCAAACAAGGAATGTTTGAAGGAGATATGGAGCAAGGGGAATTGGAAATAGGGCAAGTAGCCACCTTGGTAGATAGAGTAATGAGTGCTAAAGAGGTGATTGATGAGATAATGATAGAGTACAAAACAAGATTATCAATGATTACTATTTAATGTTTAAATAGTAGTATATTTTTAGGCAAAAAGGCGTTTTGTAGTTTTTAGGTGTTAGTTAATAGGTTTTGAGTAGGTATATCGTGTTTAGAATTTTTATGAGCTGAAAAGAAAGTTAAGAGATTATATAAAAATTTGGTGTAATCTTTTTTATAAAATATTGGAGTATTTTCTGCAAAAAAGTATTACTTTTGTACGCTAAAAATAGACAAAAGAATTAATGGAACAGATAAGCGTTTTTGATATGCTAAAGATAGGTGTAGGACCTTCGAGTTCACATACCTTAGGTCCTTGGCGTGCCGCAGAGGCTTTTTTGAAAGAATTACGAGAACAAAGCTACTTACTTAAAACCCAAAAAGTGCATATAGATCTTTATGGGTCTCTTTCGCTTACAGGTAAGGGGCACGCTACTGATTTGGCAGTGATGCTTGGTCTTAGCGGTGCAGATCCTGAATATGTACCTATTGAAAGTTTAGGAGTAACTATTACAGCTATTACTAATAATCAGGAGTTATATTTAGGGAATGAGCACATTATAAAGTTTAACCCTAAAGAGGATATTATTTTTAATAGGAATTTTTTACCTTTTCACGCCAATGGTCTTACTTTTACGGCAGAAGGAGAAGGCTTTAGTTACACATCTACCTTTTATTCGGTAGGAGGAGGTTTTATAGTGAAAGAAGATACAAAAGAAACTTCTTGTATAGAGAAAAAAGTAAAAGATTTTCCTTTTTCTATTGATAAAGCACAGGAGTTATTATCTTATTGTTGTTCAGAAGGCAAGAAGATATCTGAAATTGTTTATGAGAATGAAAAAGTATTACGCTCAGAGGAAGTTATCCATAATGAACTTTTACGTATATGGAATACGATGCTTGAATGTACCTATATAGGTTGCCATAGTGAAGGCGTTCTTCCAGGAGGATTGCATGTACGTAGGAGGGCTTATGACATTCATAAAAATCTTATTGGGGTAGTTACCTATGACAGTCCGACAAGCTGGCTAAACTCTATCAAGAAGACGAATATCAAGTTTCGGGAAATTCTGAAGTGGGTAAGTTGTTTTTCATTGGCTGTTAATGAGGTAAATGCCTCTTTAGGTCGTGTAGTAACCGCTCCTACGAATGGAAGTGCAGGGGTAATACCTGCTGTTTTGCTTTATTATGTAACGATAGAGAACCAAGAAGCTACTGAAGAACAAATCAAGCAATTTCTTTTGGTAGCGGGGCAGATAGGTAGTTTATTTAAAAAGGGAGCGACTATCTCGGCAGCAATGGGAGGTTGCCAAGCAGAGATAGGAGTTTCATCGGCTATGGCAGCAGGAGCTTTATGTGAACTTTTGGGAGGTTCTCCTGAGCAAGTGCTCATAGCGGCTGAAATAGCTATGGAACACCACTTAGGGCTTACTTGTGATCCTATAGGAGGATTGGTACAAATCCCTTGTATAGAGCGCAATGCTATGGGAGCAATCAAGGCTATCAATGCTGCTGAATTGGCTATAGAAACAGACCCTAAGAATGCAAAAGTACCTTTGGATAAAGTAATTGACACGATGTGGCAAACAGCGAAAGATATGAATTCTAAGTATAAAGAGACCTCGGAAGGAGGTTTGGCTGTAGCCGTAAATATGGCTGATTGCTAATATATAACTAACAGAAGATGACAATAAATTGCAAGGGAACGCTTCTTTCATTGGATACTCCTCGTGTAATGGGTATTCTCAATCATACTCCTGATTCTTTCTATCAGGGAAGTAGAATAACAGAAAAAGATGTATTGGTGCGTGCAGAAGCTATGCTATCAGAAGGTGCTGATTTTATAGATGTAGGTGGTTATAGCACACGACCTAATGCTCCAGAAGTATCAGAAGAAGAAGAGCTAAATAGAGTAGTGCCTATAGTGCGTAGTTTGGTAAAGGCTTTTCCTGAAATACGTCTTTCAATAGATACCTTTCGTGCTGAAGTAGCACGCCAATCACTCTTGGAAGGAGGGGCTATGGTGAATGATATTTCGGCAGGACTTTTAGACGAAAAAATGTTAGCTACAGTTGCTGAGTTTCAGGTACCTTATATTGCTATGCATTTAGTAGGGACTCCTCAAACAATGCAACAACATACCCAATATAAAGATATTATCAGTGATATACTCTATTATTTTTCTGAACGTAAGGCATTAGCCCTCCAGTATGGTATTAATGATTTTATTGTAGATGTAGGTTTTGGATTTTCTAAGACTTTAGATCAGAATTATGAAGTATTAAAACATTTGGCGTTATTTCAGAATCTCCAATGCCCTTTGCTTGTAGGGTTTTCGCGTAAATCAATGCTTTATAAACTACTTAATACTGACCCTACAGGAGCACTAAATGCTACTACAGCTGTAAATGTTATAGCTTTGATGAAAGGAGCTCGTATTTTGCGTGTACATGATGTAAAGGAAGCTAAAGAATGTATAAAACTCTTTAATAAAACCCAATGAAACTATTTGATATTTTAGACTTTTCTATTACTGATGTAATTGATATAGTGTTATTTGCTTCACTACTCTACTATCTATATAGACTTATAAGAGGTACTGTGGCGATCAATATCTTTATGGGGATTGTGATTATTTACTTGATATGGAAAATTACAGAGGCCTTACAAATGCAACTTCTTAGTAGTATTTTAGGGCAATTCATTGGGGTAGGTGTTTTTGCTTTGATTGTAGTTTTTCAGCAAGAAATACGCAGGTTCCTACTTACAATCGGTTCTACCAACATTAGGGCACGAAACAAGTTATACAGAGTATTTAGTTTTTTTAAACAGAGGGAAAGTTTGCTTAATGTAGAAAGCTTAATAAATGTATGCCAAAAGTTAGCGAGTACTAATACAGGAGCTCTTATTGTTTTAGAACATAATATGCCTTTAGATTTTGTAACTGAAACAGGAGACAAGATGAATATAGAGTTTTCTGAACCTATCATAGAAAGTATTTTTTATAAAAATAGCCCCTTACATGATGGGGCTATAGTTATTAAAGATAATCTTATTATCGCTACACGTGTTGTATTACCCGTAGTAAGTGAAATTAACCTTCCTAAACAATATGGACTTAGACACCGAGCGGCTGTTTCTATTACAGAAAAGACAGATGCTACAGCTCTTGTAGTTTCTGAAGAAACTGGGCATATTTCTTACTTCAAGAACGGAGCTTTTGTAAAGTTTAAAGATGTTGAAGAACTTATCAAAGTTGTACAATCTGATTTTTAAAAAATGATAATGATATGAAGCTCCTATTTTTAATACTTTTTTTTAGCTTATACAACCTCTGTTTTAGCCAACTTTCCACAGCAATGCAATGGGAAAAACTTTATAGGGGATCTATCGACAGTGTGATAGTAGTGAGTAGCAGTGGCTATACTAAAGAAACCTCGCCTTATATAGAAGGATTTCCTGAAGAACAAATTGTTGAGACAATTAAAAAAATCCCCTATAACAAAGGAGTTAAATTGTTAAACGTTTTACAACAAAAGAAATCGTTTAACGAAGCCTATCCTTTGGTTAATGATGTATGTGATACTTTCTATTTTTATAGAAATGGACAGCAAAAAATGACCCTCATTTTTACATTCTCTACTAAAGCAGTTACTATTTACAGAGGCGATGACCTTATTTTTGCAGGTTCAGCCACACCTTTCCTACAAAAGAAAATAGGAAAAACTCTTGGCTATAATTTCAGGAAAATAGAGAGACTAAATAGGTAAAATTACACTTAGAGTATAGTCTGTTAATTATCTAATCTTCAAAGTAAAACTTTTCTCTTCTCCTAAAAACCCTTCAAGTACATCACCTGTTACTACTTTTCCTGCACCTTTAGGCGTTCCAGTAAAGATAAGATCACCTTTACGAAGGGTAAAGTACTGTGATACTTCGGTAATGATTGTGTCAAAACCTCTAAACATCAATGCTGTAGTGCTTTCTTGTACAGTAGTCCTATTTTTATCTAATTTAAAAGTAAGAGATGATAAATCTCCTAAGATAGCCTTATCTACAAATTTCCCTACAATAGCCGAACCATCAAAAGCCTTAGCTTGTTCCCAAGGCAACCCCTTTTGGCTCAATTCAGCTTGTAGATCGCAAGCCGTAAAATCAATACCCACAGCAATCTCTTCGTAATATTTATGCGCAAATTTCTCCGAAATACACTTTCCATTTTGGTTGATTTTCAGCACCAATTCTACTTCATAGTGTAAGTCTTGTATAAACTCAGGTATATAGTAAGGAATTTCTAAATTGTGAATAGCCGTATCTGGTTTCATAAACACCACTATAGGCTGAAGTAGTGTTTCATTATTTTTTTCAATAGTCTCACGATAATTTCTAGCTATACAAATAATCTTCATTGTTTTTTTAATTTTATCATTTTCTTACTTTTCGGAGTAACAAGATTGCTAAGGTTAAGAAAATAAGATTAGGCAAGATTACAGCCATCAATGGTGATAAGCCTCCTGATGTTTGAGCAAGAGTTCCAAACACACGATCGAAGAATACAAAGCTAAACCCTACGACTACTCCCACCATTAGGTTGATTCCCATTCCTCCGCGCTTTTTCACCGATGAAACAGCCACACCGATAAGCGTAAGGATAAAAGCAGTACTTATAGCACCCCAACGACGGTATTTTACCAATAAATACATATTTAAATTGGGGGAACCTTTCATCTTTTCGCGTTCAATGAACTTGTTTAGCTCAAACAAGTTCTTATTTTCCGCTGTATATTCCATTGGCATTAGGTCATCGGGTTTGAAATTAAATATTGTGTCTAACTGTTCGCGTTTCACTATCACATCGTCGCCCTCTCCTATCTTTCTTTTGGAGTAATTAGTAAGCCGATAGGTTTTCGTACTGTCTATCCACTGAATCGTTTCAGAATTTATCTTTTCCGTCATCTTAATACCATCAAAATGTTCTACTGAAAAATTATACCCGCGTTTGTCTTGGTAGTTAAATGAGCTTACATAAAGATAATCGTTATCTGAAAACTGATTGTAGAGGTCTGAAACGCTTTCTACCTTTGAAGAACGTATATACTTATTCCAAAAATCATTATACACAGTGCTGGCAGCGGGTACAATAAACATTCCCATAAAAAATACTATCACTGAAATGATACTCGCACCCACAATATACGGACGTAAAAAGCGCATATATGATACTCCTGAGCTTTGGATAGCGATTATCTCAGTATTATTGGCTAACTTTGATGTAAACCAAATAATAGAAAGAAATAGCAAGATCGGAAACAATATATTGGCAAAATAAACGATAAAACTAAGGTAATACCACACTATTTCGCTCTTTGGGGCGCCTTTTTGTATCATCTTATCTACTTTTTCAGATAAATCTACGATAATTCCGATAGGAATAAAGAGAATTATCATCATAAAGAAGGTAAGAAGATAGCGTTTTAAGATGTACCAGTCGAGTATTTTCATTTTTTTGTTTTTTAAACCTCCCCCTATCCCCCTCCAAAGGGGGAATTAGCAACGCAGAAGCGTTTTTATCAGAAGTATATTAATTAATTTAATTTGTTTAAAGACGATTTGACATATCGGCAACCATTTTAGTTTTCCACTGAAGGAAAGTACCCGCTATAATTTGTCGGCGAGCTTCTCTCACAAGCCATAAATAGAAACCAAGATTATGAATAGAAGCAATTTGCTTGCCAAGAAATTCATTGGCAGCAAATAAATGGCGCAAATAGGCTTTTGTGTAATAGGTATCTACATAAGTATGCCCATCAGGGTCTATGGGCGAGAAATCATCTTCCCATTTTTTGTTTTTAATATTGATAATTCCTTTTGCAGTAAAGAGCATTCCGTTGCGAGCATTGCGCGTAGGCATTACACAATCCATCATATCCACTCCTAAAGCAATGTTTTCCAATATATTAATGGGAGTTCCCACCCCCATAAGGTATCGAGGTTTGTCTTTGGGGAGAATATCACATACAAGTTCAGTCATTTCATACATTTGTTCTACCGGTTCGCCTACTGATAGTCCTCCAATAGCGTTTCCATCAGCATTTTTGCTTGCAATATATTCGGCAGACTGTGTACGAAGGTCTTTATAGACTGAGCCTTGTACTATTGGGAATAAACTTTGATAATAACCGTATTTAGGAGGTACTTTTTCGAGGTGAGCAATGCATCTATCAAGCCACCTATGTGTGAGATGCATTGAACGTTTGGCATAACCATATTCACAAGGGTAAGGTGTACATTCATCAAAAGCCATCATAATATCAGCACCTATACTACGTTCTATTTCCATTACACTTTCAGGTGAAAAGAAGTGAAAAGAGCCATCAATATGACTTTTAAATTTCACGCCTTCCTCTTTTATTTTTCGGTTGGCAGCCAATGAATATACTTGATAACCACCGCTATCGGTAAGTATGTTTCTATCCCAATTAATAAACTTATGTAAGCCTCCTGCTTTTTCCAAAATGGGGGTTTGAGGTCGTAAATAGAGGTGATAAGTATTCCCCAATATGATATCAGCGTTGATATCCTCTTTTAGTTCACGTTGGTGCACTCCTTTCACGCTTCCTACCGTTCCCACAGGCATAAAAATGGGAGTTTCAATCACGCCGTGGCTGGTAGTAATTTTTCCTGCACGTGCTTTAGTATGTTCGTCTGTTTTTAGTAATTCAAATTCCATAGTTGAAATATTTTCGGGCGCAAAGGTAACAATAATTTGTCAATTTTCCACAGAAAATTTTTCTCCTCCCCCTCCCCTATATCTCACTTATACCTACACTATACCTAAACTATCCTTAGCTCTTACTTATTATCTCTTACCTCTTTTCTACAAAAACTCCTTTTCATAGAAAAATATACTACCTTTTTACACTTTTAAAAAAAATATTACTTTTTGATACTATCTCCCATTTTTTTCATAATTTTGCGCCACTTAATTAACACCACAAACTATGGCAACTCATAACGATTTTGGAAAAGAAGGTGAACAAGATGCTGTAAACTTCTTAATTGAAAATGGACATATTATACTTGAACGAAACTTTAGATTTGGGCACGCCGAAATTGATATCATTTCCCAAAAACAAAATACTTTACACATAACAGAAGTAAAAACTCGTAATTCAAGTGCTTATGGAGAACCTGAGTCATTCGTAAACCAACAAAAAATAGATTTAATAGTAAAAGCAACTAATTTCTACGTTCAAAAAAAAGATTTAGACCTTGATGTGCAATTTGACATCATTTCAATTGTAAAAAACAATGTAGAGTTTACTATAAACTATATAGAAGATGCCTTCTATCCTTTTTAATAATGTTAAAAACATATAAAAAAACAATTACTTTTGTTATAGAATGATTTTTTTGTATTACTTTTGTAACAAATTTGCAAATATATACAAGATGAAAACAGTTGCAGCTGCCGTTGAACACTATATCAAATCAAAACCTTTTTTACAAACAGCCCTCTCTCAGGGCATCATCAACCTTACTTCATTAGCACGTATTATCCGTAAAGATATACAAAAAGAAGCAACATCAAGAGAAGTACGAAATGGTGCTATCGTGATGGCTCTCAAACGATTATCGGTAGATATGGAATTCCGTTCTACACACCGAATCGTAAAAGTGCTAAAAAATATAGGTGATATCATCGTTAGGCAAGGATTGACAGACTATACCTATCTTTTATCCGATACATTTATGAATAGCCAAGCCGAACTACTTCATAAAATCCAAAATAGTAAAGATACATTCTATGCCACAACAAGAGGCATCAACGAAAGTAGCCTAATAGTAAGTAGTACAATGGAACCTATCGTAGAAAATATCTTTAAAAAAGAACGCTGTTTACACAAAGTACCACAACTCGGAGCCATAAGTGTAAAACTCCCTGAAGAAAACGTTTCAATACCCGGTATCTACTATTTCATATTTCAACGTTTAGCTTGGGAAAATGTAAGTATGAACGAAGTAATATCTACAGCTAATGAATTTACCATTGTCATTCCTGAATTCCACGTGGATATTGCTTTTAAAGTGATTAAAGATTTAAAATTATTATAAAAATAAATGGTTAGAGTTAGATTTGCTCCAAGTCCTACAGGAGCATTGCATATCGGAGGCGTACGTACCGCCTTATTCAATTATTTATTCGCCAAAAAACACAGTGGCGACTTCTTACTTCGCATTGAAGATACCGACCAAAATCGCTATGTACCAGGCGCTGAGCAGTACATCATCAACTCACTGAACTGGTTAGGGCTTACTTACGACGAGGGGGTAGGCAAAGAGGGCAAACACGCTCCCTACCGCCAAAGTGAACGCAAGCCGCTCTACAAGCAATACGCCGATGCTCTTATTGAGAACGGTTGGGCGTATTACGCTTTCGATACCGCCGAGGCATTGGATAACGCGCGCAAAGAAGCTGAAGCCAAAGGGGAAACCTTTATATACAACTGGGCAACACGCGATACTTTGCAAAACTCTCTATCGCTGAGTGCTGAAGAGGTACAACAACGTCTACAACGCGGTGATGAGTACGTAATTCGCTTCAAAATGCCCCACAACGAACAGTTGAAAATGAACGATATGATTCGCGGGGAAGTAACTATCGACACAAGCACCTTAGACGACAAAGTACTCTTCAAAAGTGACGGAATGCCTACTTACCACTTAGCAAACATCGTAGACGACCACCTAATGGAAATTACTCACGTAATACGCGGTGAAGAATGGTTGCCTTCTATGGCTTTGCATCTAATGCTCTACCGCGCTTTTGGTTGGCAAGCTCCTACCTTTGCTCACTTACCTCTTATCCTCAAACCTGTAGGCAATGGCAAACTCAGCAAACGCGATGGTATCAAACTCGGTTTTCCTGTCTTCCCAATGGATTGGACAGAGAATGGCGAAACGCTAAAAGGATTTAGTGGGGAAGGTTATTTTCCTGAAGCTCTTATCAACTTTTTAGCTCTTTTAGGGTGGAATCCAGGGAATGATGAGGAGATTTTCTCAATAGAACAACTCATTCAACTATTTGATTTAGAAAAAGTACATAAGGCTGGAGCTCGCTTCGACCCTGAGAAAATCAAATGGTTCAACCACCAATATTTGCAAATGAAACCCAATGGTGAATTGGCTACCCTTTTCCAAAAAGACCTTACCGAAAGAGGTGTAACTGCTCCAATTGCTACAGTAGAAAAAGTAGTTGGGCTCATCAAAGAGCGCGCTTCCTTTGTAAGTGATTTCTGGGAACTTAGCAAATTCTTCTTTGAAGCACCTACCCAATACGACGAAAAGGCAATTAAAAAACAATGGAAAGAACAAACTCCTACCATTGTGAAAGAAGTAGCTGAAGTACTCAAAAATACTGCTAATTTTACTTCAATTGCCTTAGAAGAGGCGGTAAAGCAATATATGGAAACAAAGGGTTTAGGCTTTGGTCAAGTAATGCCTCCATTGCGCTTGGCATTAGTGGGTGAACTCAAAGGTCCTCACGTATTCGATATTATAGAGGTTATAGGTAAAGAAGAAACACTACGCCGTTTGGACGCAATTCTTTCTGCTGAAAAATAAAAAAATGAAATAATTTTTCACTTTTTATTTGGTAGTTAGAAAAATATTCTTACCTTTGCCCCATCAAATAGAATAATATTATATGACATTGTACACTTTAAACATAATGACGATGTGTTGCACACTCAATTTGAGCAGTGTAAGGCTCGTTATTTCTTAAAGATATGTCAAGTTACTATATTTTAACAAATGAAATAACAACCCCCACTGCTTTATAAAGGTAGTGGGGGTATTTTTTTATAACGATGACAGAAATAAATTGTACTGAGAGTCTCATCAATGAACTCTATCACGAAAGTAAAAACATCAAACACCACGTAAGCAAACAGCGTATTACACGCTTTGTAAACGACCTTTTTCAGTTCTTATTTCTTATTGACGAACGCACCTGCTTATCAAAAGTGAGTATAGAAGCTCGCTATGAGGAATTGCGTTGGGATTTTATCAATATTGTAGATGATTTTCTGCTAAACGAATCTCAAAAAGCAAAAACAACCGATTATTACGATTGCATTTTGCCTAATATCTATCAGCAATTGCGAGAAGATGCTCAGTATTTTATTGATAGCGACCCTGCAGCAACTTCTATCAGAGAAGTACAAATCACTTACCCTGGTTTCTTTGCTATTATGGTATATCGCATTGCTCACGAATTGTGGTTGCGCAAAGTACCTCTCTTGCCGCGTATGCTCACTGAATACGCTCATAGCAAAACGGGTATAGATATTCACCCAGGGGCAAGCATTGGAGTCCCTTTTATGATTGACCACGGTACAGGTATTGTAATTGGAGAAACTACAGTAATAGGTAACTATGTAAAGATATATCAAGGAGTTACCTTGGGGGCTCTCTCAGTATCAGTAGATAAAGCTCATACCAAGCGCCACCCTACCATTCAGGATAATGTGGTGATATACTCTGGTGCTACTATTTTAGGTGGCGAAACCGTAATAGGACACGATAGTATCATCGGCGGGAATGTATGGCTTACCAATAGTATTGAACCTTTTACTAAGGTTTTTCACAAAAGTCAGATTATTGTAAAGGACAACGAAGTATATGAAGAACCGATTAATTTTGTTATCTGATTCCTAATTTCTAACTCCTAAACAAGTAACTAATAAATAATTTATATAATGGCGTACAAAAATGTTTTAGAAGTCATCGGGCATACTCCCGAGGTGAAAATCAACAGATTGTTTGGCAATGATGCCAATGTATTCATCAAATTAGAGCGCTTGAACCCTGGTGGTAGTATCAAAGACCGTATTGCGCTCGCTATGGTTGAAGATGCCGAAGCTAAAGGCATCCTCAAAAAAGATAGTGTGATTGTAGAGCCTACCTCTGGCAACACGGGAGTGGGCTTGGCATTAGTAGCGGCTGTAAAGGGCTATAAACTCATCGTGGTAATGCCTGAATCAATGAGTATTGAACGCCGCAAGTTGGTAGCCGCTTATGGCGCCGAAGTATTACTCACGCCTAAAGAAAAAGGTACGGGGGGAGCGGTCGCTAAAGCTTTGGAAATAGCTGAAGGCAAACCTAACTATTGGGTACCTCAACAGTTTAAAAACCCTGCTAATCCTGATGTACACGAAAAAACAACTGCTCAGGAAATACTAAAATCTTTCCCCGAAGGTTTTGACTATTTCGTAACGGGAGTAGGTACTGGCGGACATATCTCTGGGGTATCAAAAGTGCTCAAACAACACTTCCCTAACCTCAAAACTGTAGCTGTAGAACCCGATCAATCGGCGGTGTTGAGTGGTGGTGCTCCAGGTCCTCACGCCTTACAAGGATTGGGCACTGGCTTCATACCCGATAACTATAACCCTGCTGTAGTAGATGAAGTTATCCCTATCTCTAAAGAAGAAGCCTTTGATTACGCTCGCCGATTGGCTAAAGAAGAAGGTATTTTAGGTGGTATCTCTACCGGTGCTGCTTTAGCTGCCGTTGCTAAAGTACTCAAAAGAGACCCCAAAGCGCGTGTCCTCACCGTAAATTACGACACAGGAGAACGCTACTGGTCAGTAGAAGGACTCTTTTAGTGATTAATGATTTAAATTATTAAAAAAGCAGTTAGAGATATAACATATTCCTAACTGCTTTTTTTTGTTATTTTCTCTTGCCATAGTGCTTTTCATAGTAATCTTTAAATTCTTTTACTTGATCTTCAGTGTAATGAAATAAACCATAGCCTTCTTTTATAGGACGTTCTACTATGTAATAGTAGATGTTTTTATCTAAATCTTTTACTAAATGAACTGAAATAAAAAAATCATTATTCCCTGTAATACATATTTTATAATTAGTGAGTTTTAAGTATTGTGATACGTAGTTATCAGCGCGCTGTTGCCAAGTTAACTTGGAAGACAGCGTAATATTTCCAAGGCTACTATAGTTTTTGTTAAAGATTATTCTAAAGTAATCGGCTAAAACTTTTGCATAAGTAGCTTTTTGTAAGTCTTTTGAATGGTCGCCTGTAGTTTTGAGAAGATAGATTTCACTTTCTGATTTTTTATACACATAATAAGTGTTAGTCTTATTCTTTTTTACCTCCCCTTCATCACGGCAATCATCCCAATGTTCTACTTTTTGAATGTGAAAACTAATATATTCCTCATTGATTTTTTTATAAGTACCATAAGAGGTGGTAAAACAATCATTCCCACACGGGGCTGAATACCACGATTTAAAATTTCCATCGGTAGATAACTGTAGGTGATTACCATAACTCCAATCGGAATTTTCGGGTTTTGTAAGGATATAAAAATCTTCCTTATTAACATTATCTCCTAATATGTTGTTAATCTCCCATTTAGCACCTATAAGGTCTTGGACGGAAACCATTCCTATACAGAGAAAATTGAGTGTTATTAAAAGTGTTTTCATCGTTGTTTTTTCTTATTAGCTTTAGTGAGTTTTTTAATATCTTTTTCAGTAAAGTAATAAACCGTTACTTTATCTTTGAAATATTCTTCTTGTAGATAATAATCGGTATTGGTTTCAAGATCTTTCACGAGATAATAGGTATAAGTTTCAGTAGGGAAAGCTTTAAGAATTTGGTAGTTTGTAAGATGAAAGAGTTTGCGTATAAGTTTGCCAATACGTTCATCCTTAGGTACATCACTTTTCAATAGGAAAGAAGGATTAGGCGATTTGCTATGGAGTTGATAAAACCGTTCTAAGGCAATTATTTCTTTTAATTTTTGTTTATCAAGATTAGCATTTCCTGTACTTTTGATAAGATATGCTTCTTTATCAGAAGGGTAATGAATGTAGTAACTACCGAAGTTCCCGATAGGAGGTATCTGTATATAAATATAATGTTTACCTACTAATTGGTAGGTGCCAGAAGCTGTAGCTGTTTTGAAAGTGCCTTCTGGAGTAAAAGAAAGTAAAAAATTAGAGGTATTTGTAGTATCAGCTTTTTTCAAAAAATAGACATCAGAGACCTCTGGGTATTGATCGAAAAGATGGTCGATATTCCATTTGTGAGTTATTAAAGACTGGCTTAATAGAGTATTGAATGTGAGTAGTGTAAGAACTATAAAAAGTTTTTTCATTTCTTATAAATTATTATCTGTGGCAAATGTAGTAATTATAAATGTAATATTCTAATTTTTTCCTAAATTCAAGAATGAAAGTAGTATTTTTTTCTGATAAAGTAGATTTCTATAGTATTTGATACTTTTAGTATAGATATAGGGTAGGTATAGTGTGGGTATAGTGCGGGTATAGGTGAGATGTAGAGAAAAGGTTGAAGAAAATTTTTCTGTTTTCAATTAATAGATATTTATATTTATAAGAAAATATTGAAAATCATTAATTTATCATTATTTATAGCATTATAAGAGGAAATATAATAGAAATAAGTGCATTGAAATAAGGAAACTTTTTTTGTTTATTAAGTTTTTTTGTAATACCTTTGCGCCCGATTTAGAAGATATAACAGATGAACTTAATCAAACTTTCTATCAAGCGACCCAGTGTCCTAATTGTGATGCTCTCCCTATTACTCTTGGGAGGCTTTTATTCCTATAAGCTTTTGAACTATGAACTCATTCCTAAGTTTGAGGTCAATGTGATAACTATCTCTACCATATATGCAGGAGCATCCCCTTCAGAAATTGAGAGTACCGTAACTAAGAAAATTGAAGATGCGGTATCTTCTTTGGAGAATATCAAGATAATGCAGTCCAACTCCTATGAGTCGCTCTCAGTGGTAATTATACAGCTAACCAATGATGCTAATGTGGATAATACGCTCAATGAGGCTCAGCGTAAGATCAACGCTATCCGTGCTGATCTACCTACCGATGCCAAAGAGCCTTCCCTTTCCAAGTTCTCCTTATCGGACTTGCCAATTATCTCCATGGGGGTTACCTCCAATCTTTCCTCTCAAGAGCTTTACGACTTGGTGGATAAGAAGATACAGCCTGAACTCTCTCGTGTGCCCGGGGTAGCGCAAGTCAATATCATTGGTGGTCGTAAGAGGGAAATTCGTGTGAATGTGGATGCTCAAAAGCTCGAGGGATATGGCCTTACCATTGCACAAATACAACAGTTGATTACAGCTTCCAATATAGAAATCCCTGCGGGGAAACTCAAAACGCGTGAAAATAGTACCTCTATCCGTGTCTTGGGTAAGATTCAGGATGTGGAGCAACTACGTAACTTGTCGCTTGTCTCCCAAAATGGTATAGAAATCCGCCTTTCCGATGTAGCTGATGTACAAGATACAGAGGAAGATGCCACTAAAATAGCACGTATCAACCAAGAAAATACGCTCCTGCTGCAAGTGCTTAAACAAACCGATGCCAATGCGGTATCAGTAAGCGAACAGGTACGTAAGAAGATGGCTCAGATAGAAAAAACCTATGCTAATGAGAATGTAAAACTACAATTGGCAGAGGATACCAGCGAATTTACCCTACATGCAGCCAACTCAGTGATGTTTGACCTTTTCTTGGCGATCGTACTCGTGGCCGTGGTGATGTTCTTCTTCCTACACAGTTTGCGCAATGCGCTGATTGTAATGGTTTCTATTCCTACTTCGCTTATTGCAACTTTTATCGGTATGTACTTCTTTGGCTTTACGCTGAACCTAATGAGCCTTGTAGCCCTCTCAATGGTAGTAGGTATCTTGGTGGATGATGCTATTGTGGTCTTGGAGAACGTACACCGCCATATGGAAATGGGGAAAAACAAGGTACGTGCCGCCTACGATGGATCTAAAGAAATTGTGCTAACCGTTATGGCAATTACCATGGTGATTGTAGTGGTATTCGTACCAATTTCTATAGGAAATTCTATAGTGGTGAAGGTAGTAAAAGAGTTCTGTATGACTGTAGCGATTGCCACAGCGCTCTCCTTGCTAATGTCCTTTACGGTAGTACCTTGGCTTTATTCTCGTTTTGGAAAATTAGAGCATCCCAATCCAAATTCCTTTATAGGAAAACTCTCTATTGGGTTTGAGGGATTCATCAAGCGTATGACTCATTTCTTCTCTGACCTATTGCTATGGTCGTTCAAGCACAAATGGAAGACCTTCATTATGGTATTCTTCCTTTTTGCGGGATCTTGTTCGCTTATTCCTGCAGGCTATATAGGGACAGAGTTCTTCCAGAATATGGATAGGGGTAAGTTCTTAGTACAGTTTGAGCTTAACAAAGATGCCTCTTTGGAACAGACCAACTTTATTACCCAAAAGGCAGAGAACTATTTGCGAGCCCTGAAGGTGCCAGGAACCAACAAGCCTTTGGTAGAGAGTATGATTACCACTGTAGGGCAGTCCACCAGTGGTATGGGAGCAAGCCAATCCACTGCCTATAAGTCAGAAATACAGATCACCCTTGTCGATAAAAAAGAACGTAGCGAATCCACTACAATAATTGCCGCTAAGCTCAAAAGAGAATTGAGCCAGTACTTGGTAGATGCCAAAGTAAAGACCGTTCCAGTGGGGCTTATGGGAGCCGAACAAGCACCAATTGCCTTGGTGGTTACCTCTGATGATGTTAAGGTAGCTCAAGAATATGCAGTAAAAACAGCAGAACTGCTCAAAACGATACCAGGAGCTACTGAAATAAAGCTCAGTTCAGAAGCGGGTAACCCAGAGATTAATGTGGATCTGGATCGTGATAAAATGACAATGTTAGGGCTTAATATCGCTACCGTAGGGGGAACAATGCGTACAGCTTTCAATGGGAATGATGATAGTAAGTTCCGTACAGGAGATTCTGAATATGACATTAATATTCTTTTCGAGGAAGGACACCGCCAGTCTATTTCGGATATAGAGAATATGGTATTCATCAACAATACAGGACAACAAATAAAGCTATCACAGTTCGCGAATATTACCTATGGCTCAGGACCAAGCCAGCTAGAACGTTATGACAAATCTCCTTCAGTAACGGTACAAGCACAATCAGTAGGGCGCCCTACAGGTACTATCGTAGCGGAATGGAAGACAAAGCTCGACAAGATGGAGAAACCTGCCAATGTACATTTTAAGTTCTTAGGAGATCAGGAGAACCAAGATGAAGGATTTGGCACTCTCTTTGTATCACTTATTGCCGCTATTCTCTTGGTATATATGGTAATGGTGGTGCTATATGATAGTTTCTCTCGCCCATTTGTGGTATTGTTTTCTATACCATTATCTTTTATTGGGGCACTTGTTGCTTTAGCATTGGCTAATATGACCTTGAATATTTTTACTATTTTGGGTATGATTATGCTTATTGGGTTGGTTGCCAAGAATGCGATTATGATTGTGGATTTTGCTAACCATAGGAAAGAAGAGGGTGATGATACTGTAACGGCATTGATACAAGCAAATCACGCTCGCTTTCGCCCGATATTGATGACTACTATTGCGATGGTAGCAGGTATGGTGCCATTGGCTGTAGCCTCTGGTGCAGGAGCAGAGATCAATAATGCCTTAGCTATTGTAATCATTGGAGGGCTTATCTCTTCACTGTTCTTGACTCTAATTGTGGTACCATTGGTATACCTTATCTTTGATAATATAGGTAAGCGTTTTGGCAAAGGCACAAAGGTAGATTATGAAAAGCTTATGATAGCTGACTATGAACATGTAAACATTAAAGAGGAAGCTTAGATTTAAATAATAGAAGTGAGCCAATTAGTAAACTCTTATATTTACTAATTGGTTCATTTTCTATTTTTTTATTGTATTAATTGGCTAATTTTCTTATTTCTTCAACATTTTCGATAGGAGTATTTTGGTATTCTAAAGTCCAACCTACAGCACGAGTTGCAAAGATAAGATTGGAAAGCTCAGTAAGTAGTCTATTTTGAGCATTGCTTTTGAGAGTAGAGGCATCTACTTTGCGTTGTAGTTCAGCTTTTACTTTCTTTTGTATTTTTTCTACATCAGTAGGGGTAAACGGATTTACTTGGCTTTGAGTTACATCATAATACTTCATTGTAGGGTATATTTTTACTTCTGCTTCTGGTAAAGATTTAATGATTACTTTTCTTTGTTGTTCATTTACTTCGTAATCAATTTTATGTAAGTCATAAGCTACTGTTACATCAGCGTTTACTACAGTAAGAATTTTCTTATCAAATGAAAATAAATCCATAAAATATTTTTGAGTATCAGTATATGAGAGTACTTCAGCAAAATGACCTTCAGTAACTACTAATTTGCTAACATTAGCTATTTGGGTTTGTATAAGGGCTGTATCAGCTTCTAATCGTTCTTGATTTTCTTTTTTATCATTAAAGTATTTTATGAGTAAAAATATAGTGCCTGCAACAGCTACTCCTAATAAAAATTTTTTCATTGTTTTATATTTTAAGTGATTTTAAAGTTTTAAAAAAATTGAGTAATCCAAATATTTTATGTAATATTGTGGTGAAAATCAAAAAATATAATACATATATGGATTACTTGTTTGCAAAGATAGACAAAAATGATTTCTCTACCAAATTTTCATCTCTTATTCTTACAAAATAATAGAAGTCTCAAGTCGTGAATTAGAGGTAAAGAAAATGGAATTTGATGGTAGAATAGGCGATTGTTATTTTTCTATTTCTTTTTTTTGTCATTTTCTAAAAATATATTATTTTTGCCATAAAAAATCAACCGAGAATATGTTAGTAAAAATTTACGGAAGTGCTGTTTTTGGAGTAGAGGCTACTACAATTACAATTGAAGTGAACATAGATAAAGGGATAGGTTATCATTTAGTGGGATTACCTGATGTAGCTATAAAGGAGAGTAATTATAGGATAGCAGCTGCTTTGCAAAATAATGGTTATAAAATACCAGGAAAAAAGATTACTATTAATATGGCACCTGCGGATATGCGCAAAGAAGGTTCTGCTTATGACTTAAGTTTTGCGATAGGTATTTTGGCTGCTAATGGGCAAATAGTGAGTGATGAAATTGATAAATATATCATTATGGGGGAGCTTTCTTTGGATGGGGGGTTACAACCTATAAAAGGGGCTTTGCCTATTGCTATACAAGCGCGTAAAGAAGGATTCAAAGGTTTTATACTTCCTGCTCAAAATGCTAAAGAAGCGGCAATTGTAGATAATTTGGATGTATATGGTGTAGAAAATATTAAGGAGGTTATAGATTTTTTTAATGGGGAATCATCGCTTAGTCGTATAGAAGTAGATACAAGAAAGGAATTTTATAAGAATTTGGAGTTTCCTGAATTTGATTTTGCAGATGTGAAAGGGCAAGAATCGGTAAAGCGTTGTATGGAAATTGCTGCAGCTGGTGGTCATAATATTATTTTGATAGGTCCACCTGGGTCAGGAAAAACTATGTTAGCTAAACGTTTGCCTAGTATACTTCCTCCAATGACGCTCCACGAGGCGCTTGAAACTACAAAGATACATAGTGTTGTAGGGCGTATTAAGAACAGTGGATTGATGAGTTTTAGGCCTTTTAGGAGTCCACATCACACAATTTCAGATGTTGCACTTGTAGGTGGAGGAACTTATCCACAACCTGGAGAAATATCATTAGCACATAATGGAGTACTTTTTCTTGACGAGTTGCCAGAGTTTAAGCGTGCTGTATTGGAAGTTATGCGTCAACCTTTGGAAGATAGAGAAGTAACTATTTCAAGGGCTAAATTTACAGTTACTTATCCAGCATCTTTTATGTTAGTAGCCAGTATGAACCCAAGTCCGAGTGGATATTTTAATGATCCTAATGCACCTGTTAGTTCTACTCCTGCAGAGATGCAACGTTATATGAGTAAAATTTCAGGACCTTTGTTAGATAGGATAGATATTCATATAGAGGTAAGTCCCGTGCCATTTGAAAAACTTTCGGATAATAGGAAAGGAGAGAGTAGTAATGAGATACGCAAGCGAGTCATTGAAGCGCGAAATATTCAAACAGAGCGTTTTAAAGAATATGAACACATTCATTACAATGCACAAATGAATACTAAACAAATTCAGAAATTTTGTAAGGTAAATGAAGGTTCATTAAATTTATTAAAAGATGCGATGGTGAGGCTTAATCTTTCAGCTCGAGCCTATGACCGTATTTTGAAAGTTGCACGTACTATTGCTGACTTAGAAAAAACAGAAGAGATACAACCCTACCATATAGGAGAAGCTATACAATATAGGAGTTTAGATCGTGAAGGATGGTTTGGAAATAATTAATACAATATAAACAATGAAAAAAAATCTTACAACAATAGTTATCATTTTTATTACATTGATAGCTTGTAACACAAGTAACAAAATTGACACTGATGAGGCGGCTACTTTAATAGCTGATTATTTAGAAGAAAATCCTTTATTTGAAATAGGAAAATTTGATACTTATAAACAGAAGTTATCAACAAATAAAGACAGAGATCTTATAGCTTCTATACAGCAATTATCAGAAGATGGTCTTATAGAGATTAACAATGAAAAGAGACATAAAAAATGGTTTTCTAAAGATAGTACATATGTAATTGCACCTACTCTAACTAAGAATGCTGCAAGTTATTTAGTAAAACAGAACAAGAATAGTGCTCAAGTAAAAACTATCATCTACAAATTAAATGACAAAAGAGTTACTATTGAGAAAAGTAGTGAAAAATCGGCTATATGTGTGGTTGTATTAGACAAAGAAAAGACTCCATTTTATCGTTTTGGTAAAGATCCTTACCCTAATAGTACATTTATCACTCAGAAATTCAAGTTGAAATATAATGAAAATACAGGTTGGAAGGTTATAAAAAAATAGAAATATGAAAAATTTCAGTATTATATGTCTTATACAGGCTATAATAAGTATTATATCATCTATTCTGATCTCAAAGATGTCTTTTATAGGGAAGATAGGAGTTAGTACTTTTTACAGTCAATATGCTGTTTTTAAGACTTGGTGGAAAACAGCATTTATATTGTTTATTATAGAGTTTTTATTATTACTTTTTTTAAAGATTTTTAAAGAAAAAGTAAGTATAACCTTTGCGCGAATATTAGCTTTTCTACTTATTATAATAGGAAGTATAGGGGCATACTTAACATATATTGACTTTACTACTACCTCTCATAAAATGATGAGATTTAGTTTTCATTTAGGATTTTATCTTTTTTGGGTAGGGTGGTTTATCAGTTGTTTTTATTTCTTTTTATCAAAGGAAGACAAACAAATGAGAGTCCCCCCATTAGAAGAGTCATAGCGAATTGAGATATCCAGACGAGCCATCCGAAAGCAGTTCCTATAGGAGTATTTACTCCGAAAAGAAATAGAATTTCTGCAATAAAGAAAGGGTAAGAGCCAAAACCTGCATTGGTAAAACTCATTGCAAAACTTCCTATTACGAAAGCGGTGAGTATATTAGGTAAACTAATAGAAGCTGTTTCAGGAAGTGCTAAAAAAGGAATATAAAACATAGCAAAATACATAGCCCATATAAAAAGTGTATATGCTATAAAGAGTGTTTTTTGTTGTATTTTTAATATTGAAAATATGCCCTCTCTTATACCATTCAAAAAGGTTCTTATTTTATAGAAAAAGCTATACTTTGAAGTATAAATAAAATATATTAGTGATATAAAAGTAATTCCTAAAATCCCTAATAAGAGAAGGAATTTTTGAAATGGAATTTTTGAAAGTAAAAAAGTGCTAATTATATCAAATTGTAATAGAAAGGCTAATGAAGTAAAGAAAAATAGTAGAAGTAAATCTATAACACGTTCCGAAATAATAGTACCAAAAGATTTTTCAAAAGGGACTCCATCATAGTTACTCACCAATAATGCTCGAGAAACTTCTCCAGATCGAGGAATAGTTACATTTATTAAGTATCCTATAAATACAGCCATAATTCTATGTAGTAATGATGTAGTATATCCTATAGGTCTTAACATCAATTCCCAACGTATAGCTCTAGATATATCGCTTAAAAATCCTAAAAACACAGCTAAAGCAATATACCAATAATTAACTTTAAGAAAAGTTTCTCTTATTTGTTTAAGTTGTTGTTCATTAAACTGATTATAAGCATACCAACATAAAAAGATCCCTAGAAAAATAGGAAGAAATATTTTTAAGAACTTTTTCATTCAATAAGATTGTTTTCATTAGGAAAAACAATTGATGGTTTAAATTCTTTAGCTTCTTCAAAATTCATTAAAGCATAAGAAATAATAATTATGATATCACCTTTTTGTACCTTACGGGCGGCAGGACCATTTAGTATTACAGATCCTGAATTTCTTTTTCCTTTGATTATATAAGTTTCAAAGCGTTCTCCATTATTAACATTTACAATTGAGACTTTTTCCCCTTCAATCATTTGAGCTGCGTCTAATAGGGCCTCATCTATTGTTATACTTCCAATGTAATCTAAATCAGCTCCTGTTACACTTACACGATGAATTTTAGACTTTAATACTTCTATTTGCATTTTTGTTAGTTTATTAAAAAGTGTGGCAAAGGTAGAAAAAAAATAGTAATTAGCAACGCCTATTCCACCATCAAGTGCAATTTTTCAGATTACTTTCTGATAGAATAAAT
>CAUQUO010000047.1:0-23901 GCA_963521335.1 uncultured Capnocytophaga sp.
CTTTACTTTTTGCTCTATGAGCTTGCTCTTAAAGGTAATGTAACTCATTTAGTTGCTTTTTTGTATAGAAATAGAGAATATTCAGCCTATTTTCTCTCTATTTTATTAGTTTTATATTTGATATTGCGTTCTCCGCACTTGATATTGTATCCTACAGACTTAATATTGCATCCTACGGACTTGATATTATGTTCCCCACACTTGATATTACGTTCCCCGCACTTGATATTGTATTCTCCGCACTTGATATTGTATTCTCCAGAATTTATTTTCTATTATTCCTATCACAAACTAGAGAAAATTCAACATAGTTTCTAATTCCTTTTTGTTTAATAGATACGTTTTGAGGTCTATATTGCCTTGTGTTTTTTGAAGCAAAAGTTCTTCTAATTTTTGCTTGATTTTCTTTTGCATCATCTCGGGAGTTTCTTCCTTAGTTTTAGAAGTTTTTGCAATAAGTGTCCCTGATAAGTCTTCTCTTATCCATTGTACTCCTTTTAGTATACTGGTGGCAACATCATCTGAAATAGCATAAGTAATTTCTTTCCCTTCTTCAGTAAGATGGAGTATTTTGTAATGTTTTAAGGCTTCTATTTGAGAAATGACATTTTCCAAAACTTTATTATCTATTCTTTCTTGGATATTTTTCCATTTTTTAATCCAAGTGGGTTTAGGATTTTTCCCAGTTAATCCGTCTAAAAGAATTAGAAATTCGTTTTTAAGTTGAAAGTTTAAATATATATCTTTTGAGAAGGCTGTATGCAAGATGATCTCAACCATTTGCATACCTCCTTGTCGGCACTGATGCTTATAATTACTTATGGTTTGTAGAAAAGAAGGGGCAGTTTCCTTCTGTACATACTTACACACCTCTCTCAGGGTCTTTAAATTACTACAATAGTCTGTTTTCTGATGAATATAGAGCAGGTTTTGTAATAAATGAGCTTCTTGTTTTCGTGTCCATACTTTTTGTAAAGCTTTATCCTTGATAAGTTCTAATAAATCTTCTAACAATTTTCCATTATGCCCCACTCTGAGGCTTTCTCTAAGGTAATCAGTTATAAGTAATATTTGGGTTACATCAATAGGAGTGCTTGATTTCTGTGCGTACATTTTTGCTAAGGGCAATGCAAAAATAGTTTCTACATAAGTACCTTTTAGAAAATTAGTCTGTACTATATTGTAGTAAAACAGGGTTTTAGCGAGGATATATACCTCTGCTACTTGTGAAAGTAGAGGCAAGTGGTTAAACATATCTTGTAATGAGGCCTCCAATATATCTCTTTTTTCATCAGTATGGGGGAGTTCATTCATCTGATCATCAAAAGTATTGAAATCTTTATGGCTCTCTAATAAAAAATCGAAGCACTTCTCTATTGCGATATGTTCTTCAGCTTTTATTTTTAACCCTTCAGCTAATAAATGTGATTTTTCTGTCTCCCAATCCTTAAAAAGTTGATAGTTATTTTTCATTTCAATGCTTCTTCAAAACTAAGTATTTCGTATTCTTCGTTCAAGTGATATTTTTCTTTGGTTTGCTTATACCAAACGTCGTGTTCTTCTTGAAAATCATTAGTATCAGAGGGTGTTCCGTCCCGCCAATATATATTTCCTTTGGCTATCTCCATTGCATTGTGATAGGTAAGTTCGTGTGTAATACAAAACAAAGCCTCAATATCTTTAGGTGGGGTTGCAAAAAGACTATTTTGAGCTAATTTCTCAGTAGCTTCTTCCCAGCTAAGTCCTGCATAGTGCATCATATAGTGTTTTAGCCATTCGCAATAGGAATAGTGGTTATAAATCCAATAACACTGACCTTCAGTATCTTCATATACTATTCCATCACACAAACCATTTTCGTGAGGTTCCGTTCCTATTTGTGCTAATCGTTTTTGTAAGGCATTCATTTAGTTGTTTTTCTAAAAGTGATTCCATAAAACTTGTTATTCCAGAACAATTCTGTTTTCTTTTCAGCCACTGATGCTGGGATACATTGTTCTATAGCGTTCAAATCAACCGTTTTGCCTTCAAAATAGGATTTAGAAAAGACGCTTTTCTTGTATTGGGTTTCCACAAAGTCGGCTGTCTCATCGGCGATAAGGAGTTTGCTACCTGGTTTGGCAACTCGGAGCATTTCGCTCATAGCAAGAGCTTTATCGTTGAAAAAATTGATACCTCCATTGTGAAAAACAATATCAAAAGTATTATCAGCAAAAGGCAATTCCTCGGCAGGGCACTGCACAAGGGTAAGGTTTGTTTTCTTTTGCCACTGTTTCTTACATCTTTTGAGCATTCCCATCGAGATATCAGCCCCTACAAGGTCTATTGTTTTCAAATCAATCCCTTGGGGTAGATAACGCAAGTCTGCCCCTGTACCTATGGAAACATAAAGTACCGAAATAGCATTCTTCCATTCCAAGCGGCTCATCAATTCCGTACGCAGGCGGTCAATACCATTTCCATACTTGAGTTTTCCTATCCATTTTTCTCCAAAATCATAAAAGAAAGACATCCAATCGTACATTTTCATATATTTTTGATTGTCTCCACTGACAAAATGGTCATTCATACAGCAAAAAATACCATTTTCTTGCTTTACATCTTCTATTTTTATATCAGATTTAAATATTTGAGATATATCTTTCATTGTATTTATATTTTTAAATTATCTTTTCTTAATCAAAACATCTCCTTCACAAAGCCAAAGGGGTTCATTTTCTATCTTTAACTCCTCCCAACATTGTTTTTCTTCCGTTTCAGCATCATCTACTATGCGAAAACTAGCAAAATCTGTACCAGGTGGAGGCAATACAACAATATGCTCTATCTCTTTAGGTTCCAATTGATAAGTATCTGAAAGTTTTTTGAGAAACAATAACTGCTCTAACTCCTTTTTATAGCTTACAAGTGCTTGTTTCTCCCCTTGCAAAAGAGAAACTTCTTTAAGCTGATGAATTGTTTTCTGAAGTTCATCTTCTATAAGTTGTTTTGCTGTTTTCATTAGAAACTTTTATACAAAAAAAGTAGTCTAAAACTTTTTACGTACAGACTACCTTTTTAACTTATTTTAAAATCTTTATTTATTGTACAATTTTAATAGGAGTTCCACTATCAATATTGATTTGCCCACTAGTAATAACTTGTTCCCCTGATCTAAGTCCTCCTACTATTTCTACTTTATCACCAAAATTACGACCGCTTTTTACTGTTATCATTTCAGCCTTTAATACTGTCTCTCCTTTTTCATTTTGGCTATTTACAACTTTAAATATTTTATTCTGACTCACACTGCCCACAAAAGCTGAATGAGGGACTACTAATGTAGTGCTTTCTTGTGCTTCATTGCCAAACTGTGCGGTAGCGTACATCCCCGCTTTTAATTTTTTATCTTTATTATTTACTAATATTTCTACAGGAAATTTCAAAGCTCCATTAGATTTCGGAGCTATAAAAGTAATCTTCCCTTCTACCATTTCAGTAGCTGTAGTAGGTTTAACTTTTATGATTTCACCTACTTTCAATCTACTCACTTGCGCTTCATCAACAGTAATTTTCAACTTTAAATTATCAATGTTTACCACATTAAAAAGTGTTTGACCTGCCGATACTAATGTCCCTTCTTCTACTTCCTTACTTGTAACAATCCCATTAATTTTGCTACGAATAGCTGTATCTCCTGATACAATAGCTACCGAGTTGTAATTAGCTTGGGCATTTTTAAGTTGTAAACGTGCTTGTTCTAACTGTTGAGCTGTTACTCCTCCTGTCTGATAAGCACTTTCAAAACGTTTAAGGTCAGATTTAGCTGTTTCAAAAGCAGCCTTAGCATTGTCTAATTGCACATTTGTCCTATCTGCTTTAGTTTGAGCCAACACCTGTCCTACTCTTACAAAATCACCTTCTTTAACATAAATTTTAATGATTTGTCCTCCTATTTCCGATGACACATTGAGATCTTGCTCAGCTACAAAGGTACCATTAGCAGTAAATAAGTCAGCTACTTTTTCTTCAGTTACTGTAGCCACCCTCACAGCTACTTGAGCTTCTTTTTGGGCTACAATAGCTACTTCTTCAGCATTTTTTCGTTTGTTAGAATATAAACGAAATGCCATAAAACCTATTAGGGCTACTACAACTACTGCTGTAATTACTTTTTTCATTTTCTCAGTTTAATTTATTATATGTTTGAATTCGGGGGCAAAGATAAAGCGAAAAAACTTAATAAACAAAAAAAGTTTCCTTAATTTTAAACCTACTTTTTTATTTATAAAGTCATTTCTACAATATCCCTCTGATTTTCAATTATTAATAAAACAGCTTAAAATAACTATATTTATTCTCATTTAGGCTGTTTATAGAAAATTTTTCTCCCAAAGCCATCTTACATCCAAGATATAAGCACGATATAGGCAGACTATATCCACTTTATACTTCTATTTTTCTATAAAAACCTCTATTTTTAGAAAAATATACTATTGAGATATTCCTTCTTTAAATTCCTTTATTTTACCTTTTTTACACTAACTCCTAAGAAACTCCCTCTAAAAACTAAATTAAACATCATTTTATTTGGTACTTTGAAAATAAAGTCCTACATTTGCACTCAGAAAATACACATAAAAGAGCGTTAAAATTACAAAACAATATGAAAAAACCATTATTAATTGCCTCTGCCTTACTTGTTTCGGCTATGGCTTTTGCTCAAAAAAAAGAGCTTAAAGAGATTGAAAAACAAATCCGTAAAGGAGATTTAGTCACTGCTGAAAGTGGGTTAAATGCCATCAAAGGAAATATAGATGGTACAGAATTTGCCCCACAATTCTACTTTTTAGAAGCTCAAATGAACATTGAGTCCGCTAAAAAAAACGTAAAAGTTCTTCCTTCATTGCAAGCCGCTACTGCAGCTTTTGCTAAAGTAAGACAATTAGAAGGTGGTAAAGGCAAATATTCTAATCAACTCCAAAATTTAGCTAATGAAGCTATAAATATTGCTGTAACTCAAGCTCAGGATAACTACAAAAACCAAAAACTAAAAAATGCGGCTATTGCCTTCGAACAAGTTTATCGCCTTAGTCCAAGAGACACAGTATTCTTGTACAATGCTGCTGCAGTGTCAGTTGAAAGTAAAGATTATGATAATGCCATTAAACTTTACAAAGAACTAAAAGACCTTGGCTATGACGGCGCTGAAACACTCTATATCGCTACCAATAAACAAACTAAAAAAGATGAAACTTTCCCTGATAAAAACCAACGCGATTTAATGGTAAAAGCAGGTACCCATGAAAATGCTAAAGAAGAAAAAATGCCTTCTAAACGCGCCGATATCGTAAAAAACATTGCCTTCATCTATGTAGAACAACAGAAAACAGATGAAGCTATAAAAGCATTTGAAGAAGCTAAAAAAGCATATCCTAAAGATGCTAATATTATCCTTGCTGAAGCCAATGTATACTTGCAGTTAGACAATAAAGATAAATTTAAACAACTAATGCAAGAAGCTGCTCAACTCGACCCTAATAACCCCGATCTTCACTACAATATAGGTGTTATCAATATGCAACAAGGTAATGTTTTAGAATCACGTAAAGCTTTTGAACAAGCTCTTAAACTAAAACCTAGTTATGCTGACGCCGCTTTAAATATCTCAACTACCTATATTAATGAAGGAAATAGCCTAATTGAACAAATGAACTCATTAGGAAACTCAAAAGCTGATATTGCTAAATTTGAATCTTTGAGAGACCAAAAAGACGGATTGTTCAAAAAAGGAGCTGAAATATTAGAAAACTTTATAAAAACCAACGGAAATAACAATAACATCTTAGAGCAACTTAAAAATATATATGGTGCCTTAGGTGATAATGCTAATTTCCAACGTGTAAAAAAACTATTAGGTCAATAAAAGATTTATAATACAAATAAAATATGAATAGGAATTAGTAAGTTAACTCACTAATTCCTATTTTGTTTAACTAATACCCCTATAAAAATGCGTTACTTCATAGAACTCTCTTTTTTTGGCAAACATTATTACGGCTGGCAAATACAACCCAAAGTAATCAGTATACAAGAAATACTACAAAAAGCACTATCCACTCTATTACGAGAACCTATCGAAATAGTAGGTGCTGGACGTACCGATAGTGGTGTACACGCTTCCCAAATGTTCGCCCATTTCTCTACTGATAATACTCTCCCAGAACGATTAATACAAAGACTAAACACATTCTTGCCTAAAGATATCGCAATTCATAATATATATAAAATGAGTCCACTAGCTCATGCTCGATTCGATGCTATAAAACGTACCTATCAATATCACATAAGTACTCAAAAAAATGCTTTTTCATACAATTATAGTATGCTCTTCACTATTCCTCTAAAAGTTTCTTTAATGAATGAGGCTTGCCAAATACTCCTCGACTATACCAATTTCCAATGTTTTTCTAAAACTCATACCGATGTAAAAACCTTTAATTGTAAAATATATGAAGCTCATTGGCAACAACTAAAAAGCGAACTCATTTTCACCATCTCCGCCGATCGTTTCTTGCGAAATATGGTACGTGCCATTGTAGGAACTCTAATCGAAGTAGGATTGCAAAAAATCTCCCTAACTGATTTTGAGAATATTATTATTAATAAAAAAAGAAGTGAGGCTGGTGCTTCTGTCCCTGCTTGTGGGCTCTTTCTCACTCATATAGAGTACCCTGAAAATCTATTTATCGAAAAAGTAAACTAAACATTAGTATTATTCAAATAAAAAATATTACTTTTGCAGACTTTTAATTAAAACTCTTATCAAAAATGAAATATCTACAAAATAAGTATGTAAAAATAATAGTAGCCTCTCTCATTATCATTTGGGCTATTACACAATTTGCCAAAGGAAACATAGGTAATGGTATTGCACTTATACTCCTTTCTATAATCCCTATACTTCTATACTTCCGTAACGAGTATATCCTTCTTACTTTCTTGCGATTGCGTAAACAAGATTTAATAGGGATGGAAAAATGGCTAAGTAAAATTGTAGACCCAAAAACTGCTTTACTTCGTAAACAACAAGGATATTACAATTATATGTATGGTATAATCTATTCACAAAAGAACCTTACGCAAGCCGAAAAATATTTCAGAAAAGCCCTACAGTTAGGACTAACTATGAGCTATGATGTAGCTATGGCTAAACTCAGCCTAGCTGGAATAATGATGCAAAAAAGAAAAAAACGAGAAGCTCAAGAACTCCTTACTGAAGCTAAAAAACTTGATAAACAAAACCTAATGAGTGAGCAAATTAAAATGATGCAACAGCAACTCAAAAAGATTTAAAAAAAGAAGAAGTGGTTAGAGTCCTAACCACTTCTTCTTTTTTTAAATCTCTAAATACACAATCTTCTTTGTATCGAAAAACTCTTCTTCATAATACTCTCTGATATTAATTAGCTGTGCATTAGGAAAAGGTGCTAACTCCTCTCTGAGATCACCTCCTTTTAAGTAAAGAATACCATTAGAAAGTTCATTTTTAGAGTGCTTATTAAACTTTCCTTTTATCCAAGGTATAAAATCCTTCATCTGAGTAACAGCACGACTCACCACAAAGTCATAAGTATTTTTTAGATCTTCAGCTCGTATCTGCATAGCTGTTACATTAATAAGCTCCAAAGCATTTACAACCTCCTGAACAACCTTTATTTTCTTTCCTATAGAATCTACTAATGTAAAATGACATTTAGGAAACATTATTGCCAAAGGCACCCCAGGAAAACCTCCCCCTGTACCCACATCCAATAGCTTTGTGCCATCACAAAACTGAATACATTTAGCTATAGCCAAACTATGCAACACATGTCGCTCATAAAAAGCCTCCATATCTTTACGCGATATAACATTTATCTTGCTATTCCATTCCTCATAAAGTGGCTTAAGTTGTTTAAACTGCTCTCTCTGTCCCTCACTTAATAAAGGAAAGTATTTATCTATAATTTCCATAGTTATAAAAAAATATATTACTTTTGCGCCCGTTTTTTATATTATGAATTTACAAAACTTATTATCAGTCATTATCATTTCTATACACACACTATCTACCCTAAGAGCTCAAGAGCGTGATTCTACCTATATACAGCCCTATCCACAAGAAATGTGGCTAAGAACATATACTCCTACCAAAATGCTCATTCTTATACAAGATAAAAAAACTTACTCTCCAAACTACCCTTTTAGTTTAGGAGTAGGAGTAGGATTACGAAAAATATTAGGGGTTAACTTACTTTATGCTCAAAACTTATTCCTACTTAAAAACGATACAAATCTCAAAACTCGTAGCCTAGACCTACAAGCTCATAAATATGGCAAACGTATATTAATCGACGCTTATTACCAAGATTACACCGGATTTTATATTAATAATGGTAAAGGTAACTATACCCTCTTCCCTACTCTTTCTACCCAACAAATAGGCCTTGAAAGCACCTATGTATGGCGTGCTGATAAGTTCTCAGCACGTGCAGCCTTTGAGCAGAGTGAACGCCAAGTAAAATCCGCAGGAAGCCTACTCTTCGGAAGTGGTTTCTATTGGCATCGCATAGAACCCGATGCAAAAAACGAAAGCGTAAGCAATGAAGCCTTCGAAAACTTCCAAATTGGATTTCACGGTGGATATGCCTACTCTTGGGTAGCCTCTCAACACTGGCTAATTACAGGTTCTTTTATCGCTGGAGTCAATTTCGGTAATCAAATAAATACCCTACAAAATCTCAACATCAAAATCTACCCCACCACCACAGCTAGATTTTCTTTCGTATACCTCAAAAACGACTGGACTATTGCCCTCTCTGGCATCTTTAATAATAACTCTATATACCCTATTAATAACAAACCTATACGCATAATTGTCCCAAATATACAGCTCTCTTTTACCAAACACATCTACTTCAAAAAAAGAATATGCCTCACCTTACTACATTTCCGAAAAGTACCACCAACGATCCCTCACATCGGGTGAAAATAAGATATCTATCTCCCCCTTCTTTCAACTTGTATCTCTTCTTAATCTCCTCTACTGATAATGGATAGTTTTTTGATAAAATACAATATTTACTACCTTTTTCCAATTCTTTAGGATTGATTATTCTCACTTCTAATATACGCCCCGCAAAAGAGCTTTTTAGCTCATCTGATGTATATAAGTGTGTATTTACATCAAGCTTTTCCAACCCATAATAAATAGCTATATAATGAAAAGCCCCCGACTTCAATAGTGCATTATTAGGTATATACAAATATCGCTTCACTCTACCATAACTCGACTTCGCTTGTAGCATCTCCTTATAACTGAAAAACAAACTGGGTTCTTCCGTCTCTAAGTTCACACAAACAATCTTTGCCTCCCTATCCTCTGCCCCATTCTCTTGTACTACTAAAACTTCTTTCATCTCATTACGCACAGCTATAAGATACAAATGTGTTACTTCTCTAAGCGTCACAAGCAAATAACTAAGATCTATCAAAGGTGAAAGCTTCGTCACAACCTTATCTGACTTTTGTAATAACATCTCCTGTAATTCCAATATATTTGGCGATAAATCTCCTAACAAAAACTTTTTACCATTATTAGCATCTCTTCTTGCTGGATCTATATAAATAGCATTAAATTTATAAGGTGTATGCTCTAAAAAATCTTCTGCTTCTCTATTTTCAAAAGAAGCCTTCCTCCCCAATACCTCCCAATTATGCTCTACCTTACTCAGCAACTCCTCATCTCGTTCTACCAAAGTTACCCTTTCAAATCCCTTAGAAAGAAAATAAGCATCAACCCCAAAACCACAAGTCATATCAACAAAATGTTCTCCCTTCAATTCCAAAACCTTTGCCTTATATCGTGCCGTTGCTTCCGAAGAACACTGCTCCATATTCAACCCCTTAGGAAATATAATACCTTTAGCCAATAAAAAAGGAAACTTCTTCATCGCTATACGCCTCCCCTCTATCTGTTCTACCAATTCTTTATTACTTATTGCCGAAAAAACAGTTTTTTTTAAGAGTAAATCTGTTACCTGCCCCCTAAAGTCCTGTATAAAATGTTGTATCTCTTCTTTCAATAATTCCATTTGCAAATAAAGTTAACACCTCCTGTTTATTCACTTACCTCCCTTCTTAGAGAAAGCTTGAACAAAGCTTGGAGAAAACTTGGAGAAAATCCATAAATAAAACTATCCCATTTATAATTTGCAAATATACCTCTTTTAATTCCACATATGCAATTTTTTTTAACTATCTATTAAAAAAAATAATAAATATTCTTGCTATTACAATTAATATTCATACCTTTGCACCCTGAAAAAATAGAAGTTTTTATACCTTAACCTATTTAACAATAGAAAATGTTTAGCGAACCTACCCCTCAATCAAAAATTTTTACCTGCTCCAAAAGTATAGAGCTCGCAAAAAAAATTGCAGAAAAATATGGATCTCAGCTCGGTGAAGTCAAACTATCTTATTATAGTGATGGCGAATTCCAGCCTTCTTTTGAAGAATCAATAAGAGGCCTACGCGTTTTTCTCATAGGATCTACTTTCCCAAATTCTGATAATTTGATGGAACTCCTATTAATGATTGATGCAGCAAAACGCGCCTCTGCCCGCCATATCACCGCCGTAATACCCTACTTCGGATGGGCACGACAAGACAGAAAAGATAAACCAAGAGTCCCCATAGGAGCAAAATTAGTCGCTAACCTTTTACAAGCTGCTGGTGCAACCCGAATTATGACTATGGACCTCCATGCCGACCAAATTCAAGGATTTTTTGAGCGCCCTGTAGACCACCTCTTTGCTTCAAGCATTTTCTTACCCTACCTCCAAAGCCTTAACTTAGATAACCTATGCATCGCTTCCCCTGATATGGGAGGTTCAAAAAGAGCCTATGCATACTCCAAATTCCTAAAAAGTGAAGTCGTTATTTGCTACAAACAACGCAAACAAGCCAACATTATTGAAACTATGGAATTAATAGGTGATGTAGATGGAAAAAATGTAGTACTCGTAGATGATATGGTTGATACAGCTGGTACTCTTGTAAAAGCAGCTCAATTAATGAAAGACAGAGGGGCTATAAGTGTAAGAGCAGTAGCTACACACCCCATATTAAGTGGTAATGCCTATCAACGAATTGAAGACTCTGCTTTAGAAGAACTTATCGTAACAGATTCCATCCCTCTAAAACAGCCTTCAAGCAAAATAAAAGTACTTAGTTGTGCCGAACTCTTTGCTGATGTAATGCACCGAGTACACCATAATGAACCTATCAGCTCTAAATTTATAATGTAATAAACCTAACACTAAAAAACGTAACTTAATAACTATTTATAAATAAATGAAATCAATTACAATCAAAGGATCTCAAAGAGAAAGCGTGGGTAAAGCAGCTAGCAAAGCCCTACGTAATGCTGGACAGGTTCCTTGCGTATTATACGGAGGAGAAAACGTTCTGCATTTTTCAGCACCCGAACTCGCTTTTAAAAGCATCGTATACACTCCAAACGTATACACCGCTGCGATTGAATTAAATGGTAAAACTTACGACGCCATTCTACAAGACATTCAGTTCGACCCCGTAACTGATAAAATTATCCATATCGACTTCTACCAACTCAACAAAAACAAAGAAATCACCATCGAAGTGCCTATCCAAATACAAGGTACTTCACCTGGTATTATGGCTGGTGGTACTCTACGCGTAGTAAACCGTAAACTCAAAGTTAAAGCCCTACCTGATAACCTACCTGATTTCGTCCCTGTTGATATCTCAGCCTTAGAAATGGGTAACAAACTATACATTACTAAGTTAGCTCAAGATAACTACAAAATTATGCACCCAGATAATACTGTAGTTTGCCAAGTAAGAGTATCTCGTGCCGCTATGAAAGCCGCTCAAGATGCCGCTAAAGCTGAAAAAGCTTCTAAGAAAAAATAGCATTTTTTCTTTGCTATACAAAGAGACTATTTGAGATTAATATCTTTCAAATAGTCTCTTTTTTTAAAAACATCCCCTTTATAAGATGAAAAAAGCAGAAAAAGTAGATTTCATTATTAATACCCTCGAAAGTATCTATCCTGAAATACAAATACCCCTACAACATAAAGACCCCTATACGCTACTTATAGCCGTACTCCTATCAGCTCAAACTACCGATGCTCGGGTAAACCAAATAACCCCTACCCTATTCGCTAAAGCTGATAACCCATACGATATGGTACTACTATCCGTAGATGAAATCGCTCAAATTATAAAACCATTAGGCCTCGCTCCAATGAAATCAAAAGGTATATATGGACTTTCACAAATACTCATTGATAAGTACAATGGCGAAGTCCCTCAAACCTTTGAAGCCTTAGAATCCCTTCCCTCTGTAGGACATAAAACCGCTAGTGTCGTACTAGCACAAGCCTTTGGAATCCCTACCTTCCCCGTAGATACTCATATCCATCGACTAATGCACCGATGGAAACTCTCCAATGGAAGCTCTGTAACACAAACAGAAAAAGACGCCAAACGCCTATTCCCTAAAGATAAATGGAATAAACTACACGTGCAAATCATCTTATACGGACGTGAATATAGCCCCGCAAGAGGTTGGAATATAGAAAAAGATATTATAACAAAAACCATTATACAATCAAGAAAATGACATTACAAGAACGAGACGAACTACATTTGTGGCACCCCTACACCCAACACCAAACAGCTGCCAAACCATTAGGTATTGTTAAAGGAAAAGATGCCCTCCTATGGGGCGAAGACGGCAAAGAATATATAGATGCTATCGCTAGCTGGTGGGTAAATCCTTATGGACATAGCAACGAACGATTGGCTCAAGCCGCCTACAAACAACTCACCCAATTAGAACACGTACTATTCGGTGGATTTACTCATCAACCCGCCGTAGAACTTGCTGAAAAACTTATAAGTATACTCCCAAAAAACCAACAAAAAGTCTTCTTTTCCGACAATGGCTCTACAGCCGTAGAAATAGCTATCAAAATGGCTCTGCAATACTTCTTCAATAAAGGAGAAAAACGCTTTACCATAGTCGCTTTTGAAGATGCTTTCCACGGAGATACCTTCGCCGCTATGGCTGCCTCTGGCATCTCCTTCTTCACCGAAGCCTTTAAAGAACACTTACTCAAAGTAGTTCGTATCCCTTTACCTAAAAAAGGAAGTGATGAAGCTACTAAAAAACTCAAAGAGGTAATCGCCGAACACCAGCCCGCCGCCTTTATCTTCGAAGCCTTAGTCCAAGGTGCTTCTGGAATGCAAATATACCAGCCCGAAGCCTTAGATGAACTCATCAGCATTGCAAAAAACAATAAAGTAATCACTATTGCCGATGAAGTAATGACCGGATTTGGACGTACAGGACGTACTTTTGCCTCAGATTACCTTACCCATAAACCCGATATTATGTGCCTATCCAAAGCTCTCACTGGAGGTACTATCCCTTTAGCTGTAACTACAGCTACCCAAGAAATTTTCAACGGATTTTATAGCCAAGATGTCAATAAAGCTCTATTTCACGGACATACTTTCACTGCAAATCCCACAGGTTGTGCCATCGCCCTAGAAGCCATTAATATCTTAGAAAGCGATGAAATGCAAAATAACCTTAAACGTATAGCTCGACGACACCAAGAATTTATAACTCGCATCGCAAAATATCCAACTGTAGAAAAAGCTCGTACATTAGGTGTAATTTTAGCTTTCGACCTAAAAACTACCGAAAATACCGATTACTATGGAGATTTCAGAAATAAACTATACGATTTTTTTATATCCAAAGGGGTTATCCTCCGACCTGTCGGCAATATACTCTATATCCTGCCCCCCTATATCATCACTGATGCCCAATTAGATAAAGTATATGATGTATTAGAAGAAGCCATCCAACGTTTCTCTCATTAATACAAACCTTAGAAACAACTTGGAAACAGCTTGGAGACAGTTTGGAGACAACTAATAGAAAAATAATCATATAATGACAGAAATTTTAAAACGCTATATCGATGCTTCTAATGCTTTTCGCAAAGCCGAAAACTCTCATCAGGGAGCTATCCCTCTTTACGACTTGTTATACGACTTGCAAGCTAAAAACCAGCGCACTAAAGAAGAAGAACGTATCCTCGCTGATACCTATACTTTATTAGAATACCACCTTTCCGCTTATGAGACTTTCTTACACATTGCTGACCTTACTAATTATAAGGAAAAAAGCAAATTGTCCGTTTTAGCAGATAAAGCCAAAACACATAAAAATACTTTTTGTATCAAAGATGTTCGCAAATTGAAAGCAAAGAAAAAACAGCAACCTTTTCAAATTAGTGATTTCAAGAAAGTAGAAGATTTAGATTCGGAATGTGAGTATATGCTCTCAACGAAAAAAGTAGTGATTTTTAACAAAGAGGTAGCAGGAGAGGATTTTTCATTCTTTATAAAAAAAGAAACTTCCTTAGAAAGCTGTTTGCATAGTATAAATGAATATTTAAAATGGCTTTCGGATGCTAAAACAACACTCATTAATTACTATAATGAGCATTGTGCTGAATATACACCTCAAGCTGATGATAATTGGTACAACACTTTGGAGGTATATAGCGGTAGTATATGGGTAGGTGGTAAAGAGATTTCGGCACATATCTCGGCAGGAGATATTTTTACCTCTGACCATTTGTTAGAAATAGATTTTGACGATAAAGAAATCACTGATATAGGTTGGGACGGATAATACAGAACACTATGAAAACTAAAAATGTTATTATAATACTATTTTTCCTTATTGGAACAATAGTTTTAAAAGCCCAAAATGAAAGTAGTGATACACAAAAAGCTATTGCTACTTTAAAAGAGTTTTACAGAGTAGTTTATGATGATAATTTAGGAAGGAAAGAAGAACAATTTTTAAAATATGTATCTAAAGAATTGTTCAATAAAGTATTCCCTTCCTCAACAATAGGTGAAGATGATTCACCAGGATATGACCCTTTTATACAAGCACAAGACTATGATGCAAAAACTCTTAATCGCAGTTTAAAAATTACCTCTTTAGGTAATGATAGATATAGAGTATGTTTTTTACTCTCTGACTGGGAAAAGAAAAAAACTTGTGTAGATTATCAATTAAAGATAAATAATAAAGGAAAATATATGATTACTAATATCTTGAGCGACAAAAATTTCTATATCAAACCCAGTAAGAAAAAAAATTAGTAGCAAACTCTCTGATCTCTCAACTTAAAAATTAAAAAGTAGCATACTATTTTTCTATTTCCGCTTTTTTTATTACTTTTGCACCTCCAATTTTAATAAAAAAAAAGAAATGTCAGAAAAACAACCACTTTCCTTTGATGTACTTATTGAAATTCCAAAGGGAAGTCGCAACAAGTATGAGTACGATTTTAGCCTTCATAAAGTGCGTTATGATCGTATGATTTTTTCCTCAATGATGTATCCTGCCGATTACGGATTTGTACCTGAAACTTTAGCTTTAGATTCCGACCCATTAGATGTACTTGTCTTAGTTACAGAACCTACTTTCCCTGGATGTGTAATGGAAGTTAAACCTATAGGCGTTTTCCATATGGCCGATGAAAAAGGTCCTGATGAAAAAGTGATCTGTGTACCAATATCTGACCCTATTTGGAACAAAATGAACAATCTAAGTGACCTAAATCCTCATCTTATTAAAGAAATTGAACACTTTTTTAGTGTATATAAAGATTTAGAAAAGAAGAAAGTAGCAATCAATGGTTGGGGTGATCTAAACGAAGCAGTGAAAATTTATCATGAATGTAAAGAACGCTATATCAATAGTGGCAAAAATTTTTCAATAAACTAAACTAATGAGCCAATGAGTTGATTTGTATGTCAACTCATTGGCTCATTACCTAATCTATAAATTGACCAATGCCTTTATTCAAAAAAGACCCTTTCGGACATACACTTTTCGTAAAACGATGGCTTATCCGCATTTTTGGTATTCTTACTCATAGTAGGTACGATGGTTTTAACCAACTGAAAATTGAGGGTTCGGATATTATTCGAGAATTACCACCACAGAATGTGATGTTTATATCCAACCACCAGACTTATTTCGCCGATGTAACGGCTATGTTTCACGTGTTCAACGCAAGTCTTAAAGGGCGTAAGAATACTTTAGATAATATAGGTTATCTGTGGAATCCCAAACTCAACATTTATTATGTAGCAGCTTCGGAGACTATGAAATCAGGGATTCTACCGAAAATATTAGGTTACGCAGGAGCTATACCAGTAAACAGAACTTGGCGCGAAAAAGGTAAAGAAATACATCGAGAAGTCCGTCAATCTGATGTGGAAAACATAGGTATCGCCCTTGCTGATGGTTGGGTGATTACCTTCCCGCAGGGTACTACCTCGCCATGGAAACCTATCCGCAAAGGCACTGCACACCTCATTAAACAATACAAGCCTTTAGTAGTGCCTATCGTAATTGATGGATTCCGTCGCTCATTTGATAAAAAGGGTATAAACATCAAAAAGAAAGGAGTGCAACAATCGATGATTATCAAATCGCCTTTGCAAATAGATTACGAAAAAGATACAATTGAAGAAATTGTAGCTAAAATAGAAATGGCTATTGAACAACACGAATCCTTCTTAAAGGTAAAAAAATTAGAATCTAATGAGACGCCAAAGATAGAAGGTAATCAATAACCCTATACTTGCTAATAATGCCCCCATTAATGAGGGATAATTGGTACTAAAGCCATATAGCAGAGGTAAACCACCTACATAGGCTCCAATTGAATTAGCCATATTAAAAGCAGCTTGCATAAATGCGGCTCCCATCATTTCGGATTGAGGAGCACAACGAAAAATAAGCATATTTAAAGGTGAACCTAATGACATTGCCATTGCTCCACATATAAAAGTAAGTGTCCAAGCCACTGGCTGAATGTGTGAGAAGAAAAATACTAACAGCAACGCACTAATGAGCAATAATAGGATATAAATAGTAGCTTTGATGGGAGAATAACGATCAGTGATCCAGCCTCCAAAGAGATTACCAACTACCATTCCAGATCCTGCTACAATCATCACAATTGATTTCATATCGGGGTGGATGTGAGCTGTTTCAATCATCAGAGGTTGTATATAGCTAAACCATGCAAAAAGTCCGCCACATCCTAAAGCGGTAATAGCAAGCACTAATAAAGACTTTGGATTGAAGAATAAACGCACTTCGCGCTTCACTCCGAGGTCTCTTTTATTTTCTACTTCGGGTAAAAACATCAGTACTGAAAACATAGTGAGCAATCCTAATATAGACACGCACCCCATAGCTATACGCCAGCCAGCCCACGCGCCTATATAGGTGAGCAATGGGACCATTAACAAGTTGGCAATGGTGAGCCCTGCAAACATAATAGAAATAGCAAAAGCTTCTTTTCCTTTTGGAGCTAATTGTTTGGCTACAATTGCACCTACACCAAAGAAGGCTCCGTGAGGTAGCCCTGAAAAGAATCGTGCTAATAATAAGGTGGTATAATCAGGTGAGAAAGCAGAAAGCCCGTTGAAAAGGGTGAAGAGTAGCATAAAAAAGAGTAAAATCTTTTTTGGATTATAGGATGCTGCTAGTGCGATGAGTGTAGGGGCACCTACTACTACTCCTATGGCGTATGCTGAAATAAATCGGCCTGTAAGGGCATCGTTGAGTCCCATATCTTCGCTGATAACGCGCAACAAGCCCATTATTAAGAATTCTGTTGTTCCTAAAGCTAAGCCTCCTATGGCAAGAGGCCAAAGTTTTTTAATCATCGTTTTTATTTTTAAGTGTGCAAAGGTACAGAATTTTATTGATGATGATAGGGTTCATTACGAAGAATTGTAAAAGCACGGTAAAGTTGTTCTACAAAAAATAGGCGTATCATTTGGTGTGAAAAGGTAAGTTTGGAAAGTGATAGTTTGCCATTAGCACGGTCGTATACTTCTTTTGAAAAACCATAAGGTCCTCCAATTAAAAAGGTAAGTTGCTTGATTCCGGCATTCATTTTCTTTTGCAATTCATCGGAGAAAGCTATTGAGGTAAACTCTTTTCCATGTTCATCTAAGAGTATCAGGTGATGAGATGAGACTACATTACTGAGTATAAGTTCCCCTTCTTTTGCTTTTTGTTGTTCTTCTGATAGAGATTTACTATTTTTAATATCGGGCAAGAGTTGCAATTCAAAATTGATGTAGTACGAAAGTCGTTTTTCATACATATCAATAAGTTGTTGTAAAGCAGGATTATCAGTTTTGCCTACTGCGATAAGTTTGATGTTCATTTAATTTTGGTAAGAGATAAGTTATAAGTCGCAAACAAATACTTCGATATTATTTTTTAGGAGGGTTTGTTCTATAATAGCTTCAATTTTATCCCAAGAGCCTCCTGCCAAACCGCAACCTATACGAGGCATTTGCACTTTGGCATTTATTTCACGAGCAAAATCAGCTATTTGTTGTAATCCTTTTTTTACTGCTTCGTAACGGATGGGTGGATTTCCGTTTTCGTCTTTATATATTTTATGTTGCCCAATGATATTGGCTATCCATATATTTTCTTCTACAGGAACAAATTGTACTGCTCCTAAAATAAAATTATCACCTTCTTTATACCATTGTTTGTATTGTTTTTCTGGAGTTTTCCATCGTTTAGAAAGTGCTAAAACAAAGCCTTTTCCCCAAGCACCTATATCATTACAAATATGGGTGATAATAATATTTCCTTCAGTTTGTGGAAGGGTTGCATCTGCTTTTAAATAGTGTATCATTATTTAATTATTTAAGGGTGCAAAGATAGTATTTTTATTTTATTTATGAGATGTTTAGGTTATTGTAAGTTGGCTCCAAGCTTTCTCCAAGGTTCTTCTAAGGTTTGTATAAGTTATTTATATATTAGATATAGAATATATTTTTTATTTAGATTAATTTTATTAATTTTGCCCCCGTAAATTAAAAAGAATAATTTTAAATAAGGATAGAAATGAAGAAAGCATTTTTGTATTTTTCCTTTTTAATAGGAGGTCTATTTAGTATTTTTGCCCAGCAAACGACTGATGTACGAGGGCGTGTAACGAATGAGAACAAGGAGCCAATGATGGGAGTAGAGGTTATTTTGGAGGGTTCTCAAATAGGCAGTAGTACGGATGAGAAGGGTTTTTATACGTTACATAATATTCCGTTAGGGAAGCGTACTATTATATTTAATTATCTTGGTTTTCAGCCTTTGAAAGTGCGTGCTGATATTACACCTAACCCAAGTGGCACTCACACCCATTTAGATGTGCAACTTTCGGAAGAGCTAACAGCTTTACAGGAAGTAGAAGTGATTGGGCGGAAGGAGAGCAGTTATAAAAACACGAATTCATTCATAGGTACCAAAACAGCTTCAGCTCTAAAAGAAGTGCCTCAATCGGTGGGGTATGTTACTAAAGAGCTTATTTTAGACCAAGGGGCTACTACGGTGAATGAGGTTGTAAAAAATATCAGTGGGGTGACCCAATACAGTTCTTACAATGATTTTTCTATACGAGGTTTTCGAGCTACGGGCAATCGCAATTCAGGGAATTTACTGAATGGCATGCGTGCTCAAACAAGTTTATGGAAACAATCGTCTCTTGCTAATATAGAGCGTGTAGAGGTGATAAAGGGTCCCGCTTCAGCTCTTTTTGGGAATGCTGCACCAGGGGGAGTTATCAACCGTGTAACTAAGAAACCACTATTGAGTTATCAGAACAGTATTTCGGTAGGGGTAGGTAGTTGGAATACACTTAAGACCTATGGGGATTTTACGGGGCCTTTGAATCCTAAGAAAACATTGCTTTATCGATTGAATGTAGGTTATGAAAAAACAGATTCATTTCGAGATTTACAAGGCTCTGAGAGTCTTATCATAGCACCTTCTTTTTCATATATTCCGAATGAGAAAACACATTTGAATGTAGATTTTGTATATCAGAATTTTGATGGCAAATTGGATAGAGGGCAAGCTTTTCCTGCCAATGGTAATTTGTATTCTACTCCTATCTCGATGTCGATGAGCGCTGCTAATGATTTTCTAAAGGAAAAGACGCTAAATACTACGATAGCGCTAAGTCATAAGTTTACTGAGAATATTTCATTTAATGCTATTTATTTGAATTCTACTTATTCAGAGGATTTGCAGGAGCATACGCAAGCCAATTTATATTATAAGCAAATAGGTAATGGGGCGAATGCTTTTCGTTATGCAGCCCCTAATAAGGTGTTGATGACAGTAAATTTGAGGAAGCGTTTCTTTTCTAATAACAGTTTTAATAATTACTTGAATTTTAACTTTGAAACTGGGATTGTAAAGCATAAATTACTAATAGGGTATGATTATTTGCTTTCTGAGCAAAAATACGGTTCATCTGGAGCTGTAGCACAGGGTTATTTGAGTAAAGATAAGACTAAGGTAGTGAATACTTACACTACGACAGCGAATGTATTGGCGGGTTCGGTACAAACTCCTACTACGAATGTGCCTGTGTTTGATTTAGAAAATCTTGCTACAGGTAATGCGTATAAGGATGTGAGCAAATATATTTATCGTCAAAATGTGTTAAATCCTTATGAAGAGTATTCTCATGGGATATATGTACAGGAGCAGATGGATATCAGTATTGTAAAAGTGTTGGTAGGGTTGCGACAAGAATGGTTTACAGAGTTATTGAATAAAGGGACAAATAAAGAAGTAAAGCAAGAGACCAAGGCCTTTATACCTCGTGTAGGTTTGGTAGTAGAGGCATCTGAGAATATCAATCTTTATTCTACATGGGTAAAGGGATTTCAGCCACAAGGAGCTAATATACAATCAGATCCAGAGCGTTATGGAGGTCCTTTTGATTATGTTAAGAGTGAATTATACGAGATAGGCTTAAAGACAGAATGGTTCAGCAAGCGACTAAGTGCGACTTTATCGGTGTTTAAGATTACACAAGAGAACTCTTTGGAGCAGAGTCCTAAGGCAGGGAAAACAGACTGGAGAGTGCCGGTAGATGAGGAGTCGAATGGTTTTGAAATGGACATATCAGGGCGTATATATCCTCATTGGAGTATAGTTGCGAACTATGCTTATACCGATGCACGTATTGTAAAGCTTAAAGAAGAAGGGAATATCAGAGATCTAGATGTACAACGCCCAAGCACCCCTCGACACAGTGCAAATATATGGACGAAGTTTATCATTCCCAAAGGAATATTTAAAGATTTAGGTATAGGGGCAGGAGTAACTTATGTAGGGGAGCGCCTTGGGCAAGTAGGGCGTCGTGCTACTGCTACTACTTATCCAGAATATACCTTAGTAAATGGGGTGCTGTATTACAAAGTGAAAGATGTGCAGTTGCAACTCAATATAAATAATATATTAAATCGCACCTATTGGATAAGTGGTTATGACAATTTGCGCAATTTCCCTGGCGCTCCACGTAATATAAATGCCACTGTAACGTATCGATTTTAGCAGAAAAGAGTGGTTACATTTCCTTGTGTTGCCCATTGCATATCATATACTTCATCGGCGAGAGCTTTATCGCTTACTACCTGCAATCCTTGAGCTTCGGCTTTGAGGGTTAGCAGGTTGCCGATAGTAGTTTTAGCATTTAACTTATCGAGTAGAGCTTTTACAGTATCGAGAGATAGATCATTAGCAAGCTGTCCTTGGAAAGGGAGTTCCATCCAAATAATCTCTTTAGCTTCTACATCTAAGATACCAAAGAGGAGTCCTTTTTGTAATGATTGAGCGATACGCACCTGATGAATCACGGTAGAAGGGTCATAAGCTACCCCTGTACGCTCAGATACTTTCATTTTATGCTTACTATCCATCCAACCTACTACTAAATTAGGTGATAGTGCCCCATTAGAATAAGCATTGCATACAAAGGTTACGTACTTAGCTTTCTTTTGGCGCAAGATATTTACATCGATATTGATATACTCGGCGGTACCTACTTTATTAGGAATACTACGAATATCACCACTGTGTTGGCAACCCGTAGCGGTAAGTTTACCAAAAAAGCACATCTCATTTTCCATTCTACATTCTTCGTCAAAGATAATATGGCAGGACAAGTCCATATCCAGATCTTGAGCTGGCAAGTCTTTCCCCCATTGCATAAAGAGGCGTATCTCGTTGCCTTCTAAAGGAAATTTCGTACCCATTAGGGTTGCATTGAAGTCGTGTATATTATTGCTTCTATCACCTATAGGCGAAGGGATATGATACAGCTGTTCATCTATAAATATCGTTTTATGAGGATTGGGTTGTTTAGCAAACTTTCGGCGTATTGTCCACAAGCATAGGTCTTCTACAGCTGTTTTCATCTGGGCTAATTGCTCTTCGTTATAACCTAAATTTACCCATTGATTTTTAGGAGCATTTATATAATCACCTGTGATGATTTTTACAGGGCGTGTACCCTGTGGTGTAAAGTAAAGAGTAGCATAATTATTAAGGGTAAAGAGCAAACGCATAGGTACTTGGTCTATTACTTCTTTGAAGGCGATAATCGTATCATCTGCACCCACCCATAACATAGTAGCGAATAGCGAACGTGCAAACTGGGAAGGGCGTTCTTTTAGATATTCTAAAACAGTATCAGTATCTACATTTAGGTAAGCCTGTTGAACCTTGCCTTGCCACACTTCGTATTTCTGATGATAGAAAATATCTAATAGTGTAGCAAGCTTTTCAAAGCCTTTTTTCTTGCTATACTCGGCTAAACGCAAGGCACGAATAAAGCGCACCCACATTTCGCGCTTAGGGTGCATTAATTCACAAGCCTTCTCAGCTGAAAGAGACAAATTATTTAGCCAGCGTGCTACTCGGGCACATTCCTCACGAGAGTACTTGAGTTTGAGAGCTTGTTTTGCTTCAGCTTTAGCTTGCTCACTCTTATCTAATTGACGCATTATATGCTGGTTGTTTTTAGCATTTTTAGCAACAATTGTTTTAGGAGGGATTATCTGTAAGAAGCCTGTTTTTTTATACCACAAATAGCGCAATATATTGGTAGGGGAGCTAAAATAAGCACCCGCTTCCGCCTCCTTGCCCTGAGCAATATAGTTATCTACTACCAAGACAAGTGTCTCCTTCATACCAATATGAGTCTCAGGAGCTACTGAAAAGTAAGGGAGTAGCAACTTAAAGGAATCGGACTGAGTCGCATCCAAGGCGGTTTTGGAGCTTAGCAAGTTTTGAAAAAAGGTGTTGGCTTCTGCCTCGCGCCATAGGTCGAGGATTTTGAGTTTGCTACCTTGTCCTTGATATTCTATTTCTCCAAGTTCAAAAGGGGTACCACAGAAAGGACAACCATTATAACGCCACAAAGGGAAAGTACCATAAGGAATATAGTGTCCACAAGCTAAAAATCGCTCGTGTTTAGGTATGTAAGAATCGTTATATCTTTCATCTTCGTCTTGATAGTAATCGTAATAATAGCTAGAGTACTCATCATCATATTTTATCAGGTCAGGATACTGATTGTAGAAATCTGTGATAATATGATCTATCGCACTCTCGCCTGTAGGTACTTCCCAGTTTTTGATAAGAGGTGCCCAATTAAGATTGACATGAAGCACCTTTTTTATCACTTTGACAACAGACTGACGATACTCATTGGTAGTACCATTGATAGCATGCAAAAGGTCTTCAGTAACCCCAAAACCATGTTGGCGTAGGGTAGCTACTAGTTCCAAGGTACCTGGCTGTATAGCTCTTTGTGAGACCATAGTATCAGGAATATAAAGGGCGTTTTGCCTAAGGGCAACTTTTTGTATGTTGATTGTTTTTCCCATAGT
>CAUQUO010000048.1:0-23725 GCA_963521335.1 uncultured Capnocytophaga sp.
GTGGAGAAGGAGTTGTATGTGATTAAGGAAGGAGCTACCAAATATAAAATTCCTGACATAAATGTTAAGGCTGAATCTCAGTATAGTTATGGAGAACCTTTATGGGTAGTAGGTGTTTCTGAACACTTCTACAAATGTAATGAAGGCAATGAAGAAGAATATATTTTAAAAGAAGATGCGGATAACTATGAGAAATTAAAACTTACTCAGGAGGAATTAGAGGAGTCTAATTTCATATTGAAAGGTAGCCAAAGAAACTCTACTTCTGGAAGTCTTTCTACATATTTATCTATCAGTCTTATTACAAAAGAAGAGTATCAAAAAGCTATTAAAAATAAGGTAGATTTCTTTATTGGAGATACACTTACTTTTCAAAAGAAAGGCAAAATACTTAGTATTGCTTGTGAAGAAGCTGTTGTTAAATTTAAAGATACTATTGGTGAACTGAGTGGAGTAGATGAAAGTTATGAATATATAGGAAGAATAGACACTTTAAATCAATATGTAGTAAGTAGCCAAGTAGGAGATGGTTATGGAGAGATTACCATAGATAAAACAACGGGAAGAAAAATTACCTTTGATCATCTGCCCTTTATATCACCCAATAGGAAACATCTCTTTATGATAACAACAGAAATTTATTCTGAACCTGACAGCTTTTCTTTGTATAAAATAGAAAGTATCACCCCCTTTGTTTCTAAACCTATTATAACTGCAGAACTTAGCAATTGGAAGATTTATAATATAGATGAGAATGATGTTTTCTTCTCCAAAAATGGTTATTTATACGTTTCTATCAATCCCATAAATAGCTTTTTAGATAGTAAAGGAGAACTTAACAAACAGCGAATGTATATCAAGATAAAAATCAAATAACAATCTCAATTCATCACGTTGGTGATAATTTGTAAAACATTGATGAACAATAACTAATGAAACATTTTGTAATATTTTTCGTAACCCTTTTGTTTGCTAGTTGTAACCTTTTCCAAAAGACACAGCCGGCAGAGGAAAGTGTTGCAGTAGAGGAAAAGCAACAACAAGAAGAAGCGTTTGTGCCAGTGCAGAAGGAGTTGTATGTGATTGATAAGGAAGAACGGGAAGATAATTATCTTTTCGGCGAGAAGATAAAAATAAGTGTAGAAGGAAATGAGTTTTACAAAACTGACAGAGGAGATTATATAAAAAAGAAAGATGTAGGTGATTGGAATACCCTGAAAACTAAAATCACTGGGGATGATCTTACAAAAAATGTAGATATTAACGGAAATTCTAATGATAGTATTTCTAAATACCTGAGTATAGATCAAATTTCTTATGAAGAATATCAAGAAGCTCTTAGAAATAAGATAGATTTCCTCATAGAAGACACCCTTGCAATTGTAAAAAAGAATGGCAAACTTACCTTCCCTTGTGAGCATAAAACAGTTTATCTAAAAGACCAGTCTGATAGTGTTGAAGATCCTTTTTCTACAACCTATGCTTATGTAGGGAATGTTCCTGTTCTCAATCAATATTTAGTTTTTGAAGATTCTGGAGATTTTTATGCTTATATTTTTATAGATAAAACCACTGGTAAGCAAACTGATTTTAAGCGTTTTCCCTTTATCTCTCCCGACAAGAAGTATATCATTACAATAGGGAGAGCTTATGAGGATTTAGTGGGAACGATTTCTTTGTATCGCATAAAAAGCATAAAACCATTTGTGATTGAAACTTTAGTAAATGAAGACATAAAATGGTGGGCAGCTTATGATTTTGATAAAGACCCCATCTTTTTTAGTAAAAATGGTTTCTTATACGCCCCGATGAATGTTATCCCAAACTTTTTTGACGAGCATAATAATCCTAACAAACAGCGAATGTATATCAAGATAAAAATCAAATAACAACCTCAATTCATCACCAGCGTGGTGATGAATTGTAAAACACTGATAAACAGTTTGAAAATATGGAAAAAGTTACTACCTATAATTATAAAAATTGGCTTGAGGAGATTAAGAATCAAGTGCGTACTGCCCAAATAAAAGTAGCTATAGCCGCCAATAAAGAACTTATTTTATTTTATTGGGATTTAGGACAAAATATAGCTGAAGCCTTGAAAAAGCAACAATGGGGTAACAAAACACTGGAAACACTTTCTAAAGACTTATCAAGAGAATTTCCTGATATAAAAGGCTTTTCAGTTACCAACCTGCGATATATGAAGCTATTCTATGAATATTTCTCCACCCAAGAGCTCATTCATCACCACGCTGGTGATGAATTGCCAGCAGAGGAAATAAAAACTATACAACGGCAATTTGTAGGGAAGTTTGTAGCACAAATTCCTTGGCGACATATTGTAGAGATTATTTCAAAAGTAAAAGCTCTTGATGAGGTGCTTTTCTATATAAAAAAAACAATAGAAAATAATTGGAGTCGAGATGTGTTGGCTTTGCAAATAAAATCGGCGTTGTATCATAGAATAGGAAAATCGGTTACTAATTTTGAAACAACATTGCCAGCACCTATGTCGGATTTAGCCAAACAAACCCTCAAAGATCCTTATGTGTTTGACTTTTTGCAGTTAGCAGAAGATTTTAATGAGCGCGATATAGAAAAGCAAATGCTTGTACATATTGAAAAATTCTTATTAGAATTGGGTAAAGGTTTTGCTTTTATAGGGCGACAATTCCATTTACAAGTAGGCAATAGAGATAACTATCTCGATTTGTTGTTCTATCATACTAAATTAAAGTGTTATATAGTGATTGAACTAAAAAATACATCTTTCGAACCTGAATATGCGGGCAAACTCAATTACTACCTCTCAGCAGTAGATAGTTTTGTAAAAGAAGAAACAGATAATCCTACTTTAGGTATATTGCTCTGCAGAACAAAAGATAACTTGGAAGTAGAATTTGCCTTGCGTGACATCAATAAACCTATAGGAGTGAGTCAGTTTGAGCTTACTAATATATTACCTGAAAATCTAAAATCATCATTACCTACTATTGATGAAATAGAAAAGAGTTTTAAATAAATGAAACATATTAACATTTAAAGAAAATTACAATCAACAAGAATATATTAAAATAGGAATTAGGAGTTAGAAGTTAGAAATTAGTATCATACTTATCTCTTACCTCTTACTTCTTACCTCTTAACTAAAAAAACTATGGAATTAAACAAACTCATTGACCACACGCTTCTAAAAGCTACAGCTACCATTAGCGAGATTGAAACTCTTTGTAAAGAGGCTGTGGAGTACGATTTTTATTCGGTATGTGTGAATAGTGGCTATGTAGCAACCGCTAAAAAATTCTTAACAAATACTGACATCAAGGTATGTAGCGTAGTAGGCTTCCCCTTAGGAGCAATGTCGGCTAAAGCTAAATATTTTGAAACAGGTGAAGCCCTTGCCGATGGTGCTGATGAAATTGATATGGTGCTGAATGTAGGTTGGCTCAAATCAGGGAAAACCAATCAAGTATTGGATGAAATTATCGCTCTTAAACGCTGTGTGGGTGAAAACCGCGTGCTGAAAGTTATCCTCGAAACTTGTTACCTTACTGATGAAGAAAAACGCTTAGCTTGCCGTTTAGCTCTTGATGCTAAAGCTGATTTTGTAAAAACTTCTACCGGCTTTGGTACGGGGGGCGCAACACTTGCCGATGTAAAACTGATGAAAGAATGTGTGCAACACAAGGCTAAAGTAAAAGCCTCTGGAGGTATACGCGACTATGAAACTGCTATGCAATACGTAAACCTTGGCGTGGAACGCATAGGTACTTCTAACGGAATTGCTATCTTAAAAGGAGAGAAAGGAAGCGGCTACTAATGAAGATTATCAGTTACAATGTAAATGGCATAAGGGCAGCCCTCACCAAAGGCTTTGCCGATTGGCTGAAAAGTGCCAACCCCGATGTATTATGTCTGCAAGAGATAAAAGCCCTTGAAGACCAAATACCTACAGAAGTATTTACCGAATTAGGGTATACTTACCAATATTACCACAGTGCCGAAAAGAAAGGTTATAGTGGGGTGGCTATTCTCTCTAAAATCGAACCTAAGCACGTGGAAGTAGGCACAGGAATTGACTATATGGACAAGGAAGGACGGGTGCTTCGTGCTGATTTTGAGACACTCTCAGTAATGAGTCTCTATTTGCCCTCAGGTACGAACCCCGATCGTTTGGATTTCAAACTCACTTTTATGGCTGATTTCCAAAAGTATATTGATAAGCTCAAACAAACAGTGCCTAACCTCGTTATCTGTGGTGATTACAACATCTGTCACGAGGCAATTGATATACACGACCCCGTGCGCAACGCTACTGTATCAGGCTTTCTGCCCGTAGAGCGCGAGTGGTTAGACAAGTTTATGAAGAGTGGTTTTATTGACAGTTTTCGTTATTTCCACAAAGAGCCACATCAGTACTCGTGGTGGAGCTATCGCGCCAATGCTCGCAACAACAACAAAGGTTGGCGGATTGACTATCACTTAGTATCAGCCCCTTTAGAAAACCGAATGGAACGTGCGCTTATTCTTCCTGAGGCAAAACACAGCGACCACTGTCCTATTGTATTAGAGATTAGGAGTTAGGTGTCAGGTGTCAGGGGACAGGTGTTAGGTATCAGGGAGATAAAAAAAGCTGTTGAACAAGTTGTAATGTTCAACAGCTTTTTTATTATCTGCTACGTTGTGGCTACCATCTTATAATAGCACTTGCCCAAGTGAAACCACTACCAAAGGCAGCGAGTACTACGAGGTCGCCGTCCTTGATTTTGCCTTGTTGAACTGCTTCGGTAAGAGCAATAGGCACAGAAGCGGCGGTAGTGTTACCATATTTCATTATATTGTTGAACACCTGCTCATCAGTGAGTTTGAATTGGTGTTGTACAAATTGTGAGATACGCAAATTAGCTTGGTGAGGAATCAACATATTGATATCTTCGCGAGAAAGTCCGTTAGCTTTTAGACCTTCTTCAATCACTTCGGCAAAGCGCACTACAGCATTTTTAAATACAAACTGACCGTTCATATTAGGGTAATAACTCACATCATCAGGGTCGTTTTCAGCCAATATTTGAGGCACCCATTTGGTACCTACCCCAGGGGCTATCATTGCCAATTGCTCGGCGTGCTCACCTTGGCTGTGCAAGTGAGTAGAGAGAATACCGCGTTTGGGGTTATCGGAGCGAGAAATGATAGCAGCCCCAGCACCATCGCCAAAAAGCACTGCCATATTGCGACCGCGAGTGGTCATATCCAGTGCGGGCGATTGGGTTTCAGCACCTATCACAAGGATATTTTTGTACATCCCCGTTTTGATATACTGGTCGGCTACAGAGAGCGCGTAAAGAAAACCCGAACATTGGTTGCGAATATCAAGAGCCCCTACGTTAGGCAAGCCCAATTCTTTCTGTACCAATACCCCACAACCAGGGAAATAAAAGTCGGGACTGAGAGTTGCAAACACAATAAAGTCTATTTCTTCTTTATTGATTTTAGCAGCTTCAATAGCTTTTAAGCTCGCTTTTACCCCCATTGAGGTAGTGGTATCACTGCCTTTTAGGGCGTGACGACGCTCTTTGATACCAGTGCGCTCTTGAATCCATTCATCGCTGGTATCCATTAGTTTGGATAAGTCGTCGTTAGTAACTACATTGTCAGGGACGTAAAATCCTAATCCCTTAATTCTTGATGTATACATATTTTTAGTTGTTAGTTTGTAAGTTTGTTAAAGTGAAGAAACCTTCAGGAAAATCTACTCCTTTAAGTGTTTCTTTGGCTCTTGCCAATTTATCTGCAAAATATTTGCTATTAGCATAGTCGGTGGTAGTATCAGTTTGTTCTTTATAAGTAAGACGTATCTGATACTTATCCCACATTCTTTTAGTTTTAGCTTTTTTTTCTTCTTCTGTCATAATCTATTTTATTTTACGGTGAATTAGAAAACCTACATAATCAGTATTAGGATTAAAAAGTTCTATTTTCTTGTTAGTGAATAATCCATAGATAATAAAATCTTCAAGAGCTTCTGTTAGGTATTTAGTTATCCCTCTTCTGTAAAGTCTATTTCGCGAATGAGTACTTCCTTCAGCGTATATATAAGCATTAGGGAAGTCATCTAAAAAAGTATAGATAGTAGCAACAACTGTAGCTAATACTTTTTCAGTATCGCCATTATCAGTAACAATTTTATCATCTATTTCTCCTGCGATAGGATTTCTATCTCCTAAAGCTAAATTGAATACCCCAGCAGGTTCTATTTCTTGGTAGAAAACAACTTTTTGAATAGTTCCATTTTTTCCTTCACTGATAAAATTAAATGTGTATGGGTCTTTATCAGGAATGATATCATATTTTGGTAAATTCATAATTAGGTAAAGGGTTAGTGAATACTAGTTTTAGTGCTTACAGCTAATTTCTAAATAAACACTTCTAATAAATCCATTCCTTTGGTTTTTACCTCTAATTTGTGGCAAGAAGCAGGGAAAAGCACGGTTTCACCTTGTTTGATAGGCAATTCGGTAGTGCCATCACCTATTATACCTTCACCTTTTACGCACATATAGATATGGAAAGAATCATCTTGAGTAAGCAACTTCTCAAAACCAGCTGTAAGTGGCAATAAATTAGTAATAAAATAAGGGCAATTCACCACTTTGTTCACCTCATTAACATTTTGAGAGTACTGCACTTTAAAGTCGTCTTTCTTCTCATAGTCGATTGCATCGAGAGCGAGTTCAGTATGCAATTCGCGCAGATTGCCATTTTTATCCCTTCTGTTGAAGTCGTACACGCGGTAAGTAATATCGCTGGTTTGTTGTATTTCGGCAATGATAATTCCCTTACCTATGGCGTGTACTTTGCCCGTGTTGATAAAGAAAGTATCGCCATCTTTCACTTTTTCGTAGTTGAGAATATCGGTAAGCGTACCATTGTCTAAATGCTGTTGATACTCCTCTTTGGTTACTGATTTGTTGAAGCCTACAATCAATTCAGCACCTGCATCAGCGTGGAGCACATACCACATTTCGGTTTTACCAAAAGAATTGTGGCGTTCTTTTGCTAATTTATCGTTAGGATGCACTTGTATAGAAAGGTCTTCGCGTGCATCTATAAATTTAATAAGGATAGGGAAATCGCGACCAAAACGCTGGTGTACGTGTTTGCCGAGCAGTTCATTAGGGTATAAATCAATGAGTTCTTGGAGACTTTTACCTTCAAGAGCTCCATTGGCTACTACAGAGATATCGCCTGGTACTCCTGATACTTCCCAGCTTTCGCCTGTAATATCACTTTCAATAGGTTTGTTGAATAATGTTTTTAGTTTAGTGCCTCCCCAAAGGCGTTCTTTGAGGATTGGTTTAAATTTTATTGGATACATTTTTATTAAGGTTGTTAATTAAACAGGGCAAAGATACAAATAATTTGCCAATTGGCCAATTTGTCAATTAGAAAAATACACTCATTATTTTTAGTTTACAAATGCAAAGATATAAAAAGAAATTGACAGGGGCAAGGTTATGGCATTTGCATTTAAAAGCTCCGTTGAGGGTGCGAGCCGCATGGGCAATTATGGGAGTAATGAAGAAATTCTAAATTTTAAAGGTTTTGTAGTTTATTTTTCTGCGAAAATGGATTTTTGTAGTATTTTTTACTTTTAGGAAGGGTAGGGGGTAGGTATAGTGTGGGTATACTGTAGGTATACTTGAGATGTGGTGAGGGGGTAGGAGAAAAATTTTCTGTTTAATGATTTTCTGGAGTTAGCTAAAAAATGTTAATTTTCCCTTGCTAATTGTTAATTGTTTCGTACCTTTGCACCGTTTTTTAAAACCAAACTAATGAAACATCTACTACACTACTTACTTTGGCTATGCCTAAGCATAGAAGTAGCCAATGCACAAACTAACATCAAAAGTATTATAGCTCTTTTTGCTACAAATTCTTCCGTAGAATGGGCACCTCCTATTCCTAATACACCTTCTATACTTGTACAATGGCAAGCGCGCACAACCTCTAATAATGGATTTCGCACGTTTGTAGGTTATTACCAAGAACATTTTGTAGGCGTCATCAGCTTTGACAAACAGCAGTTGAGCGGTGAAATTTTCTACAGAGGGAAGTCTTATGTATTGGGAACTTCTCCCCAAGGAATGCTCACCGTTGAGGCAGTAACCGATGAACACGATTGTGGTAGGCAGGTTTCGGCAAAGAAAAGGCGCTATGCACGCAATCTCTTTCCCGAAGGCAATGAAGATAAGAACGACCCCCCTATCGAGCAACCCGAGATTTACAATTCACTTTATCCTAAAGCGCTCATCCACACCGATGGTGTATTTAGGCACTACCGTTTGGCAATACCGGTGGATTACAGCATTTACAATTCGACATATTTCAATAGAGATATACATAAAATCAAAGCGTTTTGGTATGCCACCATTGCCTTTATGAATGAGTTATATCGCAATGATGTGGGGGTGGATTTTACTTTGGTAGACGATGAGGCACTTATTTTTACTACTGAAGAAAATCATTTATTCCGCAGAAGGGAAGCTGCTAATGAAGTGGTAAACAACGGCACTATCACACTTAACAAACGTTACGATAAAAACAAATACGATATAGCAATTATCCTCACCGATTATCGCGAAAAATACAATGGCTTGGCGATGGTCTATGCTGCTTATGAGCAACATAACAAAGCTAACGCGGCAGCGCGCCCTGTAAAACCTTCTACCATTGCCCACGAAATAGGGCATATGTTTGGCTCAGACCATACGTTCTCTAACGGAGGACAGTATTCTAGTAAAACCGAAACAGGATCGGGTCAATCAATTATGAGTTATGGACACGAGTACCCGCGTGATTTCTTTTCGCTCGTAAGTCTGCAAGAGATACGCAAGTTTTTGGGTAACTCAATGGCTTATTACGCCGATGAAGCGCGCACCCAAGAAGCAGGCAAGCGTGTAGAGGGTACAGGCTCTAACCTTGTTTATGGGGTAAAGAGCAACAACCGCCCTCCAGTGCTTGATAGAACACATCTTAAGAAAACCTACACTATCCCAGAAGAAACATATTTTCAATTCTATCTGAACGCTACCGACCCTGAGGGCGATGCGCTTACTTATATGGCACACCCCGCTGATAGGCGTTTTCACTCTACCAAATCTAACGCGCGTTTTATGACCTACAAAGGAAAATCTGATGGTAATATACGTTTTGAAACTACTTGGTTTGAAAGTGAACGCAATACCTTTGTACCTATAGGAGCTGCCGATTCTTACAAAGAAGGCACTTTCACCTTTTGGTTGGCAGCCGCCGATCATAACAAAAGCGATAACAACCACGTAGTGAAATACGATGTAGAAGAGGTGCAAGTGAAAATAGCCAAAGGTAAAGTTTTTCAAATACAAAACTTCGATAATGGCAGTTGGGAACAAAACAAGACCTACAAAGGAGGACAGGCACTTTCGCTTCATTGGCAGGTAGATGAGGCTATTTTTGGCAAGGATAGCAAGGTGCGTATTCTTCTTTCGACCGACTCTGGTAAAACTTATAAATATGTATTGAAAAAAGAAGCACCTAACAATGGAGCTTGTGAGGTAGTACTACCTAATATTTCTGTAGGCACAACGCACGGATATTTTGGCAAACAAAGAGGACAAGGCATCATCAAGATAGAAGTGATTGATGGTTTGGCTTATGCATTGTCTTGTACAAGGCCTTACCACGTAGGGGGCTTTATGATACAAAAAGACCCTACAAAACCAGAAGCTACTCCTGACCCTGAGCCACAACCGGCCCCACAGCCTAATCCTCAGCCGAGTCCACAACCCAAGCCAACCCCTCAGCCACAGCCACAACCAGCCCCACAACCCCAACCACAGCCAACGCCACAACCTAAACCAACACCCCAACCCAACCCCGACCCGTCAGTACCATCCACTCCGTCTCAATCACCTATTATATATAATGGTGTCTCCATTTCTAACCCCGAGAACTATTTCAGGATAGAAAATACAGATGACAACCATTCTATCTCGGTGCTCATCTTTGATGAAATGGGACTCAAAGTATACGAGAACAGCAATTACGGCAAAAACGGAGAAGTCTTTAGAGGCTATCCTAATGTACAGAATATGAATAGGAGCAAAGCTCTTGCGGGTACTTATTTTTATATTGTTACCTATTATAAAGATGGGCAACAGCAGACCCAAAAAGGGTTCTTGTATGTAAGATAATTGGAAAATTTACCCAACACTAAACACTAACAACAAATGAAAATATCACGACTTTTACTACTCTGCTTCTTGGTAGCAAGCACCATAAATGCACAACAAAAAGCTACTGAGGTGATACGCCTATTCGGTACAAACACCTCAGTACAATGGAATGTTCCTATCAAAGGAAAATCTATATCGCTCGACTGGCAAGCACGCCCCAACAGCCTTGCCCAAGAAGGTTTTCGCACTTTTGTGGCCTATCATAATGGCAATTTTGCAGGAATGCTCTCAATGAATAAAACTACCCTATCGGGAGAAGTATGGCACGAAGGTCATTCTTATTTCATCAACACTGAAAACGGAATACTCAAAGTTATAACCGATAAAGAGCACTTCACTTGTGGCACTTGCGCCGATGGGCAATGCTCTCAAGCTACAACGCCCACTTCCCAAAGACTACCTATGCCACTTGGAGCTACTAATGCGATGACTGCACGTGGTGCCATACTGCACGAAGAGGCACTTCCGTCAGACGACAAAAGAGTGCTTTACAATACCAATGTACTGAGGACCTATCGTTTGGCAATGCTCATCGATTACAGTTTTTACATAGGACATTGTCGCAGTGATATGAATAAGGTAAAAGAATTTATGACAAAAGTGCAAGCAGGACTTAATGAGGTATGTGGCAGAGAGATAGGTTGTCAGTTTGAATTGGTAAACGACCCACGTCTTATTATTACCACTAAAGAAAAAGAAGTGTATGACCGTCCCTCAGTAAGAACGGTAGTTGAGAGAGCTACAGGTGATTTTAACAGCTTGATAGGTGAAGAAAACTATGATGCGGGTATAGTATTTTCAGTATACAAAGACAATCGCGGATTGGCACATTTAGGAGAAATTACAGGGAAACTAAAAGGAGGCTGTATTGCTAATCACGAGTTTTATATCATCCTTCACGAATTAGGACACTTATTAGGCTCTGCACACACCTTTACCATAGGAGGAGCAACTGCATCTTCGTTTACCGAACCCGATAGAGGGAACTCAATAATGAGTTACATTAATGACCCTAACGACACATATTTTTCACTCCCTTCTATATACACCATCCGCAACCGTACCAATTTGCACGATGCCTATTATAGCGATAAAGCCCGTACACAGTTGGTAGGCTTGCCACAGGACAATATCCCCTATGGTGAAGTTTCTACTAATCGTGCCCCTGTAATCCAGCGTTCTACTTTGAAAAAGGAATACAAACTCCCCAAAAATACTTACTTTCAATTCAATATAGAAGCCAGCGACCCTGATGGAGACCCGCTACTTTATATGGCACACCAAGCTGACTTTAAGATATTTGGCAAAGCACGTTTTCCTTCTAACAGACCTACTGAGAGCAACCATATAGAGTTTTATCAGCCTTATAAAAAGAACAAAAGCAATGAATGGAAAGCTGTAGATTATAAATTTACGAAGCCCGGAGAAACAGGAGAATTTACTTTTTGGTTGGGCGTATGTGATGGCAAAGTAGGAGCTTATAAAAATGGCAAACCCCACGTACCACTCTATGATGTATATGAAACCAAAGTAAATATAGTAGGAGGTACGCCTTTTAAGATAACCACCATAAGCAAAAGTAGTAGATATTTTAAACGAGGTAAAGAAGTAACTATCAATTGGCAAGTTGATAAAAATATCTTTGGTGAAGATAGTAAGGTACGCATTCTCTTTTCAGACGATTATGGAAAGAGTTATAAATATGTGTTGGCTGATGGAATTCCTAACAATGGCAAAGCTACTGTTATTTTTCCTACACAAGCTAAGGGTTGGAATGGAGGTACTCTTTTTGTAGAAGGAATCTTTAAAATAGAAGTACTCAACCATATCGCTTATGCTGTGAGTAGTGATACCCCTGCCTATTTGGATATGCACAGTCCTGATATTACCTTTAAGAATTTGCCTGAGCCTGTGATAACTGTTAAAAAGAATGCTATTCCCGAAAAACCTAACGTTACCGCCGAATCTCATCATTGTGGTGCTAATAAAAAAGCTGAGGTAACTTTTTCAGAAGAAGACCATACTACCTATTTATTGCGCAAATGGGTAGCAAAAGATAAATGCGACTATTCTGCTACAGCACAGCAATTTATCTATTACGAAAAAGAAGCGCCTACTAAAACCTTGCGTTTTGTAGCACCTCTTCCTGAGGATAAACACGTACAATGTCGAGGCGATATCCCTGCCAAAGCTACCGTAAAAGCAGAGGGAGCCGAAAACATTCGCATAGATTATGAAGAAGAAATGACTGAAGGAGATAAAAAAGCTTATAAACTCACTCGCTCTTGGATAGCCTATGCTGATAATGCATTGCCTATTCGGCATACCCAACAAATTTTCCTTAAAGACACTCAAAAACCAGTACTCTCGTCTTATCCGCCAAGTATGACCGTAAAGAGCGAAGCCGATGTACCTGTAAAAGAAAACCTCACAGCAATCGATAATTGTGATGGAACTTTACAAGTAGCATCTAGCCAAAGCAATGAAGAAAAAGACGGTAAAAAAATAACACGCTACGTGTGGTTCGTAGAAGATAGCGCTCATAACGAAAACCGTTATGAACAAGTAATCACTGTGGATCCTAATGCTCAAAATCCACAACCTCAACCCCAGCCACAACCCCAACCACAGCCACAATCCCAACCCCAACCTCAACCTCAACCCCAGCCACAACCTAACTCAACCAAAAAAACAACAATTATCTACAATGCTGTATCTAGCTCTAACTCGCAAAACTATTTTGCAATAGAAAATGCCGATACAACCCACCCCATTAGCGTTCTCATCTTTGATGAAATGGGACTCAAAGTATATGAGAACAATAATTATGGAGAGCAAGGCGAAGTCTTTAGAGGCTATCCTAATGTACAGCATATGAACAAAAGTAAAATGCTTGCAGGTACTTATTTTTATATTGTTACTTATTATAAAGATGGAGCACAACAAACCCAAAAAGGCTTTTTATACATTAAATAGCACATTGGCTTGTCTCTAAATTTTGTAACTTCATAAAATATTACTACTTTTGCATAACTACTTAAAAAGAATATAAAATGAGTACATTGAGTGTTGATCATCTTTTGGGCATAAAGTATATTACCGAAAAAGATATACAATTGATATTTGAAACAGCCGATCATTTTAAGGAAGTTATCAATCGCCCTATAAAAAAAGTACCTTCTTTGCGCGATATCACTATTGCCAACCTCTTCTTTGAGAATAGTACTCGTACACGCCTCTCATTTGAATTGGCGGAAAAACGTCTTTCTGCCGATGTTATAAACTTCTCAGCATCGCAATCATCGGTAACCAAAGGAGAAACCTTAGTAGATACTGTAAACAATATCCTCTCAATGAAAGTAGATATGGTAGTGATGCGACACCCTAACCCTGGTGCAGGAGTATTTCTCTCTCAGCACGTGAAAGCATCTATCGTAAATGCTGGCGACGGGGCACACGAGCACCCTACTCAAGCCCTTTTAGACTCCTATTCTATACGAGAACGCTTAGGGCAAGTAGCCGGTAAAAAGGTTGTGATAGTAGGCGATATCCTTCACTCTCGCGTGGCACTTTCCAATATCTTTGCCCTCCAGAAGCAAGGCGCCGAAGTGATGGTATGCGGTCCTCAAACGCTTATCCCTAAATATATACATCAATTAGGCGTAGCAGTAGAGACCAACCTCCGCAAAGCCCTCAACTGGTGTGATGTAGCCAATATGTTACGCATCCAAAATGAACGCCTCGACATCAGCTACTTCCCTTCTACACGAGAGTATGTACAACAATATGGGCTTACTAAAGAAATCTTAGAAAGCCTCGATAAAGAAATTGTAATTATGCACCCAGGTCCTATCAATAGAGGGGTAGAAATCACCAGCGAAGTAGCGGATAGCAACCAATCAATCATCTTACAGCAAGTAGAAAACGGAGTAGCCATTAGAATGGCGGTCATTTACTTATTAGCTAACAAGTAAATAGCTAAGAGCTAAGAGATAAGAGGTAAGAAAAAACGCGATGTTTTGAATGATAAACATCGCGCTTTTTTATTTATCAGTTGTAGAGTTATCTTTTTAGTCTGATGGTGATAAGGGCAAAAGCAAAAGTAGTAAAGAAAGAAAAAATAGCATAGACAAGAGCAGGTTTGGTCATATCGGTATTACCGATGAGAGTCCCTGCCACCAATATAGCCAAAGCTGTATTTTGCAAACCCACTTCTATACTGATAGTCGTAGCTTGTACACCAGAAAGTTTAAAAGTTTTTAAAGCAATGAAATAACTGAGCATCATTGCACTAAGATGCATTAGCAAGGTAGCGGGCAAAAGACGAATTATCTCGTCTACCGAAATACCACTCCCCCCCGATTGTTTATCACCAAAGAATTTAATAAAAAACACAATACCTAATAATATCGTATTGATAACCTTTAAAGGAAAACGGATTTTAAGAGCTATATTAGGGAAAAAACGGTTGAAGAATAACCCCAACAATGCTGGAATGATAATGATTTTGGCTACTTCTGCAACCATATTAAGGATAGGCAAAGAAACCTCAGTATGCCCCCCCATAAAGACCGCTACTGCCCAATTAGAAAGCAGTGGAATAGTAAGCAGAATGAGCAGGCTATTGATAGCCGTAAGCGCCACAGCCAAAGCCGTATCAGCTTTGATGAGATAGCTAATAAAATTGGAAGTAGTTCCGCCAGGGCATATCGCAACGATGATGAGACCTACTTTTTCGGCAGGAGTAAGATTTGCTAATTCAGCAATAATAAAAGCGCAAATAGGCAAGAAAACCATTTGCAAGAAAAGCCCCAAATATAGAGGCTTAGATTTCTTGAATATATTTTCAAAATCAGCAAAACGCAATGAACTACCTATCGCAAAAGTGATAAGCATCAGTACTGCCGAAAGAAGATAATCAATAAAGTTCATCGGTTTTTTCTTTTAATAGGTATAACTGAATTTACCCTTCTTTACATTCCCCTTCTTATATTCCATCGACTTAGGAGTGTTGTCGCTGTTCCATTCATAAGAAAAAGAACGACTAGCATTTTCTAAATCCTGATAATCCGCGTGAGTGTTGTTGAAAAGATTCTTAGTATAATTGATGATATTATGCTTAGCTACTTTTAGTAAAGGGTCATTTTGATGACTTCCATAAAAATTGTAATATTTAACACATTCTATTTCAGCTAAATACTTAAATACATCACGGCTAAAAATATTAACTTTATCATCATAACTATAACTGCAACTACCTTTTGTAGCATTATTAGGCGTATCGTTAATATAAACCACCTTCTCTAAAGAAGCCACAGTGCCATCTGTATTAAGAATATAAGTAAAACGATCATTTTGTGAAACTCCTATTTGTCGAGAAATCATCTCTATTTTGTTAGAACTATAACTATAGCTGAAAGTTCTTTTATCACCTCCAAACTCTACCGTCTTAGTGCTTACCTTCCCGTCAGCATAGTCATAACTTATCTTCAAATTGTTGTCATTACGGCTAATAGATTGTACCAACCCATTATTATAACTAAAAGTATAAGTATAGTCTTTATTGCTCTGAGAGTTATTTTTGATAACAATAGAATTAATCGCATTCCCATTATAATTAATAGTATAAGCTTCATCAGTAGTAGGAGTATTGTTATCAACTACTTTTCTAGTAAAAAAAGTAATTCTATTCTCACTATCAACAGTGTAAACCTCAGTAGTCTTAACAGTCCCTACACTACCTGCAACTTCAGAAACAATAGTTTTAGGGAAAGCACCATTATAAGCAGTTTCATTGTTATTGTCTTCCTTTTTACAAGAAAACAAACTAAGAGTAATAATTGCTAATAAAAATGTTCTTTTCATCGTTTATATTTTTTAATGTGGCGACAAAGGTACAATTTTTTTTTAAAACAGAAAATTTTTCTCCCACCCCTTCCCTATACCTCACTTATACCTACCCTATACCCACAGTATACCTACCCCTTACCCACCTCAAAAGTATAAAAAACTATAAAAATGAATATTTGCAGAAAAATATACTACAAAAAACCAAAAAATTAGTATTTCTCCATTCTTCCAATTCATTAAATACTAATCATTAAACATTAATGATAAATAATACAAGATTTATCATTATATTTTATTTATCATTTATATTAGCATAAGAAAAATCTATTTTATAATCAAATCTCTTCTTCAAAAAAATACTACTTTTGCATCGTGAAATTTAAAACAAATTAATATGAGTCTAAACATTTTAGGGCTTGATAAAGCCAAAGTAGAAAAAGAAATTAGCTTACTAAATGTATTGCTTGCCAACTACCAAACATACTACCAAAACCTACGCGGTGTACATTGGAATATCAAAGGAAAACGCTTCTTTGAACTTCATATAAAATTCGAAGAACTCTACACCACCGCACAAGAACAAGTAGACGAAATTGCAGAGCGTATTCTCACCCTCGGTGGCATACCTTTCCACACTCTCGAAAGCTACGTAAAAAATAGTAAAGTGCCTGTAGGAGAAAATATCTTTGATGACGACAAAACTGTACGCCTCATCGTAGACACTATCAGCACTCTCCTTCCATTAGAAAGAGAACTCCTCTCTTTCTCAGCCGAAATAGAAGACGAAGGAACAAACTCACTGATAAGTGACTTTATATCAGGACAAGAAAAAACACTGTGGATGCTCAAAGCATATCTAAACGAACAAATTTAACAATCTTATAGCAAAGGCTAAGGGTTACTCTCAAAAAGGGTAACCCTTATTATTTTGTAATTATTTTTTACCCTTTTGCTTTCTATTTAAAATAAAAGTTGTACTTTTGCCGAACTTTAATGAAAATTATATATGGCAACTTACAAAAAGAACAACAACCGACCTAATAGACACAGAGATACCGAAGCACTTAATGAAGTGCAAGAAACAGCCCAATTACACCAAGAAAGCACAACTGCCGAGGTGTTTGACGCCCTCGATGCAGGAGCTACCCGCACCGAAGATTGGGTAAAACGCAATCAGAAAACTATCATCATTACCCTCGCTGCCATTGCAGTCTTAGGATTAGGCTACTTGCTCTATCAACAATTTGTAAAAGCTCCTAACGAGAAAAACGCAGCCAATGAACTATTCTTTGCGCAACAATTCTTCGATGAAGCTATGCAAGCTACTGATGCTAAAGCTCAAGACTCCCTTTTCAAAGTAGCTATCAACGGAGGAAAAGGAAAATATGGCTACAAACAAATTGCCGAAAAATACAGTGGTACCAAAGCCGCCAACCTCGCCCAGTACGGTATGGGAATGTCTTATATGCGTATAGGCGATTATAATAACGCTATCAAACACCTTAAAGAGTTCGACGCCGATGATGATATCTTCGGAGCTCTAGCCTATGGTAATATAGGAGATGCCTACCTACAACAAAAAAATAATACCGAAGCACTCAACTACTATATCAAGGCTTTTGAACATAGCAATAACGATTTCGTAACACCTATCTATCTTAAAAAAGCAGGGATAGCAGCCTCTCTACAAGGGAAAAACCAAGATGCACTTAAATACTACGAGCGCATCAAAAATGAATACCCTACCTCTGAGCAGGCACGTACTATCGATATCTTTATTGGTAAAATTAGTCAATAATTATTTTTGCCTCTTATTACCTCTCACCTAAAAAAATGGCAACAGAAAATAAAAACTTATCTCAATACGACAAAAATACAATCCCAAATGCGAAAGCCCTTCGCTTTGGGATTATTACTTCTCAGTGGAACCAGCAAGTAACCTACGGAATGCGCAATGGTGCCATTGAAACCCTCAAAGATTGTGGTGCAATAGACCCCAATATCCTTCTTTGGGAAGTGCCCGGTAGCTTTGAATTGATACACGCTGCCAAACGAATGCTCGATACCCAGCAAATCGATGCTATCATCGTCATAGGATGTGTTATACAAGGCGAAACAAAACACTTCGATTTTGTATGCCAAGGAGTTACACAAGGAATTGCCCAGCTGAATGCTACTCAAAGTGCTGTGCCTGTTATCTTCTGCGTACTCACAGATAATAACCTTCAACAATCACTCGACCGTAGTGGAGGAAAGCTCGGCAACAAAGGCGTCGAAGCAGCTATCACCGCTATCAAAATGGCTGTCTTAGGGAAGTAATGGAATAATTTTTGTATAGATACTTTCATAAAGTCTAATATAAATATTAAAATCACAATGAGCCGTTATATAGTTCCTAATCTTTTATTCTTTATTCTATACATTATACCCCTCAGCTATCCCTCATTACAAGCACAAACCCGCGATACAATTTATGTCTTCGACCAGCAATTCTATTCCGGAGATACCATTCAACTTTCTGAAATAAACCTCTTCGCAAAAGAACGCACCTTTACCGATTTAGAAGCTCAAAAACGCTACTTACTACTTCGCAATCGGGTAAAACGAGTCTATCCATATGCTAAAATGGCAGCCGACCGTTTGTATGCAATGAAACATACAATGGATACAATGCACAATAACAAACAAAAACGTATCTACGTCAAACGTACTCAAAAATACCTCGAAGAGCACTTTACTGATGAACTCAAAAAACTCTCACGTTCACAAGGGCGTATACTCATTAAACTTATCCACCGGCAAACAGGTCAAATAGCATACGATTTAGTAAAAAATATGCGCAACGGCTGGACAGCTTTCTGGTATAATAATACCGCTTGGCTATACGACCTCTCTCTCAAAAAAGGTTACGACCCCGTCAATATTGAAGAAGATTATTGGATAGAAGAAATAATACTCCGCGCTATTAATACTGGAGAGATTGAATATCAGACACCTGCACTGCGTTTTAACTTCTCAGAACTCTCAGAACAACGACAGAAAAGATTGGCAAATTAGCAAATTTACAAATTTACTAATTTGCTAATTTGCTAATATTTTGTATCTTTGCCCAAAATAAAATTAATTTTATGGAGTTATATTACGCTTTTTCAGTGATTATTGTGCTGGCGGCTCTCTTCTCTTATATGAATGTACGCTACGTGAAACTACCTATGACCATTGGAATTATGGTCATAGCAATGATGGTATCAGTAGGTGTGCGTCTTTTCGGAGGTGAAATATTTACAGGGCTTGCCCACCGCCTTGAGTCATTGTTGCAAGGCTTTGACTTCACTGAAATACTAATGGGTGCAATGCTTAACTTTCTTCTTTTCGCAGGAGCCCTTCATATTAATATTTCCGATTTAAAAGAATATAAACTCCCCATTTTCACCTATGCTACCATTAGTGTAGTACTCTCAGCTTTCTTTGTATCGCTATTGTTGTATTACATTGCCCCTTTGGTAGGTATTCATATCCCATATGTATATTGTCTTCTTTTCGGTACCCTTATTTCACCTACCGATCCCATTGTGGTATTGGGCGTACTGAAACAAGCTAAAGTGCCTAAACGCATCGAAACTAAAATTACAGGCGAATCACTTTTCAACGATGGGGTAGCCGTAGTAATGTTTGCCGTAGTACTCAAGCTCGCTACCGATGCCTCTTTTGTGCCTTCGTTCAACACTATTAGTAAGCTCTTTTTACTAGAAGCTGGTGGTGGAATTTTCCTTGGGGTATTACTCGGCTGGCTAGCCTCTGAAATGATGAAAAAAGCAGATGACTATCACGTGAGCGTATTACTTACTTTGGCAGTAGTAATGGGGGGCTTTCTCATCGCCAAAGCTTCACACGTATCTTCCCCTTTAGCAATGGTAATAGCAGGTCTGTTTATAGGTAATGTAGGCAAGAAAGCAAGTAGTGCCGAAAATAAAGACTATCTTGAAAAGTTTTGGGCTATTGTCGATGAAATAATGAATGCAATATTGTTCTTATTTATAGGCTTTGAGATGCTCCTGATTAAAAACTTAGATGGACAGTTTCTCTTAGGAGGAATCGCTATTATCGTGTGCTTACTTGGGCGAGCTTTAGCTATTTATATTCCAGCTCAAACCATATTGCGAAAGGTGAGCTCCTATTCTCAAGGATCTCTCATCACAATGGTTTGGGGAGGTATTCGTGGTGGGGTATCAATAGCCTTAGTGCTCTCTATCCCTGCCGATAAAGAAGGTATTAAAGAAACTTTATTACAAATAACGTATATAGTAGTGTTGTTTTCTATCTTAGTGCAAGGACTCACCGTAGGCAAAGTAGCTTCCAAAGCCCTTTATCGCGATGAAGTAATAGCAAGATTAAAACGGATAAAAAACAAACAAATACAAAGAGAAAAACAGTAGTTACAACCAAAAGAGTATAAGAATGCAGAAAGATAAAGAATTGGTAAGTGCCAAAGAAGTAGCAAAGGCTATCAATTTAGATAAATTAGGTTTTATAGGAACCTTTGGAGGGTGGACACTGATGAAGTTGCTTCGCCTTTCAAAGCTCAATGCTATTTATAATAGAACTAAGCACTTTGAAGGATTGGAATTCCTTAACAAACTGTTAGACGAATTTGAAATAAAATTTGAAATCCCTGAAGAAGATTTTAAAAATATCCCCAAAGAAGGTGCTTTTATTACAATTTCTAACCATCCATTAGGTGGTATAGATGGCATTTTATTGCTCAAACTTCTGCTTGAAAAACGCCCTGATTTTAAGATTATGGCCAATTTCCTCTTACAACGCATAGCACCTCTTTCGCCTTATGTACTACCCGTAAATCCGTTTGAGGATAAAAAAGAGATAAAATCAAGCATCTTAGGTTTCAAACACGCTCTTAATCATTTGAAAGAGGGTAAACCTTTAGGTCTTTTCCCAGCAGGAGAAGTATCGGTTACCAAAGAAGGCCAACTAATGGTAGACAAACCTTGGGAAGAAGCTGCAATGAAGCTAGCTAAGAAGGTGAAATTACCTATTATTCCAATATATTTCCATGCCAAAAACAGCAAACTATTTTACTTTTTAGCCAATATTAGTGATACTTTGCGTACAGCTAAGCTCCCCTCAGAGCTTCTCACCCAAAAAGAACGTACGATTTATATACGTATAGGAAAACCTATATCAGTTGCGATGCAAGATGAACATACCAATTTGGAAGATTATACTGAGTTCTTGCGTAAAAAAACCTATATTTTAGCCAATGCCTTGGAACAAGACAAAAAGTTCTTGCCCCTTTCCAATGTATTGAAATCTAGTAAAAGTACATCCAATCCACAAAAGATAGAAGCCCCTATACAACAAGACCTCATCGAGAAAGAAATTGCAACAATCACCGAAAAAGACTATCGATTACTTAAAAATAATAACTATGAAGTCTTTTTGGCACCCTACAACGAAATTCCTAATATAATGAAAGAAATAGGAAGATTGCGTGAAATCACTTTCCGTGAGGTAGGGGAGGGTACTAATGCATCTTCAGACTTGGATAAGTTTGACCTCTATTATCACCATTTGTTTTTATGGGATTGTGAAGCTAAGAAGCTCGTAGGAGCCTATAGAATGGGATTAGGAGCTGAAATCTTCCCTAAATACGGTATTGAGGGATTTTATACCCACGATTTGTTTCGTTTTGAGCCTGAACTCTACGATATGATGAGCAAAACCATTGAAATGGGGCGTGCTTTCATTATTTCGGAATATCAACAGAAACCAATGCCTCTGTTTCTTCTTTGGAAGGGGATCGCACATACCACTTTGCGATACCCTGAACACTCCTTTTTGTTGGGCAGTGTGAGTATCAGCAACCAGTTTTCTAACTTTTCGAAGTCGCTGATGATAGAGTTTATGAAATCAAACTTCTATGATCCTTACATTGCACAATATGTGCGCCCCAAAAAGGAATTTAAAGTAAAACTAAAAGACGAAGATAAAGATTTTATTTTTGACGAAAGTAAGGCTGATTTAAATAAATTTGATAAACTTATTGACGAACTTGAACCTGGAGATTTGCGTTTGCCAGTGCTCATTAAGAAATATATCAAACAGAATGCAAAAGTGATAGCCTTTAATGTAGACCCTCTGTTCAATAACTCTGTTGATGGGTTAATGTATATCCGTATTTCAGACCTTCCTGAAAGCACTATGAAACCTGTAATTGAGGAATTTCAAGCAGAACTCGAAGCAAGAATGAAAAACAACGAAGACTAAAAATAAACTGTAATATTACCTATAAAAAAACAAAACCAATGAAAAAAACATTATTATCTCTCAGCATTGCTTTACTACCACTCTCTACTTTTGCACAAAATGTGATTGTACCTAATCGATTTGCTTTTCAAAAGGAAGATAATCAATATCAGCTGAATATACTCACTAAATTCTTGTTAGAAAAGCAGGGGTTTACAGCCTATATGGAAAATGAAGTCCCTGTTGAATTATCACAAAACCCCTGCAATGCTCTTAGAGCAGAGGTGAAAAATCAATCGAATATAATGACTTCAAAGGTGCAATTACTACTTACTGATTGTACTAATAAAACCGTTTTTACTTCTCAAATAGGAAAAAGTAGAGAAAAAGAATTCAAAAAATCTTATCAAGAAGCTGTGCGCAATGTTTTTGTAGGTACCGATTTAGCTAACTTTAAGGCACAATATCAAGCTCCTACTATAGTTAAAACTATTTCTGCCCCATCATCAGTTTCTTCAACTCCTACCATAGCTTTTTTATATGCTCAAAAAACGGAAGAAGGTTATGATTTGTTAGATACTCAAACTCAAGAATTACGCTTTAAAATACGCCCTACACAAGCTCCTGAGGTGTTTAGCGCCTTCGATGTAATCCAAAAACAAAGCGGAATATTAGAAAAAGATGGTTCTACATTCTATAAATTCACCTTTTATGAACAAAAAGATGAGACTACTATTACACTTTCTGTTCAAATAAAGTTCTAATACCCTTATAAAAGAAACTATATTTATCATTCATTATTTAATTTAATTGTTTTGTTCTCAAAGTCAGAATCAAAAAAACTACGTGAAGATTTTTGGATATCCTTTGGTAAATCTTTTCCCCGAAAATGGACTCTCTACAATACCAAGATAAAGGATTTCAGTTTTAAGTTTCTGTTTGATACTCGAAAAGCACGTGTACTACTCGCTATAGAAGACAATGATCCTACAATTCGTATGCAATATTACAACAAGATGCTTTCACTGAAAAACATACTCCTCAATGATTATCTTCCAGAGGCTATCTATCAAGAACATTGCATACTTGAAAATCATAAAGAGATTAGTTGTATCTATGTAGAGCAACAAGGTGTATGTATACATAATAAAGATACTTGGCAGACTACAATGGAGTTCCTTTATGATAAAATGTCGTGTTTTGAATCATTTTGGGAAGATTATAAAGAAGTAATTGTTGAAGAGACAATGTACTAAGGTATCAATATTTAATAAAAGAACCTCTGAGAAGGATTCTATTGTCCCTACTGAGCTGAGCGATCGCCTCGCCACGTG